>JBNGCW010000020.1:0-26846 GCA_049975525.1 Anaerolineae bacterium
CACAACATATACCCCATATTTTTCTTTGGCTGACCCTTTTTTCAGGGCAGCCAATCTCTGAATTTCGAAGTGGAGCCGCCGGTGAAAACGCCCTCTGTACCGTAGAACCTGCGCAGACGAGAGCAAGGCAAACAAAGCCGGGTTGATGCGGGAAGGAAACATGCCGGGAGGCCGCCTATGACCTTTAAGCCACTCTGGAACTGCTTCGTTTGCCCATCTCTCCTCACTACGTTGACAAATTTTCGGCATCGGCTATAATGCCTCCCAGCCGGACCGTCAGGGTTCGGTTTCTTATTGTGTAGTTCGGGGGAGGAAGCAGTGTACGCAGTCATAAAATCAGGCGCACATCAGTATAAAGCAGAAGTCGACGGCAATCTCATCGTGGAGCGACTGCCCGATCAGGAGGTAGGGTCGCAGATCGAGATCGCCGAGGTTTACCTTATCTCCGACGGGGACGAAGTACTGGTAGGACAACCCACTGTGCCTGGCGCCAAGGTCCGGGCGACCATCGTAGAAGAGTTTCGCGGACCCAAGATCCGCATCTTCAAGCACCATCCCAGGAAGCGCTATCGTCGCCGTCGTGGGCATCGGCAGACCTACATGCGGTTGCGGGTCGACGAGATCGTGAAGGGAACGGAGGCATAAGATGGCACGCAAAAAGACGTCAGGCTCCAACGGTCGAGACAGCAACGCCAAAAGCCGGGGGGTCAAGAAGTACGCGGGCGAGCGCGTGCGTGCGGGTCATATCCTGGTTCGACAGGTGGGGATGCGCATTCGACCGGGCGAAAACGTCGGCATGGGGAAGGATTTTACGCTCTTCGCCCTCAGCGACGGGATCGTGGAATACGATATTCGCCATGGGCGCAAGCGCGTGAACGTGAAAGAAAGCGAAGGAGTGCAGGTATGAAACCCGACATTCACCCGGAGTGGTATCCAAACGCTAAAGTCATCTGTGCCTGTGGCAACAGCTGGACCGTCGGGGCGACGGTGCCAGAGATTCGCATCGACGTTTGCTCCAACTGCCACCCCTTTTACACCGGCGAGCAGCGCATCGTGGATACCGAAGGACAGGTAGATCGCTTCTTGCGTCGCTTGAAGGCCCGGGAGGAGATCCAAGAGCAGATCGAGCGCCAGGCGAAGGCGCGTACATCTCCAGAGGTTCCCATCAGCGAGCTGAACCTCAAGACCCGTGTCGAGAACCTGCTCCTGGAAGCGGGCATCGAGAAAGTGGGCGACGTTCTGGAGCGGCTGGCAGAGGGCGGCGACGAGAGCCTGCTGGACATTCGGGGCTTTGGCCTGAAAGCCCTCGCCGACCTCAAGAAAACTCTCCGCGCGCGGGACTACGTGCTCCCTGGCGACAAACCGGGGGAAGAGGAAGTCGTCGAAGCCCAGCCGGAGGCCGCGTAACTCAAAGGCGAGGCAGGGAACGAAAGCCTGTCTCGCTTTTTGTTTGCCCCCGCTCAAGATGCACACTCGCCCATCCTCCTCTTTGACCCTCCTAAAGGGGAAAATCGGATTTCTAGTTAGTAGTTGGGTATCCCCTTGTCATCCCGAACCCTGAGCCCGGCGAAGGGTGAGGTTTCTGGTGATTTTGACCGCGAATTCTCCCACATGTAGGGGCGAGTTTTAGAGAAATCCAATTTCTGCTGGCTATTTCAGTGCTGTCAACCTTGACTCACCTGAAAAAAGGTCCAAGAAATCGATTTTTAGGTGACTATACTCTACATCTGGTGATTTTGGTCATGAGAAACCCACATATAGTATCAAGTCGTAGAAAAATCCGATTTCTGCTGGCTATTTCAGTGCTGTCAACCTTGGGCCCCCAATTCAGGAGCATGTGCTATGTACGGTGAACCCAGTGGGGGGTGGATCGAGGTGATCTGCGGCAGCATGTTCAGCGGCAAGACCGAAGAGCTGCTTCGCCGACTGCGCCGCGCCCAAATCGCCCGCCAACACATTCAGGTCTTCAAGCATGCCATCGACTGTCGATATAGTCAGACTGCCATCGCCTCCCACAACGGCCTGCGGGCGGCAGCTATTCCCGTGGAGAACAGCGCCGAACTCCGCGCCCGGCTGGATCCCGACGCGGATCTCATTGCCATTGACGAGGTACAGTTCTTTGACGAGGGCATCGTGGCGTTGTGCGACGAACTGGCCGATCAGGGTAAACGGATCATCTGTGCGGGACTCGATATGGATTTCCGGGGCGAGCCCTTTGGCCCTATGCCACACCTCCTCGCACTGGCGGAGCAAGTGAGTAAACTGCAGGCGATCTGCGTCGTCTGCGGCGGGCCTGCCAGTCACACGCAACGGCTTATCGACGGTGAACCGGCCTACTACGATGATCCGGTAGTGCTCGTCGGCGCCGATGAGGTCTATGAGGCACGCTGTCGAGGCTGTCACATCGTTCCCCGCCGCCGACCGGACGGCTAAGCGCGACGTCACGGGTTATCTCAAGGAGGTTGTTGAGATGGGATTCCCCATTCCCGACTCTGTCGAACGGGTGTTGTTGGAAGAGAAGACGATTCAAGATCGAACCCAGGCGCTGGCCGAGCAGATCAGCGCGGACTATGCCGGCATCCGCAACGAGGACTTCATCCTGGTCGGGGTCTTGAAAGGCGCCTTTATCTTCATGGCCGACCTGACGCGCCGCCTGACCGTGCCCCATCGCGTGGATTTTATCGCCCTTTCCAGCTATCAAGACAAGGCCATGGCAACGGGCGCAGTGCGGCTGATTATGGATACTCGCGCGGACATGGCCGGGCGGCACGTCCTCATTGTGGAGGATATCGTCGACACCGGTTACACGCTGGACTATCTTCAGCGGCTCTTTAGGGCGCGCAGTCCCGCCTCCCTGCGGAGCTGTGTGCTGCTGAGCAAGCCGGAACGCCGCCAGGTAGAGGTGGAGATCGACTATCTGGGCTTCAATATTCCCGACGTCTGGGTCGTGGGCTACGGCCTCGACTTCGCAGATCGGTTTCGCACTCTGCCTTACATTGCAGCGCTAAAGCCGCGCATCTATCAGAGCTAACGGCTGTTTCTTAAAAAGGATCGCGCATCCTTACGATGTCGCTCCAGGCGTCCTTGTGTTTTGTGTTCTTCACGGCATGACGTCGGATGGCGCTCCCCTGGGCGAGGGGGGGCAAGCGCAAAGGCTGCGCCTCTGATGACAGACCGGCAACTGTGAGGAGGACCGCATGTCGATGTATGATGATATTGAAAAAGTTCTGATCTCTCAGAAAGAGCTGGAGGCGCGGATCAAGACGTTGGCGGAGGAGATGAACGCCGTCTACAGCGACGAAGATCTACCTCTTCTCATCTGCATCCTCAAGGGCGCTTTCATGTTCCTGGCGGACCTGGTGCGCCACCTGGATTTCCGCCACGAGGTCGATTTCATGGAGATCTCCAGCTACGGGGCTTCGACCAAGAGCAGCGGCGTCGTCCGCATCCTGCTCGACCTCTCCACCAGCATCGAGGGGCGCCACGTGGTCATCGTCGAGGATATCGTGGACACGGGCCGCACGCTGCACTACATCCTTCGCAACCTGCGAACGCGGCATCCGGCGAGTCTGCGTGTCGCCTCCCTGCTCAACAAACCCAGCCGACGTGAGATCGAGGTGCCCGTGGATTTCGTCGGCTTCGAAGTGCCCAATGAGTTCGTCATGGGCTACGGCCTGGATTACGCGGAGCAATACCGCAACGTGCCCTTCGTCGGCGTGCTCAAGCCGAAGGTCTACGGGGATCTCGAGTCCTGATCCAAGCGCCAGACCCGGCCCTCTTCGCCTGGGCGCTGCGGTTGCACCTGGCGCCGGCACTCCTTCGACTCCCTTAGCCGAGTAGATCCCACTCATGCCGGGGGTGGGATCTTGGCAAGCTGTGACCGCTCCAGACATCGAGCTACAGCGGAGACCGCCCCACTCATTTGTCCCATCCCCTGTGCCTGCTTGCGGTTGAATCCCCGTCAAGGATGGGGTATAATATCCCCGTTCAGGAGCCACCGATGACAACCCGACAGTTGAAGATCACCATCGTCTTGATCTGGAGCGGAGTGACGTTGCTCATCCTGGGGATTGCCCTGCACTACCCGACCTTCGAACCCTATTTTATGACGCTGATGCGCACCCAGGAGCTGGCCACGGCCCCGCCCCTTGACCCGGAGTTGACGCAAGCTGAAAACAGGCCCCGTCCGGAGCTGTTACTTCCGCTGGAAGATGAGAAGGAGGATCCGGGGTTGCTGAAGGCAGCCCTCGCCGAGGAACTGCCTCCGGCGACGCCCACGGTTACCCTCCGACCAAGGGTGACTGTCACGCCAACGGTCGGCACGGCGCCTGTGCCGCGCTCCACGCCGACGCCCAGCGGGACGCCGCCGCAGGAGCTGTACATCTCGTCCATTGACCTGGAGGCGCCGGTGGTACCCATCGGTTGGGAAGTGGTGGAGGGTAAAGACGGAGCTCAGGCGCAGTGGTTGGTGCCCGATTGGAAAGCCGTGGGTTGGCATAATACCTCGGCACCTCTGGGAGCGGGGGGGAATACGGTGCTCAACGGGCATAACACCACGCGGGGTGAAGTTTTTCGGGATCTCTATCGCCTTGAGCCCAAAGACCACATCGAAGTGAAAGGGGCCGATGGTCAGACGTACGTTTACCGGGTGGAAAACGTCTACATCGTCGAGGAAGCAGGGCAACCTCTGGAGGTACGCCTTGAGAACGCCCGTTACATCCAACCGACGCGGGACGAACGCCTCACCCTGGTCACCTGTCACCCTTACGCGAGCACCCGCTATCGCCTGATCGTCATCGCAAAGCCGCTCGTTCAGCCCAACAAGATGCCCGAATAGGGCTTTACCGGGGCCGCCCGAAAAGCCCCCCTGGTTTTGGGGCCGGACACTTTTTCGAGGCAGCCAAAACCGGACTTTGCATCGCCGCCGGAATAAGGAGGAAAGTATGTTGGCGAAGTTACTGCATCGGATCCGTCGCAATCACGCTCTGGAGCATGCGACCATCACGCTGTTGAGCCGTAAACACGCGGGCGCTCAAATTATGGGCCTCTCCGGTCTCCGGGGCTTTGTGCTCTTCACCGATCTTACCGCCGAAGAGGTCTATCCGATGGTCAAGGAAGCGTTGAGGCGGTTGAAGCGCGGACAAACCGCGCTGGCTATCCATCCTAACTGCGGCACGAACCTCGTCACCGCCGCTACGCTCACGACCGCTGTGACAGCCTTCGCCCTGCGTTCGCCAAGGGAGAAATGGGGGGAGCGTCTGGAGCGCCTGTTGCAGCTGGTGTTGGTCAACGCCCTGGTGCTCACGCTGGCCCGTCCCCTGGGTGGCTGGTTGCAAGCGCGCCTCACCGTGGACGCCAATCTCAAGGGGGTGGAAATCGCTTCCCTTCTGACCCGCTACCAGGCCGGCATGCAACGCATCGAAGTGCAGGTACGACATCCGTGAGTCCCTTCTATCTCTTTCACGGCGAGAACATGCTGGAACAGGAAGAGGCGCTGGCTTCGTTGCTCGAAGGGGAAGCCAGGGATGAGTTCGCCGATCTCAACACGGAGCGGCTCAGTCCGCCCGTTGCGCTTGAGGCGCTGCAACACGCCTGTGATACGTTGCCCTTTCTCGGTGGGCGGCGCGTGGTCATCGTCAAACAGACGCTGAAACGCGCCGGGGAGCGCTGGCTGAAAGATCTCGTGGCTTATCTGCCGAAGGTGCCTTCCTCAACGCTGTTGGTCTTTTTGGAGAACGAGAAGTTGCCGGCGCGCCACCCGGTTTTAAAACTGGCGAAGCAGGAGGGCGCCGAGGTGCGCTATTTCGGCCTTCCCGATGTCCGTCGCGATCTGCCCCACTGGGTGCAGAAGCGGGTGGCGCGGTACGGGGGACAGATCGAGCCGGCGGCCGTGGGGTTGTTGGTACACAACTTCGGAGCGCGCCTGCGCCAGCTGGATCAGGAGATTCAAAAGCTGCTGCTTTACCACGGGGGAGAAGGTCAAATCAGCGTTAAGGACGTGCGGCGGCTGGTGCCCTACGTCCAAAGCGCCGACGTTATCTTCGCCCTGGTGGACGCCCTGGGCAAGCGGGAGCCGCGCACAGCGGCGCACCATCTGCACCGCCTGCTCGACGTGGGCGAGCACCCCTTGGGCATCTTCGGCATGATCGCGCGTCAATATCGCCTGCTGATCCAGGTGCGTTGGTTGTCGGAACGCGCTGCGACAGAAGAGGAAATTGCCAAACGCTTGAGCCTGCATCCTTTCGTAGCGAAGAAGACCCGCAGCCAGGCGACGTTCTTCACCCACGAGCAACTGAAGCGGGCCTACGAGATTCTCACAGAGAACGATCTGCTCATCAAGACAGGACGGCTTACGCCCGAGGCCGCCCTGGATCTGCTCGTCGCGCAGCTGACAGAGCTGTAACCTCAGCGGGCCTTCTCTTTTTCCCCTGTCTCCCGTCCTACCCAGTAGTGATGCGGCAGGATCTGGGGAGAGGGCAGGACTCGAATCCCCTCCACTTCGCAGGCGCCCTGGGGCAGCGTCTGAGGATGGACGTAGCAGACGTTCGGCGGCTCACCGAAGCGCTCCCGATAGCGTTGGGCCGCGCGGGTCACCTTATCGGAGAGCGTCCGTTTCCCGGCCTCGTACCACAACAGACCCACTTTCATGATACGCCCTTGGGATTCAGATACCAGGCGTTCAGCCGCAGGTCCTGGAAGAGATCCACGGTCCCTGCGGCACAGCGGACGCGGAAGTAGTGCCGCGCCTCTTTGCCCCCCCGCCGGGTCTCCGTCCAGGCCCGTTCAACGGCGTGCACGCGATACTCCTTGCCGCGCCACAGAAACCGCCGAGGGAAGTAGTTGTGCCGCTTGGCGAGCAGGGCAATGGGCTCGGCCTTCTCCGATCGCAGTTTGATCCCCAATAGACTCATCCTTCACCTCCTACGATGGTGAAATGGCGTTCCGCGGGCGCCATCGACCAATGGACGTGCGCCTCCTCCCGGTGGTCGCCCAGCGCCGGAGGCTGTTGGCCGTAGCCCGGCAGCAGCGGCGGTGAGACGACGATGATCTGCGGCTGTTGGCTGGCCTGCCCGCGTCGATTTCCCTCTTCGTAACGGCTTTCCTGGCGTCGCCAGATGAAGACAAGCAGCGCCAGTAGCGGGATCATCACGGCGACCCCTGCCGTCAGGCCGATCAACAAAGCGATGGCATCGGCGCTCAGACGCTGCGCCACCATAACCCCCACCGTGAGGGCGAAAATCGCGCCCACCAGGGTGAAGAAGTGTCGAATGCGCTTGCCCAGAGAGGGACGTTCTTCTTCCATGCTTTTGCTCCTTCTTACTCACGTGTGATGTTTACGAGTTTACTCCTCATCTCTGCCTCGGTTTGGCATCAACCATCACCTGAGGCTCTACGGTGGCCTGGGAGGAGCTGCGCAGGTGGTCCACCAGTGCGGTGCGCGCCTCTTCCGCGCTCACGTAGGCAACCTGGAAACGCAGAGGCTCGCTTTCACCACCCCCCACAGCCAGAAAATCTCCCTTCCCGCTCAGCAGATGCGCCTCCGTGCCCCCGCGTCCGGCCGCCACGCGGGCGTCGTTGGCGGAGACAACTTTGCCGACCAGACGTAAGGGGAAGTTGGCCCGCATCAGGCCTGTCATGATCGCCGAGGAAGGGCGTTGCGTCGCGGCAACGACGTGGATACCGGCTTCCCGTCCTCGTTGGACCAGCCGTGTGAGCGCTTCTGTGACCTCGTCACCGCCCGAAAAGATCAGATCGGCCAACTCGTCTACCACCAGAACCACGTAGGGCGTGTGCTCTCCATGCCGGTCCCGCACTTCCATGGCCCGCAGCAACGAACGCAGGACCTCCAACACCTCCGGCATCTCGCTCACCGGCGGACGCAGCAGGTGCGGCGCGCCTTGCAGCGATGGAAAGGTCCGCGCTTTGGGGTCCAGGCAGATCATACGCAAGGTCTCCGGCGTGTGGGTCAGAATGAGAGAAAGAGCCATGGTCCGCAACAACACGCTCTTCCCTGAACCCGTGGTGCCGGCGATCAGGACGTGGGCCACCTGAGGGGAAGCCAGCCGCGCCAACAGCGGCACGCCCTCGTCTGTCAACCCCAACAGTGCCGTGGTAGGAGGAAGCGGATCGGGGTTGCCGTGCTCGTCTTTGAGCACCTGGGGCAACATCTCCAGCAGAGAGACCGGGCGAGGGTTGGGGTTGTCGAACTCCAGGACAACGCCCTCCTGCCCGCGCGCGATGCGCAGCGAGGGGACCCGCAACGCCAGCGCCAGGTCGTCGGCCAGACGGCGGATCTTGGCATAGCGGATGTGGGGAGCAGGGTGGAGGATGAACCGGATGAGCCGGGGGCCGACCGTTCCACCCGAAACGCGCCCGGGCGCCTTATGAGCGGAAAGCACCATCTCTACGCGGTCCGCCTGGGCCTCTAGATACGCGCGTAACGGCTGTGGCATAACCTTTACCTCCAAGTATTGTTCAGGATGTATCTTTCAACACCGGTTCGGGGGCGAGCCCCCCAGACGCTTACCCTTCCCCTGGATCGCGGGGCATATCTTGGGGCTTCCCAAGATATGGAGAAGGCATCTCAGATGGTTGGCGCGAGATCGCTGTATTCTCTCCCCTCTGGGGAAAGAGAGGCACATTGATCCCGCCGGGAATAGAACCTTTGTTCTAATCCGATTATAGAACATATGTACTAAAAAGTCAAGCCCTCAGGATGGGAAGTGTAGGACCAATGATTGGGAAAAGCTCAGGCCGGTCCGGGGACCCTATTTGCTAGGGCTCTATCTCTGAACCGCCCCAGATTGGTCAAGCCCTCCCAGGATAGATGATGACATACTTTCCCAAACGCAACTCCGCTGACGCTGCATCGCTTACGCCGAGCGAAAGACTTGACGGAAAGCACGCCGGCTGACGCTGGCGTGTTGTCAAACCGACGGATCTCTAAACAACAGAGTCATACTTGTCCGATGTCTTCGGGATGATAGAATAAAGGCAGGCGCCAAGAAAAGAGCGCCGCCTTATCCGAGAAGCGGCGCTGGGCGGCACGATCCAAGCGGAAGAGAAGCAGACGGTTCCCAGGAGGTGAGGATGGCAGAAGCACGCTATGACCGACACGTGATCATCCCCTCAATCGGCGAAGCGGGTCAGGAGCACCTGAGAGAGGCACGGGTGTTGGTTGTCGGCGCGGGCGGATTGGGTTCTCCGGTACTCTACTACCTGGCGGCGATGGGGGTGGGCCAACTGGGCATCGCCGACGACGACGTAGTCTCCCTTTCGAACCTGAACCGGCAGATTCTCTACACGGTGGAGGATGTGGGACAGAGCAAAGCTCAGCGGGCCGCCGCGCGGCTTCGACGACTCAACCCGGAGGTTGAGGTAACGCCCCACGAGCAGCGCGTACGTCCAGATACCGGTCCGGCGTTGATTCGGCAATACGACCTGGTGGTCGAGGCCAGCGACAACCTGGAGACCAAAGACCTGGTCAACGCGCTCTGTGTGGAGGCGGAGATTCCCCTGGTCTGGGGCGCGGTGCAGCGCTTCGAGGGACAGATGAGTGTGACGCTGCCGGGGCACGCCTGCCGCCGATGTATCTTTCCCACCACGCCGGAACCGGGCACCTATCCGACGCCGGCGGAGCTGGGCGTGCTGGGGGCTACCCCGGGGGTCATCGGCGCGCTGCAGGCCGTAGAAGCGGTCAAGGTACTGCTCGACGTGGGGGAGCCATTGTGCGACCGGCTTCTGCTCTGGGACGGAATGCTACAGACCTTTGATCTGATTCGGGTGGAGCGAGATCCCACGTGCCCGGTCTGCGGAGGGCGCCATGCGTGAGCTCTACCCTTATTTCCTGGCGTGGGGCACGGCTTACCTGTTAGGCTCCCTGCCCCCCGGCCTCCTCTGGAGCTGGCTGGCGAAGCGCATCGACGTGCGACAACACGGCAGCGGGCGCACGGGTGGCACCAACGTCTGGCGCAACGCGGGATTCTGGCCAGCGCTGCTCACGGCACTCTGCGACGCATTGAAGGGCGCGGCGGGCATCTGGGTGGCCCGGGCGCTGGGCTTGGGGCCGTGGGGCACGGCCCTGACCGGCATGTGGGGCGTCGTGGGACACAACTACTCGCTCTTTCTGCGGTTCACTGGCGGCGCGGGCACGATGATCAGCGTGGGCATCGCGGCAACGCTGTGGACAGCGGGGTTGCCGCTGCTGGTGGTTGTGGGCGTTAGCGCGGGGTTGCTGGTAGGGCACGCCTCCGTCGCCTCGACGGTGGTGGCGTTGTTACTGCCAACACTTTTCGCTTTGCGGGGGGACCTCGCGAACGCCGTGGGGTTCGGCTTGCCCACCATGTTGCTCACCCTCTGGGCGTTGCGGCCCAACCTGCGACGTCTGGCCGAGGGACGGGAGCGCTTCCTGCCCCTCTACCGTGAGAAGGCACCGCCCATCACGATTTCGCGCCATCCGAAGCGCCAAAGGGATCAGCCGACGGAAAGACCTCCGACTTCTGAGAGAAATCGGAGGTCTGAGCGCCGCTCCTGCTGTACACCCCGGTGGTGGAGACGTCAGTACGCCCGTCCGAAAACGGCGATCTCGTCCGCCGGCTCACCACAATGCACGCAGCGTCCCTCGCCGCCGGGCTGATCCAGCGGCAGGCAACGAACGGTGGCCTTGGTCTCGTCCTTGATCTCAGCCTCGCAGGTCTCGTCTCCGCACCACCAGGCGCGGGCAAAGCCTTTGGCGACCGCTTCGCGAAAGGCATCGTAATCCTCCACCTCCCACGTGTGGCTCTCACGGAAGTCCAGGGCCTTCTGGTAGATGCTCTGCTGGATCTCGTCCAACAGCACCGGCACCACCGTCTCCAGGTCCGCCATGGGGAGGGGAGCTTTTCCGGCGTGTCCGGGGTTGTCGCGCCGGGCGGTCATCACCTGTTGATTGGCGATATCGCGCGGCCCGACCTCCAGGCGCAGGGGGACGCCGCGCATCTCCCAGTCGTTGAACTTCCAGCCGGCCGAGATTCCCTCGCGCTCATCCAGCTCCACGCGCACCCGGCCTGCCAGACGGTCGCGGATCTCCCTCGCCACCGACAACACCTCTTCGCGCTCCTTGCGCTTGCGCCAGATGGGCACGATGACGACTTGAATGGGCGCCAGACGCGGTGGTAACACCAGCCCTTGATCGTCCCCGTGGGTCATGACCACGGCGCCCACCATGCGCGTGCTCACACCCCACGACGTGGTCCAGACGTACTGCAGCTCGTTATTCTCATCCAGATACTGGATCTCGAAAGCCCGGGCGAAGTTCTGCCCCAGAAAGTGGCTGGTGCCCGCCTGCAGCGCCTTGCCGTCCCTCATCATCGCCTCGATCGTCCAGCTGTTGACGGCGCCGGCGAACTTCTCACTCTCGCTTTTGCGCCCGGGGATGACGGGAATCGCCGCCTCGTTGACGGCGAAGTCGGTATAAAGGTCGAGGATCCGGCGTGTCTCTTCCTCAGCTTCCGCCTGGGTCGCATGGGCCGTATGGCCCTCCTGCCAGAGAAACTCGGTGGTCCGCAGGAAGAGCTTGGTGCGCATCTCCCAGCGCACCACGTTGGCCCACTGGTTGATCAACACCGGCAGATCACGGTACGACTGGATCCAGCGGGCGTACATGTGCCCGATGATGGTCTCCGAGGTAGGACGCACGACCAACGGCTCCTCCAGCTCCTTCCCGCCGCCCACGGTGACGACGGCCAGCTCCGGCGAGAAGCCCTCCACGTGATCCGCCTCCTTCTCCAGGAAGCTCATGGGGATAAAGAGCGGGAAATAAGCGTTGACATGGCCTGTCGCCTTGAAACGCCGATCCAGCGCCTCTTTGATGTGTTCCCAGAGCGTGTAACCGTAAGGCTTGATCACCATACAGCCGCGCACGGGCGAGTAATCGGCCAAATCAGCCTTTTGAACGATCTCGTTATACCAGGCGGAAAAATCCTCGTGTTGTGACGTGAGAAAATCGGCCATAAGTGCTCCTCCTTATTTAAATGATAAACTCAACTACCCTAGGCTTCGGGGAAAGCGAGGGGGGCGTTGCGACGGCGGTCTCTTTTCAGTGCTCTGGACGAAGAAGACGACCTCTCGTCCCTACACGACGCGGTTACAGATAGACGCGGTGGAACTCGATGCGGTCTGCGTAAAGGTCGATCACCCGAAAGGGATAGATGTTGACGACCTCAGTGTGCTTATAGCGTGTGCGCCAGGCGCGTCCACCGTAACGGTGCACGTGCCCATGCAGGAACAGTCGGGGGCGAAATCGCCGCATCAGCTGTAAGAAGGCCCGGAAGCCTGTGTGTGCGCTTTTGGGCTCATCATGAATGCCCGCAGGTGGCGAGTGGGCGATGAACACATCGAGATACCGTCCATAGAAGACGCGGTTGAAGAGCAACTGCAGCATCAGCCGTTGGGCTCGCAGGAACATCTCTGCCTGGGAGTATTGATAGGGCGCACCGGGCTTGTAACGGATGGAGCCCTCCAGGCCGGCGACGATGACGTCGGCGTCGCGGGCCTTGACCGCACGCCGATCCACGTTCACCCAGCCGCCGGGCGCCTTCAGCACCTTCTGGTTGGAACAGTACTCAGGCTTATCATGGTTGCCATGCACGTAGAAAGCGTCGCCAACACAAAGCTGCGTGACCAAGAACTCCAGATAGGTGTAGGGTAGATCGCCGCAGGAAAGCAGCAGATCCACCGGCCCGACAAAGTGTTGCAGCTGCGGGCCGAAGAGCAGCGGGACGACGCGGTCGCTCACCACGAGGATACGGAGACCTTCGCCGCTTCCGGTGGGACGACAACGTGCACACACGGACCCTATTGGCCTTCCTGACCAAAACGCCGATAGTTAAAGTCCAGCTTCTTCAGAATGGCATCTTCGAGATCAATGCCTGTGAGATATGCCAGCTGCAGGAGATAGAGCGCGACGTCGGCCAACTCCTCGGCCAGTGCCTCGACCTGAGCGTGCTCTTGCCACTGAAAATGTTCCAGCACCTCAGCCGCCTCCAGAGCGAGAGAGATGGCGATGTTCCGGGGTGTCTGCGGGAGCGGAGAGTCAGGCGCGTACCACCCCATGGCCTCCACAAAGCGGTTCATCGCCTCCGTCAACTCTTGCAGCGTTCTCTCACGATCACTCATCTCTCTCAGTATACAGGCAAACGACGGTTGGGCAAGACGGATCCCTCATAGGGGGCTCGAGAGCAAGGGAGAAAAAGAGCAACATTGGGACAGAGCCCCCAGTAAACCAGGCAGCCTTGAGGCGGAGTGGCGTCAGGATCATAGCGGGCACAGTCCAGGTCCAGGGCATGTCCTGAGCACAAGCGAAGGGACCGGCCCCGGCTCTTCTCCATCCTCTCTTCTGAACCCTCAGAGGCCTATCGGCGCGTCGGGCAAGAAGAGTGAGGCCAGCAACAGCAGCGCCACGATGGTGATAAGCACAGTCAGCCCCCAGGTCAGCGCGTTCTGCAGACGCGAGTTCCGCCATCTCCCCATGATCCGCGCGTCGTTTGCCAACATGAGCACCAGCACCAGCAGCACGGGTAACAGCAGCGCGTTGAGCGTCTGCGAAAGCCACATCAGGGGAAAGAGAGGGATGCCGGGCACAAGCACGACCAGCACGCTGACGAGAATGACGCCGATGTAGAGCCCGTAGAAGACCGGCGCGTCCCGGACGCGCTGGTTGAGCCCGCGTTCCCAACCAAAGGCCTCGCAGACGGCGTAGGTGGTAGAAAGCGGCAGCACTGAGGCCGCCAGCAGCGACGCCCCCAGCAGGCCGGCGGAAAAGAGATAACGCGCGCCGTCACCCGCCAGCGGCCCCAATGCCATAGCGGCTTCTGCAGCGGAATCAACGACAATGCCGTGGATGAAGAGCGTTGCCGCCGTGCAGATGACGATGAAGGCCGAGACTATATTGCCCCACGCCGCGCCGAAGATGACGTCCAGGCGCGTGTAGCGGTAGGATTGCATGGTGACGCCCTTGTCGGCGACCGAGGCCTGCATGTAGACGATGCCCCAGGGCGTGATGGTGGTGCCGATGGTCGCCAGCACCGCCATGATGTAGTCGGGATCGGGTTGCAACGAGGGGGTGACCGCTTCCCGCAAGATCTGGCCCCAGGGCGGGTTGAGGATCACCGCCGTGAGGACGTAGCTCAGCGAGGCGAGGCTGAGGGCCAGCAGGATCTTCTCCACATAGTCGTAACTGCCGCGCAGCACCACAAAGCCGACCAGCAGCGCCGCCAGCGGCACAGCCACGTAGCGGCTGACACCCAGCAGCTCCATACCGGCCCCGACGCCGGCGAACTGCGCCACGGTCGTGCCCGTGTTCGCCAGCAGCAGACAGAGCATGGCGAAGGTGGTAATACGCACGCCAAACCGCTCACGGATCAGGTCGGCGGTACCCTTCCCGGTTACGCCGCCCATGCGCGCCGCTGTCTCCTGAATAACGATTTCACCTACGGTGACCACCAACAGCAACCAGAGGAACCGGTAGCCGTACTTTGACCCTGCCATGGAGTAGGTCGCGATGCCCGGCGCGTCGTTGTCGGCACTGGCGGTGATGATCCCCGGGCCCAGGAGTGTCAGGAAAAAGAGCAGCCGGTGTACGTTGTTGACGACGTATGCCTTGAGTTTTTTCATGATCATCCTCCTGTGGCACTCAGGAAAAGCGGGGCAGCCGCTTCTTCCAGGCGGTGGGTAGTACGGCATCAATGGCGTCGTCGACGGTCACGATCCCCAGCATCGCCCCTGTCTCCTCGTCCACCACCGGTACTGCCAGCAAGTCGTACTTAGCGACCAGGTAGGCCACATCCTGCTGGGGGGTGTAGGGAGAGACGACGATCTTTTCATCCACGCGCCGGGCGATTTCCTCGATGGGACGATCGGACGGCGCCATCACCAGGTCCCGCAGGGTGGTGATGTAGAGCGGCCGCCGCTCGTCATCCAGCACATAGACATAGTGCATGCTCTCATCTTCCTGAGCTTCCGGTGAACGGCGCAGGTAGTCCAGCGCCTCGGTGGCCTTCAACCCCGGGGGGACCCAGGCGAACTCGGTGGTCATGATGCCGCCCGCCGAGGTCTCCGGGTAGCCCAACAGGGTTTCGACATCGGCGGCGTCCTCTTCTTCCATCAAGTCAAGCAGCCGGGCACTGGTCGCCTCCGGAAGATCGGCCAACAGGTCGGCGGCCTCGTCGGGCCCCATCTCCTCCAGCACGTCGGCGGCGCGCTCCGGGTCCATGCGCAGGAGCAAGGCCATCTGCGCCTCGACGGGACTTTCTTCCAACGCGTCGGCCAGGATTTCGTTCTCCAATCCGCTGAAGAGCGCTTCGCCTGTAGAACGATCCAGCTCGTTCAGGATAGCGGCGATGTCCGCCGGCGGCAGACGGCTGATTTTGTCGCGGGAGATGCGCAGACGCAGTGGATCTTCGGAGCTCAAGGGTGCCACGTCCTCCCAGGGAATGACGCCTTCGGGCAAAGGTTTGCCCAAAGCCCGGATCACCTTGTCCACGGCGCCTTCCACACCCAGGCGGCGCAACAGACCGCGCCCACCGACGTCAACGCCGGTCAGACGATAGACGTCCTGGACACGGGCAAATTGCACGTCATTGACACGCACCACGCGCCGCCCGTCGGTGTCCACGATCTGGCGGTCGAGGACACGCTCGACCAGGGAGAGTTCGTTACCCTGGGGCTGATAGGCGCGGATCTCTTCAACAGGGACGTTGAGGGTAATGCTGGGATAAAGGCTGCTGATTTGGGACGCGGCGATGTAACGGGGCACCGTCTCGCCGTCAGTCACGGCCAGGGCGACGATAAAAGGATACGTCTCCTCGACGTTCCCAACGAGGACGTCCTCGCATTGTCCTACGGGCCGCCCAAAGGCATCCCAGATGCGCCGGTTTTGAATCTGGCTGAGATAAAACATGGCCTGCCTCCTTATCAAAAGGATAGGTGAATATATGACACCCGGAGGCGATACGCAAAAGGGGCCACAGATAGATCTGCGGCCCCTGAAGAGGACAGGCCGGGTCAGATCATCTGTATCAGGCTACAAGGCATAGCCTACGCCCCGCTAACGGCACACCGTCCGAGTCGGCAATACTACTGTTTGTTTCGTCAGATGATTCTGACATGATATGGGTTTTCACCTCACGGTTTCCAAACTGCCAGGCTAATACTGAAGCGTTTTGCTTCATGATACGCTGGCTATTATACAACGTGATAGGCTGGCGGCAACAGCGCAGAAGGGAAATTCCTTGATTCGCTCCCGGCAAACGACGCCGCTCGCTTACTCGGAGTGACGTGACCGAGGGGGGGTGAGTTGGTTTCATCAACAGTCCTCATGAAAGTGAGCTGTGACCGGTCCCCGGACCGAACGAGTTGCTCCGGTTTATCGAGATGATACCAACACACGTCCGGTGAAATGGAGCCTGAAGCTCCATAGGCGTTTGGGGAACCCTTACAATTTAGTGGCGAAGGTATGGCACCGTCTTAAATTGACCTTTTGCCTGAGGCCCTTATACTGTAAGTCCTGACGCAGCAATGACCAGGTTGTCGTTTTCAGTAGCGGAGGCAGGTATGCCCAAGGAGACGTTTTTCAATTTACCGGCGAAAAAGCGCCAGCGTATTCTGGACGTTGCTATTGAGGCATTCGCTACCCAAGATTACAATGAGGTCTCCGTCAACCAGCTGGTCAAACAGGCCAAGATCGCCAAGGGTAGCTTCTACCAATACTTTGAGGACAAGGCTGATCTCTACGTCTACCTGCTGGAGCTGGCGCTGAGCGAAAAGCAAGCCTTTATCGAAGCGCAGTCGCCGCCTCAGCCGGAGATGGGGTTTTTCGCTTACCTCCGCTGGCTGTTCCACGTCTCGGTGCGCTACGAGTTCGCCCACCCCCGCCTCTCACAGGTGACCTACCGGGCGTTGTATAGCCATCAAGGCCCTCAGGCGGCGTCCCAGGCACGTCTACAAGTCGCCGCCCGCGACTTCTACGCGAGGATGTTGACGCAGGGCATCATGAAGGGCGACGTCCGCCCCGATATCGACCGCGACGCGGCGACGTTCGTGCTCAGCACGGTCCTGGGGCGGGTGGGGTATTATATCCTCCGGCGGCTGGGCTGGGATTACGAGGATTTGCTCAGCTGGAACGGCGACGAGGCGACCCTCCAGGCTATGTACCAGGCCACCGACGCATTGCTGGATGTTCTAGAGCGCGGTGTAGCGGCGCCCTGACCATACGTAGCCCCTCCTCCCGACCAGGTCAAGATCCCACCGGTTGACCGGCTCCCATCTCCTTCGTTGGACCCGTTGCCTTACTCCGCTCAGCGCCTATAATATGACCAGGTAGTCATATGACCAAGTAGTCATTTACATATAGCGAAGCCAGTGGAGGTGGCTATGTTACCGTACATCAAAAAGGAAGAGATCCGTTCGGACGTCCGTGACGTGGAGATTTTTGAGGGGGTGAGCTTACATGTGAAGATCCTGCAGCACGCAAAGCGCAGCGGACGCACAGCGCTCTACATACACGGTTCGGGCACCGTGGGCAATCATACCATTGTGGAGCGTCCTGCCCGTTGGCTGATCGCCGAGGATGTCTACGACACCATGATCCTGCCGGACCGTCGGGGCTGCGGGGCCAGCTCCCCGTGGGACCACCAGCCCAGTCTGCGCGAGCAGGCTCGGGATATGGAGGCGCTGCTGGATGCGCTGGGCGTGGAAAAGCCGGTGGATGCGTTGGGCATCTCCTACGGCGGGCCCATCGCGCTCACACTGGCGGACGTGGACGCGCGCGTGCAGCTGGTCGGGCTGGTCAGCTCCTCACCTACGCTGGGCCAGATCGCCTGGCCCTGGAACTGGTTCGTCAAACTGGGAATTCTGCCGGCGGTGATGAAGCGCATGTACCGCCGCGAGATCGGCAAGGCGGAGCCCCGGTACATTAACTACGACTTTATGTATGAGTGGAAGGAGCCCACGCGCCAGGAGCGCTGGGAGCATTTCAAGAAAGTGCTCCGCCACACGCCGGCCGACCGCCTGGATTCGGTGATTTACGAGTTCAGCGCCACACTGGATCCGGCTAACATTGAGGTACCGGAGGACGTGCGGCTGGAGATCCCGGTGCTGCAGATCATTGGCACCGAGGACGAGACCTGGGGCAGCGAGTTGCCGGGAAGGTATCGTCAACGCTTCCCCAACCTGCGACGCCGGTTGATCGAGGGCGCCGACCACGGCGACGCGCTGACGCGCGGGTTGGCGTTTCATCAGGCGTTGAAGGAGATGATCGCTGAGGTGCGCGCGGAGACGGCGAAGCAGCCGACAAGGGCGTAGCCGGTCTTAAGCCCACGGGTTCGGAACGCGGATCGCTGGAGAGATTACCGGGGTGCATATAGTGCCATTCGATATAAGTACTACATCACATTACCTGATCAGAATCAACTGACTGATCAAACCAAGTTTTATCCTCTCTCCGGGAAAATCTTGCCGGGATTGAGGATATCGTTCGGATCAAAGACGGCCTTGATGCGCCGCTGCAGGTCGATGAGCGTCTCATCCATGATCAGCGGCAGGAAGGCGCGGCGCTTGGAGCCGATGCCGTGTTCGCCGCTGAGGGTGCCGCCCAGGTCGGCGACGACGCGGTAGAGATCGCGCAGCACGGCTTCCTCCAGCTCGGGCCATGCGTCCATGGGCGTCTCCGGGTGCTTGACCACCGTGGCGTGCAGGTTGCCGTCGCCGGCGTGACCGTAGCAGGGGATCTTGACGTTGTACTTCTCCGAGAGCCGCTCCAGCTCCGGGATCAGATCGGGGATCTGGGCGAAGGGCACAACGATGTCCTCCAGGCTCTGCACCGGGCTGTAGACCTTGAAGGCCTCGGCGATGTTGCGCCGGACCGACCAGACGCGCTCCTGGGTCGTGCTGTTGTCGGCGACGTAAACTTCAATAGCACCGTGTTTCAAACAGAGCTCGCCGATGGTCTCGTACTCCTGCTCGACCTGCGCCTCGCTGCTGCCGTCCACCTCAATGAGCAACATGGCGCCGGCCTGCTCGTAGGGTAGCTGCTCGTTGAGGTAGTCACACGTCGTCTGCACCGAGAGCTTGTCCATAAACTCAATCGCCGTAGGGATGATGCGCCCGTGGGTCATGATACGCGGCACCATGGCGATGGCCGAGGGTACGTCCTCGAAGAGCACCAGCAGATCGACCTTGGCCGTGGGCAGCGGCAGCAGCTTGAGGATGATCTTGGTGAAGATGCCCAGCGTCCCCTCCGAGCCGACCATCAGGTGGACCAGGTCATAGCCGGTGACATCCTTTACACGCTTGCCGCCCAGCTGCACGATCTCGCCCGTGGGCAACACCACCTCCAGGCCCATGACGTAGCGCCCGGTGACGCCGTACTTCACGGCCTTGCCGCCCCCGGCGTTCTCCGCCACGTTTCCGCCGACAAAGCAGGTCTCCACGCTCATGGGATAACCCGCGTAGAAAAGCCCGTCATCCTCGATGGCAGCGTTGATCTCGTTGGTGACCACGCCCGGCTCCACCACAACGACCAGGTTCTCGCGGTCGATCTCCAGGATGCGGTTCATGCGTTCTACGGAGAGGACGATGCCACCGTGGGCCGGCACCGCGCCGCCCGAAAGCCCCGATCCGGCGCCCCTCGGCGTGACCGGGATGCGTTCACGGTTGGCGAGCCGCATAATCGCCGCGATCTCCTCAGCGTCGCCGGGCTTGACCACCACCTCCGGCGCGTGGGCGAAGCGCTCGTCGGCGACCTCGTCGTGGGCATAGGCCTCCATCTTCTCAGGATCATCGTAAATGACGTTGCGCTCCCCCACAATCTCCCGCAATGTCGTCACAACCTCAGGCGTCACCGTCGCATACTCAGTCATACGTCGTATACCTCACTGGATGCTGGATGCTCGATACTCCATCCTCTATTCTCTATTCTCCATTCTCCATTCATCATTCTGTATTCTTCATTCTCTCAACCAACGCCGGCAGCACCTCGAAGAGATCGCCCACAATCGAGAGATCTGCTACCTGGAAGATGGCGGCGTCGGGATCGGTGTTGATGGCGATGATGGTCTCCGCCGTCTGCATGCCGGCGAGGTGTTGAATGGCGCCGGAGATGCCGCAGGCGATGTAGAGCTTCGGTGAGACAGTCTTGCCGCTCAGGCCGATCTGGCGGGCGTAGGGCTGCCAGCCACGGTCGACGGCGGCCCGCGACGCGCCGACGCTGCCACCCAGTGCTTCGGCGACCTCTTCCAACAGCGCGAAGTTCTCGGCCTTCTTCATGCCGCGTCCGCCCGCCACGATGACCTCGGCGTCCTCGATGGCGACGTCCTGCGTCTCGTCGGGGACGAAGCGTTCGTAGCGCATGCGCGACGTCATCTTCTTCTCCGGCACCTCCACCGCGACGATCTCACCTGTGCGCGACGGATCGCGCGGCGCCTGGGGCGTCGATTTGGGGCGCACCGTCGCCATCTGCGGGCGCGCCTCCGGCGTCTTGATCGTCGCCATGATGTTGCCACCGATGGCCGGGCGGGTTTGCAGCAGGTTGCCCGTCTCCGGGTCGATCTCCAGGCCGGTGCAGTCGGCGGTGAGACCGGCGTGTACGCGCATGGAGACGTAAGGCATGACAGTGCGCCCGGTCGTCGTCGCAGCGGCGATGAGCACCTCCGGCTGATAGCGCTCGATAAGGTGCTGCAATACCCCGGCATAGGGCTCGACCAGGAAGCGCGCCAGCGCCGGATGCCGCACGACGTAGACGCGGTCGGCGCCGCGCAGAATCAGCTCATGAAGCTCGGCGTCGGGCACCTCGTGGCCCAGCACCACGCTGCAGAGCCGGCAGCCGCGCGCGTCGGCCAGCCCGCGTCCCCAGGTCAGCAGCTCGTAGGAGACGGGGTGTAGCGTCCCCCCCTTCTGTTCACTCAGGGTCCAGATGTCGGTCCAGGTCATGGTGAGACTCCTTCATGTTGCGTGATTGTCGCTCGCGGCGATGGGGGATGAGCTGACGTTCGGTCAGCAGATTTACGATGCGGTCTGTGGCCCGCTCCACGTCCTCCGGGCCTTTGACGCGCAGGCGTTCGCCCTCGCGCGCCACTTTGGGCGCCTCGATTTTCACGACGCGCGTGGGCGAGCCCTTCAGCCCGATGGCGTCAGGATCCGCGTCGATCTCGTCGGGTCCCCAGACGGGCACCTCGGTGCGCTTGGCGCGCTGTTTGCCGCGCAGCGTCGGCAGACGGGGATAGGCTACGTCTTTGACCACGGTGAGCACCGCCGGCAGCGGCGTCCAGAGGACCTCGGCCCCGCCCTCGACGAGACGCTCGACGCGCAGCCCGCTGTCCGTCACCTCGATGATGCGCCCGACGTAGGTCGCCAGCGGCAGGTCGAGGAAGGCGGCGATGCCCGGCCCGACCTGGCCCGTGTCGCCGTCGGTGGCGCGCTCGCCGCAGATGATCAGGTCGGCGGCCTCCAGTTTGCGGATGGCCTGAGCCAGCGTGTAGGCCGTGGCCCAGGTGTCGGCACCTGCGAATTTGCGGTCGCTGAGGAGCACGCCGTCGTCGCAGCCCATGGCCATGGCCTCACGCAGCGCCATCTCCGCCTTGGGCGGCCCCATGGAGAGGGTCGTGACGGTGCCGCCGTGCGTCTCCCGCAGGCGCAGCGCCGCCTCGATAGCGTAGAGGTCCAGCGGGTTGACGATGGCCTCGACGCCGGTGCGGATCATGGTCCCTGTCTCCGGGTCCATCTTCACGTTGCTGGTCTCCGGTACCTGTTTGATGGGTACGATAATGTGCATAAGCTCTCCTTGCGCGTTCACACGTCATCCTTCCAGATACGGCACAGTTTGCGGCCCCTCCGGCAGCACGGCGATGGTCGCGTGGGGCTTGTTCTGACGAATCTGCGCCACCGTCGCCGCGATGTCGTTACAGGGGATGACCATGGCTTCGCGCAGCTCGACGTCGGTCAGCCCATCGGCGTAGACGTGGACGCGCGCCTTCTGCTGGATCTGTGCCTGGATCTGCGCCTCCCACTGATCCTGGCAGCGGAAGCCCGGGGCGGTGATGGTCGCCAGCAAGTCCTCCGGCGAGTTGGCTTCGCGCAGCAGCCGCGCGTACTCCCCGTGATCGGGCAGCCCGTCCCAACACTCCGCCGCGACGATGATGTCGCTGCCGGGGCGGACGATCTGCGCCGCCGCCGACATGCCCTTGACCGCCTGGTAGAGGTTGAGGTCGAGGGGATAGCCGCTGTTCGAAGTGATGACCACGTCGAGGGGCGCCGCCACCGGCTGCATGGCGGTCTTCCGCACGAAGTCGGTGCCCGCGCGGTGGGCCGCCATCAGCTCGCCGGCGAAGACGCCCGTGATCTCGTGCCGGGCGTTGAGCGTCACGTTGAGGATAAAGTCGGGTGACGTGGCCTGCGCCGCGTCCAGGATCTCCTCCCAGAGCGGGTTGCCCCTTTGACCTTGCTCGGGGCGGGCCTCGGTCACCGCCCAGGTGCTGTGGGGATCGCCGATCATGGGCGCGCTGTGATTGTCGAGGATGGCGCCGATGTCGGCAATGCCGGGCAGGACGGCCTTGGGGCCGCCGCTGAAGCCGGCGAAGAAGTGCGGCTCGATAAAGCCGGTGAGCACGCGCACCGAGGCCTCGACGTAGGCGCGGTTGACGCGCACCGGGTTACCCGTGCGATTGCGACAAACCTCGACCAGCGCCGCGTCGTCCCAGGCGTCGTGCTGCACGATGCGGTAGCGCCGGACGATCTCCACCCCCAGCATCTCCGTCAGCTCGTCCGGCGTCTGTGGGCGGTGTGTGCCCAGCGCGTTGATCAGCGTGATCTGCGCGTCGGGGACGCCGGCGGCTGCCAATTCCGCCAACAGCGGGGGCAGAATACGGTCGTTGGGCGTGGGACGGGTGATGTCGCTGAAAACAATGGCGACGGTGTCCTTTGGCCCGGCGATCTCGCGCAGCGGCGGCGCGTCGCTGGGCGCGCGGAGCGCCTCTTGCAGGGCTGCGTTCGCGTCGGTCAAACCGGGCACGAAGCGCGGCTCGATGACGGTGACGTCGGCATCGTCGTGCAGCTCAAACGCCAGCCCCGTACGTCCGTAAGCCAGTTGCAGTTCCATGAGTTCTGTCTTTCCCATCCGGCGTGCAACGCACCCTTTCAGCACGCGACTGTCGGGGTGCGTTGCACAGCCAGGCTTACAGCGTGATCTCTGTCCCCAGCACGTCCAGGAACTTCGCCAGCCACTCGGGGTGCGCGGGCCAGGCCGGCGCGGTGACCAGGTTGCCGTCTACCAGTGCCTTGTCCACGTCCACGCCGACAAACTCCGCCCCGGCGTTGGTCACGTCCGGGCCGACGGCGGGATACGCCGTACAGCGTTTGCCCTCCAGCACGCCGGCGGCGGCCAGCACCTGGGGACCGTGACAGATGGCGGCGATAGGCTTTTCCGCCTCGGCGAAGTGGCGCACCATCGTCAGAACGTCCACGTCCAGCCGGATGTACTCGGGCGCACGTCCACCGGGGATGACCAGCGCGTCATAGTCTTCCGCGTCGATCTCCTCGAAGGTCGCGTTGAGCGCGAAGTTGTGCCCCGGCTTCTCGCTGTAGGTCTGGTCGCCCTCGAAATCGTGCACAGCGGTGCGCACCTTCTCCCCCGCTTTCTTGCCCGGGCAGACGGCATGCACCTCGTGCCCGACCATGGTCAGCGCCTGGAAGGGCACCATCACCTCGTAGTCCTCCACAAAATCACCGACGAGCATCAGAATCTTCTTGGCTGCCATACTCCCTCCTTAAGTGTAAGTAAGATAGATGTTTGACCTACGCTGTGCCGCCGCGTTCGAAGGGCGCATCCTCCACGTGGAAGAGAGCCGAAGTCGCTCTCGCTCCGGATCCGTGGAAATCGCTCCAACGCGGCACAGCGCTTCTCATATGTTTATAGTGTAGCACGCTCTTCTGAGGATGACAATTGCGCCCTCCTCCGGCTATCGCAACCCCGCACTTTCCTTAACCTCACGGAAGCGAAGCATGCGCAGTTAAATATGCACAAAATAAACCTTGACTCTGCTGAAAAAAGGTTTTTCAGTAGAGAAAGGGATACTATATGTTGTGGTTGGGCTGCGCCCAACCACAACATATACCCCATATTTTTCTTTGGCTGACCCTTTTTTCAGGGCAGCCATGCTTGACTCTGCTGAAAAAAGGTCCTAAAAATCGGATTTTTAACAAGACATCCCCTATATCTAGTGGTTTTGACCGCGAATTTTCCCACACGTAGTGGCAAGTTCCAGAAAAATCCGATTTTTATTCAGTGGAGTCAACCTTGACAATAATATCCGAATAGTTATGTCAAGATGAGGGAGTGGAAAGATCTCCTGGATGTTTCCCCTTCTTCTCTGAGTAGTGGCTGAAAGCTTTTGTGGAAACCTGCACCGGTATCGCTGAAGTCGCGGGCTACACCGCTAGAGAACGGCTTCAAAGTTGATCCTGGAGGCATCCGTCCAGGCCGACTTTGTCTACCCTTTGAGCGCGCCGGTTTGGAGGAAAATCTCCTCCGGTAGGATCCGGCCAGATCCGGGCCGTCGGCTAAAGGGAAGCCCCCGACGTTGGGAAGCTCAACAGATCCGTGGTAGCGGCGCGCCGGTCAGCATCTGCAGGATGCGCCGGGCGCCGTAGGGAGTCTTCAACACGACGCGCCCGGCGTGTTCTCCGGTGATCTCACCGATGACGGCGGCTGCTCGGCCCAAGGGATGCGCCTGCAGTGCCGCCAGCGCCGTCTCCGCCGCCTCCGGCGCAACGGCGATGACGACCTTGCCCTCGTTGGCGGCGTAGAGCGGATCGAGGCCCAGCAGCTCGCTGACGGCGCGCACCTCCTCCCGCATGGGGATGGCGTCCTCGACGATGTCGATACCGACGCCGTGATGGGCCCACTCGTTGAGCACCGTGACCAGGCCGCCGCGCGTGGCGTCGCGCAGGCAGCGCACTGCGCCGGGCACGGCGTTCAGCAACGCCGCGATAAGTCCGTTGAGGGGCGCGCAGTCGCTCTTCAGCGTCGAGGTGAAGGCCAGCTCCTCCCGCTGCATCATCACCGCCATGCCGTGATCGCCTACAGTGCCGTTGATCAGCAGCACGTCGCCCGATTGCAGATTCGCCGGCGAGAGCGAGAGGTCGGTGGGCACGATGCCGACGCCGGCCGTGTTGATGAAGAGTCCATCGGCGGCGCCCCGCTCGACGACCTTGGTGTCGCCGGTGACGATCTGGACGCCCGCTACCTGCGCCGTCGCCGCCATGGAGACGACGATGCGCTCCAGCGTCTCCAGCGGCAACCCCTCCTCCAGGATAAAGCCGGCGGTCAGATAGCGTGGTGTCGCGCCGACCACGGCCAGGTCGTTCACCGTGCCGCAGACCGCCAGCTTGCCGATGTCGCCACCGGGGAACTCGATGGGCTGGACCACGTAAGAGTCGGTGGTCAGCGCCAACCGTCCCGGGGGCAGATCCTCGAGCAGCGCGGAATCGTTGCGCGCGTCCAGGTGCGGGTTGGCGAAGTGACGCGCGAAGACGTCGCGGATCAGCTCGTGGCTTAGCAGCCCGCCGCTGCCGTGGGAGAGCAGGATGTGGTGATCTAATCCGGCCATTTAATGCTCTTCTGCCTGTTTCGCTGCGACTTCTAGAATTTTGTCTGACAGCCAATAGCCTCGTTCACGCAGCGCATGGAGCAAAGGGAGCACTTCTGGGATATATCCTGCTCGTTTTGCCTTGATCAGCAAGCCGACAACTCCGGTAATCGTGAGCCCCCGTTTCCGTGCTGCTGATCGGCCTAGTTGTTTATCAATGATAAGGAGTGCATGTTTCTCGTGAGCCAGGGCAATGGCGGCTTGTTCGCCCTTGTCCAAATGTTCGATAGTCGCTTGGGCTTCTTGGGGGAGCACACTGGGTTCAGTGACCTGGATAGATCCTTGCTGGATTGCTCTATCCAGACGGATGGATTCGGGACCATGCTTTGCGAGGAGTTCCCAGTGTACAGCCAGGGGAATATAGAGATCGCCAAAGAGTTCTTGTAGCAAAGCGAGCTGGTTGATTTTCGCCAGCGCAATCAGCGGACTTGTATCGCTAACGGCATTCACGCATGAGACTCCACTGCATCCAGATCGGATTGCATCTCTGATTCCACGTCCTCGTCTGCGTAGTTGAAGATGGAGACATGATACCGTCCACATGCTTCCAAAAAAGCAACCCGCGATAACCCCGCCAATTCTGCGGCTTTGCCTGAGGATAGCTTGCCTAGTTCGAACATCTTAAGCGCTGCCCTCAGACGAACTTCTGCTTCTAGCTCTGCTGGTGTTGTCCGGACATCTTGCGCAAGATTGTCAAGATAGTTCACTGTTGTCTCATTCATAGTTTCATAGCCTCCAGATCTTTATCCACATTATACCTGAAATCTGGATTCAATTGGGATTGGGTTTCTGTAGTTGGCGCTATATCTCCATCGCTTGAAACGTAAAGTGTCAAATGCGAGGTCATCACGCATCACGGTTGACGTTTTGCGCCTCCCCGTACTTGTAGTATGCCGCGCACGCGCCCTCGGCGCTGACCATGCACGGGCCGACGGGGTTGCGAGGTGTGCAGACGCGGCGGTAGAGCGGGCAGTCGGTGGGGGCGATGACGCCGCGCAGCACCTCACCGCAGCGGCAGCCGGGCGGCTCCGCTGCCGTCTCCACCTCGATGGGGAAGCGTCGCGCCGCGTCGAAAGCGGCGAAGTCGGCGTTGAGCGTCAGGCCGCTGGCGGGGATCTCGCCGAACCCGCGCCACGCTGCCGGGCCGACGTCGAAGACGCGGCGCAGCAG
>JBNGCW010000020.1:26856-79725 GCA_049975525.1 Anaerolineae bacterium
CTGCTGCGCCACGACGTTGCCCGCCGCGCGGACGCCGCGCCCGTAGGTGTTGATCACGGCAGGTCGCTCGTCTACGGTGGCGCGCACCAGCGCGGCGATGGCACTCAGCAGATCCAACGGCTCGAAGCCGGCAACGGCGCAGGGAATGGCGTACTCTTCCGGCAGGAACTGCCAGGCGTCGCTGCCGATGACGGCGCTGACGTGTCCCGGCCCGATGATACCGTCCAGCGCCACCTCGCCGGCGTCCAAGATGGCGCGCATGGCGGGCGGCGTCAGCTTGTGCAGGCTCAACACGCTGAAGTTGACCAGCCCTTCTTGTCGGGCCTGCACCAGCGCAGCGGCGATGCCCGGCGCCGTGGTCTCGAAGCCCACGCCCAGGAAGACGACCTCGCGCTTGGCGTGCTCGCGGGCGATCTTTAGCGCGTCCAGCGGCGAGTAGACGACGCGCACGTCGGCGCCGTGGGCGCGCGCGTCCTGCAGCGTGCCGTGGCTGCCGGGCACGCGGATCATGTCGCCGAAGGTGGCGAGGATGACATCGGGCACGTCCGCCAGCGCGATGGCGCGGTCCAGGTCAGCAGCGGCGGTGACGCAGACGGGGCAGCCCGGCCCAGAGCTGAGCGCCACCTGGCCCTCGAGCAGCTGGCGCAGCCCAAAGCGGAAGATAGCGTGGGTGTGCCCGCCGCAGAACTCCATCAAGCGCACGGGGCGCGTCGCCGGGCGGTCAGCCTTGCGGCGGATCTGCGCCACGAGCTGCCGGGCGACGTTGGGATCTCGAAACTCGTCGATGAATTTCATCAGGCTATCGAGAGCGGGGCTTCAATGCCGCGAGAGGAAAAACGTCAGAGTGTAACGCTCGGGATGATAGACACCCACCACGTACTCAATCACGCGCGCATAGATATCGTACGTCTTCCGTTCCAACTCTAAAACGGCGCTGGGCTCCGGCAGGTGAAAGAGCTGACACTCCTCTGGAGACGCCGCTCTGGCCCGAACCGTCTGTTCGGCGTGATCCAGACGGATGTTCAATTCCTGCTCTAACGTCTTGTAAAGAGAACGCTGAGAAAAGTCATAGTCCGAAAGGTCCGGCAGATGCGCACAGGGTAGGTAGGCCCACTCGACCCCAATGGGATCCCCATACATAAGACGGACACGTTTGAGCAGGTAGACGGCGTCGTCGGCCTTAATGTTCAAATGGGCTGCCAGCGTCTCGTCTGCCGTTATCTTTTGTGTCTCTTCCACCCGCGTCGCGTGAGAGACACCTTGCTCCTCCATCGCCTCGGAGAATCCTAACAGCTGCAGGCGATGATCCTTATGGACGGGCGCGACGAAAAACCCCCGCCCATGCTGGCGGTAGGCAAGCCCTTCCTTTCGAAGGAGGTCCATAGCCTGTCGAACTGTATGCCGACTGATGCCATGCTCCGCCGCCAGCTGACGCTCGGAGGGTAGCTGCTCGCCGGGAGGCAAGGTGCCGGCGATAATCTGCCGTCGAAAGATATGATAGAGCTGCCGGTATAGGGGAATATCGGAGGAAGCGTCCAATCCTGATGTTGGGTTCTTTACCATCGGGTCCATAATCCAAGTATAGACTCGGCAAGCGATCCGTCAAGCGCAGGGCTTCCAGCGCAGTTGCAACCCGCGCGTCTCGTCTTCTCCATCTCCATTGTTTTTTTGTGGCGCGACCCCTTCATTTGACTCGCAGACGCCAGCCGGCTCGCATATAATCCGGATCCCGGGGCAAGCCCCGACTGTCCCATAGATGTCCGTTCCACTTCCAGAACTGCTCTTTCGTCATGCCGTAACGATTAATCACGCCCCAAAGCGTATCGTTTGCCGTCACCGTCACGTACTCGGGCTGGGGGATGGTCGTCGTGGAGGTGGGATGTCCCTCCGCCGACGAAAGTGGAACCTCCTCTTCCTCACAAGAGATGCCGGCCGCCTGGAGAATCGGCCAACAGGCTTTTTCGGTGATGGCGGCGTGATAAACGCTGAAGGCATCTACGCCGTGCTCCACCAGGTTTTCCACCCAGGGGATCAGATGCTCAGGGAGAAAAGTCTCCCGGGCCTGCTCTCCATAGGTGGGCGCAAGAACAGGGTAGATCGCCGGGGTCTTCTGCCAGAGCAATGTAAGCTCACTGACGGCTTGGTAGACGTCCCGGTGAATCATCGACGCTGCATCTGAGTTCCAGCGGGGAAAGCAAAGCGGCATCCACCCACCCTGGCAAAGAGGCGCCAGGACTTCTAAAGTCCGCCGGTCGGGGAGATAGGGCAAAGGCGGTGTCGCCAACAGAATCGGCGTCAAGGGCATCCCCGAAGACGCCAAAGCATCGGCGAGGGGTTGCACCTGATCCCGGGTGAGCAACGCCTGACCTAGGAAGAGCACCACGCTCCGATAGCCCAATTCCACCGCCCGACGGACGGCGTAGAAGGCGTCTTGGGGCGCGCGGTCGGTGATGTGAACCCAGGCCAGCGCGCGAAACCCCAACGTATGCACCCGATCCAGGAGCTGCCGGGCGATCTCAGGAAAGTAGAGCGGTCCATGCCCTACTTTGACCAGCAAATGGTTGGCTTCCATCTTCGTCGCCATTTCCACGGCTCGCTGCAGGTCATACGAATGTGCAAGCCAGATGCCCTTGCCACAGAGTTTATTCATGCCACCTCCTCAACCCGGCCACTCACGTAAAAAGCGGGACCCAAGGCATTGACCTCGCGTCCCGCCACGAACAGCAGGGCTGTTCAGAATTACGCGCTGCGCAAACGCCGCGCCAAGACAATAAGTCCAATCAGCAATCCACCGGCAAGGATCAGCACCAGCTCGCCGAATCCGGTTTCCGGCGTTGTATCTGCCGTCCCACTTGACGGTGTAGACGTGGCGCGCGGGGTGCGCGTCGGTGTAGGAGAACGTCGCGGCCGCGGGGTAGGCGTCGCGGTCTCCTCTGCCTCTCCCTCTTCCGTCTCTCCTATTTCCGTTTCTTCCTCTTCCGCCTCCTCCGCTTCCGGCGTCGGCGTGTGCGTCTCCCGAATCACCGGAGTGTTCGTCGCCGTCGGTTCCGGCGTGGGGGTTGCTGTGGGCTCCTCGGTTTCCTCGGGTTCCCCTTCCTCCACCGTTGCCGGTGGGGTCTCTTCCTCTTCCGGCGTTCCGCCTTCGGCCACCATCGCGGCTATCGCGGTGTTCGTGGCCTGGATTTGGGCGTTTCGTTCCAGCTGTTGAGCCTGCATCCGTGGATTTAGCACGGCAACCCAGACCACGAAGACCCCAATGGCCAACAGAAGCAAGCCGCCGAGAACCGCCACCGCTATCAAGAAAGTCCTGTTTTGAGCTTCTTCTCCTTGTTCCTCGATTCCCTCTTCCTCAGGCTCCAAGAAGATATCCTCGCCAAAGGCATCGCGTAGATCGTCGGACATAGCTTGCTCCTTATCCCCTAAGCTCGATGAGATAAACTCAAACCATTTTTAAAACTATACCATAAAAAACAAGCAGTAGCAAGACGTGCGTCCTCTGGGAACCATCGGACCTCCCGCTCAGAGAACTCGCTCAAGGTTGACGAGAGGGATAAAGACTGTCTCCTCTCCCAGGTCTACATGAGCGCCCCGGAACCGCGCTCCAGTCTCTACTCTGGACGGCACCGAAGGCAGCTCCGTTACCGTCCCCGTCATCCCCAGGTAAGGGTTGCGGAGGATCCGCACCTGATCGCCCACTTTCAAAGGCACTTGAAGAGTTACGCGAGTGCTACTTTGGGCCGGCATGGGAATGGCAATATAAGGACGCGGTTCGGCCCGCCGATGGGCGACGCGCGCACACACGGCGCCCTCCCTCCCGTCCAGCGAACGTAAGAGTTCGAAAGCCGGAGCGGACATCGGAATCTCGCCGATGCCTTCCGTCGCCAAGACAGGGATCTCCACTTCTTCCAGCCGCCCCAGCAGTTCGACGGGGACGCCGCCCACGAGGATGCCCCGCACCTGCATCTCAATGGCCTGTTCCAGCGCTTCCTCATCCAGGGAGACGCCACCCACGACGATGGCGCCTTGCACAGAAGCGTCCAGCCGACGAGCGCGCAACGGATGATGGGGCGCGCGCACCGCCATCCGCAACACGCCGTAGGTCTCCTTCTGGTTTCCCCACGTGCCTTGAATCAGAGCTCCGTGGGTGTGAATGGTGACCCCTTCGCCAGGCCAGATGCGCGCCACCGTCCCCGGCACGAGAGCCGGCATGCGGTAGACGACCGGATTTGCTTCCAAGAGCAGCCGTCCGCGCCCATATCCGGTGATGATCCCCGAGAAGGGAGCGCGGCAGACCCGCCCACCCAGCCCACCTCGGGACGCCAGCACCTCGTTTTCCTCCACTTGATCTCCTACGTCCACTTGCAAAGCTTTGCGCACCCGTTTAGGAGAAAGGCCGAGTTTCCGACTCACGTTGATGATCGTAAAGTCGGGCAAGCGGGTGGCCTCGGCCACGATCTGATAGGGTTCCACGGTGGTGTTCTCGTTGACCAACACCTCACCGGCATGGGGGAGTCGCCGCTCCACCTCGATCAACGTTAAAGGATTAATGATGCTGTAGGGCAGCAACATGGCGCTATCCTCCCACGTCCCAGATCCATCGCCGCAACAAGCGCCGGCGCTCCTCGGCGTCGGCGGGCAGGGAGAGCGGACGTCCTCGCCCGTCGACGACCAGGCCTATCAGCCCCCCCAGCGCCTGGATCTTGCCTCCCTTGCCCGGCCCTCCCAATCCCACGTCCACGTGCCGCGCCGGTTTTAACTCCAGGGTGGCCCGCTGCCCGGGAAGGAGCGGCCAGATTTCCAGCTCGCCTTCGCGGGCTTCGACCGAGAGATGGCTTCCGTCGTCGTAGTTAATCTTCATAGCCAGGATCACTTCGCCGGGTCGGCCCCGCCCGACCGGAGAGATGACCGTCCCCAGGGAGACCAGTGTCCCCGCTTCCAGGGCCGAGGCGGCAGCCAGGGGCTTGAGCGCCGCCACGGCCCCCAAGGCCGGCGCAGCGCGACGCACATCCAGAAGAATGGTGGAAATTCCCACCGGCTGGACCCCGTCCAGAAGGGTCAGCAGGGCGTGACCGGGACGCGGCATGTTGACAATCCCACCGCCGGAGATCAGAATGGGGTCGAGATGGGGCATCAACGCCGCTTCGCCGACTCCCGCTCCGCCCACGTTCCAACTCGACCTTGCGGCTTTCAGCGCCGCGCGGAGCATCTCGCGTGTGATCGCTTGCTCGAGCCAGAGTTCGGTCAGAGTCTGAGGCGCCGTCAGAGGATGGAGCAGGCGATTGAGCAAAAAAGCACGAATGTTGGCAGACGTCATCTCCTCCGGCAGCCAGCGGCGCAGACGCGCCAGGTTTCTCCCGTCGTCCCAATCCACCGAATTGTAGACGAACCCCTCACCGCCGCACACCGTGGGATAGAGGCGCCCTTCAAAACAGGCCATAACCGTCGTGCTGGCGGCTCCCACGTCAATGCCCAACGTGCCTCGGTCGGTGTGCTGCTCTCGATGCCAGAGGAATTCCACCACGTGCCCAAAAGCCGCCGCCGTTGATTGGAAAGGGAAGCCGCTCCAGGCTTCCAACACGTCGGCGCCCGGCAGGCGACGCAAACGTCGCTCGACGAATTCCTGCTCCAACAGAGCCTGGGCGCTGCCCAAGTACTCCACGTCGGCCTCAGGCCGGATATTATCGACGACGTCCACCTCCATGAGATTGCCTAACAGCTTAGTGATCCGCGAACGCAGCTGCACGTTGCCGGCGTAGAAGAGGTGCGGACGTTGTTTTTCCGTCAGCATCGAAGCCCCCAGGGCAATAGCGTCGGCCAGCTCCATGACGGGCCGACTGGCACCGCCATCTACGCCCCCCACCAGGAGCACGGTGTCCGGGGCCAGATCCCGAACTGCTCGGGCCCAGGCCTCCTCTGGGGAACGCAGGCTGCCCTCACGAAAAAGCTGAGCTTCGATAGTCGTATACGTGCCCATCGCCACCCGACGGGCACTTTCCAGGCTCATCTCCCGCACAAGCCCGGCCAGAATCACCCGCAGAGGCTCCGCCGCGCTGAGAATAACCACGAAAGCATCCACGCCCAGCAATCCCTCACGGGGCGTGATCAGGCGGCCTTCGGCGAAAAACGCCCGGCCCGTGATTCGCTCCAGCTCTTCCACCGCGTCCACCACGCCGGCGCTGATGTCTTCCCAGGGCGTGTCCAGCGTCGTCGTCGTCTCCGCTTGTGCCACAAAGCGATACTGGTCCTCAACCCGTTCCAGCAACAACACCTTAGTGGTCACCGCGCCACAGTCGGCGACGAGGATGGATTCGATAGGGGTCTCTTCGGGCATGGATTAAGCTCCCAGGAGCGGCAACAACAATTCAACAACGAAGGTCCACCAGTGCTTCAACAACAGCGTCAGCGCCGATGTCAGCGCGCCTGCGAAAGCCACGGCCAGTGCCAACGCCACCAGGGTCTGGCCTGCCCAGCGAATGCCTTTTTCGACAAAGGAAGGTTCTTCTCCGGCCAGGAAAGGGTGGGGCGAGAAGGCGAAGAGGGCCAGCAGGGTGCCTACGATCATCAAAACGCCCTCCAGCGCCGGACGCCACCCCTGATCCAGCACCAGGGCTCTACCCGTGTTCGCCATCTGGGGGAGCAGGGTGCCCAACAGAGCTCCGGAGATGGCCACGGCGACGCCTACTCCCAACAGCAAGCCCATGGAGATATTGCCCACAGGGGAGAGCTTGGGAAACCCTTTGAGCAGCAGCAAGAAACCGAAAATCAGCGGCGGTAGAACCAATACAGGATGTTGCTCCCCCGTCACGCCTCCCATGGTCCAGCGCACGAGGAAATGCGCCGTGACCGCGAATACGTAACCGGCCCCCACGCCGACCAGCAACGCCACAGACCAACGGTAGAGCGGATTATCCCCTAACAGATAGCCCAAGAGGATGATAAAGGTAAGGAGCATGCCCGCCCACGCTATGAGATCCAGATCCATGCTAGCTCCTCCTCTTGCGTTTGGGGAACAGCAGAGAGACAAGGGCCCCGAAGAGAAGCAGAGCAGCTACCGTCCACTGAGCGAAGGTGAGGGTATGGGCCTGGAAGGTGACGTGGGTTTGAGGTTGTCCGCGCACTTGCCAGTAGGCGGCCGCGCCCTGAAGACCAACAAGCCATCCTTGCACGTCTTTGCTCAGGATGTAGGGCTTAACCCAGGGACCGACAGCGGCACTGACGCCCACGCCCAGCGGTTGCGCGGCCTCGTCCAGGGCGGCGTTTTGTTCGATCCACCAACGCAGGCGCTCCGATCGGGCCGCGAAGACCAGCAACAAGTCGGTTTCGCCCATCTCGGGCGCGGCGGCCAGGAACCGCGCTACCCCGCTGCTGCCGCCGGCCCAATAGCCCAGGTTCTTCATCTCCCGCGACTCGTCGGCGAGCAGCTTGCCTTCCGCCCAGGCCAGACGCTCTTCGATCAGAGCCTCGCCGACGGGCATAGTCGTAAGCATCTGAATCCGGGCCTCACGGGCCAGAAGGTGATCAAATACCGCTTCCACAAGAGTCTCCATCTCGCCGGCCTCGGCCGGGCCGTACTCCAACACCAGGGTGACGGTATCACCGGGTTGCAAGCGCTCCACAGCCTTTTCCAGGGAGGCCGCACCGGGCTGCGTCGGCGACGAGAACAGCGTCAGCGGCACCATGCCCCAAATCACGGCCAGGATAGCCAGGGAGAGGATGAGGAACAGCCCCACCCGCAGCAGACCCTCCGGCCAGCGGGAACGAGCGCGTTTCCGGGTAACGATGGGCTCTTTGCTCGGTGGGCGCTCTAACAGTTCCTGCCAGAGCCGGGCCTCTTCCAGTAGATGCTCCGGCGGCTCGTAGCGCAGCACAAACTCAAAGTCCTCAGGTATGTCGACCAACGCTGTGGATGGAAGGACGTTCTGGAGGCCGCTCAGCGGTCCTTCGGCCTCCGGTTCCACCTCGACCTCGCGTTCCACTTCGATGGTGCGGGTGATCTCGGTGGTCTTGCCCGTCGGTCGCAGGGATTCGAGCCAGGCCGGGATCTCTGCCCGCACCAGGCCCTCCTCCGCCAGTTTGGCGATCTCCTCCTCCGAGAGACGTTCGTCGGGGAGGGGCCCGGTGCCCGGAGGTTTGAGGTCCCGCAGCCATTCGGGGAGGTCAGCTTGCTCCAGCCCGGCGGGCTTTTCCGTCTCCGCGATCTCTTCAGGCGCCACGGGCGCTGGCTCAAGGTCCCGCAGCCAGGCTGGAATCTCGGCCTCCTCGATGTCGGAGGGTATCTCCACAAAGGCGGCGGCTCCCTCGCGCAGCGCCGGGGCTTCCTCTTCTTTCTCCTCCTCGTCCTCCTCCAGGACAAAGGCCGGGGGCTCCTCTCCTTCCTTCCCCAAAGGCGCCTCAAAGGCCGGAGCTTCGGGCTCAGGCGTTCTCACCGCCGGCTGCTCTTCGGGAGGAGCGGTCGGCGTATCCGGCTCTGCTTCGGACGGCGCCATCTCCCGAAGCCAGTCGGGTACCCCCGCATCTTCCTCTTCGGGTGCCGTCGCTGCTTCGGAGCCGGCGGGCTGCAGCTCGGCCAACCAGTCCGGCAGTTCGCCCTCTTCCTCCATGGGGGACTCTACGTCTTCGGTTTGGGCGGAGAAGACCGGCGCCCCGATCCCCTCATCTGAAGGAACGGGCTCCGCTTCCGACGCGGCGGGTTGCAGCTCGGCCAGCCAGGCGGGGAGCGCCGCTTCCTCCTCATCCTCGGGCTCTATCGCCTCGCCCTGAGGGGCGGTAAAGGTCGAGGTCTCCTCGGAGACAGCCTCCTCTGGAGCCTCCTGCGGTTCGGGCGCTTCTCGTTGCCCGCCGGCCAACCAGTCGGGGATCTCGTGCCGGGACGGTGCTTCAGCCGCAGGTTGTTCTTCTTCGGCTGCCAGAGCCGCCAGCCAATCCGGGGTCTCCGTCATGGGCGCGGCCTCGTCCCTGCCCGCTTCCTCCTCTGCCGCCAAGTCACGGAGCCAATCGGGGAGCTCTTCCGTGGAGGGCTCTTCGTCCTTTGGAACTTCTCGAGGCGCTTCCGTCTCCGCCAGCCAGGCGGGTATCTCTTCCTCCTCCTCGATCTCCGTCTCCTCTACAGACTCTGGCTCAGGGAAGGGGGGCTCTTCCTCCGCCGTCAGACCGGAAAGCCAATCCGGCAGCTCGATCGAGGCCGGTTCTTCCTCAGTGCCTTCGTCGGCAAACGGCGGCTCGTGCATCTCAGAGATCTCCTCAGAAGGCGACTCGTCGAGCAGGCCCTGGAGCCAGTCGGGGAAGTCCTCCTCGCCGCGGGCGTCTTCGTCCTCATCGGCAACCGGGCGGGTAGGCAAGGAAAGGCGCTTCATGCCCACGCCGGTTTCGGTGGACCGCTCTTCCTCCTCGGTTTCTTCTGGGGGGACCATGCCCTCGGCGGGCACGAGACGGGCATGACAGTTGTCGCAGAAGACACTACCCACCGGGTTGACGGCGCCACACACAGGGCAACGAATGCGCGTGGTCTGCAGTTCCGCCCCGCACTCGTTGCAGAAACGGCTTCCATCCCTATTGAGCGAACCACATTTTGAGCAACGGATCATACGTTCACGCTTTACTCATCGACATACGGTCGTGTCACGAAAGCGGCGCGCAAGCCGGCGATCACAGTGCCCAGCGCCACACCCAAAAGCAGTCCTCGCATACCGGCCGTGGCCAGAACCCCCTCGACCCACTCGGCAACGGCGCCCAGGGGACCGACATAGGGAAGCGCCTTGACCAATATCAGCATGACCACCAACACAAAGAGCAGGCTGCTGACCGTCCGGCGGGTCCGCAACATGCGCAAGCCGGCCGTCAAGAGCGTCACCGACGTGAGGGCCAGCAGAGCCGACTCGCCGGGGATCAAAATCACGCGCATCAAGTTCAGGCTCCAGGGCCCGCCCCGCCCCACGGTGAAAAACTCCCAAAGAAGCACACCGGCCGTGCCCAGGGCACTGAGCACAATGATCAGGCTTGGTATGCGCCCACGTCCCTTGCGGCGGAGCCGTTGCACGTTGGCCCGCAGGAGGTTGAGGAAAGCGAGGGTGAAGGCGAAGGCGGCCAGCACCATGGCCCACTGGAGGAGAAGGGCGCGGATCTCCCGTAGAGGTGAGACCGGCCAAAATGTCCCTGCCAGCACGGTGAGGGTTGACAGCACCGCAACGGCCGTGGCGATCACGCGGAGTAACATCTCAACTCACCCCCATCCCCAGCGCGGTGAGTACGGCGACGATCACGATCCCCCCCGCCACCGCCCAGCGCAGCATATCTTGAGCCTGCAGCGCGCCCCAGTAGGCCGGGCGTTGGGTAGCGACGGCGCCACCCAGAAAGTGCTCCTCCCCCATCATCAGGTCTTCTCGATCCAGCGTAGGAAAGAGCGCTGCCAGTCCCAGCGTCGAGGTGGTGCTGGCTTGGATGGGGGTCCCACGCCGGGCGGCCACGTCGCCGAGGAAGGTGGCTTCCACGTCAAAGAGACCCAGCATCAGATTGGATCCCACCCCCCGCTCGTACAGATAGATTGAGGCCATCGCGCCGTAGACGACAGGTGAAGGAGCCAGAAACTGGACCAGCGTTGGACGGTAGCGAGCTACGTTCCCCACGCGGGCGTACGCCCGGCGCATCCAATCGTCGGCCAGCAAGTAGAGCGTGGGATCTCCGGTCGTGACGATGGGCGGCGTGTCGTAAGCCGCGGAGAGATCGGCCAGGCCGGTGAGGCTCTCCAACGCTGCAATGGAGGTCACGGCATGCTCCTTCCAGAGCGCGCCGCTGCCCAGGGTGACGTGAATGAGGGTGCCTTCCTCGGCTGCGCGTCCCACGGCGTCGGTCAGCCCGGTGAAGAGGGAGGCCTGCTGAATTTGCGGAAAGGTCGTCCGCCTGTGGGCGCGCAACCCTTGCACGAAAAGGGCCACGGCGGCCAAAAGCAGGATCAGCAAGCCGAAAAGAGCGTGTGTGGTCATCACGCAGCCTCCTCATCGTCACCCAGGTAGTCTCGTAGACGCAGAAGCGCCTCCGGGTGCGCAAGTGTCTCTTCCAGGGGCGCAAGCACGTGCGGGGAGATAAAGGGTTCCGATATCCAGAGCAAAGGGAGCGCCACTCCCCGCAGCGCGTAAAGCAGATCCAGCAACGGCAGCGCCCAGACCCCCAGGGGATGACGTTTTACCGTCCGCGCCCATCTCTGATACATCTCATCGAGAGGTAAGTTCGCGCTCACCATCCCATCTCCGCTTTGTGTCTCCCTGATGTCGGACGCGCGTCGTGAGCGGCCGACATCAGGGACCTCGCTCCCCGCTGAGCCGGGGGTATCTGTTTACAGCTCTGGCTAAAAGGTTTCCACCAGAAAGAAGGGAATTGTGACCATAGCCGAGTTTCACCTGATCACTGCCTGAATGCGTAACGTTTTAGTATTCCCAGTATAGCACGATTCAAAAAGGGCGCAAAGCCTTTGTGAGATCGGGATTAGAAGATTCCGCACCCTCCCCCCGACCGGGGCATCAAGGCCGCCCAGAAAGGTCTCTGAAGGTGCGTCCCAAGTCGCGGCAGCGTCATCGCCGACGTCGAAACGCCCTTGCCAAAATCTGAAGATGTGGTATAGTGTAAGGTGCATGCGGGCGTAGTTCAGTTGGTAGAACACCTCCTTGCCAAGGAGAAGGTCAAGGGTTCGAGTCCCTTCGCCCGCTTGGGAGTGCGCCGGAAAAGCCGGGGAAGGGCTTGAGCCGCATTGTTAACATGGCGACGTAGCCAAGTGGTAAGGCGGGGCTCTGCAAAAGCTCTATTCGTCGGTTCGAATCCGACCGTCGCCTTGAGTGTGACGGAAGAAGAGGGCATCTGCTAAGATGCCCTTTTTACCCTTATGGGGCGGTGGCGGAATCGGAAGACGCCGGGGACTTAAAATCCTCTACTCGAGAGAGTGTGTGGGTTCGACTCCCACCCGCCCTATTTTCATTTTACCTCAATGGCCCATCCAACTCTGTCAAGAGTCCTCTACGCTTGATCTGGATGTGCTTTCTCATACAGATATAAACTTCTCCGCTGACCGTTTGGTTTTGTGAGTGACCAGATGCAACGCGCGTGCGAAGACGCGCTTAAAGTGCGTGGCATCTCTTCCGGAAAGCCAAACGCATGCGAATTCCACAACGCTGCCCACCGCTCGACCCACGTCCGGTTTCCAGATTTCAGCATCAGGCCTATACTTGAAACCACTGAAAAAACCACCAAGGAGACATTTCTACAAAACTCATTCCTACAGGTAGGAGAGTTCGGTCAAAACCACTGGATATATAGGGGGGCTTTTCCAAAATGCCTCTGCTTAAAGCTCACCTCCTGGGTCAATTAGAGCTTCTGGACAGCGAAGATCGGGTGCTATCCCTGCCGACTACGCTCAAGGCCCGTTCTCTGTTGGCCTATCTGCTCCTGCACCGCAGCCGGCCCCAACCGCGTGAGCGTCTCTCCGCTCTCTTCTGGGGCGAGCGCCCGGAGCAGAAGGCGCGGCACTCGCTCTCCACTGCCTTGTGGCGCCTTCGTCGCTCTCTCCCCGACGAGGAGGTGATCCTCAGCGACCATCACACCGTGCAGCTCGATCCGCAGGCCGATCTCTGGCTCGACGTGGATGCGTTCGAGGAGTTGGTTGAACGCGAGGACGCATCTGACTTGCAGGCGGCGGTGGCGCTCTACCGCGGCCCTTTCCTGGACGGCTTCTACGACGATTGGGTCATCAACGAGCGTTATCGGCTGGAGGCGCTTTACCTCGACGCGCTGGCCCGGCTGATGAGCGCCTACGAGGATCAGGGCCAGCACGCATCGGCGTTGACCACCGCGCTGCGCTTGCTGAAGGAGGATCCGCTGCGCGAGGACGCCCATCGGGCAGCCATGCGGGCCTACTGCCGGCTGGGGCGACGCAACGCGGCTTTGGAGCAGTACCGTCGCTGCCGGGAGCGCGTGCAGGCGGAACTGGACGCGGAGCCGATGCCCGAGACGGCCACGCTCCATCAAGAGATCCTGGAGGGCCGCTTTGCCGTCGGCCCCACGCTCTCGGCGCCTGCCTTCGACGAGCTGCCCCCGACGTCACCGGCTATTTCCAAACCCTATGATCCCCTGGACGTGGGCGCGACCAGCCCGCTGGTGGGCCGGGATGAGGAATTGGCCCGTCTGCAAGCGTGCTGGCGGGAGGCCGAGAGAGGGCGTGGTCGAGTCGTGTTCCTGCGGGGCGAGGCGGGCGTCGGCAAAACCCGGTTGGTCGAGGAGCTGGCGCGGCGCGTCAGGCAGCGGGGCGCGTGGGTGGCCGGCGCGGCCTGCTACGAGCACGAACGCACGTTGCCCGTCAGCCCCCTGGCCGAGCTTCTGCGCGCCGTGCTGGACCTCGTCGGAGAAGGCGTGTTGCAGCGTCTCTCCTCCTGGCAGCTCGCCGACCTGGCCCGCCTGGCACCCGAGCTGGAGGCCCACTTGCCGTCTCGCTTCCAGGGCAGCCCTCTCGCCGAGGGTGGGCAGCCCCGCCTCCTTCACGTCTTCACCTCGCTGCTGCTGGAGCTGGCGGAGCAGAACCCGCTCCTGCTGACGCTGGAGGACCTCCACTGGGCGCACGACTCGACGTTGGCCTGGCTGCATTACCTGGCCCGCCATCTGGGTAAGTCCCCCTTGCTGCTCGTCGTCACCTACCGACCGGAGGAGCTCGCTCCCGACGGCGCGGTGAACAGTCTGATTCGCCGGCTCCAGCACGAGGGGCTGGGCCAGGCGTTGACGCTCTCGCGGCTCTCCCGAGCGGATCTGGCCCGGTGGATGCGCGGTCTCGACGCCTCGGTGGTGGCCGACGTCCACCGGCACACGGAGGGAAATCCCTTCTTCGTCCTGGAGACCCAGCGGGCGCTGCTGGAGGCGGAGTATCTCCGGTTGGACGAGGGGCGCTGGGTCACCGCCGCTCCCCTCGACGAGATACCGGTGCCCGATTCCATCCGGCGGGCCGTCGCCATGCGCCTGAACCGGCTCGGGCCGGAGGCCGCCAGAGCTATCGAGATCGCCGCCGTCGCCGGGCGTACCTTCGACTTCGACGTCCTCCAGCGGAGCCAGGGGCGGGACGAGGAGGCCACCCTGGAGGCGCTGGACGAGCTTTTGCGTCGGCGCCTGGTGCGCGAGGGCAGCGGCTTCTTCGGCCGGGACTACGCCTTCGATCATCACCTGGTACGGGAGATCGTGCGGGAGCGCCTGGACGACCGGCGACGGCGGTGGCTGCACCGGCGGGTGGCCGAGGCGCTGGTCGAGCTGCGCGCCGACGATCCCAGCGCCAGCGCCGAGGTGGCCTACCACTACGTGCGCGCCGAAGATTGGGCCCGGGCGCAGGAGTATCTGTTCCGGGCGGGCGAGCAGGCGGCCCGGGTCGCCGCGGACGCCGAGGCCCTGGACTACTACCGCCGCGCCGTGGAGGCCTACGAAAGCGCCTTCGGTGACGACCGAGTTCCGCTCCGGCAGGCGATCCTGGAGCACCGCATGGGCGAATGCTTCTTCCGCCGCGGGGAATACACCCAGGCCCTCGAGTGCCTGCAGCAGGCGCTGACCCTGCTGGGCCGCCCGTTCCCCACCTCGCGCCGCGATATCCGCTGGGCCATCGTCGGCGCGTTGGGCCGACAGATTGTCCGGCGTCTGGCGCTGCGGCGGCTTCTGCGACGGGGCGCTGTCGACGACCCCGCGGCCATCAAGGAAGAGGTGGACATCTACACCTTCATCGGCTGGATCTACGCCCTGTTGCCTGACCACGAAGCGTTCCTGTTGATGGCGCTCCGGGCTCTGCATGCCGCCGATCAGATCAATTTCCTCCGGGGGGATGCGTTGGCGGCCGGCGCGTTGGCCTTCGCGCTCGATTTTATCTCCCTCTTCCCTCTGGCGGGGTACTTTCATCGCCGGGCCGCGGCTCAGATCCTGCGGATCGCCGACGCCGGGACGATTGGGTTCGTCTTCCAGGGCCTGGCCTACCATCACTATCTGCTGGGCGAGGAGCAGGACGCGCTGACCTACGCCCATCGGTCGGCCGAGGCGTATCGGAACGCCGGGGACGCACACCGCTGGGCGCTGGCTACCCTGCTGATCTTCTACGTGCACGAGCATCGCGGCGAACTGGCCGACGCCCTGGAGTATGCACAGCAGATCGTGCGCACCGGCCACGAAGTCGCCGACCAATGGGCTCTATGCGCCGGTGAGGAAGCCCTGGGCATCATCCGGCGGCACCAGGGGCGGTTGGATGAGGCCATCGCCCATCTGCAGCGGGCCGCGGCCCTGGCCGAGGAGATCCCGGATTACATGAGCCTGGTGGAAGCGCGGGGCGAGCTGGGCAAATGCTACCTGCGTCAGGGGCAATGGCGGCAAGCGGTGGATATGCTGGAGAAAACCCAGGAGATCGCCACGCGACACAATGTGGCCGGGGATTCGCTGGGGCGCTTCCTGAACGGCCTGGCCGAGGCCTATCTGCTGGCGGCAGAGCGGAGCGATGAATCGGACGGCGTGGCCTGGCTGGAGCGAGCCCGGGTGGCCTGCCGCGCGACCTTGAAGCAGAGCAAAGGATACCACCCCGGTCAGCCGACGGCCATGCGCCTGCGGGGCGCGTGCGCGTGGCTGAAGGGCAACCCGGTGGTCGCTCGACGGTGGTGGCGGCGCAGCCTGGAGCTGGCGGAGGCGATGGCGCACGATTACGACGCGGCGCTGACCACGCTGGAGATGGGCGCGCGGCTCGGCGACGAGGATCTGCTCCGGCGGGCCGAGGGCCGCCTCGCCGAGATCGGCGCCGGGTGGCACCTGGCGCGGGCGCGGAAGTTGTTGAACGAAACTCAGCACAGCGGTTGAAACCGCATGCTACAACCTGCACAGCCGCCCTTCCGCGGCTGAAGAGGCGCCCCTTCTATCCAAAAGCGATGTTCCTTCTCCCATTGATTTTCCCCTTTGAGCCATAGGATGACGCGAAACCCCGGAGTCACCTTCTTTTTGAGACTTTTTTGAGACCCCTGTGATAGACTATTTGTAACGTGAGCCGTCGGATTGCTGCGGTGAAGCGCCGAAGGGCAGACGTCTACACCGTCGTTGAACGTCCGAGGATGAGGTACGTGGTCGTTCTGGTTATTCTCAAAAGGAGAGAGACGATGAAGCGTAAGACGTGGTTTATCAGAGGGATAGTTTTGGCGCTGCTGCTGGGTGGTTGGGCAGTGAGTCTGCTGGCGAGCGTCGCCGGGCCGATGTCCGTCGCTCAGAACGCGGCTGCGGCCGGTGGGGGGCCGGCAGCGACCGACCCGCATCTGAGTGGCGAGATCACGATCTCGGGCCTCGATAACGAGGAGTATCTGCCCTCGGTGGCCTACAACTGGAAGCACCGCGAGTACCTGGTCGTCTGGCATACAAAATGGACCATCGGTACCCGCGACATCCGCGCAGCGAGGATCTCGGCCACAGGTCAGGTGTTGGATACCTTTGTCGTGTACGAACATCCCACGAAGGACAGCGCCCAGCCCGCCGTGGCTTACGACCCCGTCAACGATCGCTACCTCGTGACCTGGGTCTTTGACGCCTCGGGCAACGGCAGTGATTGGGATCTGTACGGACGCCTGATCCCCTGGGAGGGGCCTAGCGCCAGCCTGAGCGAGTTTCCCATCTGCACCTGGACCACCCACCAATGGAACCCCAGGGTGGCCTATGGCCGGACGGTAGAAGAGTTCCTGGTCGTCTGGAGCAACGAATATCAGGCCGGCACGCCGCCGATGTACATAAGCGGGCGGCGGGTCACGGCCGCCAATGGGAACTTCCCCGGCGGTAGTAGTGATCTGACCATCAGCCACGGCTCGGAAAACCGTGTCAACCCCGACGTGACCTACAACCTGGCCCGTAACGAGTACCTGGTGGTCTATGACAATGCCGTGGACATCTTTGGCATCCGGCTCACGGGTGACCTCGGCCATAATTTCGGCGGAGAATTTGGCATCGCCGGCTGGCCGGATGTGGAAATTCATCCCGCAGTGGCCGCTTGCGAAGGCGCTAATCAGTTCCTGGTGACCTGGCAATCGGACCAGGGCTCGGGCAACGATGCCATCTATGCCCGGTTTCTGAACGGCGAGGCCGTGCCGGGGAACGTTCATAAGATCGACGACACCACCGGCCAGGAGCGGGAGGCGGACGTGGCCTGCAGCCAATCGGGACGGCAATACCTCGTCGCCTGGCAGACCGAGTACGTGGGTGGCCGATACGGCATCTGGAGCCGCATTGTCCGGCCGGATGAGACAATGACGTCCCAGTTTCGCATCGTCGATCCGGGATCGGCGGCTGATCGCACCGAACCGATCGTCGCCGGTGGCCACACCGACTACCTGGTGGCCTGGGAACACGACCGTGATGGCACGTCCTACCAGGATATTCACGGCCGGCTCGTCGTCCCCCACGCGGTATTCCTGCCGCTGATCGTCCGGAACTAGTAGCCGGTTGCGTGGAGGGAGAAGGCGGTGTGTAGCATCCGCACCTGTGAGCGTTTGGGCCGATTGTGTATCGTGGCAGGCATGGTGGCAAAAGCATTATTCTGGGCGGGAGGATTGTACCGGAGGGAGGACCCTATGGAAAAGCGAGCTGTGCTGGCTCTGGTGTTGACCTGGACCCTGGTTTGGGCCGCCTGCGCCTTGCTGGTCACGGGTACTGAGGCGCCGTCTTTTGCCGTGACCCAACTCCACGCCTCAATTTCCCAATTCCCCAATTCCTCGACCACCTACTACGTCCGCCCCGACGGCGGCTCTCACGAACAGTGCACGGGCCAGACCGACGCGCCCTACTCCGGCAGCGGCACGGGCCAGCCCTGCGCCTGGGACCATCCCTTCCGCGCTCTCCAGCCCAGCGGCGAGCCGGGCGAGCCGGGCACCGTGCGCATCGCCGGCGGGGACACGCTCATCATCGCCTTCGGCAGCTACACGATGGGCCTGGGGGCGCCCGGCGCCGAGAGCTGCCAGGCTGGCTATCCCTGGGACTGCCATATGCCGCCCGTACCCTCCGGTCCTGATGCCGGTCATCCCACGCGCATCCTGGGCGCGGGCTGGGAGAGCGGTTGCGCGGACCCGCCGGAGCTGTGGGGGACGGAGCGGGCGGCCTACGTGCTCAACCTCACCGACGCCAGCCACGTCGAAATCGCCTGCCTGGAGATCACGGATCATTCCGGCTGCGTGGAAGATCACACCGGCGGCCTGGCCTGCGAGCGCGACGCCTATCCCTACGGCGATTGGGCGCCGACGGGCCTCTACGCGGAGGACTCGACGGGCGTCACCCTGCACGATCTGGACATCCACGGGCTGGCCCACACGGGCATCTGGGCCGGCCGGCTCACCGATTGGACGCTGGAGGACGTGCGCATCGCGGGCAACGGCTGGGTCGGCTGGGACGGCGATATCAATGGCGACGACGCCAACAGCGGCACGCTCACCTTCCGCCGCTGGACGGTGGAATGGAACGGCTGCGGCGAGACCTACCCCGGCGGCGAGCCGAGCGGCTGCTGGGGCCAGTCGTCCGGCGGTTACGGCGACGGCGTGGGCACCGGCGCCACCGGCGGCGATTGGATCATCGAGGATTCAGCCTTCCTGCACAACACCTCCGACGGCCTGGACCTGCTCTACCACACCCTGGGGGGCAGCGTCACCGTCCGCCGCATCCTCGCCGAGGGCAACGCCGGCGACCAACTCAAGACCGCCGGCCCCACGCGCGTCGAGAATGCGATCGCCGTCAGCAACTGCGGCTTCTTCGACGGCCAGCCTTTTACCCACAACGTGGACAACTGCCGCGCTGGAGGCAGCGCCCTGGCCTTCACGCTCCACCCCGGCGACGGTATCACCGTGGTCAACTCCACGCTCACCGGGGAGGGGGACTGTTTGATCATCGCCGAGTGCACGGCTGAAGAGAGCTGCACCGGTTCCGAGTCGATCTTGCTGCGCAACGACGTCCTCGTGGGCAACCCGGAGTTCGGCGGGGGCGGCGACGCCACCTGCCTGGCCTGGACGGACCTGTCGGGCGATCCCTTCGCCATCGATCACGCTATCATCACCGCTACCAAGGGCATGCCCGATCCCTGCCCTGCCGCCAGCCTCTGCGATGTCTCGCCGGGGCTGGTGGACGAGAGTATCGACGCTTTCGACGCCCATCTCACCGCGGGCAGCCCGGCCATCGACGCCGGGGCGACCTCGGGGGCGCCGGCCGACGACTTCGACGGGGATCTCCGCGACGCCCGGCCCGACGTCGGCGCGTATGAGTACAGCGAGTGGACGCCGACGGCCTGGCTTTATCTGCCCCTGATTCTCAGGGGGTGGACTGTGCCTCAAACGCGGTCGGCGCCCCAGGTGGCCGGCTGCGAGCTCTTTCCCGCCGACAACGTCTGGAATACGCCCGTGGACACACTGCCCGTGGATGCCAACTCGGACGCCTACGTCGCCACCATCGGCGCCGACGCCTACGTCCACGCCGACTTCGGTTCCGGTACTTGGGAGGGCGGCCCCATCGGCATCCCCTACGTGGTCGTATCGAGCGCGCAGCCGGGCGTCTCCGTCACCTTCGACTACGCCGACGAGAGCGATCCCGGCCTCTATCCCATTCCCCCCGATGCACCCATTGAGGGCGGCCCGGATAGCGACGGCGACCGCCATGTCCTGGTGTTGGAGCGGGATAGCTGCACTCTGTACGAACTGTTCTACGCCTGGCCGCAGCCCCATGGGAGATGGGAGGCCGGTTCCGGCGCCCTCTTCGATCTCGGCTCCCACGCGCTCCGGCCGGATGGCTGGACCACGGCCGATGCCGCCGGGCTGCCTATCCTGCCGGGGCTGGTGCGCTACGACGAGGTGGCCGCGGGTGAGATCCGTCACGCCATCCGTTTCACCGCGCCCCAGACCCGCGATGACTACGTCTGGCCCGCCCGTCACGAGGCCTCGGACCTGAGCGGCTCCCAGTATCCGCCGATGGGCCAGCGCTTCCGCCTGAAGGCCGAGTTCGATGTTTCCGGCTTCTCAGCGGAGGCGCAGGTCATCCTGCAGGCGCTCAAGACATACGGCATGATGCTGGCCGACAACGGCTCGGCCTGGTTCATCTCCGGCGCGCCCGACGAGCGCTGGGACAACGACGTGCTCCACGAACTGCACCAGGTGCACGGTTCCGATTTCGAGGCGGTGGACGTGTCGTTGCTGATGGAGGATCCTGCTTCGGGGCGGGTGAAAAGGTGAATCCTCGTGCAGTTTCTGGTTTCGAGGAATCTCCGGATATGAGATTAGGGCAAAGACCCCCAGGGAAGCGTCGCGGTTGACCCGCGGTCAAAGGAGAGGCAAGCATGGCTGAATCATCATCGGCGCCTCCGCTCAGCACCTTCGTGGTTCGCTTCTGGCGGGAGAACTCGGCCGCCGGCGCGCAGTGGCGCGGACGCGTCGAGCACGTGCAGAGCGGCGCGGGCCTCGCGTTCACGGACCTGGACGACCTGCTGGGTTTTCTGCGCGGCTTCGGCATAATGACCGGCGGCAGAGATCAAGGAGAGGGGGAAAAGACGATGGAGAGATAAAGCCTTACCAGCCAACCGCCGAGCACGCAGAGATCGCAGAGATTTTCAAGTTGTTTTTCTCAGCGTTCTCAGCGCTCTCTGCGGTAAAGGCCTTTTTACTCATCGGGTTTCATTTAAGCGCAATATCCGTCAAAATGGGAGGCAAAGCATGAAAACGAGAAGAAACAGATGGTTGGTTCTAATCGTAGCCCTGGTCGTGGCCCTCGCCATCACGGGGACGATGGCGAGCGCATCCGCGGTCGAGAGACCGCAATCCCGTTTATCCGACGAGCCCCTGTCCCTGGACGACGCGGCGCTGACCATGCTGCCCGCCTGGGCCGATCCGCCCGCGCCCGATGGCCCTGTCCTCCCCTCTCCCCCCTCATCGTCGGAGCTCTCGTCGCAGCCGACTCCTTCGAGGGTCGCCGCGAGCGACCGGGAGCGCGCACTGCTCTCACCGCTCGCGCCCGCCGGCGTCGGCGACACGCTCCAGGTCTTCACCAACACCTGGTCTTACCACACACTCGGCCTGGTCTACGTCCCCGGCCGTGACGTCCTGCGCTACGTCCACGAGAGCCAATCCAGTTCGCACAATCCCACCATCTACGACGTGGATTACACGGCTCACACGGTGGTGTACAGCGTGGCTCTTTCGACACAGAACACCGGCTGGCCCTGGCAGCTCGATAACCGCACCGGCACCGGCTACAACTTCCTCACGGGCAACTACTTCCTGCCGGATTACAACGGTGACCTCATCTACGCCGACGACAACATCGTCGAGGTGGACGTCAACGGCAACGTCCTCAACGCCTGGGAGATGGACGATGAGATAAGCAGCAACGACAGCGCCGACGGCTCTGAGATCGACAGAATCATCGACATCGCCGTGGTGCCCGGCAACCCCACCCGCTACTTCGCCACCGCGGCCTACGACGGCGGCGTGGTCTACGAGATCGTGCTGACCAGGACCGGCAGCCTCTGGACACCCAACTCCTGGTACACGGTGATGACCTATACCGGCGCCATCTCCGATACCTTCACCGACAACCTGGGCATCGACTACGACGCCCAGAACGAGGTGCTTTATCATTCCGGCTGGCACACCACGACCATACTGGTCACCGATCTGAGCATGAACCCCGTCACGGAATTCACTTCCACCTTCGACTGCCCCGGCGCGGGGGGCTACAACAGCGGCGTGACCTTCGTCGAGGGCTCGGATCCGCCGGAGATCTGGGTCACCGACTTCTCCAGCGACCAGACCACCCGCTGCGAGGCGCCGGGCCGAACCCCGCCCCCGCCCGGCTGGGAGAAGTGGATCGATGGCCAGCCCTACGATCCCGACGGTGAGATCGAGAAGCAGATGGCGGAGATCATCACCGTCACCGACGTGATCACCGCCGTGGAGCCCTTCACCCTGACCGAGACCTGGAACCCGGACCGCCTCACGCCGGTCGGGCTGGACGTCTTCCCGTCCGCGGCCCAGGTCATCACCGCGGTGGGATCGCTCCGCATTATCGGGCCGGGCGGGCCGCCGCCGGTGGTGACGGTCACCAAGTGGTTCCGCCTCGAGCCGTGCAGTTGGATCACCACCACGCTGACGGAGACCTTGGAGATCGAGGGGGCAGCGCCCTTCGCCAGCCGCCCGGTCACCATCGTCAAGCAGGCGCCGGAGCTGTGGATCGACGCCGCCTACGAGCCGGAGGTCTACGCCGGGGACATCACCTCCTTCACCCTCACCTACTCCAACACCGGCGGCTTCGAAAACCAGGTCTGGATCAGCAGCACCTTCCCCATCACCGCGCCCTTCGTGCACGCCGATCCCTTCCCGGACGCCGTCGGCCCCGATGGGCGATGGACCCGCTGGAACGTGGGTAACCTGGCCCAGAACCAGGCGGGCAGCATCGAGGTCTACGTCTTCATCTCCGACACGGTGCCCGCCTCCAACACAGTCACCATCTGGGACGGCATCTTCAACCACGTGGACGTGCTCCAGGAGGAAACCTGGGCCGACCTTCACGTCACCGGTACGCTTGCCACCGTCAGTTGGGAGAAGTACATCGCCGGCCAGCCCTGGCACCCGGGCATCTCGATCACGCGCCAGACGTCGGATACGTTCCCGGTCGAGGATCACATCGTTCCACCATCGGGCAACCCCGACGGGTTCAGCCTCATTGAGGAGTGGAACCCTGGCGAACTCCGATTGTTGACTCCGCTCTCAGAGACTGTCGGGCCCATCACTTACAGCAACTACGTCACCATGCCGGTACCCGGCGTCTGGATCCTGGAGGTGCCGGCGGGCGTCGACCACGGCCCGGTTCACGTCTTCAAGGAGTTCCACCTGGAGCCTTCTACCTGGCCCGACACGGTCCTCTGGGAGGAGCTGCAGATCGGAACAGATCCGCCCCGGCCGCGCCCGGTGCTGGTCAACAAGCATCAGCCCGAGCTGTGGCTCGACGGCGAGGGCGGCGGCGAGGTCTACGGCGGCGACGAGACGCAGTTTGTGCTGCGTTACGGCAACAACGGCGGCCGCGAGAGCGGTGCCTGGATCACCAGCACTTTCCCGGCTGAGGCGACCTTCGTCGACGCCGATCCCATGCCTTTGCCAGGGGAGCACGGTGACCACTGGGCCAAGTGGAGCATTGGAACGCTTCCGGGTGGCGGCACAGGCACCATCACCATCACCGTCGAGATCACCAGGGGTCTGCCGCCCTCCACCAGCGTCGAGATGTGGGGCGGTATCCTCAACCACGCCGATGAGCTGCGGGACGATGCAATCGTCGGCTACCACGTCCCGCCCCCCACCTGGGAGAAGCAAGTCAACGGCCAACCCTGGAGCCCAAGTCTGGGCGTGATCGTCGAGACCTCCGACACCTTCACCGTCGCCGAGGTTATCTCCACCCGCTCGGCTATGGCGATGGTCGAGCACTGGAACCCAGAGCGGCTGGCCCTGATCACCTACACCACGGAGCCGGAGGCGGGCATCATCCTCTCGAACACCGACTTCCTCTCCTGGGAGTTCCCCGGCGGCGCGCCGGGCGAGATCACCCTCACCAAGTGGTTCCGCACCGAACCCTGCACCTGGACCTACACCGTGCTCTGGGAGGAACTGTGGGTGGAGGGCATAGAGTGGGATCGGCTGCCGGTGCACGTGGATAAAATCCCACCGGTGCTGCACCTGGAGGGCGAGGGCGGCGGCGAGGTCTACGCCGGGCGGGAAGTCAGCTTCACCCTGGCTTACTCCAACACCGGCGGCTACGAGAACGAGGCCTGGATCAGCAGCACCTTCCCCATCTCCGCGCCTTTCGCCTCGGCCTCGCTGACGCCGACGCACGAGGCGGGCGACGGCACCTGGGCCGCGTGGCGTCTGGGTGGGTTGGAGACCCACGCCGAGGGCGCTCTTGACATCACTGTCGGCCTCGCCAAGACCCTGGATGAATCCGACGTCGTCGAAATCTGGAGCGGCGTCTACCACAACAAAGATCGGCTGATCACCGATACCGTCGTCACCTATCAGATCACGGGGCGCCACCTCTACGTGTACTTGCCCCTCGTGTTGAGGAACCCAGACTGAAGCCTGCGCAGCGGTTCCGGGACGGCGTGCGAGGGAACAAAAACATCCGCACGGGCGGATAAAGGAAAAGGGGGCGCGCTTTAAAACGCGCCCCCGCGACGTCGGCCCGGCGATGGCTTGCCTCCAGGGAAAAACGCGCTATCCGGGCCGTTCCACCTCACGTCTGCGTCAGTACCTCGATGTGCGCCTCCCGCTCGCGGCCCGGTGCGCCAAAGGAACGCAGGTAGCCCAGCAGATCGAATTTGGGACCGATCTCCAGCTGGGCGACGAACTGCGCCCCTTCCACTGTGTACGTTCCCCCGAACAACCAGCGCTTCTTCAGTGCTTTCTCCGGGAGGACGAAACGGTAGGTTTCTCCCTCGCGTCGCACGTTGTTCGCCACGTACTGTTCCTGCAGATAGCGACGCAACCGCTGACCGGCCTTGGGGAAGTGCGCCACCGGCAGCGCCAACCGCAGCTGCAGCTGTGTGAACTCGCCGGGCGTGAAGTCTTCTGCAACGCCCAGGAAGCGGGTGCCGTGCGCGTCGGCCTCCGCCGGCGCGGCGAGCTCCCAGAGCACGTCGTCCACGTCCCACGCCCTGAGCGCGAAGCACAGCTCGCCAGCAGGCACGGGGAAGCGGTCGCGCAGCGCGTGGTGGGTGAAGAGCGCCTCCTGCACGCTGAGCAGGTTCGACTCCAGCGCTGGATACGTTTGCAGCAGGTAACGGAAGACCCAGGCGTTGAGCCACGTCGGGTCGGTGTGGGCGACAAAGGCAGGCACGCGCACCCGCACGTAAAGGGGATCGAGGCGCCGTTTGGTGCGCATCAAGGCCGAAAAATCTTCGACAAAGCCTGTTCGCTGTGGAATATGCACGGTGTGCATGACGACATCTCGCTTCTGCTCCAGCGAAAAGCATGCGTCGCACCCCAGGCACGTGCCGGTGGCTTCTTCCCGACCCAGACAGGTGCCGCGTTCCACGCCGGCTTTGGCCTGTTGGTACACTTCGTAGAGAAAGCCCTTGCGCACGCCACCCTCGACGAAAGCCAAGGGAAAATCGTAGTCCGGCCCTTTTTCGCCCAGAAACGCCGCGTTCCAGTATCCCTGCGCTTGCATCCACGCCCGCAACGCTTCCCAGTACGCGGGATCGAGTTCGGTATCGTAGCAGTAGCCCTGCTTGGCCAGCGCGATGAGCGGTTCGTGCAGCCAATACCCGCCCAGCGCCAGCACCTGGGAGACGGCGTAGTCGGCCCAGGGCGTCGCCAGGCGGAACTCCGCGCCCTGGGTCTCACAGGCCGATTTAACCGCTCCGACGATGGACGTCCAGTCGTCCTCGTCCAAGAAGAGCCGATCGTGGCGCAGCGGCGTGAAGGGCATGCGCACCAGCCGCCCGGCGCTGACGACGACGCGCACGCGGCGGTTGAGCCGCCGCCGTACATCGCGCAGTTCGCCGATGAAGGCGTGGAACTCGGCGAGGTCGGCCTCGGTCTCATGGCCGGTGAGAATGTAGAAGAGCTTCAGCTCGCGGATCTTGCGGTGCAGCAGACGCTCCAGCATGCCGGTGATGGTCTCGGTCTGCAGGTCTTTCTGGAGAAAAGCGCGGAGGCGCGCGCTGAGGCCTTCGATGCCCAGCGTGAAGGTGTGCTTATCGGCGGCGACTTCGGCATCCAGAAGCAGGGGCGTGCGATAGAGGAAATCGATGCGCTGGCTTTTGAGGCCGACGCGGTTGAAAAGGCGGCTTAGGTCCAAGAGCAGGGTGAGGATGTCGGCGTAGGTGTTGAAGTTGAAGCTGGTCAGTTCCAGCACTTCGGGCCCGTGCTTGCGTTTAAGTTGCCGCGCCGTCGTCAGCACATCGTCCAGAGGGACCTCACGATAGGGTTTGCGGTCGTAGCCTTCGAAGCAGAAGGCGCAGAAGGCAGGGCAGCCGTAGTTAATCTGCAGGCGCGCGGTCCCGGCCTCGGCGCCGTTGAGCAAGGGGTAGTCGGTGAGCAGGTCGTCGGCGCGGGGGGTGGGGCAGAGGGCTTTGGTAACGTGCTGGGGAGCATCACGGTTGGCGAGCCAAAGCCCTTTCACGGACGCGGCGGCCCGGTCGAGTCGCTCCGCTTTGGAGGGCAAAGTGGGGTTAAGCAGCGTGTGGGCCAGCGCCTCAACCTCACCTTCGCCTTCGCCAAAAAAGAGCGCGTCTACAAAACTGTCGCCGGACGGCGTGATCAGTGCTTGCGCCGCCAGGGCGTTGGAGCCGCCCAGCACGAAGATGGGCCACTTCGCGTCGCGCTCACTTGCCATCGGCGGGATATCGGACTTCAGGAAGAGGTAGGGCAGGTTGATGAGTTCCAGGAGGTAGGCGTTGGAGATGAGGACGAGGTCGAACTCGTGGGCGGCGCGCAGCGATTGGACGCCCACCAGAAAGGGGACGCCGGCCTCGGCGAAGCGGGCGCGGTCGTGCTCCGGCGGGAAGAAGGCGACATCGACGTAGGCTTCGGGCTGCGCGCGGCGGACGGCTTGGTAGAGAAAAAGATGCGGCGTAGAGCGATCCACGTCGCGGTAGGGCGAAAGGCGTACAATGAGCACCCGCGATCTCGCCGCTTCGAACTCGGGGTTGCGGAAGGTAGGGTTCTCGCGCGGCAGGTAGACGCCGGCACTCTGAAACAGGGACCATTGCTCTTCAAAGAACTTTCGATAGGACATGGGGCAATGATAAAGGGGAAATGACAAATGAGCAAATGGTAGATGGGAGTGAAGTGTGAAACATGAGGGGAGTGGCGTCACGTTTCACGTTTTACGTTTCAGATAAGGTTGGGCTATAATAGAGCGGATGGATGACGGCATGATGACAGGAGGACAACATGACACGAGGCGATATCGTCGGGTTGGGGCTTTCATACGTCTACGCTTTTGGACTGCTCTTCGGCGTGGAGGCCCTGGGCAAGAAGCTGAAGTGGCGGCAGGAGGTGACACGCAAGATCGTGCACATCGGCGCGGGGATGTGGATCTGGGGCATCCTTTACTTCTTTGACCACAAGCGCTACGGTGTGATCCCCTTCGCCACGTTTATCGTGCTGAATTACATCTTCTATCGTTTCCAGGCCTTCAAGGCTATGGACACGGCGGAGTCGACGCCGGGCACAGTCTACTTTGCGATCTCCATCACCGTGCTTTTTCTCTGGCTCTGGCGGACGGACGGCTCGCCGGACCGCGTGCCGCTGGCGGCGGCGGGGGTCATGGCGATGACCTGGGGCGATGCGCTGGCCAGCCTGGTCGGATTGCGGTGGGGAGAGCACACGTACACCAGTTTCGGACATCACCGCTCGTGGGAGGGCACGGCGGCCATGGCGGTGGCCTCCCTGGTCGCCATCGGGTTGACGTTGGCCTGGCTGCCGGATTCGGCGCTCAGCCCCAACAGCGTCGCGCCGACGCCGTGCTGGGCGGTGACGCTGTTGGGCGCGCTGGTGGCGACGGCCGCGGAAGCAGTCTCGCCGGCGGGAACGGATAACCTCTCGGTGCCGTTGCTTTCCACGCTGGCGATGTGGCTTGTGGACGGAGTAGTTTAGGGGGATCGAATGCGTCTGGGTGTACAGTTGGGGGTTGGCCTGATCATCAGCGCCGCTATCGGCGCGGGCGGCTACGCCAAAGGCGCGCTGGCGCGCAGCGGCGTGGCCGGCGCGATGCTGGTCGGCACGGTCATCTTCGGCTTTGGCGGCTGGGTGTGGGGCGCGGTGCTGATCACGTTTTTTGTGCTTTCCAGCGCGCTCTCGACCTACAAGGCCTCGCTCAAGGAGAGGCTCGCGGAGAAGTTTGCCAAGGGCTCGCGGCGGGATCTGGGCCAGACACTGGCCAACGGGGGGGTTGGCGCGCTCATCGCGCTGTTGGCCTGGCGCCTGCAGGATGCGACGCTGCTGGCGGCCTTTGTGGGTGCCATGGCCACGGTCAACGCGGACACGTGGGCCACGGAGTTAGGTGTGCTGAGCCGTCGCCCCCCGCGTTTGATCACCACGGGGGAGGTGGTCGAGCCAGGCACTTCGGGTGGCGTCTCGCGTCTGGGTACGCTGGCGACGTTAGCTGGCGGCGTGAGCATCGGGCTGGCAGCGGTGCTCTTCCTGGGGATCGACGGCGCGTTGGGCGGCGCGGGCTTTGCCCCGCTTGCCGCGATGGCCTGGGATGGCGCGCTGGGGCTGGTCCTCGCAGCGGCGGCCGGAGGGCTGGCCGGCTCGCTGCTTGACAGTCTGCTGGGCGCCACGGTGCAGGCGATTTATTATTCGCACGGACGCACCAAGGAGACGGAGAAGCCCATCGATCCCGACGGCACACCTAACGAGCACCTGCGCGGTTGGGCCTGGTTGACCAACGACTGGGTGAACTTCATCAGCTCAGGAATCGGGGCGCTCGTGGCGATGGGAGTTAGTCGGATAGTCGGGTAGTCGATAGCCGACGATGTTAATTCATGCGGTAAATCCGTTCAGTCGGTTGATGCGAACCCGGTCCCCGGCTTATGGGAGTTCGGGATAGGCCGCCAGCGGCGCATAGACCACACCGACCAGACCGGGACCGGTGTGCGCGCCCAGCACCGGTGCGATGGAACCCACCGGTAGCCAGGAGCAGTCGAAACGCGCGTCGATGAGGCCGCGCAGGGTCACCGCGTCTTTGGGATTGTTGGCGTGCATAACCTGCACCCGCAACGCCGTCCCCTCTCCCACGTCCTCGGCTATGAGATCGACGATTTTCTGGATAGCCCGCTTAAGCGTGCGCTTTTTTTCCCGCTGGTAGTAGCGCCCATCTTCCTTGCTCACCCCAATCACCGGCTTGATGTTCAGCACCGAAGCCAACAGCCCTTTAATGTGGCTGATCCGCCCACCGTGGATGAGGTACTTCAGGTCCGGCAGGGTGAAGAGCGTCTCGGTGACATCCCGCACCTGCTCCAGAAGCGCCAGAATGCGCTCCAGGGGCCAATCAGCTTTGGCGGCCCGCGCGGCCGCTTCCACCTGCCAGCCCTCGGCTGCGGAAAGGGTCATCGTATCGAAGAACGTAACGTTGGCTTCGGGTACCAGCCGGGCGCCTTGCTGGGCCGCGTTGAGCGTGTTGCTCAGGCCCGAGGAGATGTGGACGGAAAGGATGTCCGGATCACGCCGGGCCAATTCGCGGTAAAGCTCGGCGAAGTCTCCCGGTGAGGGTAATGAGGTGGTAGGCATGCCCTCGGACTCCTTCAGGAGATCGTAGAATTCGTGAGGTTGAATATCAACTCCGCTGACGTACGTCTTCCCATCGAGCTGGATGATGAGAGGGGCAAGATGGATTTCCAACCCCGCCATCTGCTCCGCCGTCAGATCCATCCCACGATCACTTACAATCTGCATATGTTCTCTCCCCCTCCTGGCTGTGATGAAACCTCTCCGATAATCCCGCCGATAACGAAAAGTGCCCCCTCAGGTTACTCGGCGGTCTCCACCGGAAACTGCAACACCATGTGGAACACGTCGGCGGTCACGTCAAAGGTGGCCTGGCCCCCCGCTTCTTCGCAGAGACGACGGGCGGTCGCCAGCGGCGGCGCTTCCCTCACCGCCTCCCGCTCTTCCGGGGGCGGCGCCGTGCCCCGGAAATCGAAGACCACCTGGTCTTCGGCTGTCGTGGTGAGGCGGTGGATTGAAAGCCTTATCTGACCCTCTGTGACGAAATCCCCCCAGGTCAGCAAGACGGCGAGTAACATCCAGTGCAGAGAGGCGCAGGGAACGTCGAGACGCGCCGGTCGGCCCTCGAAGGAGAGCTCCAGCCGGTGCTTCTCCGCAGCCAGCAGCGGCTGGACGGTCGCTACCAGCTCGCCCACCAGGGTAGCAATGTCCGTAGTGTCGGGCGCCGGCTGCCGCTTGCGCGCATCCCGCTCCATGGTCCCCAGCACGTCGTCGATCATCGCCAGGAGTCGCCGCCCGCTCTCAAAGACGGTGGTCAGGTCCTGGCGCTGGATGTCGTTGATAGGACCGTCGATGCCCTTCAACACCACCTTGGAGAACCCGGTGATGGAGTTGAGGGGGGTTTTCAGGTCGTGGCGGATGCGCTGCAGCGTTTCAGCGTCGAGGGCACAACGGGCCCGCGTTTGGGCAGCCCAGAAACCCAGCGCCAACTCGCCCGCCAGACGGCTCAAACGCGCCCACGTCTCCGGCGAAGGGGGCGTGGGAAGTCCTTGTGCCGCTTCCGCCAGCCAGGCGGCCTGCACCTCGACCGCCACATTCAGGGGAAGTTGCACCGCTTGAAAGAGCCGTTCGCCCAGGCGCCGGGCTGTGGCCCGCGCCTCCTTCTCCGTCTGAGGGAATTGCAAAGCTTCTACCGCCAGTGACTTCAGCTGCGGCCAGAGGGTCTCGGCCGGCGGCTCCGGTCCAGCCTCTGTGAGGATCTGATACCAGCGTTCGGCCAGCCGCGTTGCAGCCGTCGTTCCTACGTTCCAGGGAGCTGCTGCGCTGTTATCTACGTCTGCCATCGTGCCTTTCCTTGTCTGAGTGAAGTCGATATTATCGATCTTATTATCCCTCAAATTTGCGAAGTGCCAACTGCGGTAGACATTTCCACCGAATCCTGCCAATCGTCCCGGCGTTGAAAAATCCTCGACTTGACGTATAGTTTGGAAAGGAAGTGGGCTGAGGATGGAGTCATCAGCGCGTTCAAAACTAAGGAGGACCTATGGCAGTTATTACCATCTCACGACAGTATGGCAGCAAGGGCGACGAGATCGCGCGGCGTGTCTGCGATATTCTCGGGTACCGGTATTTCGACAAGCGTCTGATGGCCGAGGTCGCATCGGAATTGAACCTGTCGCCGGAAAAGCTGGTCGATTTTTCCGATGAACACTACAAAGTGCGCGGGTTCCTGGATCGATTGTTGGATCGCACGCGAACGCTGGCCCAAATCGACACCTGGGATGAGGAGGCCACCGGCCAGGAGCAACGGTGGACCCACGAGCTGAACGAAGAGGAGTGCGTCGAGCTGGTGCGTCGGGTCGTGCGTGCCGTCTATCGACAAGGCAACGTCGTCATCATGGGGCGCGGGGGACAGGCGATCCTTCGAAACATGCCCGATGTGCTCCACCTGCGCATCGAAGCGACGTTGGGGTCGCGCGTGATGTGGGTTAAATCGCAGAAAAACCTCTCCGTGGCCGAAGCCGAAGCCTTGACTCGAGAGCGGGACAAGGCCGCGTCTGCGTATCTCAAACGTTTCTATGATATCGATTGGTCGAATTCCATGCTCTACCACATGGTCCTCAACACGTCTAAGTGGGATATCGAGGCCGCCGCCCAGATTATCGTGAGCGCCGTGAGCCACTTACGACAGAGGCCGGCGGTCTGAGCAAGGCGCCAATGCCGGCGCGGTGGCCCGGCCTACCTGCTCGGCTTCAAGAGGCTCTCGGGACCAGGCATGCAGAAACCGAACGGAAACGCGACAGGGTCTGTCCCGCAACTTTTGGCCGATGCCATGTTGGGTAAGCTGGCCCGCTGGTTGCGGTTGTTAGGGTACGATACGCTCTACCTGCAGGCGGACGACGATCTGCTGGCGCACCGTGCCCGGGCCGAGGGGCGGATTCTCCTCACGCGTGACCAGGAGCTGGCCCGCCGACGGGGCCTGGAAACGCTGCTTATCCACGCCCAGATCCTGGATGAGCAGTTGGCCCAGGTCGTTGAGACGCTGGGGCCGCCGCCCCCCGCCGCTGCACCACGCTGCATGGCCTGCAACGTGCCGCTGGAGGAGATCACGGCGGCGGAGGCGAAGCCCTATGTGCCGTCCTACGTCGCCCAAACCCAGACTGCGTTCCGGCGCTGTCCCGTCTGCGGCAAGGTCACCTGGCCGGGCACCCACTGGGACGATATCCAGGCCCGACTCGAATCCATTTTGGATTTGTGATTTTTAGATTTGTCATTTTTCATTCACCAGCTGTCATTGGCTGATTGACCATTTCCAAGGAGGCTTCAGTGCACATCCATGTAGTAACAGGTGAAATTCAAAAACAAGAGGCTCAGGCCATCGTCGTCAATCTCTTCGAAGGCGTAACCAGGCCCGGTGGTGCCACCGGCGCTGTCGACGCAGCGCTGAGGGGCGCCATCAGCGCGCTCATCACGGAGGGCGATTTCCGAGGCAAGCGCAACGAGATCGCCGTGCTCTATCCGGCCGGCGCCATCCCCGCCAAGCGCGTCATCGTCGTGGGGTTGGGCGAGCGCGAGAAGTTCAGTGTGGACGTTGTGCGTCAGGCGTCCGCCACGGCGGCGAAGAAAGCGCGTGACTTGGGCGCGACTCACGTCCACACCATCGTCCACGGCGCCGGCGTGGGCGGTATAGAGCCCGAACGCGCCGCCGAGGCCGTCGTCGAAGGTGCGATCCTGGGCCTCTACCGCTTCCAGGAGCTCAAGACGGAGTTGGAGGACGTGCGGCCCGACGTGGACGCGCTGACCCTGGTCGAGTTCAGCGCCGCCAAGGTCTCGGCCCTGGAGATAGGTGCCCGCGCCGGTCAGGCTATCGCCGAATCCACGCTGTTGGCGCGCGACCTCATCAACCGGCCGGGCAACGTCGCCACCCCCTCGCACATCGCCGAGGTGGCGCAACAGATGGCTGAAGAGGTCGGACTCGTCTGTCGCGTCATGGAGAAGGCGGAGATGGAGGCGCTGGGTATGGGCGCGCTGCTCAGCGTCAACAAAGGCGGCGGCGAGCCTGCCAAAATGGCGATCCTGGAACACAATGCCGATCGCGACGACCTGCCGACGGTTGTACTGGTGGGGAAGGGCATCACCTTCGACACCGGTGGTATCTCCATCAAGCCCACCAAAGACATGAAGCGCATGAAGGGTGATATGGGTGGAGCCGCCGCCGTCATCGGCGCGTTGCGCGCCTCTGCGCTGCTTGACCTGCCGCTGCACGTCGTGGGCCTGACGCCGCTCACCGAGAACATGCCCGACGCTCATGCCAGCAAGCCCGGTGACGTGGTCAAGTCCTTCAAAGGCCTGACTATCGAGATCGTCAGCACCGACGCCGAGGGGCGCATGATCCTGGCGGATGCGCTGACCTACGCTGAGGAGTTCGTGCCCGATGCCGTCATCGACATCGCTACCCTCACCGGTTCCAAAGTCATCGCTTTGGGCGAACACGCTGCTGCCGTCATGGGCGATGCTCATCTCGTCGAGCGGCTGCGCGCGGCGGGCGACGCTACCTACGAGCGCGTCTGGCCCCTACCGCTCTTTGAGGAGTATGGCAAGCAGCTCCAGAGCGACGTCGCCGATTGCCAACACACCGGTGGGCGGGCGGGCGGCGCCATCACCGCCGGCTATTTCCTCAGCAAGTTCCCGCCGGAGGAGACGCCGTGGGCCCACATCGACATGGCGGGTCTGGCCCTGCTGGACAAAGAACGACCCTACGTGCCCAAGGGCGCCACCGGCTTCGGCGTGCGGCTCCTCACGGAGCTGCTGCGGAACTGGTAAGCCTCACAAACAAAACTGTAGTGCTCCCCAAAAGCGGGACACTCTTGGGCCATTTCTTAGTTAATGAGCCCGCGTCTGGGCCTGCTCAGGCCGCCACTGTGCTTCAAACTCGGCGGGTGTGAGATAGCCCAGCGGAGATCGCCGGTGTCTGCTGTCTCCAAATCTTGGGCGAACCGTCGCCACGGGTTGGAATAGGTTCGGGTAAGCGTTCCCGCAGGCTGGAGTGATAGAGCACGAAGTGGTAGTAGGCCCATACCAGGTGCAGATGATACTCCAGATATTCCCGCTTCTTGGAGAAGCAGAGGGTCTTGCGACGCAAACGACTGACCAGGTGGCGTAAGGTCAGGTTCTCCCGCTCGACGTATGAGGTGTTGATGGTCTGCCCCAACTCCTCCAGCCGAGCGCGAATGTCATCCCATTTGCCGAAGATCACCTCAGTGGTAACGGAGATGACATGGCCATTCTCTCGCTTCTTGTGCACGGCTGAATTTTCAGCCGTAGCGTATTCGAGCCCTTCCTGAGCCACCGGACGGGGCTTGGGGAAGCGCCCCCTGTCTCCTTTGCGCTCGGGCTGGATCCACTTCCCAAAGACGTGCAGGGCTGAAACTTCAGCCATAGCCTTGATGTAATGAGCCAGCGAGTCGCTGGTGAAGAGGGACAGAACCCCCTCGGCCAGGCGTTCTTTCAACTGCTCGAGCAGTCCTTTGGCTTCTTCTTCCGTACGTTCACCGACTAGAATTGCCGGGACCAACTTGTGAACGGGGTCGAAGACGATCCAAATCCAATTATCCCCGTACTCCGTGTGCTCCTTTTCCCACTCGCTCAACTGTCTTTGCTTCTTGCGCACGAAGGTCCACAACTCCTCCATCTGCGCTGGGGTCAACTCGAATCCTTGCATCATATACTCCGACACCTGGTGGCAATGTTGCCCGGCTCGTTTCACTCACCTCAGGACCGTGTCCTTGTCCACGCCGTTGACCCGGGCTGCGGCTCGCACGCCCAGCCCCTCGGCCACGTCCTTGTAGGCGTGGAGCACCGTCCCCTGCGGCGTCTTGAGGTGGTGGAAGGGCGTCCCGGCCGTCTCGGAGAAACGCCGCCCACAGATGTTGCACTTGTACATCTGCCGCACGCCTCCCTGAACGGGGTACGTACCCGCTCCTACGATGTCGTGGTCCGAGCCCGCGCTTCTCCGGCGGCTCAGCATCCTCTCGTAGCCGAAGGGCTGAATCGACATCTCGGCTTGAGCGTTCTTGCACCGTGGCAGAAGACTTCGCGGGCGGGCTCTCATCTACCGACTCTGGCCACGCTTGTCGGAGACGCCGGAGCCAGCACCAGACCCCTCGGCCAAGCCGCCCAAGTGCACAAAACGCGCAGCGCACCCTCCTCCGTCGCCCTCGCTTATGGCACCATCGCCTGAACTCGTAGAGCCAGAGGCGTAGTTTGCGCCACGACTTGCGCCGGCGAGGCAGCGTCAGCCACTCGGCCCATATCTTCCCCGGCCACCAATCAGGATGCAGAGAGCGGGGCTGCTGGAATGGTTCGAGTCCCATCGGCTCGTATCGACGTCATCTCTTGGATCGCTCCGCTGGGAACGCTTGACCAAAAGACGAAGATCAGCGATAATATACTTAGGCATGCTATCAGCTTCATCATTTACCTCCTTTCAAAGATGATGTTTCGCTGATAGTATGCCGGCAATTATCTCAATAATTATCCAGGGACACTACCCAGTATTTTGCCATTGGATGATTTGCTCATTTGTTGCATAGGAGGCTTTGATGCACTATCGTGAGTTAGGACGCACGGGTTGGAAAGTATCGACGGTCAGTATGGGATGCTGGGCCATCGGTGGCGCCTGGGGGCCGGTGGACGACGAGGAGTCCATGGCAGCACTGCACCGCGCCGTGGATCGCGGTGTCAACTTCTTCGACACCGCCGACGTCTACGGCGACGGGCGCAGCGAGCGTCTCATCGCCCACCTGCTCAAGGAGCGCGACGAGACGCTCTTCGTCGCCACCAAAGCGGGCCGCCGCCTGCAGCCGCACACCGCCGACGGCTACAATCGCGAGAATCTGACGCGCTTTGTGGAGCGCAGCCTCAAGAACCTCGACGTGGAAGCGCTGGATCTGGTGCAGCTGCACTGCCCGCCCACGGAGGTCTACTATCGCCCGGAGGTTTTCGGCGTGCTGGACGACCTGGTCCAACAAGGCAAGATCCGCTATTATGGCGTCAGCGTCGAGAAAGTCGAGGAGGCACTTAAGGCCATCGAGTACCCCCATGTGCAGACGGTGCAGATCATCTACAACATCTTCCGCCAGCGCCCTGCCGATCTCTTCTTCAAGGAGGCGAAGCGTAAAAAAGTCGGCATTCTGGCGCGGGTGCCGCTGGCCTCCGGTTTGTTGACGGGGAAGTTTACGCTGGACACTACCTTCCCGGAGGACGATCACCGCAACTTCAACCGTGAGGGTGAGGCCTTCGACCGCGGCGAGACCTTCGCCGGTGTCGATTTCGAGAGCGGCGTGAAGGCAGCCGAGGCCCTGCGCCCCTACGTGCCGGAGGGCATGACCATGGCGCAGATGGCACTGCGGTGGATTCTCATGAACGATGCCGTCACCTGCACCATCCCCGGCGCCAAGCGACCGGCCCATATCGACGATAACACCGCCGCTGCCGACTTGCCGCCGCTGCCGCCGGAGACCGTGGCGGCGATCCATAACGTCTACCGCGAGCGCATCCGCCATCAGGTACACCACCGCTGGTAAGCGTCGTCACTGTGCAGATCGACGTCGCCTTGGTTCCGCAGCAAGCCGACGGCTGGGAAGACCGCGTCTGCATCGTCGTGGACGTCATCCGCGCCAGTTCGACGTTGGTCACGCTCTTCGAACGGGGCGTGGAGACCGTCTACGTGACGGCGGAGGTCGAGGCAGCCCGCCGCCTGGCCCGCGAGCAGGATGCCCTGCTCATGGGTGAGCGCGGCGGGCTCGCCTTGCCCGGTTTCAACTACGGCAACTCACCCGTCGCTGTGGCGGCGGAGGACTTCAGCGAACAGCAGGTGGTGCTGACGACGAGCAACGGCACGGCGGCGCTGCAGCGGGTCGCCGGCGCGAAAGCCGTGCTTGTCGGCGCGCTCTTGAACGCGACGGCGTGCTGTGAAGCGGCCCTGGCCCTGGCGGAAATGCATCAGGCGGACATGGGGGTCGTCTGCGCAGGTCGGGATCGCCGCTTTGTGCTGGACGACGCCGTCTGCGCCGGGGTGCTGGTGGAGATACTGGCAAATCACGCTGCAGATGCCACCCTCTCCGACGCGGCCCGGGCAGCATGGCGTCTGTACGGCGCCTACCCTGACGTCGAGGTCGCGCTGCGGGCGTCGGCAAGCGGTCAAAATCTGCGGCGCATCGACCAGGAAGTGGACATCGGCTTCTGCGCGCGCCAGGACGTCAGCTACGTAGTACCGCTGCTACAACCGGACAGCCCGCTGCGATTGACCTCCTGATCCCGGCGGTGCCCGCGCTTTCAACCGTGCCCGTCCCCCGCACGGCCGATATAGATTTCTCCTCTCTTTTCCATCGCACTCCGCGCCGGTAGATAGCTGACCGAAAGGTGTTACAATGCCTCTAAAGCACGCGCCCCCCGAAAGGGCTTCCCTACGGCTCGCGCCGACATCGCCGAGGAGGTAAGATGCACAGAGAGCGAAACTACCGCCCGTATCGATGGCTGGTCGTGGCCCTGTTCTGCCTGGGTCTGGCAGCGGCCTGGCATCTCCCTGCTCACCTGCAGAGCACGCCGGACGGCGTGCAAAGCGGTCCCGGGATCGATCCGGCCCTGGCGCGGGCGCTAACTGTGCCCTCGGATGCCCCCCTGCGCATTATCGTCTATCTGCGGGGCGAGACGACGCCCGCCGTGCTGGCCGGAGCAATCTCGCAAGACAACGCTTCACAGCCCCGGGCGCAGGTGGTCGCCGCTTTACAACATCGGCTGAGTCGTGCCGTCATGCCGTTGGAGGCTCAACTTGCAGCCGCCCAAAGGCGCGGTGAGCTGCTGCGTCGGCGCGACCTCTGGATCGTCAACGCACTGGCCCTGGAAGCGCGCCCCGCTCTCATCCACACGCTGCAGGCCTCACCGGCGGTGGCCGAACTACGGCTGGACCAGATGCGACAGTACGTCGCGCCGAAGCTGCTCTCCGTCACCGCCACGTTCACCGACGTGGCCTGGGGCGTCGAGCGCATCGACGCCCCCGAGGTCTGGCGGACGTTGGCCCTCTCCGGCACCGGGGCCGTGGTCGCGGGCATGGACACCGGTGTCGAGTGGGAACATCCCGCGCTGGCGGAGAACTACCGGGGAAACCTGGGCAAAGGGCAGGTCAGCCACCGGGGCGCGTGGTTCGATGCCGTCAACGGCGGCATCACCCCCTACGACGACCACGGGCACGGCTCCCACACCCTGGGCACAGCTGTAGGGCGAGGGGGCATCGGCGTCGCGCCCGGCGCACGGTGGATCGGCGTCAAAGTGCTGAACGGCAACGGCAGTGGCTACGACGCCGACATCCACGCCGGTTTCCAGTGGCTGTTGGCCCCGGAAGGCGATCCGGCCCTGGCCCCGGACATCGTCGTCTGCTCCTGGGGCTCAACCCAATCCACCGACCAAGAGTTTCAACCCGATATCGAAGCGCTCCTGGCGGCGGGCATCTTCCCCATCTTCGCAGCCGGCAACGAGGGGGCGCAGGCCGGTACACTGCGCTCACCCGCCAGCCTGCCCGGCGTCTTCGCCGTCGGGGCCAGCGACCCTTATGAACGAGTCGCCTCCTTCTCCAGCCGGGGCCCCTCGCCCTGGGACGAGATTAAGCCTTACGTCGTTGCGCCCGGCGTCAACATCCCCTCATCGGTGCCCGGCAGCATTTACGCCGAATCGCAGGGCACCTCTATGGCGACGCCGCACGTCGCCGGGATCGCCGCGCTGATGCGCGGCGTCAGCCCCACCCTCTCCGTCGAACATCTGGCCCGCGTCATCACCGAGACCGCCGTCCCCTTGACCAACACGGTCCCCAACCACGACAGCGGTTGGGGACGGGCCGACGCCTATGCAGCCCTGATGGCGTTGACCCGACCGGGCCTCATCTCCGGCACGGTGCGAGGACCCCAGGGGCCCCTCAGGGGGGCGCACGTGCGAGCCGCACCTCACGGCGTCGGTCATCCAGGCCAGGCCACGACCGACGCTACCGGACGCTACCGTCTGGCGCTCTCCCCCGGCGTCTACGATCTGACGGCGACGGCCTTCGGGCACGCCTCACAAACCGTCTGGAGAATCAGGGTCTCGACCGAGACGACCCAACGCATCGACTTCACGCTCACGGCGCTGCCCAGGGGATGGGTTCGGGGGCGGGTCACCGTCGCGCCGACCGGCCTTCCGCCGACGCGCCCGATCACGCTGCGGGCGTTGGAGACGCCGGTGACGACGACGCTGGACGCGCAGGGGCGCTACGCGCTGACGTTGCCGGCGGGTGAGTACGTCGTCGAAGTGCGCGGCAACGGCTATCGCGTCGTCACGGCCTCCGTCACTGTACAAGCGGAGGAGACAACACAGCAGGATTTCGACCTGACATCCGCGCCGACGTTGTTGCTGGTGGACGAGGGCGCCTGGTACTATCAAAGTCAGATCAACTACTGGCGGGAGGCCCTGGATGCGCTACGCTACGCTTACGACGAGCACGCCATCATCCATCCGCCGGTGGCCTCGGACTTCCTCATCCGCGTTATGGCCTACGACACGGTGCTCTGGTCATCGCCCCAGGGTTCCCCCGGCCTGGTGGGGGCGGGCGAGGTGCTGACCGATTATCTGAGCAGCGGCGGACGATTGTTGCTCAGCGGGCAGGACGTGGCCTTCTTCGACAGCGGCACAGCACTCTCTATCCCCGGACAACGCTACCTATACAAACACCTCGGCGTCCGTTACATAAAAGATGACGCGTCTTCGCGCACCTTAAGGGGCGCCGGTCCCTTCGACGGGCTAACCATCGCCGTGGCCGGCGGCACAGGGGCCAATAATCAACGCTATCCCGACGAGATCGCGGTGCACGATGCCGACGTCTCTCAGCAGGTGTGGCACTACGCCGGCGGCGCCGGAGGCGGCGTCGCTGCGCATATCTGCACGCCCTACCGCGCGCTTTTCTTCTCCTTCGGCTACGAAGCCATCGCCGACGCCGCGACGCGCCGTGAGGTTATGGCGCGGTCGCTGGACTGGCTGACCTTGCCTCCACCCACGACGGGCTTGACGCTGACGTATCCGCAAGGCCCACACATCGGGCTGCCGGGCGAGCAGGTGACGCACACCTTCCGCGTGCGACACATCGGCAGCGCCGGCCCGCCGGATCACCTGCACGTCGAGCTGACCGGCAACCAGTGGCCCGCCAGTGTGACGCCCTCAGAGATGACGCTGGCCCCCTGTGAGTCGCAGTATGTCACCGTGACCACTACGATTCCGCCGGACGCCGGGGTCAACGAATCGGACTTCATTCAGGTCAAGGTGCATTCCTCGCTGCTTGAAGAGCCCATCACGACGACGCTGTGGACCAAAACGCCCGCCCCCATCCTGCTGGTGGACGACGACCGCTGGTATCCTATGGAAGGGCGTTACATCCAGGCGCTGAAATCGCAGCACCTCCCCTACGACGTCTGGAACACGGACACAAACCGCGACGGACGTCCCAACACCGGCGAGATCATGACGGCGACCCTCGAGCAGCACCCTATCGTCGTCTGGTTCACCGCTTACGACTGGTACGAAGCGGTGAGCGAGGAAGAAGAGCGCCGTCTGCTCCACTATCTGGACGACGGAGGACGGCTGCTGCTTTCCGGCCAGGACTTTCTCTACTATGACGACGTGCGTCCGCTGGCGGTGCGCATGGGGGTAGGGAATTGGGTCTACGACCGCGCCACGACAAGCGCCTGGGGCGAAGCGGAACATCCGGCTGGCGGTCTCTGGGGTCCGGTGGTGCTGGATTTCCCCTTCCGCAACTGGAGCGACGCCGTGGAGCCAATGCCGGCGGCGTCGGTGGTCGCGCGCGGCGACGAGGGGCAGCCGCTGAGCGTGGCTCACGGCGGGATCGCCTCCCGGCCCTGGCGCACGCTCTTCTACGCCTTTCCTCTGGAGACGCTGCCTCCGGCGGAACGCGGCGCTGCGCTGGCGAAGGGCATCGGCTGGCTTTCGCCGCTGGGGACGAGCACCTGGTCGGTGACGCCGACGGCGCCGCTGCCCGGGGAGACGCTTACCCTGGCGCTCACGCTGCACAACGACGGCCCCGAAGGACACACCGTCGTCATCACCCATACGACGCCGTCCTCGGTCACGCCGCTGCTCGCCACGCTGCCGCCGGAGATGACGTATGACGCGGATGGCCGTGAGCTGCGGTGGACGGGAGAGGTCGCGCCCGATGTGCCGGTGAAGCTCCGGTGGCAAGCGGAGATAGAGCCGCAGGCCGTTCCAGGTCGCCCCCTGACCCCCACGGTCGCCATTAAGCTCGCGGCGTGGGACCTGGCCTTTTCCCGCACAGCGGCGCTGTGGATCGGCGGCGCGGATCTGGGAAGCAGCGCGTGGCTCTCACCGACCGGGTCGGCGGTGCAGGCAGGCAAGCCGGTGACGCTGACCTTCACGCTGCGCAACCACGGCCCCGACGCTCTGCAGAACGGCGAGGTTCACGTCTGGTTGACGCCGGGTCTGGCGCCGCTTACCGCGACGCTTCCTCCCACCCGGGGACTCGGATTGCGGCTCTGGCAAGGTGAGCTGCCATCCGGCGCGTCCCAAAAGCTCTCCTTGACCGTGCGCCCGTGGACAGGTGGGCGTCCCCTGCGCCTGGACGCGCTGTTAGACGACGGCACAGGGCAACGCTGGACACGCGCGCTTTGGCTGGACGTGATCCCGTGGCGACTTTACCTGCCGGTGATCTACAAGATGACGGCGCCCTGAGGAATAAGCGTGGGCGCCGCCGGAGACGAGTCGGAACGCAACTAAATCGAAACCCTACTCCAACCGTCGGATCACCATCACCACTTTACCCTGAACGCGGACATTGTCCGCCGGCTCGTAAAAGGCTTCCATATGAGGGTTGGCGGGCTGCAGACGCACGCGATGATCCTCCTCGTAGTAGACCTTCTTCAGCGTCGTCTCGCCGGGGTCGTCCAGCCAGACCGCCGCCATCTGCCCGTTCTCGACACGCTCCTGCTGCCGCAGCACGACGAGGTCACCATCATGGATCAGGGCGTCGATCATGGAGTTACCCTCGACGGTCAAGGCAAAGAGATCCGAGGTGTCGCGCCCGAAGAGCGCGCGGCTGAGTTCAACGGTCTCATCACCGGCCAGGGACTCGTAGGGGATAGGCGTACTCGCGCCGATATAGCCGAGGTAGGGAATGGCCACCATCTCCTCAAAAACATCCAAAGCAACGGTCAGCGCAGCCTTTCCCTGGGGCGTAAGGCGCAAGCCACGGGAGATGCCGGGTTCCCGCACAAGGTAATTTGCCTCCTCCAGCTTATTCAGGTAATAGGAGACGTGAGAAGTAGATGAGATCCCCACCCCCTCCCCAATCTCACGTACCGTGGGAGGATACCCCGTTTCTTGCATATACCTGCCGATGAAGTTCAGGATCTTCTGTGGCCGCGCCTTGAGTTTTGCCACCATCGTGACCTCCTCGAAAGAATCCCAACTATCCCAACCTCTATCCCAATTATAATCGAACAAATGTTCGATGTCAAGGATTTTGCGCGCCTTTTTCGGGAGAGATCAGAGGACTTTTAGAGATCCGCCGCTTTGACAGCTCTCCGGCCGGTGCCCGCGTGCTTGACTACGAACCTTCCCCTTTTGTTAAACGCGAATTAACTTGACATCTCTCTCACTTAAGGCTATAATCAGGACAGTTTACACATCGACAAAGCGTTGAGCGGGACGAGTACCCGGCGGACTGTGACAGGGAATGAGGTCACCGATTGAGAGCCTCTCCACAGGAACCCGGTGAAAACCACCCGCGAGCGGCGTCCGGAACGGCACAGGCTCAGTATGGACGCCCGGGATAGGCCCGTTACAGCCGTAAAAGGGTCCGCTTTCGTAAGAAGGCGGGAACTTGGGTGGAACCGCGTAGCGCCCTGCGTCCCAAGAGGATGTGGGGCGCTTTTGTATTTAGTCGGGTAGTCGCTTAGTCAGGTAGTCGTTTAGTCGCTTAGTCGGGTAGTCGACTATTAGACTACCGGAGTGCCAGACTATCGGACTATCCGACCACCTGACTATCGGACTACAGGACTAACAGACCAAGTCAAGGAGAAGAGTCATGGAAGCGATTAAGGAACCAAGGAATTACGAAGAGAGCCACCTTTACAGAGTCCGGCACTCGGCGGCGCACGTGATGGCGGCCGCGGTGCTGGATAAGTTCCCCGACGCCAAGATCGCCATCGGGCCGCCGGTGGAGCACGGCTTCTACTACGACTTCGACCTGCCCCGGCCCCTCACGGAGGAAGATTTGGAGGAGATCGAAGCGCGCATGAAGGAACGGCTCCAGGAACACTACGAGTTCGAGTACGAAGAGATCTCGGCGGAAGAAGCACGGGAGTTGTTCGCCGATCAACCCTACAAACTGGAGCTGATTGAGGACATCTTGCAGCGCGGCACCGACGAGTACGGAGAGAAGACGGAAGAGCCGGTGCTTTCCATCTACCGCAGCGGGGACTTCGTCGATCTCTGTCGAGGGCCGCACGTCAAGAGCACCGACGAAATCCCGTCTGACGCCGTCAAGCTGATGAGTGTGGCAGGTGCCTACTGGCGCGGCGACGAGCGTCGTCCCATGCTACAGCGCATCTACGGCACGGCCTGGGAGCACCCCAAGGAGCTGCGCAAATACCTCAACTGGCTGGAGGAGGTCAAGCAGCGCGATCACCGGCGGCTGATCAAGGATCTGGATCTGCTCTCGTTCCACGAGGAAGCCGGGCCGGGGTTGGCCTACTGGCATCCCAAGGGCGCCATGATGCGCAAGACCATTGAGGACTTCTGGCGCGATCGGCATCTAGAGGGCGGTTACGAGTTCGTCTACACGCCGCACATCGGTAAATCGTGGCTCTGGCAGACCTCGGGACACCTGGATTTCTACAGCGAGAGCATGTACGCGCCCATGGACGTCGACGGACAGGACTACTACCTCAAGCCCATGAACTGCCCCTTCCACATCCTGATCTACAAAACGAGCCTGCGCTCCTACCGGGAACTGCCGCTGCGCTGGGCCGAGCTGGGCACGGTCTACCGGTACGAGAAGAGCGGCGTGCTGCACGGCCTGATGCGCGTGCGCGGCTTCACCCAGGACGACGCGCACATCATCTGCACGCCGGAGCAGATTGAGGATGAGATTCTGCGCGTGTTGCAGTTCTCGCTGGAGATGCTCCACGCCTTCGGCTTCGAGGAAATCGAGGCCTACCTCTCCACGCGTCCCGAGAAGGCCGTAGGCGAGCCGGCGCGCTGGGAGCAGGCGCAGGCGGCGCTCAAACGCGCCATCGAGGCCGAGGGCATCATCTACGAGGTGGACGAGGGCGGCGGCGCCTTCTACGGCCCCAAGATCGACCTTAAGATCCGTGACGCATTGGGACGCGAATGGCAGCTCTCGACGATCCAGTTCGACTTCAACCTGCCGGAGCGCTTCGACATGACCTTCGTCGGCGAGGACGGCGCCGAGCATCGCCCCTACATGGTCCACCGCGCGCTGCTGGGCTCCATCGAGCGCTTCTTCGGCATCCTGGTGGAGCACTACGCGGGCGCCTTCCCCGTCTGGCTGGCGCCGGAGCAGGTGCGTCTCATCCCCATCGCCGACCGCCACGTCGACTACGCCAAAGAGGTCGAGGCGCAGCTGCGCCAGGCACACCTCCGCGCCAAAGTCGACGCCTCGTCGAACCGCATGGGCGCCAAGATCCGCGAGGCGCAATTACAGAAGGTGCCGTACATGCTCGTCGTCGGCGACCGCGAGGTCGAAAACGGGACCGTCGCCGTGCGGCTGCGCAGCGAGAAACGCCTGGGGGCGCTACCCGTAGAAGCGTTCATCGCCCACGCGCAGAAGGCCATCGAGAGCCGCGCGCTGGAGTAGAGGGGCGTACTCCTGAAGACCCACGACACTGAGCCCGGTATGGGGGAAGAGGAAGGGGTATCCGGGACTTAGAAGCAAGTCCGCCGGGGAAAACGCTCTCCGTGCCGTAGAACCATGACTCCAAGCCACGCGGGCCTGCGTGCATCCGGGGACGATCCCTGCCGTTGTCTTTATGCCGGACCGGCCGTGATCGCCTCCAGATCGGCCTCCACCGTGCCGATGGGCTTGAGGTCGAAGTGCTCGACCAGCACGTCCACCACGTTGGGCGAGAGGAACGCGGGGAGCGTGGGCCCCAGGCGGATATGCTTGACGCCCAGGGAGAGCAGCGCCAGCAAGACGATGATGGCTTTCTGCTCGTACCAGGCGATGTCGTAGGAGATGGGCAGTTCGTTGATGTCGTCGAGGCCCAGCGCGTCCTTCAACTGCAGGGCGATGTAGGCCAGCGAGTAGGAGTCGTTGCACTGTCCGGCGTCCAGGATGCGCGGAATGCCGCCGATGTCGCCCAGGTCGAGCTTGTTGTAGCGGTACTTGGCGCAGCCCGCCGTCATGATGACGTGATCCTGAGGCAATCCCTTGGCGATCTCGGTGTAGTACTCGCGGTCACGCTGCCGTCCGTCGCAACCTGCCATGACCACAAAACGTGCGATATCGCCCGCCTGCACCGCCTCGATGACCTTATCCGCTACGCTCATCACGGTAGCATGGGCGAAGCCGATGGGAATCTCGCCTTCCTCCAACGGCTGCGGGCTCTCTGAAGCTAAGGCCGCCTCGATGACCGGCGTGAAGTCCTTCTGACCGCCGTTCTCCCGATCGGGGATGTGCTGCACGCCGGGCCAACCCACCAGCCCTGTGGTGAAGAGCCGGTCCTTGTAGCTCTCCTTCGGCGAGACGAGGCAGTTGGTGGTCATCAGGATAGCGCCGCCAAAGCTCTCGAACTCCTCCCGCTGGTGCCACCAGGAACCGCCGTAGTTGCCCACAAAGTGCTCGTACTTCTTGAAGGCGGGGTAGGCGTTGGCGGGCAGCATCTCGCCGTGGGTATAGACGTTGACGCCGGCGCCTTTCGTCTGCTCCAGCAGCTCCTCCAGATCGCGCAGATCGTGACCGCTGATGAGGATCGCCGGGCCTTCGCGCACGCCCAGATTGACCTGGGTGGGTTCCGGATCACCGTAGGCGCCGGTGTTGGCCTCGTCCAATAGACGCATGGCCTCCACGCCCATCTCGCCAGCCTTGAGCACCCAGTTCACCAGCGCGTCCACCGCCAGATCATCGTCGAGGGTCGCCAGCAGCGCTTCTTCCATGAACGTCAACAGCTCGTCGTTGTAGTGGCCCAGCACGTAGGCGTGATCGGTGTACGCCGCCAGCCCCTTGAGTCCGTAGGTCAGCAGTTCCCGCAGCGCGCGGACATCCGCGTCCAGATCGGGATCAGCCATGGGGCCCACCATCTGGCCCTTGAGCTCCAGGACGTTGGGATCGTAAGTCTTGGGCGTCCAGACGGCAGGTTCGGGGGGTTCACCGGTGCAGGGCGCGCCCTGTTCCGTCTCGCAGATCGCCTGGGCTTCCTCGCGCAGCGCATCGCGCAGCTCCACGGCCTGACGGATCCACGTCACGAAGCGCTCCGGATCGAAGTTGACGTTGGTGATGGTGGAGAAGAGCGCCTTGGCCACGAAGAGATCCGCCTCCGGCGACGTCACACCCAGCTCGCGCCCGTTGACGGCCCAGAAGGAAATTCCCTTGAGCAACCAAATAAGCAGATCCTGCAGATTCGCGACCTCCGGGCTCTTGCCGCAGACACCGCGCACGGTGCAGCCCTCGTTCCGCGCCGCCTCCTGACACTGATAACAGAACATCTCCATGAAAAGCCTCCTGTATATCGGTAAAGTCAATACGACTCTAAGCATACCAGTCGCTGCCACCGCTGTCTGCGACATAAGTCGCATCATCTTATCGCACTTGACGAAAATATGGTATGATTGAGCTCACTTTAATCCAGATCGGAAGGAGAAGCCCATCAACACCGCTGATTTTCGCAAGATGAAGATGCTTTCGACGCTGCCCGAGGCTGCGCTGGCATGCCTTGCCGAGGTCGCCATTCGCCGCACCTACGCAGCGGACGAGACGATTTTTCTGGCAGGCGAGCCCTGTCGAGCCGTCTACTTCATCGCCGAAGGCCAGGTGCGGGTCTACCGCCTCTCGCCGGAAGGGCGGAAGCAGGTGCTGGTGGTGCTGGAACCGGGACAGGCCTTCAACACCGTGCCGCCTTTCCTGTCGGAGCCTGTCACTCCCTCCAGCGCCGAGGCGATCACGCCGGTGACGCTCTACGCCGTCACGCGGGACGATTTCCTGCAGCTGCTGCGCCGCTGCCCCGATCTGACCCTGGTGGTTTTGCGCGACTTCGCCCACCGGCTGGCGCATCTGACGGATCTCGTGGAGAATCTGGCGCTGCACACGGTGCGGGGGCGGCTGGCCCGCTTTCTGCTGGATCAGGCTGCCGGCGACGCCGTGGCCCGTCGCTGGACCCAGGACGAGATCGCCGAGCAGATGGGCACCGTCCGCGATATGATCGGACGCGCGCTGCGCAGTTTCGCCGACGCCGGTCTCATCCGCGTGGAGCGGGGGCGCATCGTGCTGCTGGATCGGGCAGGGCTGGAGGGGGAAGCGCAATGCTAGCGCCGGAATAAGACTTTTGTCGCAGACAGCGCGCCGCTTTTCTGATATGCTGAACGCAGAGCATCAGAAAGGCGGTTTTTATTTATGGAGAACTGGCGGTTACCCATCATCGACCTGCGACGTTGCACGCGCTGCGGCCTGTGCGTCGCCAGGTGCCCTACTGAGGCCGTAGAGATGCAGGCGCAAGGCCCGGTCATCGTGCGCCCGGACGATTGCACCTTTTGCACGGAATGCGAGGCCGTCTGCCCGGAGCACGCTATCCGCTGTGAGTTTGAGATCACCTGGGCTGAATAACCGCTGGAGATAGAAAAGAGGAGGCAACCGTTTAGTTTATGAGCGTCCAGGTGCAACGCACTTACGGATCGAAACCAACCGCGCTACATAGTTCTCCGAGTACGGTTGAGGAATCCCCGGCTCGTGAACTTCGGCGAGAGTGCGTCGCACCTCAGAAGCCTAAACAGAGATAAAAGGAGTAGCACATGAGCGAATACATCAACAATCAGAGGCAACGTCAAGCGCGACTCAAGGAGATCATCCGGCAGCTGCACGCCGGCAAGCCGGTGGAAGAGGTGAAGGAGGCCTTCGCTGCGCTGCTGGAGGACGTGAGCCCCGACGAGCTCACCCGTATTGAGCAAGCGTTGGTAGACGAGGGACTTTCGCCGGAGGAGATCACACCGTTGTGCGACGTGCACGTCGCGCTCTTCCGCGAGTCGCTGGATCGACAGGAGAATCCGGAGACCATCCCCGGTCATCCCGTCTTCACCTATCGCGCGGAGAATTTGGGCGTGCGCCGCGTCCTCGAGGCGCTGCGGGACGCGCTGGAGGCGCTCAAGGACGACGTCAGTGAGGCAGCCTTAGAGACGGCCCGCGCCCAACTGGAGAAACTGCGCGAGTACGACATCCACTATTTGCGCAAAGAAAACGTCCTCTTCCCCTACCTGGAACGCCACGACTTCATCGGCCCTTCCAAGGTGATGTGGGCCGTCCACGATCAGATCCGCCGGCAGTGGAAGGCACTGACGGCGATGTTGGAAGCGGGACCGGAGGACGAGGTCCAGGCTTATGCAGCGCGTCTTATGGAGACCTTCGAGCAATTAGCCCACGACGTCGAGGAGATGATCTACAAGGAGGAAAACATCCTCTTTCCCACGGCCCTGGAACGTCTCACGGAAGAAGAGTGGGCCGCCGTCCGGGAGCAGGAAGACGAGATGGGGTACTGCTACGCCCGTCCCGGTCAGCGCTGGCAGCCGCAGGCGGAAGCCGAAGACGCCGCAGAGGCCACCGCGTCCCCGGCGGCAGCGCCCGATGGCGCCATTCCCCTCAACGTCGGCGCGCTGACGCAGAAACAGCTCAACCTGCTCTTCGGCGCACTGCCCATCGACATCACTTTTGTAGACGCCAACGACGAGGTGCGCTTCTTCTCCCTCACCGAGGATCGCATCTTCCAGCGTTCGCCCGCCATCATCGGACGCAAGGTACAGAACTGTCACCCGCCGCAGAGCGTGGACCGCGTCCAGCAGATCCTGGACGACTTCCGCGCCGGAGAGCGCGACGTGGCCGAGTTCTGGATCCAGATGGGCGGCAAGTTCATCCACATCCGCTACTTCGCCCTGCGCGACGCCGACGGCGTGTATCAAGGCACCCTCGAAGTGACGCAGGACCTCGCGCCGCTCCGCGCGCTGGAAGGCGAACGGCGCTTGCTAGACGAACCGAAGCCACACTAAGGAGAAAGATGATGATTGAAGTCCACGTCTACGGTAAATTGCGACGTCACATCGCGGAGTCCGCCACCGAGGGGGACGCCGTCCTCCACATCGAACCGCGCCCCAACGAGACACTCAGCGCGCTGCTGGCGCGACTGGAGATCCCTCGTGACGAGCTCTACCACGTCTTCCTCAACGGCTCGCTCCTCGCCACCCACAACTCCATGGCGCCGTGGCTGGCCTATCCGCAGGCGCAGAAAAACGTCTTCGACTGGGAGACGGACGTCCCGTTGAAGGCCGGCGACCGACTGGGGCTTTTCGGCGAGGACATGGCATCATTGGTCGTTTAGAACCAACCCAACATAACAACGAGGAGTCAACCATGAAAGTCATCAACACCTGGGAAGCGCCGGAGAAGGAGAACGCGCACGGCGTACAAGTGCAGCCCCTCCACAGCACCGAGCACGTGCAGGTCGTCATGATCACCCTGCAGCCGGGGGAAACGCTGCTGCGGCATCTCACCCCCGTGGACGCCTTCTTCTACGTCCTGGAGGGCGAGGGCTACGTGGAGATCGGCGACGAGCAAGAGCACGTCGTCCAGGATCAGCTGATCCACAGCCCGGCGCGCATCCCGCACCGCCTCTGGAACGAGAGCGATAGCGTCTTCCGCTTCCTGGTGGTCAAGACACCGCACCAGAAAGAGAAGTCACGCATACTCTAGGCAAAAAATTGAAGTCCACGCCTACGGTAAATTGCGACGTCACATCGCGGAGTCCGCCACCAAGGGGGGCACCGTCCTCCACGTCGAACCGCGCCCCAACGAGACACTCAGCGCGCTGCTGGCGCGAGTGGAGATCCCTCGTGACGAGCTCTACCACTCTCTTCACTGATCTTCCTCCACAGTTAAGATTTGTAGCGTGACATCCCGAAATCGGCGCAATAAGGCAACATCTTCCTGGAGATACTTATACAGACGCACCTTATCGATATCCCAGTAAAGATGAACAATTCGGTTACGCAACCCAGCCATAGCCGTCATCGCTTCGCCAAAATCCTGCTCCAGATAACCTGCTTCCACCAAGAAAGTGAACACATCTCGGTTTTGCTGAGGACAACCAAGTTGATACACAGAAACAATGTGCGCAGCAATATCGATACAACTTTCTATAGAAGCCTGAAAGGCACGTTCTACTGCTAGCTGACGTGTGAAATCACTCTGGAAGGTCTCGATTGTAACGGGCTGCTGCTTCTCTAACTCGGCGATGTACTGCTCTAACTTTAGCAAGCGCTGCCTGATACTGTCGACGTTCAGTTTCACTTTTCTGCTCCATGATTTGGATGACATGCTGCCGCCAATAACGTTCTATCCGAGGTCGCAAATCCCAATACAAGCGCCAAGTCAAAGACTCCCAATCGGCTACGACCGCAAAATCACGACTCCAAAACCGATAACCATGTATCGTTATTTCGTAACGAAAAGGCAAAGGAGCCAGGTTCAATAGACGGAGATCTACCACTTCAGACCATCGGACAGTAGCCTGACCTTCCAGGTGCCACAATAACTGTTTTGAAAGATCCGGGATCACCAGCAGCGCGATATCCACATCGCTTAATCCCGTAGCTCGTCCTTGAGCATGCGAACCATAAAGGTAGAGCGCCAGGATCTCATCCTGATGCTCTGCCCAAACGATCATCTTGTCTAAGAGATCCCTGACATCAGGATCTATACACAAGTCACGTCCTTCGAACATGCGGTTTTCCTCTTACACCTCTGTAAACGCGAAAGGGATGACGATCTCCATTATAGCGCATCATAACCATTCCAACGAGAAAATCACACCATCAGCTATTCCGAATCTTTCGCATCCTTCAAACTCTGGGCAGCCTTTTCTTCCATCCTCGACTCAAAGAACCGACGGATTTCTCCCGCCAGCACCACGGAGATCCCCTGAACCTCCGTCAACTCCTCTTCGCTTGCAGTCTGGATGGCGTGCAGCGAGCCGAAGTGCTTGAGCAACCGGCGGCGCTTCACCGGGCCGATGCCGGGGATGGCGTCCAACTGCGATGTAAGCCCGCGCTTGCGCCGCCGCTGGCGGTGATAGGCAATGGCGAAGCGGTGCGCCTCGTCGCGGACGCGGCGCAACAGCAGGAGTCCCGCCGAAGCCGGATCGAGGTGCAGGGCGCGGGAGCGACCCGGCACGAAGATTTCTTCCTCGCGTTTCGCCAACCCCACAGCCGGCACCCGATCCCGCAGCTCGAACTGCTCCAGCACCTCCAGCGCCATACGCAGCTGGCCCTTGCCGCCGTCTACGACCAGCAGATCGGGCAGCTTCATCCACGCCTGGCTGCCGCGCACACCCTTGAGCGCACCGTCGGTGAGACGCTGCCAACGGTCGAAGCGGCGCCTCAGCACCTCGCGCATGCTGGCGAAATCATCCTGGCCCTGCACCGTGCGGATCTTGAAGCGCCGATAGTGACTCTTCTTGGGCGCACCGTGCTCGAAGACGACCATGCTGCCCACCACCTCGACGCCCTGCGTAGTGGAGATGTCGTAGCACTCAATGCGCACCGGGGGACCGGGCAAATCCAGCGCCTCCTCCAGCTGGGCCAGCGCGTCCTCGTTGCGATGCTGATCGGCCTCCCACTGGGCTTTGAGCATGCGCAGCGTCTCCGTGGCATTCTCGCAAGCCAGGTCAAGCAGCTGCTGTTCCGGCTCGTCGCGCGGCACCGTCAGATAGACGACATCGCCGCGCTTATTGCGCAGCCACTGCTGCAACACCGCCGCTTCCGCCACCTGGGACGGCAGCAGGATCTCAGGTGGGACCTGGGCGGCGTCGGTGTAAAACTGCTGCAGAAACGAAGTCACCATCTCCTCGTCGTCCGCACCGGTGGTGTTCTCCATGACAAAGTACTCCCGGCCCAGCAGCTTGCCGTTGCGCACGAAGAAAATCTCCACGCAGGCATTGCCGTCGTCGCGGGCCAGGGCGATGACATCCTGGTTGGTCGCCGCCGTGGTGATAATACGCTGGCGCTTCATGACCTGCTGCAAGGCCTCGTACCGGTCGCGCAGTTGCGCCGCCCGCTCGAACTTTAACGCGGCTGCCGCCTTCTCGATCTCCTGGAGCAGCTCTTCCATCACCGCTTCCGACTCGCCCTCCATAAAGCGGATCAGCTGGGCGATCACAGCATTGTACTCGTCTTTGTCCACTGCGCCGATACAGGGGGCCGTGCAGAGTTCAAGGTCGTGATAAAGACATGCCCGAGAATCGTTGCCCGTGATGGTGCGATTGCAGGTGCGGTAGGGGAAGAGACGGCGCAGCAGGTCCAGCGTCTCGCGCAGCGCGCGGGTCGAGGTGTAGGGGCCGAAGTAGCGCCCACCGTCGCGCTCCATGCGCCGGGTCAGCCGCACCCTGGGGAAATCCTCGTGGGTGATCTTGAGATAGGGGTAGCGTTTGTCGTCCTTGAGGCGCACGTTGTAGCGCGGACGGTACTTCTTGATAAGATTCGCCTCAAGGATCAGCGCCTCGACCTCGGACTCGGTGACAATCCACTCAATGTCGGCAATCTCCGCCACCAGGCGACGCGTCTTGGGGTGCGCCTGGGCCGAAGCGTGAAAATAAGAGCGCACCCGGTTGAAAAGATCAACCCCTTTTCCGACGTAGATCACCTGATCCCGGACGTTGCGCATCAGGTAGACGCCGGGCTTTTTGGGCAATGCCCCCAATTTCTGTTCCAGGGACGCGCTGATCTTCATCACACCTCTATTATACTACACTCTCGCGCCCCGAGCCGGACTCAGGGCGGGAGCGTATCATGTTAGGGACAACTCCTGGAAAGCTGAGGCGGGCCACTGCAG
>JBNGCW010000021.1:0-76428 GCA_049975525.1 Anaerolineae bacterium
CGAACATAAGTTTACACCATGACTGACTTTTTTACACTCGATGTACGGTAGAAAAAGGTAGGTAATGTCATTACTGTCCCCATCTGCAATATCGACGTTGATACTTAACGTGACATTGCTTCCCGCCGTCTGAGGATCTGGGGAAACTGTGAAGGTGTTTACTGACTCCGGACCTTTCTCAGCATACACGACACCCGTCAGCCCAAATAGCAAAGCCATCAGCGTAATCAAAGTCACAATTCGAAAGCGTTTCATCTGTTTCCTCCTTAATGAAGCATCACGTGAATAAACAAAGCGTCCATGATCTCAATCTATCTCCGTCTTACCTCCCTTTTGTATCACTCACTTATCCATGCAAAACATCCAAAATCTGTAGTACAGTGTCCGCCGGTGAGATGCCGACAAAAGCCACACGGGGCCACGTTCTAATAGTGTAGTCGTATAAGGTTGGGAAAAGGTTCAAAATTGGTCAAAATCTCGGTCTCCGCACGGTGGGACACCGGCGGCAGCTCTGTAGCTTGGGCTGGTGTCCCACCGTGCCCACCCGGCGGCAGCAGGTTAAGGTTGATTTTGCATTATGACCGGTAGATAGACGTGGTACAGTTGGATCAGGCTGCGTTCCTGATCCACGTTGTTATCGAGGTTGGGATCTAGGGTGTTGCCGGTGATCTGGGCGGTGTTGGTGACCGGTGTGCCGCACGGTGGGACATCGGTGGCGGCGACGGTTGCCGTCAGGGTCCAGGTGTGGACGGCGCCCGGGGCCAGGGTGCCCACGTCAAGCGTTAGCGGCAGGGTGGTCGTGAGCGCCGCGGGCAGGGTGTCGCTGATGACGACACCCTCGGCCGGAGAAGGGCCGGCGTTGCCGTAGACGAGGGTGTAGGTGAACACATCGCCGACCCGCCCCTCTGCCGGCCCTCTCTTTTCTATCCATAGATCGGCCAGCGCGGCGGTCTCTATCTCAGCGACGAGCATCTCTCGCAGTTCCGGTATCCCAAAGATGAGCCGTCCTACCTCTCCCATACGAGGGCGTTGCGCAGTCTGCACGGTGAAGGTGCTGGGGTGGTGCGCGGTCACGGTCTCCGGCAGTCCCCGGACAGCATAGGCGCCATCTGCGGACCAGGGCACGACAAGCGCCGCCAGGTTATACTGCCCGCCGCCGGCCACCTCCTCGCCGGTGACCCGCAGCCAGTGCTGTCCGTCGAGCAGCGCCTGCTTGCGGAGGCTCGGCGCCGGCCCATAGTCCGCGCTCCGGGCCAGCAGCCGGTCCGCAGTATCCCAAACGCCGGCAGTGTCGCCAGTGTCGTCGTAGAGCGCCAGGCTCAGGTCATCTGCGCCGGTGACGTTGAAGAGGTTGGCTTCCAGACTGTGGAGCGGTTCGGTGAAGAAGAGGCTGTAAGTCACCGTCTCCCCGGTGCCGATGGACTGCGCTGTCCACACCGTCGGCGTTATCCAACCGAAGCCGTACGTGGCCGTGAATCCGGCGGAGACATCCAGCGATGTCTTCAGGGTCATGGTCAAGGTGCAGGTGGGCGTACAGGTCGTCGGGTCGAGATACGCGGGATACGGTTCGACGCTCATCAGGCCCATCTCTGTCGTGAAGGGTTCCTGCACCCGCTGTCCTCCCAGCAGGACCGCGCGGTGGGCGAGGAGGTGCAGGCCATCCCGAACCGGCGTGGCGAGCCATTCTTCCGTATCGCCCGTTGCGGTGTTGAAAATGGGTGGTGAACCGGCGTAGGTGCTGCGCGCCACCTCGTCCAGCGTGTAGGGGCCAAACCAGGCCGGATCCGACGCCGAGAAAAGGTCCCCCGTCGGTCCCCAGATCAGCGTGTCAATATCGGTGGGATAGTTCGCCCAGACGTTGTGGACGATGAGGGCGCTTCCCAGCGGGGGATCGACCAGGTCGAAGCCGTAGAAACGCCAGTCGCTCTCCTCTTCATAGCCCGACCAGGTGAAGCCACCGCCGAGCCACCCGTTGCCGTAGGGCGTGCCAGCATCCGCCGCGCCGCCCAGCATCGTCCCCCTGGTGGCGTCCGGCCAGACCTGCCAGGTGAGCGGAATCTGCCGCGTCGGTTCCGCGCCCGTCGCGTCCTCCACGATGATCAGCCCCTGATGTAAGCCAGGCGCAGCATTTGAAGAAACCTGAATCGTTGCTGTGACCGGCGCCGTCGTCTGACCGGCAAGGGTCAGCGCGGCTGGAGAGACCGAGACCGCGTCCCACTCCGTGCGCCGGTAGAAGATCACGTCGAAGTGCAATGTGGTCCGGTTGTCGCCGTCGCTGCGTTTGGTGTGCGCGGCCCCGGCCCAGATGCCGCCGCTGCCCGCGCCAACAGATCGCGTAAAGGGCCGCCCGACCCGCACTTCCTGCTGCGTTCCCCGAAGCCAGCTGTAATCAAAGCGCATCCATTCATCTTCACCGTCCACTTCCTCCGGTCCATTGACCCGCCCGTTCCCGTTGAGATCGGTCCACCAGGCCCCGTCGCCATCGTCCCACCAGTTGTAGAGCAGCAGCCGCCATTCATTCTCTGCTGTGGGAGGAGCAGGCGGCACCTCGTCGAAGTGCTCAAAGGGGAAGGTCATCCGCACGGACATCAGATCCGCGTCTGGGTGTGCCTTCACCCACGGGGTCAGGTTCAAAGCATAGTCCGGCACGCCGGCGTAATAATGGGTGAACGTGTCCGTGATAGTCTCCAGGGTTGCCGTATAGTGCGCAACCTCGACCAGGCGCTCGGCTCCCAGGGACAGTGTGACGGGCGTGGCCCCGGTGTTGGTCAGGGTCAGGGACAGCGTCTCGGTTTCGCCAGGTGTCAGGCCCTGAGCGAAGGCCGGGTAGCGCGCGCCCCGGAAATCCCCGCCGACCAGGGCGGGAGGGCTGACCCTGACGCCTTGCTCTCCCAGGGCCATGCGCGTGGCCTGATATGCGTTGGCTCGACCTGCTCCCTGCACCAGCGGATCGTAGCCCAGGTCCTCGGCGCCGTTCATCAGCAGCATGCGTAACGTTTCGTTGGTAGGCGCACGACCGTGGGCCTGACGATAAGCCTGGATACTCAGCGCCGCCATCCCGCCGACGACAGGCGTGCTGCGGCTGGTGCCTTTCCATGTGACGTAGGCACGGGTGCCGTCCCCAAAGGCATTGAGCGGATAGCCACCGGTGCCTGCCATACCGTTGGCGACGAGATCAATGGCCCGCGTGCCGTCAGCCCCAGGGCCGCGCCCGGAGAAGCTCGCCACGTCGCCGGTGTTTACCCGCGAGGGCAAGCTGACGGTCTCGGAGATGCCCATGAAGTTCAACGTGCCGTATTGCGTGGAAGCGCCCACTTTCAGCGCCGTGCGCGGGGCAGGAGAGATCAGGGTGCCGTACCCATAGCCGCCGTTGCCGGCCGAGACGACGTAGAGCGGCACAGCGCCCGGCCCATAGTGCGCCTGGTGCTCCAACGTCAGCTTGTCAATCAGGCGGGATTCCGCATCCCAGCCGTCGCTATCCACCGTGCCGCTGCCATAGCTGAGGGTGACGACGTCCGGCTCGTCGCCGGTGTTCGGGACGCCGTCCAATCCCACCATGGTGAAGAGATACCAGGCGTCCATGGCACCGCCCTCGTAGACGTTGCCCGCCGCGATGATCCTGGCGCCCGGCGCCGGGCCCTGCACCAGGGGACCATACGTCATCGGATCGTAGAAATCGGGGATACGAGATTCGGGAACGAAGACGCCGCCATCGTTACCCACTGCCGAGCCGGCGCACTCGGTGCCATGGCCGCCGCCCCGTTCCCAGACCGAGTCCATCATCAAAGCGACCAGCGTGCCCGGTGCAGGCACCGGCGTGCCCGCGCCATAGACCGCTTCCGCGCCCGGCGGCGGATTCGAGCCATCGGCGATCCAGGTGAGCATGCCGGCGGAGGTATCCTGCACGCCGTCTCCCGTCAGATCCAAGACGCCCACCGGCGCCTTCCGGCTCATCCGGGTTTCGAAAGTTCCATCGTAATCCAGGTCCATGTAGACGGCGTTATACTGTCCGGCGATCGCCTCGTCGGCGACCAGCACCGGGGCGTCGTTAAGTGCGGGGTCGGGGTGATAGCCCAACCGGTATGCGCCGGAGAGGCTGGTGCCTGGCGCCGTGTATACTTCGGTCGGTGCCTGGGGATCGGTGAAGGTGAAGACACCGCTGCCGGTGATCTGCTGCCCGGCGTTGACGAACCAACCCCAGTTGGAAGGCCAAGCGCGGTCCGGCTCGGCGAGGTAGGCCTCCAGGGAGCGCGCGTCGAAGGCGAGGGGCCAGCCGGCGTAGGCCTGCGTTCCTGATACCGTCGCGGGTTGTACGGCGTGGCGGCCCCACAGGGCGGGATTGCCGAAATCGACGCCGGAGTCGAGCACGGCGATGGTCGCGCCGGTGCCCGTGATGCCCAGCGTGTGCCAGGTCTGGTGCACGCCCTGGGTATCATTTTCGTACCATCCTTGGGGCCTCACGGCGGTGACCTGGGGCGAGGTGGACGCCCTGGTTGCCTGGGCCGCCCGGGCCTGGATCGCCGCCACACGCGCGCGTCCGGTCAACGTCAGCGGCAACGTCGCTGTGACGCTGTGAGCGGGGTCCGGCACCGGTGGGCGCGGCCGCGCGTCGTCCGTCGCCAGATAGAGCACCTCGCGGCGTGCTTCCAGTTGGGGCAGAGACGTCGCGCGCACGTAGCCGCTCCAGCGTGCCAGCTCCCCCACGGGCCGACGGTGGGGTTCTCCGACAAACCAGGGACTCAGGTCTGTCGCCTTCGGCGTTAACGTGCTGATCCAACGCATCTCGGGGGGAGGTGGATCAAAGACGGAGGCGACGGGCGATGGTATCGAACTCGCGTCTACCCACCAAGACATCCCCAGTAATCCCAATAAGGCCAAAGAGAACGTGAGCAACAATGTCAAGCTGTAACGCATCCTGGGTTCCTCCTGAGTCACGATTTAAAAGTCAAGCATCGATAGGGATCAGGGCGCCGTATCATCTCAATAAACCGGGGCAACTCGCTCCGTGCCCGCTGTGGCTCGGACTGTTACCTATCCCTTTCATGAGGACGGTTGATGAAACCAACTCAACCCTCTGGTCACGTCATTCCGAGTGAGCGAGCGGCATCGTTTGCCGGGAGCGAATCGAGGAATCTCCCCGCTGCGACGTAGGATTGCCATGATAGATAGCCAGGGCCGAAAATAAAAGTAGCCGATGTTGATAGTCAAGAACGATTATCCCTGTGACGAGACCTTTTTCAGTGTGGCCCGGGCCTATAAACGATGGAGCGGTCAACATGCTGACATTACAGGGGATCAGCCGAGGAAGAGCAACGTCAGTACGACGACCACGGCCAGCGCGGGCAGCAGGTTCGTCGTCTTGATCTTCCGCAGCTCCAGCAGGTTGACGCCGATGCCGAGGATCAGCACGCCGCCGACGGCGGTCAGTTGCTTGATGAGCACCGGCGTGAAGAAGCCCTGGAAACGCGCCGCCAGCAGCGAGATACTGCCTTGCACCAGCAGCAGCGGCAGCGCCGAGAAGAGGACGCCCAGGCCGTAGACCGAGGCCAGGGCGATGGAGGTGAAGCCGTCTAAAATTGCCTTGGTCATGATCAGCGTGCGGTCGCCGGTCAGGCCCTCGTTCAGGGCGCCGACGAAGGTCATGGAGCCGATGCAGAAGATCAAGAAGGCCGTGATCAGCCCTTCGGTGAAACGCGCATCGTCGGAGCCGATGCGTCGCTTAAGCGTATTGCCCAGCTGCTCCATGCGGCCCTCCAGATCCGCCAGCTCACCCAGAATACCGCCCAAGATCAGGCTGAAGATGAGGATAAGGAAGTTATCGCTGCCCAGCGCCATTTCCATGCCCAGCACCAGCGAGGCCAATCCCACGGCCTGGAAGATGATAGCCTGGATCTTCTCGGGGAAGCGCCGGCGCAGCAGCAGGCCCAGCGTGCTGCCTGCCAGCACCGTCGCCGTGTTGACCAGACTGCCGATGGGGATCACAGCACTACTCCACCAGCCGCAGGCCGATGCGCCCGCGTTGCAGATCGACGCTGATGACCTCGACCTCCACCACGTCGCCGACGGCGACCTTGTCGTGGGGGTCGCGGACGTAACCGCTGCTCAGGTTGCTGATGTGGATCAACCCGTCACGCTTGACGCCGATATCGACGAAGGCGCCGAAGTCGACGACGTTGCGCACGGTGCCGCGCAGGCGCATCCCCTCACGGAGATCGTCCATGGTGAGCACGTCGCCGCGCAACACCGGACCCTCCAGCGCATCGCGGGGATCGCGGCCCGGGCGCGCCAGGGCGTCCAGGATGTCCTCCAATGTGGGGCGCCCGGTGCCCAGATCCTCCGCCAGCGCGTCGAGATCCTCGCTGCGGCGCAGGGCAGCCAATCGGCGGCTCAACTGCGGATCGCCCAACGGCAGCCCTACTTTGTCCAGCACGGCGCGGGCCACGGCGTAGCTTTCGGGATGGATGGGCGTGTTATCGAGCGGCTCGTCGCCGTCGGGCACGCGCAGGAAGCCCGCGGCCTGTTGAAAGGTCTTGGGACCGATGCCAGAGACCTCCAGCAGCGCGTGCCGCGTGGCAAAAGCCCCCTGCGCGTCACGGTGCGCGACGATGGCTTCCGCCGTCTTGGGCCCGATGCCGGAGATGTACTGCAGCAGCGCCGGTGATGCCGTATTCAGGTCGATGCCCACCTGGTTGACCACAGACTCCACCACCACGTCCAGCGCCTTGCCCAGTGCCGTCTGGTTGACGTCGTGCTGGTAAAGGCCCACGCCGATGGACTTGGGGTCGATCTTGACCAGCTCCGCCAGCGGATCCTGCAGGCGTCGGGCGATGGAGACCGCGCCGCGCAGGGAGACGTCCAAATCGGGCAGCTCACGCCGGGCCAACGGCGACGCCGAGTAGACGGACGCGCCCGCCTCGTTGACGATGGTGTATTTGGTTTTCAGGTGCTCCCGGGAGATCAGATCGGCGACCAGTATCTCCGTCTCGCGGCTGGCGGTGCCGTTGCCGATGGCGACGACGGTGACAGCGAGCCGCCGGATCAGCCGCAGCAGTTCGGCCTGAGCGCGCTGCTCATCGCGGTCGGGGTAGATTGTACGGGTCGCCAGCACCTTGCCTGTGGGGTCGACGACGGCGACCTTGCAGCCGGTGCGGATGCCGGGGTCGATGCCGAGTACGGTTTCGCCCCGCAGCGGCGGTTGCAACAACAACGAGCGCAGGTTGGTGGCGAAGACACCGATAGCGTGCTCGTCGGCCTGATCGGTGAGCGCGCTGCGGATCTCTCGCTCGATGGCGGGGAAGAGCAAGCGGTGGTAGCCGTCCTGCCGTGCGTCCAACAGATCGTCGACCAGTGGGCTGCCGTAGTCGGTGGGAAAACGGCGGGCCAGGATCCCCTGCGCTTCCCGCTCCGGGAGCTCCAGATCGATCTTGAGCACACCCTCACGCTCGGCGCGGTTGAGCGCCAACGTGTGATGGGGCTTCATCTGCCGCACGTCACCGAAGAAGTTGCGGTACATCCGGTAGGTGCCTTGCGGATCCTCTCTCTCGTCGTAGGCACGCACGCGGAGCGCACCCCGACGCTGCGCCAGGGTACGCAGGGCCTCGCGCACCTCTGGATCATCGGCGATGGTCTCGGCGACGATGTCACGGGCGCCGGCGTAGGCTTCTTCGACGCTCGGCACCTCGTCGCTCAAGAAAGGACGCGCGATGCGTTCGCGGCTGCCCTCCAGCACCTGCTCCAGGATGCGCTCGGCCAACGGGCCCAGCCCTTTCTCGCGGGCCACCGTGGCACGGGTTTGACGCTTGGGTTTGAAAGGCCGGTAGAGATCCTCCAACCGCTGAAGCGTGTCCGCCGCTTCCACGTCCTCCCTCCGTTCCGGTGTGAGGACCCCCTGTTCCTCCATGCTGCGCAGCACCGTCGCCCGACGCTCCTCAAGATTGCGGCGGTAGCTCAACCGGGCCTCAATCTCGCGCAGCTGCGCTTCATCCAATTCTTCGGTGGCTTCCTTACGATACCGGGCGATAAAGGGGATCGTATTGCCATCATCCAGCAGCGAGATGGCCGCTGCCACACGATGCGATTCCAGGCCCACGTCCCGTCCTACGGCTTCGATCAACGCTTGTGAACTCACGCCACCTCCACGGGATGCTCTAATTCGATCACACCATCTTCACCGATAGCAAAGGCGTGCTCCTGTTCACAGATCGCGTGCGTGGGCGTGAACAACAGCGGCTCCCCACACTGAGGGCAGCGCAACACATCCGCCAGGGTGCGGGGGGAGAAAGGCCCTTGCATAACGCCGGATTTCCGCGCCCAAACCAGATCGTAATCGACCTGCCAGGTGCGGATGCGGATCATTTCCAGGCCCTGCGCGCGCAGCAGGGCCTCAAAAGCCCCTTTGTCATAGGTGCGGCCGGGTAAAAAAGAGGCCAATTTGCCGATGCGATTGGATATCAGCAGGAGGCCGCCAGGGCGCAGGACGCGTACCAGCTCGCGCAACACCCGCTCGATGTCGGGCATAAACTCCAACGCCTCCAGGCACGTCACCGCCTCGAAGGTGTCGTCGGGAAAGGGCAGTTCGCTGGCGTCTTTCCAGACGAAAGCCACTCGCTCTGACCAGGGGGTGGTCATGCGGACGGCCTCGTGCAACATGTTGCGGGCGTAATCCAGGCCGATGACACGCCCGTGGAAGTCGGCGTCGCCGAAGAGCGTGCGAGGCAGACGCCCGGTGCCCGTCGCCACGTCCAGGACCAGTGGATAGGGGATGGAGGCCAGGGCCTGCTGTAAGGGCTCACCCAGAAACCAGCGTTCGTACCGGCGTTGGAAACTTTTGATGCGATCATAGGATCTCGCCGACCAGTCGTAGAGCAAGGCTACGACCTTGGCTCCGAGATACGCGCCTTCGGCGATGACCAGTTGCCAGTAGAGCAACGCCACCGCTACCCCGAGACCGACGGCGATCAACGCCCATTTCATCGCAGCGCTCCGGCCATGAGCAGAAGGGTCAGCAGAAGCCAGGGCGCCACGGCGCGACGGTAACGCTGCAAGGGCACCTCTTCGAGCAACAACAGCCAGCCGGGCAGCGCCAGCAGCAGCACGCTGCCGACGGCCAACGTGTGCCCCCCCCAGAGCAGAAAAACCGCTGCGCTCAGCGGACCCAGCACGGACCACCCCCGGTTCACCGCCTGGAAACCCACCAGAAGCGTCACGGCCAGGGCCGAAAGCCAGGCTGCGAGGGGCATCGAGCCGTTGAGCGAGGCACCCAGCAGCCAGGGCAACCCGACCCAGCCCAAAGCCTCCCAACCGGAGCCGACGTGGCCTTCCCCCTCGTGCCAGAGCGTCGCCAGCTCCGCGCAGGTGAGCAAGAAGACGCTGAGCAGCAACGCCGTTCGACCTAAGACTGCGCCGACCAGCACACTCAACGCCAAAGCGCCAAAGGCGCTGCGCAACGAGGGCCCCAATGCCGGCGCGCCCACGTCGCGCCACCAGGCCCATGCGTGTTCCAGGGCGTGGTGCAGGGCTGCGCCTGGGGTGCCGGGCTGCAGATAGGGCCAGCGTGGCAGAGGCACCCGACCGCGCCATGTGCGCCAGCGGCGCAGCGGCGTCCGCCAGTCCGTCGTCGTGATCGCACGCCAGAGCGGCATCCAGCCGCCGAGGACGAGGGCCAGCGCCAGGCCCGTGGACGGCAGCGCCTCCAGAGGCGCGCCATAAGCCCAGGCGCCCCCAAGGAGCGCCGTGACGGGTAGCCACGTCCAGGCCCACCCCACCGGCTGCGTCGGCGCCTGGGTCTTCCCCTGTGGAGCATCGACCGTGTTTTCCATAACGGAGACATTATACCAAAATCAAGCTGAAGTGCTACCGCTACGGCACTCCGACTCACGCCTTCGTGTCTTACGACAAGCAAACTACTCTATGACAAGCATATGCTCGCAGGCAGCCGCGAAGTGAAACGGAATGGCGGGAAGCAAGTTGTGTTTGTAAGGTCTCCTCGACAAAAACAATAAAATCGTCTATGATATGAAAGGTAGGTGATCGGTCCACAGAGCACAAGGAGGTAAGTATCATGAAAGTCGGTATTATCGGCAGCGGGTTCGTCGGCGCGACCGCGGCTTACGCCATGGTCATGCGTCACGTCGCCAGTGACATCGTCCTGATTGATATTGATAAGGCGCGCGCACGCGCTGAGGCCGCAGACATCAGCCACGCGGTGCCTTTCGTCCACGCCATCAACGTCTCGGCGGGCGGTTACGAGGATCTTGTCGGAAGCAAGATCGTTATCATCACCGCCGGCGCGGCGCAGAAGCCCGGGGAGACGCGGCTGGATCTGCTCACCAAGAACGCCGGGATCCTCAAACAGATCGTCCCCGCCGTGCTGGACAACGCCCCCGACGCCATCCTGGTGATGACCACCAATCCGGTGGACGTGATGACCCATGTCGCTGCGCGCTACGCCGCCGACTACGGTGTGCCCTCCAGCCGCGTCATCGGCTCCGGAACGACGCTGGATACGGCGCGTTTCCGCGCCCTGTTGGGCGATCACCTTGGCGTCGATCCGCAGCACGTCCACGGCTATGTCGTCGGCGAGCACGGCGATTCCGAGGTGCTCACCTGGTCCAGCGTCGACATCGGCGGCCTGCCCTTGCAGGACTACGTGGCGCATTGCGGCATCCCCTTCGACGAGGAGATCCGCCAGAGCATCGACGATGACGTGCGCAACGCCGCCTATCAAATCATCGAGGGAAAGGGCGCGACGTACTACGGCATCGGTGCAGCGCTGGCCCGCATCGTCGACGTCATCAACCACGACCACCGGGCGCTGCTCACCGTCTGCACCCCCATGGATGACGTGGCGGGCGTCGCCGACGTGACCGTCTCCATGCCGCAGCTGGTGGGCGGGGAGGGCGTTATCGCCACCCTACCCTTGGATCTAAGCGACGGGGAACACGCCGCTTTGCATGATAGCGCGCAGATCATCCGTGACGCTATTGACGAACTGGAGGATACAGCATGAACGCAGCCTGGATCACCCTGGGACAAACCGACGTCAACATCCCCCCGCTGGGCATCGGCACCTGGCAGTGGGGTGACCGGTTGATGTGGGGCTTCGGCGGCGCCTACAAGGACGACGAAGTGCGCGCTGCCTTCGACGCCGCCATGGAGGCGGGCCTCTCCTTTTTTGACACCGCCGAGGTCTACGGCCTGGGCCGCTCGGAGAAGTTCCTGGGCAGCTTTATCAGCGGAAACCGGGGCGAGGTGGTCATCGCCACCAAATTCTTCCCCTTTCCCTGGCGCTTGTTCAAAGGCCAACTGCTCCGGACGCTGCGCCGCAGCCTCAAGCGCCTGGGGGTGAGGCAGGTCGATCTCTACCAGCTGCACTTTCCACCCACGGTGCGCTCGCTGGAGACGTGGGCTGACGCGCTGGCGGACGCCGTCGAGGCCGGCCTGACGCGGGCCGTTGGCGTCTCCAACTTCAACGCCGAGCAGACGGGGCGCGCCTACAACGCGCTCGCTGATCGGGGCGTGCCTCTGGCCTCGAACCAGATTGAGTACAGCCTCTTGCACCGGCAGCCGGAGCGCAATGGCGTCATCCAGACCTGCCGCGACCTGGGCGTCACCGTCATCGCCTACAGCCCCATCGCCAAAGGCATACTCACGGGCAAGTACACGCCAGAGAACCCGCCGCCCGGCCCGCGACGACGCATCTATCCCCCGGAGCGGCTGGCGCAGATCCAACCGCTCATCGACCTGATGCGCGAGATCGGCGCGGGGCACGGCGGCAAAGAGCCGGTCCACGTGGCGCTCAACTGGGTCATCGCCAAGGGCGCGGTGCCCATCCCCGGGGCTAAGAACGCCCGTCACGCGCGTTCCAACGCCGAGGCCCTGGGCTGGCAGTTGACCGAGGATGAGGTCGCGGCGCTGGATAAGGTCAGCGAAGGGTTGGATCGTTGAAAACCGCGCTTTGGTGGATACGCCGCGATCTGCGCCTGCGGGACAATCCGGCCCTGGCGGCGGCGCTGGATCACGCCGAAAGGGTGATTCCCGTCTTTGTGCTCGATCCGGCGCTGCTGAACTCGCACTACGTGGGGGAGAAGCGGTTGGCGTTTCTGCTGGGCGGACTGCGGGCGCTGGACGCCGATCTGCGCGAGCGGGGCAGCCATCTCGTCCTGCGGCGCGGCGATCCGGCGGAGGCGCTGAAAGCGGCGCTGCACGAGGCGCAAGCCGAGGCTATCTTCGCCCAGGCCGATGTCTCGCCCTACGCCCGGCGGCGCGACGACCGCGTGCGCGAGCATCTACCGCTGCGTCTCACCGGCGGGCTGACGGTCCATCCGCCCGGCGCGGTGCGCAAGCAGGACGGCGATCCCTACACCGTCTACACCTGGTACAGCCGCACGTGGAAAGCCTCCCCGCTGCCCACCGCCGCCGAGCTGTCGGCGGCGCCGGTGGCTTTGCTGCCCGTCCCCGAGAACGTGAGCGGTGAAGCGATCCCAGAGGAGCCGACGCTGCCGGCGTCCGTGCCCTTTGCGCCGGGCGAGCCTGAGGCGCACCGTCGGCTGGAGGCGTTCACCGCCGGGCCGATCGCCCACTACCACGAACGGCGGGACCGCCTGGACCTCGACGGCACCTCGCGGCTTTCTCCCTATCTGCGCTTTGGCATGCTCTCGGCGCGGGAGGCCGTGGTCGCCGCGCGGAAAGCCGGGGAAAACGGTGGCGGTCAGGGCGCGCAGACCTGGCTCGACGAGCTGATCTGGCGTGAGTTCTACGCCATGATCCTCTTTCATCATCCCAACGTCCGGCAGGAGAGTTTCCGCGAGCAGTACCGCCGCATCGCCTGGCGCAACGACGCGGCGGCGTTTGAGGCGTGGCAGGCGGGGCGCACGGGCTTTCCCATTGTCGACGCCGCCATGCGCCAACTGCAGGAGAGCGGCTGGATGCACAACCGCGCCCGCATGATCGTCGCCTCGTTCCTCACCAAGGACCTGCTCATCGACTGGCAGTGGGGCGAACGCCACTTCATGCAGCACCTCATCGACGGCGACCCCGCCGCCAACAACGGCGGGTGGCAGTGGTCGGCGGGCACCGGCACCGATGCCGCGCCCTACTTCCGCATCTTCAACCCCGTCACCCAGGGCGAAAAGCACGATCCGCAGGGCGCGTACATCCGGCACTGGGTGCCTGAGTTGCGCAACGTACCCACGGATTTCATTCACCGTCCCTGGACCATGCCCGGCGACGTACAGCAGGCGGCCGGCTGCATCATCGGCGAGGACTATCCGGCCCCCATTGTCGACCATAAAACGGCGCGAGAGCGCACACTGGCGGCGTACAAAACCGCCCGGGGGGATATAAGTGAGCAAAGATAGACGTCACCCTGTGAAGCGAGAAGAGACGTACGTCTCGGTGGACGTGGAGACCGCCGGGCCGAATCCCAGCACGTTTTCGATGCTCTCCATTGGCGCGTGCCTGGTGGAGGATCCGACGTACACGTTCTACGTCGAGTTGCAGCCGGTCAACGGCAACTGTATCCCCGCCGCGCTTGCTATCAGCGATCTCTCCATGGAGACACTTGCCAAAGAGGGGACGCCGCCTGGAGAGGCCATGGAGCGATTTGAGCGCTGGGTGCGCGTGCACGTGCCCGCGACCCATCGGCCCATTTTCGTCGCCTTCAACGCGCCCTTCGATTGGATGTTCGTCAACGACTACTTCCACCGCTATCTGGAACGCAACCCTTTTGGCTATTCGGCGTTGGACATCAAGGCCTTCTATATGGGGCTGACCGGCGTGCCCTGGGCGCGTACCTCGATGAAATATCTGCAACGCCGCTACCTCGACGGACGCAAACTGAGGCACCATGCGCTGCGTGACGCGCAGGATCAGGCGGAGCTCTTCGCTCAGCTCCTGGCGCAGGCCCAGGAGCATCACTGATAGGATGGATGAAGGGTCTTTCTTGATTCTACTGAAATAACTAGCAGAAATCGGATTTTTCTACGACTTGATACTATATGTGGGTTTCTCATGACTAAAATCACTAGATGTAGAGTATGGTCACCTAAAAATCCGATTTCTTGGACCTTTTTTCAGGTGAGTCTTTCCTGTTTTTGGATTTGTTGGCAACCTAGGTGGGCAACCCAAGGGGGGTGCGATGCGTGAAGAACGGAAACCTACGGCAGCAGAGGATTTGGAACAGATTCAGGCTTCGGCCAAACGACTGGGCGTCGAACTGGATGAGGAGGAAGCCCTTCAGTGGCTGACGGCCATGGCGTCCATGCAGTCAGAAACGGACATCGCCGTGGATGTGGAGAGCGGCGTCTTCGGGCATCGCGTCACTCTGTTGGACTTTAGCCCGGAAGATCTGGCGTATTTCCGCGAGATTGGGAAGATTGTAGAGTTCGAGGATCGCCCCGGCGAAGTAGAGACCGCGCTGGCGCTCTCCGGCTCGGCGGCCCAGTCGAAGATTCAGACCTATCCCGGCGACGCCGATTACTTCGAGCGGGTGAACATCAAGGCGGAGACGCGCGAGGAGGCCTGCCGGATACTGGGCGAGATCATGCGTGAGAAAGCGTTGAGCACCCGCCATGGGCCGACCTATCATCTCATTGAGGTCAAGTTGGGTTCCTATCCCGAGGACGTGGTCAAGGATGGCAAGGAGATTGCGGGCGGATCGCCCATCGCCTGGAAGCCGGATGAGATCGAGGCGGGGAAGATCGAGGCCTTTCGCCCCGACGGTTCGCCCATCACCATTCGGTGGGGCGAGGCGGCACAGGACCCCGGCTGGTGCAAGCTGGACTGGGTGATCGCTGATCCCGTGCGCCGCAAATTGGCCAACGCCAGCAACATGCTGGACGTGACCTGGGAAGCGCCCGACGGCGCCATTACGCCGCTGGATGGTTATCTCGATCCGTACTTCCAGGAAGTCTACCTGCAGGCGGAAAGCGTCCCCATCTTCTCTAAACTGGTGCGCCACGTCTCCACCGACGCGCTGGACGAGTACGTGGAGCAGCTGGAGCACGAGGTGTACAAGTACATCACTCACGATCCGGCGAACTACGGCAAGGCCGCCAAGCGCATGTACAATATTTTCCGCATGACGGGTAACTACCGCGAGGCGCTCTTTATCCGTGAGCTCTTCGACGAGCCGACGACGATGCTCTACCAGGTGCGCGCCTTGATCCGCACTATCGACGAGGCGGCGCGGGAGGAGAGTCAGATCTCCCGTGACGACCTGCTGGCTCAGACGGATCAGCTGATCTACGCTGTGATTGAGACGCTGGAAGGGGGGAAGGAGACCGAATTGGTCCGCTATCTATTGCAACTGCGCGATAGCCTCACCGACTTCGCGTGCGGGGAAGCGTTGCGCCCCGAAGCCGAAGCGGCCCGCGCCGAGCTGATCAATATCGTCAACAACTTCTTCTATGAGAAGCTCACCGGTCTGCCCACGCTGAAGGCGTACATCCAATGCTTTGAGTCGGGCGAGACGCCGGAGAGCTGCCGCATGGCGCCCCTGCAGGCAGAGTCAACGGATTAAGCGGACGTAAGCATACCTTCCGGGAAGATTAAAACTTCCCGGAAGGTGAAAGTTGACTCTACTGAAAAAAGGTCCTAAAAATCGGATTTTTAGCAAAACACCCCCTATATCTAGTGGTTTTGACCGCGAATTTTCCCACACGTAGTGGCGAGTTCCGGAAAAATCCGATTTTTTCAGTGGGGTGAAAGTTGGAACGAGGCTAAACATGAAACGAGTCCTCAAGTGGTGGTTGTTGATTCTGATCGTGCTCCTCCTTGCCGGCGCGGGCGGCTTTGTGATCTGGGGCAGCACGCCGCTGGGGCCGATGCCGGAGGCGCTGGCCGCGCTTGAGCCAGGTCCAGAGGTGACCGTGACCACGGATCGCTGGATTACCTTTGAGCCCGGAGAAGCCGCGACGACCGGGTTGATCCTCTATCCCGGCGGGCGCGTCGATCCGCGCGCCTACGCGCCGACAGCCCGCGCCATCGCCGAGGAGGGCGTGCTCGTCGTCATCGTACCCATGCCGCTGAACCTGGCCGTCCTCGCGCCGAACCGCGCCCAGGCCGTCATCGACGTACATTCTGAGATCGAGACATGGGCCGTGGGCGGGCACTCGCTGGGGGGCGCCATGGCGGCGCGTTTCGTCTACGCGCATCCCGCGACCGTCGATGGGCTTGTCTTGTGGGCGTCCTATCCTGCCGAGAGCAACGACCTCTCGGCGCGCGACGTCGCCGTCGTCTCCATCTACGGCAGCCGCGACGGTCTGGCGACCCCGGAGAAGGTCTCGGCGTCCCGAGATCTGCTCCCGCCGGAGACGCGCTGGATCGAGATCGCGGGCGGGAACTACGCCCAGTTCGGCTGGTATGGCCCGCAAGACGGTGACCTCAGTGCAACGATCTCCCGCAGCGCGCAGCAAGCGGAGATTGTGCAGGCCACCACGGCGCTGCTGGAACGCATGGCGGCCCGTGACTAACGACTCCGGTAACACCGTGACCTTATGACTGATTTTTGCTCTCGCGTGATAACAAGGCAGAGGAAGAAATGAAAAAAGTGGCCCGCATCCTGGGAAGCGTCGTAGCCGTTATCCTATTGCTGATCGCAATTGTGCCGTTGCTGATCCCCATCCCGCCGTTGGAGGACACGGTCCCGCCCCGTGAACTGGCCGACGCCGACAGCCGCTTCATCGAGGTCAACGGCCTGGACGTGCACTACAAGCGGACGGGGGCGGGCGAGCCGACGTTTCTGCTGCTGCACGGCTTCGGCGCCAGCACTTTCTCCTGGCGTGAGGTGATGGCCCCGCTGGGTGAACGGGGTACCGTCATCGCCTACGACCGCCCGGCCTTCGGGCTCACCGAGCGCCCGCTGACGTGGGCCGAGGGGGAGAACCCCTACACGCCGGAGGCCCAGGTCGCGCTGGTCGTCGGCTTGCTGGACGCGCTGAAAATCGAGCAAGCCATCCTGGTGGGGAACTCGGCGGGCGGCACCGTCGCGGCGGCGACGGCGCTGGCGCACCCGGAGCGCGTGCAGGCCCTGGTACTGGTCGACGCGGCGATTTACACAGGCGGCGGTGCGCCCTCCCTCGTGCAGCCATTGCTCCAACTGCCGCAGTTCGACCGGATCGGCCCCCTCATCGCGCGGCGGCTCCAGGCTCAGGGCAAGGCTTTTCTGCGCCGCGCCTGGCACGACCCCGACAAGATCACGCCGGAGATCGAAGCGGGATACTGGAAACCGCTCCGCGCGCAACACTGGGACAAGGCGCTGTGGGAGTTGACGAAAGCCTCCCGTGCCTCCGATCTGGACCGGCGTCTCGGCGAGCTGAGCACGCCGACGTTGGTCATCACCGGCGACGACGACCGCATCGTGCCTACGGCGCAGAGTCTACGTCTCGCCGAGGATCTGCCCAACGCGGAACTGGTCGTCATCCCGCAGTGCGGGCATGTCCCCCAGGAGGAGTGCCCCCAGGCTTTTATGGACGCCGTTCGGGACTTCAACGCAACGTTACCCAACCCATAAGGAGGAGCGATGAAAAGGAAGGATATCGTACGACAGAGCATTAACGTTATTGCCACGCTGGTGACCTTGACGGTCAACGGGCTGGCGAACGCCCTGCCCCTCAACGGGCTGACCACCGGCGAGATTTCGGACAGTTTCGACGTGTTCTTTGTTCCGGCGGCCTATGTTTTCTCGATCTGGGGCCTTATTTACCTGGGCTTGATCGCGTTCACCGTCTATCAAGCATTGCCGGGCCAGCGCGATAACCCGCGCCTGCGGCGCATCGGCTATCTCTATGCGTTGAGCAGTGCGGCAAACAGCGCGTGGATCTTCCTCTGGCACTATCAGCGCTTCCCGCTCACGCTGCTCGCCATGCTGATCCTGCTGGGGAGTCTCATCGCCATCTATCTGCGGCTAGGCATCGGACGCACGGAGGTGTCGGCAGTGGAGCGATGGACCGTCCGCGTGCCCTTCAGCCTCTACCTCGGTTGGATCAGCGTGGCGACGGTAGCCAACGTCACCTCGTTGCTGGACTACGTGGGTTGGGGCGGCTGGGGCATTGCGCCCGAGCTGTGGGCCTTGATCATGCTCATCGTGGCGTCAGGCATCGCCTTCACCGTCATCTTCACGCGGCGAGACGTGGCCTACGGCCTGGTCTTCGTCTGGGCCTACGCGGGCATCGCCGTCCGGCACGCGGGAACGCCTCTTGTGTCCCTTCCTGCCGGCATTCTGGCAGCAGCCATCGCCGGCGCCGTCGCGATCCGGGCGCTCTCTCCGCAACGCCGCCTGGCCGTTTGAGCCCCCGGTTTAGGGCAGGGCGGGGGGGGGGGCGCCGGAGAGAACAGAAGGAAGAAGCGCCACCGGGCACGGTGAGGAGCGCGGGCCGAGCTGTTCACCCTCATCTCTCGCCGGCCGTGCTTGACATTCTCCGTGAAACTCGCTACGATGATCCTCACCTGGTTCCCGGATGGTCTTTTAGAGTCTACGCAGAATAGAAAACTGATCCGTCATCGACATGTCCCCACAAATGCGTGTAGACTTGTCTTTGGCTGACAACAACAGCAGAGGAGGTACGTCATGCAGATCAGCCACGTTGAGGTGATTCCCACCGAACTGCGACTTAAGTTGCCCTATCGTTCCCTCTATCACCGCGAGACGAAGGTGCAACAGATCGACGTTGTCTTCATCCGCGTGGAGACCCGTGAGGGACAGACGGCCTGGGGCTGCGCCGCCTTCGATCCGACGCTCACCGGCGAGACGCGCGAAGAGGTCCTCCGCGCCTGTCAGGCCTGCGCCGACCGCGCCCGCGATCTGAACCCGCTCAACACGGAGTACGCGCTGGCGGTGCTGGCGCGGCTGACCGAAGGCGTCCCCTCGGCCCAATGCGCTTTCGACATCGCCTTCCACGATCTGCTGGGGCTGGCGGCCGGACTGCCATTACACCGGCTGTTGGGCGGCTACCGCGACCGCATCCAGACCTCGGTCACCATCAACGTGGGCACGGTCGAGGAGACGGTGGAGATGGCGCACAACCGCGCCCGCCAGGGTTTCCGCATCCTCAAACTCAAGGGCGGGCGCGATCCCGAGGAGGACGTGCGCCGTGTCCGCGCTGTCCACAAGGCACTGCCCAACCTCACGGTGCGCCTGGATGCCGAGCAGGGGTATACCATCCGAGAGGCCATTGAGGTGACCAAAGCCCTGGCCGATCACCTGGAGATGTTGGAACAGCCCGTACCGGCTGACGATGGCGTGAAGGCGCTGAAGCGGGTCACGCGAAACAGCCCGGTGCCTATCCTGGCCGACGAGAGCGCGCGGGGACCGGACTCGGCGCTGGCGCTGGCGAGAGAACGGGCCGTCGATGGGCTGAGTATCAAACTGGCGACCTGCGGCGGGCTGCGCGGCGCGCGGCAGATGGACGCTGTGGCCCGCGCGGCGCGGATGACGACGATGGTCGGCTGCATCAACGAACCGGCGCTGTTGACCGCCGCCGGCCTGGCCTTCGCCCTCAGCAGCCCGGGCGTCACTTACGGAGATCTGGATGGCTACTTCGACCTGGCGGACGATCCCACGCGCCAGCGCTTTATCCTGGATGAGGGCTGGCTCATCGCCACCGACGTGCCCGGCCTGGGGTGCACCGTGGAGCTGTGAGGTAGTTCAACGGATTGAAGATCGTCGGCTCGTAGTCAGGCACGCAGGCAAAGCCGGAGTGCCGTCCGCGCGACTCGACAGTGGCATGGTGGGGAACACCAACCACAGCTCAAGTTGCTGACTACGAACCTCTACGGCTCTTTCCCAAGCACGACGACCACGCGGTGCTCGTCCCCATCGCCAAAGATGGGGACGACGTTGCCGTCAAGCGCCTTACCATCCACCGTGAGCCGCGCGACGCCTTTGCAGACGTGACGCGGGTTCCGCACCTCGATGGTGTAGACGGCCCCCCGAAACGTCCGTGAGACCTTGAACCCATCCCAGGCGGGGGGGATACAGGGATCGATGCGCAGACCGTCGTAGGTGGGGCGCACGCCCAGCAGGTACTGCGTGCCCGCCTGATACATCCACGAGGCCGTGCCCGTCAACCAGCTGTTGCGCGCCAGCCCAAACTGCGGATGTTCGTCGCCCAGGATGTTCTGGGGATAGACGTAGGGCTCGCACTCGAAGATTTCGATCTCCTCGTTGCGCGTCGCCGGGTTGATCTGCTGGTAGTAGGCGAAAGCGCGATCCCCTCGCCCCACCCGCGTCTCGGCGATCACCACCCAGGGGTTCGCATGCAAGAAGATGCCGCCGTTCTCCTTGGCGCCGGGCGGGTAGGTGGTGACACCGCCGACGTCGGGATCGTAACCCTCGTAGCCGGGAGCGCTGAGTTTGATGCCACGGGGGGTGTTGAGCCGCGCGTGCACGGCGTCCAGCGCCTGCCGCGCCCGCTCCGGCGTCGCAAACCCCGAGATCACGGGCCAGGACTGCCCGTTGGTGAAGATCTGGCCCGTCTCGTTCCGGTGGGAGCCCAACGGCGCGCCGTCGGCGTCGTAATAGCGTAGATACCACGCCTCATCCCAGCCGTGGGCGTTAACGCGCTCGCGCATCTCATCGTAGTAAAGATGATAGAGGGACACCATGTCCACGTCCCCCAGATGCTCGAAGAGCGCGCCCATCTCCAGCAGCGCTTTTCCGTAGAGGTTGGCGATGAAGAGCGATTCGGCACCCGGTCGCAGGTTCACCGTGTCGTTCCAGTCGGCGAAGCCCAGCAGGGGCAAGCCGTGCGCGCCCACGTGGGTGCGGGTGAAGTCGATGGCCCGACGCAGATGTTCGAGCACTGTTCCCGATTCGAGCGGCTGTTCGTCCTTACCTTTGTCGTAGAAGGGGATGACCTGATCGAGGAAAGCCAGGTCGCCCGTCTCCTTAAGGTAAGCGGTCACCGCCAGCACGATCCACAGGTGGTCATCGCCGTAGTACGAGGGACGGTCTTCCTCGACGGCCTCGCCCCGCGTGGCCTCCATGGTCAGCGGATTGAACTGATGCATGGCGGAACCGTCCCGGCGCTGGACGTGGAGCAGCTGTGCGATGAGGGCGCGGGCCTCCTCAGGCGCGTTGCCCACCACGCCCATCACGTCCTGCGAGCTGTCGCGGAAGCCGATCCCGCGCGCCCCCAACCCCAACTGGTAGAGTGAAAGGTAGCGGGACCAGTTCATGGTGATGTAGACCTGGCGGGGGTTGTGGACGTTGAGCATGGCGTTTAGCGCTGCGTCGGGGGTCTCCACCTGCATCCGCGATAGGTATCCCTCCCAGAAACGCGCCAATGCCGCCAGCGCGGCCTCCACCTCGGCCGGATCCCGGTAGCGCTCGATGTCGGGCCGGGCGGCGTCCAGGCTGGAGGCTTGACCCAGCTGGGTGATGAACCGTCGGCTCTCGCCCGGGGCCAGCGTGCCCAGGTGGTGCAGCAGCGCGGCGACGTTATCGCCACGCAGGGCTTCGTAATTGCTCAACTCCGCTTGTTGAAGGGCCTGGGGCGCAGCCCATGTCCCGTAGCGGCCCAAAAAGCGGGCGCGGTCGGATTCAAACGAGGAGACAGGCTGATCAGATGTGAAGTAGTTCACTTTGATCTCTTTGAACATAAAGGGATACTGGAGGAGCACCAGGCGCCCATCATCGCCGGTCACGGCGCGGCTCTGCATGGTCTGCGGGACCCAGTCGGCGTTGGTGAACTGCTTCAGGGCGTCGGGATGGGTGTACTCGACGACGGGGATGGCATCCAGCGTCACCGGCTCGTCGCGCAGATTGGTGACGCGCACGTCACGCAGCTCCTGGGTTCCCCCGGCGGGGACGAAGATCGTCGCCTCGGTACGGATGCCGCAGACCTCACTGACGATGCGCTGGTAGCCCAGGCCGACGTGGCACTCGTAGCGCTCGTAAGAATCGAGCGTGGGGGTGTAGAAGGGGGAGAAGACGCGGTAGCCCGCGCCCTCGGGGAACCGCAGATAGAGCGTCGTGCCTTTGAAATCGGCGTCGGGCAGCTGGGGGATGTACTTGACGATGCGGTTGAGCGCAGGGTCGCCCTGGCAGAGCAACGCCCCGCCTGTCTGATCCACGAAGCCGCCGAAGGCCAACGTGCCGATGTAATTGATCCACTTTACCGGTGTGCGCGGGTCGGTGATGACGTACTCCCGCGCCTCGTCGTCGAAATAACCGTAGTGCATGGTAAGGTTTCCTTAATGAAAAATTTCAGTGATGAATGATAGGACAAGAAGCGCCCGGCGATCAACCGCCGGACTACAATACAACGTCCCATAAACGGGGCTGTAAAGCCGACGGATGCAAGCCGGATTTATCCTGCATTGCAGACACAGGACAACTGAAAGATTTCGCTCAATGTCGGTTGAGCAAAGGCGTCAGGTCTGTGACCGGTGAGCGGTAGTTGTGTTGTTGTAGCACATTGAGCCAGTGATTGGCTTGCGCTAATGTGAGAATTTGCCGTTCAACAGCCATGACCAGGCAGCCTATCGAACCAGAAACCTGTATGTTCATCCGGATAGCCTGTTTGCGTGCAGCCTGGTCATCGGTGAGCAGAATCCACCCACGCTGTTTGGCAATCGCCAAGCAGGAAGCTTCGCCGCTATGCAGCCGCTGTGGCAGGCGTGCCTGCAGCTGCACTTCCTGTTCGCCAGTCACGCTGGTCAAGTGAATCCAACCGGTTGCTACCAGGGGATAGATGTGAGTCTCGATGCCGGCATAGAAACGATACCCTTCATTGAGTCCCGCCTGAATCTCGGCGTAAACCTCGGTGGAGATGTAGAGCGTTGTGTAGAGCCGCTCAAGCAATTCCAGTTGCCCTATCGCGGCGAAGTTGGAGATGACGGTGGTGTTGCTGATGATGGTCATGGCTGCGTCTCGAAATATTCGCGCAATACGGCGACTTCCGCTTGAGCCTCATCGAGGGTTTCCGGTCCCAGGCGTGGCTGAATGCCGTTTTCCACCAGAATGTCGCGCATTTGCGCCCAACTCACACCGGCGAGGCTGGCAGCTTCTGCCAGAGACAGCGTTTCAGTCTGGTAACGATGAATTGCCAGCTGCACGCGCAAATCGGGGCGCGCGCGCAGAAGGTGCCGCAGTGCATCCTGGATCACGGCTTTTTCATCGCTATATAACCGCGCGGCTACGAAATCGCGTACTTCAAACAAGGTTTTCCCCCTTTCATGCTGTGCTGCTATTGTAACACAGCTGCAAACCGTGAGCAACAGGCCGTAGCCCCAAGTAAGCCACCAGTTTGAATGCGCCACGCTGCTATCTGTTCACAAATCCGGTCACGAATGTGCGCCCGGCGCACCGCCTGTCTGATCCACGAAGCCGCCGAAGGCCAGCGTGCCGATGTAATTAATCCACTTTAGCGGTGTGCGCGGGTCGGTGATGACGTACTCCCGCGCCTCGTCGTCGAAATAACCGTAGTGCATATTCTCTCTCCTCTCACTCGTAGGTGTGGTATCTGATGCCACCCACCCGCTCCTCAATCTCCAGGCCCACACGTCTCACACGCCGCCTGTAAACGGGGGAAGACGTAGAGCGTCATCGATAACGGCGGTAAAGTGATCTCATCTCCGTTGTTGATGACTTCGTTTCCCAGGTGCTCGGCCTGGTGTTCTGCGTCGAAGCGCCAGACCTCGACCGGCGCTGTGAGCAAGACGTCCCCGCCGAGCACCAGCGGCAGAGTCCGCGCCTCGGTGCTCCGGTTGATGACCATGGCTGTAGCCGCACCGTCTTCTTCCCGCCACGCCGCGTAGATGCCCACCTGCGGATCGGCGGAGGAGGCGTAAAGACGCTCGTCACCGACGTGCTGATACATGCGATAGACGAAGTAAGCGGGGCGCGCCTCGTACCTCGAGAAGAGCCCCCAGCCGCCCAGGGAGGGGGAGCTCTGCAGCGCGAAGTGGGCGACGATCTCCACGTCGTGCTTAATCAGGCGCCCCAGCACGTCTCCCCACCAGATAGCACTCGCATGAGAGTCAGGCGTCGCCTCACCGCCCAGGGATGCGTTCCAGTGGGAGTTGACCTCGGTAACGGCTATAGGCAGATCGCGCCCCGTCGTCTCGCGGATTAACGTTCGCAGGTGGGGCAGGATCTCCTCCCACTCGGGCGGATTCGCCATGAGCGCTTCCACCGTAACGCTTTCCCCACTCATCTCCGCGGGGAAGGGGTAGCGATGGATGGCGACGATGTCCACCAGATCGCCGTTCTGGAGCAGAAACTGGCGCATCCAATCGCGCCCGGCCTCGTCTTTGGGATCGGTGAGAGGGTCGCCCCGCCACTGCGTCACATCTGGCCCAATGAGCGTGATATCAGGATCGACTTCCAGCAGCGCCTCGGCGATGGCCCGCCACTCGCGGTTGTAGCGTTCCGTGTCATAATCGCCGTAAAGTGCCGGCTCGTTGCCGATGCTCCAGTAACGCACATTGTAGCCCTGCTCCACGTTGGCGTAGCGCAGAAGGGCGACGGCTTTTTCCGGGGTCCCTCCCCGCAAACGCACGCTGATGCCCGGCTCCGCCCCCAGCTGCTCACAGAGTGTCATGAAACGGTCGATCTCGGTCTTGCGGAGATCGTATTGGTCTCCGTAGTTGCCGCCGGGGAAACGCAGATAGGTGATCCCCGCCTCCTCTGCCAACGGCATCAGCTCCAGGGGAACGAAACTCCAGGGGCCCGTGTTGGTGCCGTAGACATAGGGGCTGATGGGACCAAGAGGACGGGTGGGATCGACGTAGAGCACGTTGGGCAGCGGCGTGGGCACCGGCGTGAAAGTCGGCAGCGGCGTGGGTTCGGCCGGGGTGAGCACAGGAGGCCGCGTCGGTGGCGTCGTACAGGCGACCCACAGCAATATCCCCATCACCACCAGCCACCACAACGTGATCCTGCGTTTGTGTGACATGAGCAAGCCTCCTCGGATCAGCGCAGGCGCGCGTCTACTGTGACTTCAGTTACCCCTGCCTTGGGCAAGGGGATGACCGTCCCCTCGATGGGCGTTCCGTCCACGCTCAGCGCGACCTCGTCCCCCGGCCCCTCTCGTTGTACGGTGATGCGATAGGTCACGCCCCGGAAGAGGCGCGTCGCGCTGAAGCCTTCCCAGTCCGAAGGCAACGCTGGCGTGATCTGCAAACCGGCGTAGGTGGGACGGATCCCCAGGATCCACTGGGTGATAGCCACGTAATTCCAGGCGGCGGTACCCGTAAGCCAGGCGTTCTTCGCCTCACCGAAGGTGGGCGCATCGCGCCCGGCGATCATCTGGGCGTAGACGTAGGGCTCGCAGCGGTGCACCTCGCTGATGGCTTCTCGCGCCGAGGGATTGATGCGCGTGTAGTAATCAAAAGCGCGGTCATTCCGCCCCAGCCGCGTCTCGGCGATCATGATCCATGGGTTGCAGTGGCAGAAGATACCGGCGTTCTCCTTGTAGCCCGGCGGATACGACGTGATCTCGCCCAGCTCCACGTGGTAGCGCGTGTAGGCCGGCTGGTGCAATAGGATACCATGCTCCGTGGCCAATCGCTCGCGGGCGGCGTCCAACGCTTGCTCGGCGCGCCCGTCCTCCAGGCCGATGCCCGCCATCACGCAGATGCCCTGCGGCTCGACGAAAATCTGGCCCTCCTCGCATGTCTGCGAGCCGACCTTCTCACCGAAGTGATCGTAGGCCCGCAGGAACCACTCTCCGTCCCAGCCGTGGGTTTCTACCGTCTTCGTCATAGTCTGCGCCGCCTCCGCCCAGCGGGCCGCATCAGCCTCTTCGCCCCGGTGGGCCGCGATGGCCGCCAGCTCCTGTGCCGCCAGCACGAAGAGCCCGGCGATGAAGACCGATTCCGCCGTCTTGCCGTCCTGGCTCTGCAAGACCTGGAAGGATTGACCCGGCTCCTCGGAGAAGGTGTTGAGGTTGAGGCAGTCGTTCCAGTCAGCGTGTCCGATGAGGGGTAAACCGTGCGGGCCCAGGTTGTTCAGCGTATACCGGGCCGCGCGACACAGATGTTCGTAAAAGGGGCGCTCGCTGCCCGGCTGATGGTCGTAGGGCACGGGTGCGTCCAGAAGACGCCAGTCGCCTGTCTCCTTGAGGTAGGCGGCCGCCGCCAGCACGAGCCAAAGGGGATCGTCGTTGAAACCGCTGCCCACGGCATCGTTGCCGCGCTTAGTCAGCGGCTGGTACTGATGATAGGCGCCCCCATCGGGCAGCTGCGTCGCTGCCAGGTCAAGCAGCCGTTCTCGCGCCCGCTCCGGTATCATGTGCACGAAGCCCAGCAGATCCTGGTTGGAGTCGCGGAAGCCCATCCCTCGCCCGATACCCGACTCGAAATAGGACGCCGAGCGCGAGAGGTTGAAGGTCACCATGCACTGATAGGCGTTCCAGATATTGACCATGCGGTTGGTATGCTCGTCGGGTGTGGTGACTTGAAATCGCTCCAAGAGCGCATCCCACCGCTTCCGCAGCGCCGCAAAGGCCACGTCCGCGTGGGTGGGATCAAGATAGCGGGCGATGAGGGGCTTGACCGTCGCTTTGTTGATCGTCTGGGAGCCGGGCGGATCGAACTTCGCGTCGCGGGGGTTCTCGTGATAGCCAAGCACGAAAATGACCTGGCGGGATTCGCCGGGCTGCAGCGTCAACGTGACGTGGTGCGAGCCCATGGGCGCCCAGCCGTGGGCCACGGAGTTCGCCGAGACCCCCCGTTCCACCACCAGGGGCTCCTCCCAGCCGCGATAGGCTCCCAGAAACGCCTCCCGCTGCGTGTCGAAGCCGGCCAGGGGCTCTGAGCAGGCGAAGAAGGCGAAGTGATCGCGCCGCTCGCGGTACTCCGTCTTATGGTAGATGACGCCCGCGTCGATCTCCACCTCGCCGGTGTTGAAGTTGCGCTGGAAGTTGGTGGCGTCGTCCCAGGCGTCCCAGAGCGCGAACTCCACGGCCGAGAAGAGCGAGAGCTCGGCGGCCGTGTCGCGTCGGTTGGACACCGTCATCTGCCAGACCTCCAGCGTCTCACCGGGGGGCACGAAATACCGCCCTTGCGTTTCGATACCCCGGTACGTCGAGCCGATGACGGTGTATCCCAATCCATGGCGGCAGACGTAAGCGTCCAGCTCAGTGCGCGTGGGCTGCCAGGTGGGCGACCAGAAGGCGCCGGTGGCGTTATCGCGCAGGTAGACGTAGCGCCCGCCGGTGTCGAAGGGCACGTTGTTGTAGCGATAGCGTGTGATACGGCGCAGACGTGCGTCCTTGTAGAAGCTGTAACCGCCGGCCGTGTTGGAGATCAGACCAAAGTAGCTTTCGCTGCCCAGATAATTGATCCACGGCAACGGGGTGTCGGGGCGGGTGATCACGTACTCACGGTGAGTGTCGTCGAAATAACCGTATCGCATAAGCACCTCATGATCCTTGTTTGGTTCGTCGTAAGTCACGGAGCCCTGTATTTCATTCAAGGTAAACCTTTAGGCGGAGTAGCGTCAAAACGCGACTTCACCCAGAGGCTTCGTCGCTGATTACAAGCGTCTAATGAGAGATATTGTGCCTTCAAGAGGCGTGTCAAAAAGCATGCCCCCCTTCACCTCACCATCTTGCGGTTGAGGCCTAACGCTGCAGCGCGCCACAGGACTCCCGGATCACCAGCTCCGTGGGGAGAATCACGTGCTGAGAATCGGAGTCTGGATGCTCGACCAGGTCGATCAAGATGTCGACCGCCGTGCTGCCCAGCCGACGGATGGGTTGCCGGACCGTGGTAAGCGGGGGCCGGCTCCGCGCGGCGAAGGGCATGTCATCGAAGCCCGCCAGGGCCACGTCCTGGGGCACCGAGAGGTCGGCTTCTTCCAGCCTCCGCAGCGCTCCCACAGCCATCGTGTCGCTGGCCACGAAGACCGCCTGCGGTTGCTGGGATAACAGCTGTTGCATGGCGTAGTAGCCCCCTTCTTCGGTGAAATCCGCTTCCGCGACCAGTGCCGGATCGAAGGGCAGGCGGTGCAAGGTAAGCGCCTCGCGGTACCCCTTCAGGCGGTCGGCGCCGGCGATGGTATCCAGAGGGCCGGTGATGGTGCCCACACGCTGGTGTCCCAGACGTAGCAGGTGGTTGACAATCTGACGGGCGCTGGCGCGGTTGTCTACATCTACATAGCTGACGTCACATTCACCCGGATAGCGGCCTACCAACACAAAGGGCATCTCCGCCTCGCGCAAGGCCTCGACGATGGGATCGTCAATCAGCATCGAGGAGACGATGACGCCGTCGATGAGCGAGTTGGCCAGCATCTGATGAATGGTCCGCCGTTCGTAGGCCGGCTCGGCCAACCAGAGCATCACCGTGTGATCGCGGCTCATACACTGCGCGGAGACCCCCTGGATGAGTATCCCGAAGTAGGGATCGGTGAAAAGCATTGAGACGCCGATGGGGATCACCAGGCCGAGCACCTGCGTTCTCCCGGCGGCCAGGCTGCGCGCCGCGACGTTGGGTCGATAATTCATCTCCCGGATGATATTCATGACCTTCTGGCGCGTCTTTTTACTCACGTGAGGGTCGTTGTTGACGACGCGCGAGACGGTGGAACGGGAGACACCACTGCGCGCGGCAATTTCCTCTAAGGTAGGCATAGGACTCTCCACAAATCCTCAGGTTTTGAGAGCGCTCTCAATTGCATCTGGGATAAAAACCTCGAATTCAGCCCCATTGACGCCTTTTCACGCCGTTTTGCGCGCTCGATGGGTCGTTTTTGGGAGCGCTCCCAATATTTATCTTAACTGCTGCTACGCGTTCTGTCAAGGGGGAATTTCTGTATTCTCGCACTAAGTAGTGAGGAATCTGTACCCTCCGCCGTTTTATCCTCTCACCTCCTCCTTTCCACCGGCACAGGCTCACCCTCCGGGCGCAGCGTGACCGCCAGGTAGAAGACCAACAACAGCCCTGCGAAGAGCAACGTGACACCGTAGGTGCCGGGGTAGCGCCAGGGATACCGCAGGCGTATGGCGAGATCATAGAAGACGGCCCGGGGCCGGGTCAGCAGATCCCAACTGTTCCAACGCAGGAAACGTCCCACGTAGATGCCCATGCCGCTCAGGGCGACGACCACCACCACGAACCCCCACCCCAAAACCCGCCCCACCCACGCCGTCACCACCGTCTGCAGGATGCGAAGTGCGTAGGTGGCCAGATAAAGACCTGTCAACGCAAAAGATGTCAACAGTCCAATATCGTACCAGAGAGGCACCGGAGGGCGCTCCACCAGGTGTAGAAAATCGGTGACGATGTAGGGCGCGTTGGGGAAGAAAGCCACCGTCACGAGACCGGGAAGAAGTAGTAACCCCCAATGTCGGGGAATACGGTGGTGCAGCCAGACCGCCAACAGGCTTCCCAGGTACGGCACCCAGGCCAGGAAGAGATTCCAGAGTAAGAAAGCGAAAACCCAGGTGCGGCTCAGGTAGACGCGTCCTGCGAACAGCAGCGTCGAGAGCCCGGTAGCGAGCAACATGGGGTAGCCACCGTAGCGGAGCAACGCAGCGTGAAGACGCCGCCCCGCGCGGATCAGCATCTCATCGACGTGATGATACACGGCTCTTTCCTCTCAGGGTTCAAAGGCCGATGTAGCGCGCGTAGAGCGCCCGGGCTACGCCGGGGTCGTCGGTACCACGGATGATGGCCCGCCCATCCCGAAATAGGACGATCTCGTAGGGCGGTACCTGGAAGCGGAGCAGGTAAGCGTTTGCGCTCATCTCGCCCAGAGGTGCCAGACGCCGGGATAAAGCTTCTAGATCCACGTCTTCCGGCCCGCCTTGAGGGCGCACCTGCACAGCCTGATCGCCGCAGAGGCGCTTGGCGTGGCTGGTGTGCGCGCCGGTCAGGAAATCGTATTGCCCTTCGTGACAGATGGCGCACGAGGAGAGCGGCGCCAGTTCGATGCGCAACACCTCCCCCGTCCAGACGTCCAGATAGCGCAGCTCCCGACAGAGCGCCTCCCGATGACCGGTCAGGATTTTGAGGGCTTCGGTGACCTGCAGGGCGGCGATAATGGGCGGTACAGTGCCCAAAACGCCGGCCGTATCACAGCTGGGGACAGTTCCCGGCGCCGGCAGCGAAGGCAACAGCGCATGAAAGCAGGGACCGTCCTCGGGCAGGATGGGAAGGGTCGCCCCGTAGGTACCGATGACCGCGCCGTAGATCCAGGGGACCCCGTGCTTGGCGCACGCTTCGCTCAGCAGCATCCGTACCTCGAAGTTATCGCTGCCGTCCAGAACAACGTCCCGATCTTCAATCAACCGCTCCACGTTGCGATGGGTCACGTCCGTCACCACCGGCTCCACGGTGAACTGACGGTTGATCTTCCTTAGCTTACGCGCGGCCGCCACGGCCTTGGGCAAGTCGGCTGCGATGTCATCCTCGTCGAACAAACTCTGTCTCTGCAGGTTGTGCAGCTCGATGAAGTCCCTATCCACCAGCCGAACGTCTCCCACGCCGGCCCGCACGAGGCCGGAAGCCAGGGCGGTACCCAGAGCGCCTACCCCCAGGACCAAGGCCTTGCTGCGCAACAACGCCCGCTGCCCCTCCTCCCCAATCTGCGTGACCAACATCTGGCGGGAGTAACGGGCGAGATTATCCTGCGGTGATGTGTTCATCGTCCCCCCTTTCTTTGGCTTTACGGGTAAAACGTTTCACCCGATTATACGCGAGCGCGCTTTAATCGCCACTTGAGGCCGCTTGGGCAGGAGAGAGGCAACCATTGGTCTTCTCGGGCGTGTTGCGCCCGACCCCGTGCGGGGGAAAATATCCCCTCGCCCGATGCTTAAGCGCGGGATCCGGCTTGCGCCGGGAAACGAGGGAGGTCAGCGCGCGAAGGCGCGGAAGGGATTTTCCTCCGTCAGCTGACGGAGCGTCGTCTCGTCTACGCCAGCGGCGTGCAGTTTGGGCAAAAAAACCTCGCTGAGGTAGGTGTAGGGCTGGGGTTCACCGCCGCCGGGCTGCGCGGGATCGTACCAGCCCCGGTCGTGACTGAGCAGCAGCTGTTCGCCGAAGCCTGCGTGTAACAGCCGCAGGATGCGCTCGATGTGCACTGCGTCGCCGGGCACGGCGTCGCCGATGTTATCGTACTCCAGCCACGCTCCGCGTCGCGCCATCTCCAGATGCAGCGTGAAATCCGGCTCGGCCTGGGTGTGGATCCAGATAAAGCGCTCCGGCGTGTACCCGGCCTCCTCGATGATCTCCAGCTGGCGCCGCACCACGCGCCCCCGGATGGTGTGGCTGCCGATGACGGCGTTGGTCTGCGCAGCAGCCTCGGCCGCCGCTTGCAAGACCTTGGTCTCGGTCGTCGTGATCCCCTCGTCCCCGGCGCTGAGCTTGATCCAGCCCGCCTGCACGCCGGTGCCGCCGATCTCGTCCGTCAGCTCGCTCAACATGAAGTCGCGCAGCTCACCCACGTCGGCCCGATGGACCCAGGGTGGGATCCACGGCTCGCGGTAGAAGCCCGTGGGCACCACCAGGGGGAAGTCGGCGGCCTCGGAGACGGCACGGTCGATATCGGCGCGACGCCCTACCCCACCGGTGCTGCATTCCACGATAGCGGTCACGCCGGCGGCCCGCGCTCGCTCCAGCTCCGGCTTCATCAGGGCGATGACGTCCTGGGGGTCGGCCTCGGCATAGCCCGGCTCGTCCCAGGTGCGAAGATCGACGAAGATGTGCTCGTGCGGCAAAATCATGCTCAACTCGTGAGATTGCTTCGGTCCCAGTGTCGTGATCAATGTGGTCATAGCTATCCACCTTCCATCAGCAGGTTAAGCAAATTAAGCAGATGTTTCCGGCCCCAGCGACCGGGTGTACGCCAGCATCACGAGATAAAGGAGAAAGGCCAGGAGCAGCGAGATCAAGATGACCACCATGGTGATTTGGGCTCCCTGCGCTTCGAAGAGCTGGCCGATGAGCCAGGGCGCCCCCATGGCTCCGGCGCTGACGCCGACGAAGATCCAGCTGGTGATGGCACCTGTCAGCGTCAGGTGACGCTCGGCTAACGAGAACATGGTAGGGAAGACGGAAGCCATGCACAAGCCCAACCCGATGACGCCCATCCAGAGCGCCGCGCCGGACGCGGGCCAGATCAGAATGGCGGCAAGGCTGGCGAAACAGCCCAGCAGGTCACCGGCCAGAATAGCGCGCGGCTTGACGAGGGCGGCCATGGGAATCGAGAGCAGACGTCCCGCCGTAAAGGCGGCCCAGAAGGCCGCGTTGACGTAGGCTCCCACGACCGCGTCGCCCAGTCTGAGGGCGGTGACGTACGTGGCGATCCAGCTGCCCGCGCTGAACTCGGCGCCCACGTAGAGAAAGAGGAAGAAGGCGATCAGAAAGACCAGTCGGCCGTCCCGGCGCGCCTCTCCTTCTTCCTCCGAGGTGGCGATGTCCGGCGGACTGGGTCGCCGTCCCACGAAGAACGCCACTGGCACCATCAAAAGCGCCAGCGTCCAGTACGCCCAGCGCACCCCACCCGTCCAGAGCAGCAGCCGGGCCACCAACATGGGCGCCAGTGTCGAGCCGAGGCCAAAGGCAAAGTGCAGGCCGTTCATAAAGGGACCGACCTCGTGACCGTGGACCCAGACGATCAGCGCGTTGCCGCCGACATCTATCGTCCCCTGCGCACAGCCTATCACCAGAACGACCGCGCTTAGCAGCCAGAGAGTGGGCGTCAGGGGAATCAAGGTCACCATGGCAGCCAACAGCAGCAACGACATTGCCATCACCGGATGACCGGGCCAGCGGTCGTAGAGACGTCCGCCTACCTGCGAGCCGACGAAGTAGCCCAACGAGGCGATGGTGAAGATAATGCTGATCTCCCCCAGCCCCACCCCCGTCTGACGGGCCAGCGCTAAAAGCGTCGGACCGATAGCAGCCCCGGAGCTGCCCAGCGCCACGAAGGCAGCGTAGTACGCCGCCGTCTTGAGCCACCGTTCGCGGGTTGACGAGAGGGAGTGCGTCGTCATCGCCCGACTGCCTGCTCCTCCTCGGTCCAAACGTCGATCAACACCTTCAAGGCGCCCTGGCGTTCATCCGCCACGGCGAAGGCCTCAGCGGCTTCCTCCAACGGGAACCGATGGCTGACCAGCGGCTCGGCCCGGGCCTGGCCCTCGGCCAACAGCCGAAGCGCCGTGGGGAAATCGTCGTCCACATACATCAACGTGCCGATGAGTTCCAGCTCGTGATCCTGCACCAGGCCCATGCTCACGGAGATGTCCTGCTCGAAGACGCCGGCGATGACGATACGTGTGCCTTTGCGCGCCACACGAATGGCCTCGCGCACGGTAGCGCCGATGCCCACGCACTCGATGATGACGTCGGCGCGCCGCTCGCCGAAGGTCTCCTCGACGGCGTCGAGCAAGTCCGTCTCACCGGGATTGACCAGCACGTCGGCGCCCAGCTCCTTAGCGAGGGCCAACCGCTCCGGCAGCAGCTCGGAAACCATCACCGTGCCCGCACCCAACGCCTTCGCCGCCTGCAATGTCATCAGGCCGATGGTGCCGCCGCCCAGAATCATCACGTTGGCGCCCGGCTCAAACTCGGCGCGCCGCGCAGCCCGCACGCCCACGGCCAGCGGCTCCGCCAGCGCACCCTGCACCCAGCTGACGCCGTCGGGCAGACGGAGCACCTTCTCCGTCGGGACGGCGATGGTCTCGGCCATGGCGCCCGGCGTCTGGCAGCCGATGACGCGCAGGTTGGAGCAGATGTTGTAGCGCCCGTGGCGGCAGTTGTAGCACTCGCCGCAGACCAGCGACGGCTCCACCGTCACCCGATCGCCCGGCGCGAAGTCGGTCACCTCCGCGCCCACCTCGGCGACGAGACCGGCGAACTCGTGGCCGGGCACCACCGGCAGCGTGATGAAGGGGTGCTTGCCGTGATAAGCGTGCAGGTCCGAGCCGCAGATCCCCACCTCGGCGACAGCGATGAGCACCTCCTGCGGTCCGGGTTGCGGCCTGGGAGTTTCGATCAAGCGGATCTCTTCCGGCGCGTGCAGTTCAACTTGTCTCATCCTTCACCTCCATGGTCGGCCGTCAAAAGGGATGACGGCGTCTCTATGTGATCATATCCGAGGGCAAATAATCGAGCCGGTTGGTGTAGACGACGTTGATCGTCTCGGGGAGAAAATCGATGCGGGTGATGGCGACGTTGTTCATCACCAACCAGTGATCGGCGGAATCGGGCATGTCCAGCACGGCGCGCAGCAGGTGGTTGTAGAAGCCGCCGTGGCTGATCAACGCCACGCGGTCTTCGGTTCCACCGTGCCGTTCCAGCAGCGTGTGGAGCACGCGCCGGGCACGCAGCGGACGCTCCTCGCGCGTCTCGAAGGGGCGGTTCCACCAGCCCTCTTCCCCCAGATCCTCGGGCAGCCGTAACTCCGGGTAATGCGCCTCAAAGTAGGATCGGGATCTGCCGGGGAGGCCTACAAACGTCTTCTCTTCTTTTTCCCTCTCTTCGACAAGGAAAATGCCGCCGCCCTCGTGAAGGTCCTTCCAACCGACCAGCGGCAAATCCAGGGCGTGGGCCAAGGGTAACGCGGTCTCCACGGCCCGCACCATGAGACTACAGTAAAGGTGTGTGAAACCGAAGCCGTGCACATTTTGCAGATCGAATGCTTCCTGCGGTACACCCTCACCGGCATCGCGGATGAATTCGGCCAGACGGCGGGCCTGCCGGTGGCCCAGCGCCGTCAGGTGGGGATCGGGGCTGCGCCCGTCACCGGAGCCGGTCTCCGCCCAGAGGCGGTTGTTCTCGGATTCGGCGTGACGGATGTAGTAAAGTTGCATAACAAACGGCGACTCCTTATTTACTTATGCGGGCGGCTGACAAACAGACTGAGCACGCCCAGAAGAAACGGTAGGACTGCGGATACGTTCAAAGCGAGATTGTAGCTCCCCAGCATGTCGCGGGCGATGCCCAAGGGCATGGGGCCCAGCGCCGAACCCAGGATCAGAATCATAGAGGCGACGCCGGTGATGCTGCCCAGGTGCTCACGCCCGTAGTAGTCGGCCCAGATGACGCTGCTCACGATGCCCATCAAACCCGAGGTCGCGCCGAGCAGCACCCCGTACAGCGAGGCCATGGCGGCGCTCCGGAGAAATTGAGCCAGCACCAAAGCCGCCGTCTGTCCGAAAAGCGCCAGGGCCAGCAACCAATGCACGGGCATGCGATCCACCAGATAGCCGCCGCCCACGTTGACCAGGGCCGTGGCTACAGAGATGGGCACGTAGACCGAAGCTGCCATAGCGGCCGACAGTCCGTTATCTTCAAAGATGCTGATGATGTGGAAAAACAGCCCCGTCACCAGCATCGCTAACGTCGCCAATCCCAGGGCTGCCACCCAGAAGGCTGGGGTTCGCAACGCTTCCTCGACGCTCCAGCTCTCTGCGTCATTGTCTAAGGCATCCGGTGTCTCTCCGGTGGCCTTCAGGGGCGGGCCGTTGTCCGGCGTCAGCCCGTAGACTTCCGGACGACGCCGAAAGAACAGATAACCCAACGGCGCCAGCCCCAGGATCAACGTCACTCCGAGTAGCTGATAGGTGTGCCGCCAGCCGTAGCGCGGAATCAAAGCGTGGATCAGGTTAGGAACAGCGCCTATGCCCAGCAGCGAGTAGGCCAACCCTGAGAGCCCAGAGACAAAACCACGTCGCCGCACCCACCAGCGGTTGATAATGGTCTTTCCCACCAGGTTGAGGCTGCCCTGCCCCAGCATGCGGATGGCGATAAAGCCAATGCCCAGCATCACGGCGTTGCGCACTGTTCCCATGTAGATGCAGGCCAGGCCGAAAAGCACAGAGACGATTACAGACATGATTTGTGAGCCGTAGCGGTCGATCTGCCGACCAACCAGCGGCAGGGCCAGGCTGCCGACCAACGTACCCACGGTGTAGAGCGTGCTGACCAGCGAGCGGCTTAGGTTCAGATCTTCGATGAAACGCTCAATGAAGATGGAGACGACGTAGGTCTGCCCCGGACCGGTCATAATCAACGTCAGCGTGCCGATGGCCAAAATGGCCCAGCCGTAGAAGACAGGGAATCCGGTGACCAGGCGGCTGTGCTGTTCAGGGCTAGAGCTCAACGAGGACCCCCTCGTGAGGGCGCAGCGTCAACGCGGAAAGCGATATCTCCTCCTGACGGTCCAGGTGTGTGGAGAGCACCACACGTCCTTTATCCTCGCCCGGCACGGCGACGGTGCGGGGCTCGGCGGAGAAATTGAGCGCCACCAGCCGCCGTTGATCATCCGCCTCTCGAAGATAGAGCCAGCAATCATCAGCGACCACGTCCACGGAGCGATACGCGCCGCCTTGCAGCGCCGGCGTCTGGTTACGGTAGCGCAGCAGCGCGCGGTAGAGGTTCAGGATGGCGTAGGGACAGCTCCGCTGCGCCAGCACGTTGCGGGTGACGTAGTCCTCGGAGACGGGCAGCCACGGCTCAACCTCGGAGAAGCCGGCGTAGCTCTCCGGCGTCCACTGCATGGGCGTGCGCGCTACGTCGCGGCTGCGCTCTGCGCCCAGGTTGATCCCTTGCGGATCCTGGATCTTCTCCGGCGGGATGTCGCCGTTCTCGAAGCCCAGCTCGTCGCCGTAGTAGAGCGTCGGCGTGCCCTTGAGCGTCATCAGCATCATGGCGGCGACGCGCGCGGGTCCCTGCCCGCCGTAGCGTGACGCCGTGCGGGGGAAGTCGTGGCTGGTGAGCACAAAGTGATGCCAGGCAAAGTCGGGCAGCACGTCGTAGACCGCCTCGACGGTCTCGCGCATGGCGGCGGCGTCCCAAGCCTGGTGCGCCAGCCGGAAGTTGATGGGCAGGTGCAGCTCATCGCCCTGTTCGCCGTAGTACTTGACCCAGCGGGGGAGCTCGAACCACAGCTCGCCGATGGCGACGATTTCATCGTACTCGTCGAGCACCTGCCGGATCTCCTTGAGTACGTCGTGCACCTCATCCTGATCGAGGTTGTACTTCATGATCTGTCGTCCGGCGATGTCGTTCTCCGGCAGATCGGCGGGCGCCTCAGGGTTGGGCGGGTTGTCGCGCAGATCGGCGTCCTTGATGATCAACCCAATGACGTCCATGCGGAAGCCGTCGACGCCGCGCTCCATCCAGAAGCGCAGCGTGTCGTACATCGCCTCGCGCACCTCGGGATTGCGCCAGTTGAGGTCGGGCTGTTCTTTGACGAACTGGTGGAGATAGTACTGGCCTGTTTTCTCGTCGTAGGTCCAGGCGGGGCCGCCGAAGAAACTGCCCCAGTTGTTGGGCGGGCCGCCGTCGGGGGCGGGATCGCGCCAGATGTACCAGTCGCGCTTAGGATTGTCGCGGCTGCTGCGCGACTCGATAAACCACGGGTGCTGGTCCGAGGTGTGATTGGGCACCCAATCGATGATGATCTTGATGTCGCGGGCGTGCGCAGCCTCCACCAGGCGGTCGAAGGTCGCCAGATCGCCGAAGAGCGGATCGACGTCGCAGTAATCGGAGACGTCGTAGCCGAAATCGGCCATGGGCGAAGGATAGAAGGGGCTCAACCAGATGGCGTGGATCCCCAGGTCGTCCAGATAGTCAAGCTTCTCGATGACGCCTTGCAGGTCCCCGACGCCGTTGCCGGTGGTGTCCTTGAAACTGCGGGGATAGATTTGATAGATAACGCCTTTCTGCCACCAGAGAAGATTGTGTTGTTGAGTCATCGGTGTCCTCCAGAATCGTAACCATTTTTAGACTTGTCGGGGCCGTCGTCGCGGCGGCCCATACCGTTATTATACTTGACTCGCAGAAAGATGATAATGCGCCCCGAGGCTCAGGGGGCGGGATAAACTAGGGGGAAGAGGGGCTGCGGATGTGCTCCAGTAAAGCGTGGGCCTCTCGGATCTCCCGATGCAGGGCGATCTGTTCAAGGTAAGTGCGGCGAAACCCGCTCTTCTCCGGGATAAGGGCATGTTTGCGCATCATCTCGGCGTAGGCCTGGCGGAGATAGGCGTCAGCCTGGGCAGTGTGCCCGTTGATCCGCAGGGCACCGCTGTGTCGGAAGAGGATCTCCTCACTCACACACTCGACGACCTGGACGAATCCCAGCCTCTCATAGGTAGTCAGAGCGCTTTGGGAAGCCTGCAGCGCTGCCGCCCGATGTTCGGCGCGCTCGTCGCCGGTGGTGAGGGCCGCCAATCCCAGGTGCAGCGCCGCCGAGTGGCAGGCCACGGCGATCTCGTATTGGTGGGTGAGCAGTGGATTGTGCTCCAACATGTCGCAGATTTCCGACGTCATCTCCAGGGCAGCCCGCAGGTGTTTCTCGTCGCCCAGGGCGTTGTAGAGCATGATGGTGACCAGGCGCAGCCCGGCGCGTCCGGTGGCGAAGATGGCCCGCTCGTCGAGGCGCTGCGCTTGCTGCAGCGCCGTCAGCGCCCGCTCGAAGTTACCCCGCAGCGCTTCGATCTGGATGAGGCGCAGCAGGGCGAACATCTCCCCCGGCGTACCCGCGACGATGTCCAATCCTTCGTCGAGCCATTCCAACGCGCCCTCGTAGTCGCCGAGATAGACTCCTCTCGTCTGAGCACAGAGGATGAGAGAAGCACCTTCCCCGTCACGGTAACCGATCCCGCGGCTCAGTTCCAGGCGCTTCTGTTGATACTCCGTCAACAGGCGATAATAATCCCCGCTGCGCTCCTCCTCCAGGCCCAGCTGATCCAGAAGGGCGATCTCCATCATCTTGTCGTTCAGGGCCCTACAGAGAGGCATCGCCGTCTTGAGGTACGTCATGCCGCGTTCGGGTTGATCCGTCCAGCTGTAGAATTTACCCAACATGATCAGCAGCTGCGCCTCGAAACGCCGGTCGCCGATCTCCCGCGCGATCTTCAACGCCTCTTCGCCGGCCTCCTGCCAGGTCGGATCGTTAAGATAGAGGCGCTGGTTGGCCAGAGCGCTCAGTGCCTCCATCTCGCGGTGGCGATCGCCGATCTGGCGCGCCAGGGCCAGTGCCTTCTTGGTCAGCGGCAAGCCGATGTGCAGCTCTTCCTCGTTGCGCCAATGCGCGACGCCCGGTTGCTCCAGCAGCGCGTCGATCAGATAAGTGGGCGCGTCGCCGAGCTTGTGCGCCAGATCCAACAAGGAGCGGCTGTCGGCGCGGGCCGACGTACGTTTCCCCATCAGCCGGAAGACCGCGCTGCGTTCCTTAAGCACCTCAAAACGCTGACGCCGCAGCGCCTGAAGCTCCAATTCCCCCTGCGCCCGCGATTCCAGATCCCGGATCACCTGAAGCGCCTCCGTGTAACGCTCCACCGCCTCGGTGTTGGCGTACACATTGCGGGCGTCCCGCGCCGCTTGCAAGAGGTAGTCCAATTCTTTGCGCCGCTCGCCGGCCTGCCGGTAGTGGTAGGCCAACAGTGTGTTGTACTGCGCGCGCCGCTCCGGGTCGAAGTTCTCCTCGAAGTAGGCGGCAATACGGCGGTGGTAGGCGACGCGCTGCGGCTGCAACAACCCCTCGTACAGCGCGTCCCGAATCAACGCCGACTTGAACACGTATTCCATGCCCAGGCAGGGGACCTGACGCCGCTCGCGGATCAGGTCTTCGCGCAGCAGGTGCGTGAGATGGTGTTGCAACGCCGTGGTCCCCTCCAACAACGCCTGCAACAGATGCAGCCAGAAGACCACGCCTACCACAGAAGCGACCCGCAGCACGCGCCGCGTCCCGGCATCCAGGCGATCCACGCGGGCCAACAACAGGCTCAGCAGGCTATCCGGCAGATCGATGTAGGTCACGGCGCGCGTGACGCGCCACTCCCCCGTCTCCGGCTCGCGAACCAGTACCCCTTGCACGATGAGCGAGTGCAGCAGCTCACGGATGTAGTAGGGGTTTCCCTCCGCTTTGCTCACGATCATGGCGCAGGTCTCCTCCGGCAACACCCCCGGCCCGATCAGCTGTTCGATAAACTCGCGGCTTTCCGCCTCCGTCAACGGTGGCAAAGTCAGATTGACCAACCGGTGGGGGTACTCGGTCTCCACGTGGTAGCGAAACGCCCACACCGGCGACGCGCGATCGGGACGGAAGATGACAAGCCAGAGCAAAGGATGCCGGTCACAGAGCGGCAGGCAATGTTCCAGCAGGTCCAATGAAGTCGCGTCCGCCCAATGGACATCGTGAAAGGAGAGCACCAGCGGACGCTGACCCTCTTCGTCGCCGGTGGTCAGGGCCGCCAGCCAGCTGTAGATAGTGTGGAAAAAGCGCCGACGTTTTCCCTCGGCCTTCAGGTGTTTGACCCGCTCGGCGAACTCGGGTTCCAGGGGGAGCGAAAGGGACTCGGCCAAATAAGGATAATACTCCGTCATCTGCTCACCCCAAAGTGCCTCGGTCTGCTGCCGCAGTCGATCCCGGATCTCTGTCTCCGACTCCTCGGGTCGCACGTCCAGCCAGTTTCGCAGCAGGTCGGACCACATGGAGTAGGGCCAGGTCTGTTCATAGGAGCGACAGCGCCCCCGCAACCAGGTGAGGCGCGGACGCGACGGCGTGCCCGCCTGCTCTTGCAGCTCGGCCCAGAGAGCACCCTGGCGGGCGAAGTAGTGCCGCACTTCCGTAACGAGGAAAGACTTCCCGATTCCTGTCTCCCCGGTGATCAGGACAATGCCCCCTCGGCCCTGGGTGAGCTCTTCAACCTGGCGTTGTAGCGTCTCAAACTCCGCCTGGCGACCGATGAGGCGCGGCGCGAAGCCGAAGGCCTGCACCCGCTCCATGTAGGCCAGCTGATCCTGGGGCACCAGGGGGCGGTAGACGGCGATGGGCTCCCGCCGACCCTGCACGCGGATCTCACCCAGGGACTTCCACGCGAAACGGGAGGCGACTAGGCGATAGGTGTGCTCGCTGACAAGGACGGTCCCCGGCTCAGCGGCCTCCTCCATGCGCGCCGCCAGAGCGACCGCCTCCCCCATAGCGGTGTCCTCGCTGTAGGTGTGTCGGTCGCCCACGCGGGTGACGATGACCTCGCCGGTGTTGATCCCCACACGCAGTTTCAACGCGACGTCCTCCGCCGCGAGTTCCTCGGCGTATGCAGCGACGCTCTCCTGGATGGCCAGCGCGGCCATGATGGCCCGCTCGGGATCGTCCTCGTGCGCGGCCTCCGCCCCAAAGAAGGCCACCAGTCCGTCGCCACGAAACTGATCCACCCGCCCGCCGAAGCGGTAGATTTCCGCTTCCATCAGCTGAAAGACACGATCCATGATCTCCACCCAGCGCTCGGTGCCCGTCTGCTCCAGCAGATCCGTCGAGCGGTGCACGTCCGCTAACAGGATGGTCGCCACACGGCGTTCCCCCTTCACCGTCTGGGGCTTCTCCGCTGGCAGGCTCCGAGTGGGCCTGGGCGGCGGAGGGGGGACGATCACGTCGAGGGAAGAGGACGCTTGGACGGCGGGCAGGACGGCATCGCCTCCCCCCTCCGACATCAAGGGCGCTTCCTTCGTCTTTTCCTTCGCCTCGGCGCTGCTCTCGAGGGGGGTGCCGCATTGACCACAGAAACGAAACTCGGGTGGGTTGAGAAAGCCACACGCCGGACAGGGTTTGAGCAGCCGCACGCCGCACATCCCACAGAAACGCATGCCGGGCGGATTCTCAAAGCCACAGGCGTGGCACGCCACCGCACGCTTCTCGACCACGTGTTATTCCCCTTCCTCTCCGTTGAAGGCTACGTTGATCTTCGACCCATCCCAGTGCAAACGCATCATATCGCCGGCGTAAGCAATGCGAATCTCCCGATGCAACGGGACGTTATCCAGGTACGTGCGTCGCAGATAGGAGCTCGGAGGGATTTGGTTGTGTTTGCGCATCATCTCCTGGTACGCTCGCCGCAAATGTTCCCGCGCCTCCGAAAGACGGCCGTGGGCCCGCAAGGCCAGATAACGACGGTAAAAGAGTTCCTCACTGGTGCACTCGATGGGTTGCACGTATCCCATATCCAGATAGATGTCCAACGCCGCCTGAGAGGTCTCCAGGGCCAGCGCCTTGTGTTCCCGTTGTTCGGCGGTGGGCACCCCCTCGCAGGCGGCCAACCCCAGGTGAACGGCTGTGCGAGCACATAGCAGGACCATCTGATACTGGCGCGTGAGTGAGGGGGTTTCGTTCTCAAAAGAAGGACCGCCTGCGGTCAACGTCAACGCCTGCCGCAGGAGCTGCTCGTCGCCGATGGTGGTGAAGAGCATGGCGGCGACCAGGCGATAGCCGGTCAGTCCCAAGCCGTGGGCCGGCTGCTGCGTCAGGTGACGGGCGCGGGCCAGGGTCTTCTGGGCATCGTCATAACGTTCCTGCATGATTTGGACCTGGGCGATCCGCAACAAGATGTAGAGCTCCAGCCCGATGCCGGGAGCGATCTCCAACGCCTCCCGAAGCAACGCCAGGCCGTGCTTGAAATCGCCCAGGTAAATGGCGCGCAGCTGTCCGGCGAACATCAACGCGCGTCCCTCCATGGGGCGGTTGCCGACCTCGCGGCTTAAGTGCAGCTGCGGCTCCCGGCACTCCACCAGACGGCGGTAGTAATCGTCGCTGCGCTCCATCTGCGCCCCGATGAGGTCCAGGAGATCAATTTCTGCCTGTTTATCATCCAGCTCCTGGCAGATAGGCCGGGCTTCCCGCAGGTACTCCATACTGCGTTCGGGGTCCTGGGTGGCGTAGATGTGGCCTAATCCTGTGAGAAGCACCACCTGATAGCGCTTGTCGTCCAGCTTGCGGGCCAGTTCTAAGGCTCGATTCCCACAGTCCCACCACGCCGGATCGCCCAGATTGTAGAGCTGGGCGGCGAGGGTGCCCAGACTCAGCATCTCCCGACGCTCGTCCCCGATTTCGCGGGCGATTCTGAGCGCCTCTTCCGCCATGGCGATGCCCTCCCGCAGCTCCTCCTTGGTCTGCCAGCCGGTGACCTCCGGTTGCTGCAGCAGCGCGTCGATCAACCAAATCGGCTCGTCCTCGAGCGCCTGCCCGATGGGCAGGAGGGCCAGCGCATCGTCCCAGGCGCCCTGCACGTCGCCCAAGAGAAAGCGGACCTCCCGCCGTCCGTCCAGCACGCGGAAACGTTGCTTCAGCAGGGCCTTGCGCTGCGCTTCCGGCATATCCTGTGCCTCCAGGCGATCCAGGAGCTCCATGGCGTGGGTGTAGTGGTCCAACGCCTCGGCGTTGGCGTAGACGCGTCGCGCCCGCTCGGCAGCCCGCAGGATATAGGCCAGCTCCTGCTCGAAATCGCCGGCCCGCCGGTAATGATAGGCCAGCAGCCCGTGGTAGGGAACCAGGCCTTCCTCGTCGAAGTGCGTTTCGAAATACCGGGCCACCTGCAGGTGTAGCATCCGGCGTTGTTCGGAGAGCAGCCCCTCATAAGCAGCGTCGCGCAACAGCGTGGACTTGAAGAGATATTCCATCCCCAGGCTCGGCACCTGCCCGCGCTCGACAATCATCTGACGGCGTTGCAACGCCGTGAGGTGTTCTTTCACCGGTGTCCCGTTCTCCAGAAGAGCGGTCAACACGTCCGACCAAAAGACGGTTCCGATGACCGAAGCGACCTGCACCAGCCGGCGTTCCTCGGCGGAAAGGCGATCGATCCGCGCCAGCAGGAGGCTCTGGATGCTGTCCGGCAGGTTGATGGAGGAGACTTTCTGAGTCGCCCGCCACTTACCTTCCTCCTGTACCAGGATCTCCTGGGACATCAGTGCGTGAATCAGCTCTTGGATGTAGTATGGATTGCCCTCGGCTTTCTCGATGACCAGCTCCTGCGTCTCAGGAGGCAAAACATTGGGGCCGATGAGATGGTCGATGATCTCGCTGCTTTCGGCGTCGTTGAGCGGCCTCAAGGAGATGGCGGTCAGGCGGTGGGGGTATTCGGTCTCCACGTGATAGCGGAGCCCCCACACGGGCAGCGTGCGGTCGGGGCGGAAGACCAGGAGCCAGAGCAGGGCCTCGTCGTCGGCGATAGGGAGACAGTGCTTCAGCAGCTCCAGGGAGGTGGCGTCAGCCCAGTGCATGTCGGCGAAGTAGAGCACCAGCGGTCCCTGACGGGCTAACGCTTTTACCCAGGCGTATACGGTATCGGAGAAACGATGATGCAAGTTTTCCGCGTCCAACGCCTGCAGGCGCGCGGCGAAGGGCGCTTCCAGCGGCAGGGAGAGCAGCGCGGCCAGATAGGGATAGTACCTCTCCATCTCTTTGTTCCAAAGCCGCTCTGTCTGATAGCGCAAAGATTCCCGCAGCTCTTCGGGTGGTCTGTCAGGCCGGCCGCCCAGCCAGGTGTACAGCAGGTCGATCCACATGGAGTAAGGGCGAGCCTGGTCATAGGAGCGGGCCCGCCCCCGCAGCCAGAGCAGGGGTGGACGGGGAGAGGCTTCCTTGTCCTGCATCTGAGCCAGCAGGGCACCTTGCCGCGCAAAATGACGTCGCACCTCGGCAACCAGGAAGGACTTCCCCAGACCCCGTTCGCCCATCACCGTGGCAATGCCGCCCCGTCCATCGTAGAGGTCTTCGACAGCAGCCTTCAGAGCGTCGAACTCCTGCTCCCGGCCCACCAGCGGGATCGACAGCCCGTAAGATTGCAGCTGTTCCACATCGGCCCGGGGCGCCAAGGGGCGATAGACCACGATGGGCTGGCGGATGCCTTTTACCTTGACCTGCCCTAGCGGCTCCCAATCGAATTGTGAGGGGATCAAGCGATAGGTGTTCTCGCTGACCAATACCGTGCCGGGCTCGGCCGAGGTCTCCATACGGGCAGCGATGGTGATGGCTTCGCCCATGGCAGTTTCCTCGCTGTATTGGCGGCGGTCGCCGACACTGGTGACGATGACCTCGCCGGTGTTGATGCCCACCCGCAGGGCGAGATCGACGCCCTCGCGGCTCCGCAGCTCCGCCGCATAGGCTTTGACGGCCTCCTGCATGGCGAGGCCCGCCAGCACTGCCCGCTCCGGGTCGTCCTCGTGGGCGGCGGTAGCGCCGAAAAAGGCCACCAGACCGTCCCCCCGGAACTGATCCACCTTCCCCTCAAAGCGGTAAATCTCCACTTCCAGCAGCTGGAAGAGACGGTTCATGATCTTCACCCAGGTTTCGGTGCCTACCTGTTCCAACAGATCCGTCGAGCCCTGGACGTCCGCCATGAGGATGGTGGCGACGCGCCGTTCGCCTTCCAGGGCAGTGGGTGGGGGGGCGGCTTCCGACCTCAGCGGTTCTCCGGCCGGCGCCGGGGACGGGCGCGCCACCTCCGGCACGTCCCGAACCTCGAGGTCCGCGTCCAGCAGCTGACGACACATGCCGCAGTACTTGAAGTTCAGCGGATTGGCGAAGCCGCAGGCGGGGCAGACGCGCGTCAGACGCGCGCCGCACAGGCCACAGAACCGCATCTCGGATGGACTTTCAAAACCACACTCAGGACATTTCATAAATCCCTCAACCCCGCACCTCGGTGTCCGCCGGTCGCCTCACGCTGCGCCGACATTGCCAGGACAAAGCTGCAAAAAGGGCGCTCCACGAAACGGAGCGCCCGGATGGAGTCGGTCTCGTCGATCCGGCGTCACATGGCGTCCAGCGCCACACGGAATCGCTTCGCCAACTCCTGCAAAATGGCTACTGCCGTTTCGGCGTCTTTCCTCAGCATACCCAAAAAATCCCAACGGGTCAAGATGACGCAGGTGGTGGGTTCGGTGGCGACGACCGAGGCTGTGCGGGGACCGTCGTCCAGGAGCGCCAACTCGCCGAAGTAATCTCCGGCGTGGAACTCGTTCATCTTAACCTTTTCGCCTCCCGGCATCTCGCGGATCACCTCGGCGGTGCCCGACACGATGATGAAAAAGCCTTCTCCTCCCTTGCCCTGGGTGACGATAACATCACCCGCGTCGTATTCCCGCTCGACAAACCGTCGGGCGAAACGCTCCAGTTGCCGCTGGTTCAAACCCCGAAAGAGGGCCGCGCGACTCAGCGCCCTCACAGTCTTCTCTGTATCTACCATCACTTTCCTCCTATACCTGATGCGATGAACGTTGTGGCTCCCCCGAAGCGTAAGCGCTCAGATCCGGTGCAACACCCGCTCAAACAGGCCTTCCAGGGCTTTTTATGACCCTTCGGCTCCCTGTTCATCGCGAGTGCGTTGCATCTTTCACAGAAGACTAACCGGATAGATCGAAACTTCCTCAGCGAAAAAGCAGCAAGGGGGCTGGCTTCCTGCCGCGTTTTTTCCTCATCAAGACGGCAAACGCGCCCTTCTCACCGGCCCTCAGACGCCTCGTAGGCTCAGCTCCTCGGCACGGTGACAGGCGACGAAGTGATCCGGCTCCAACTCACGGAATTCAGGCTCCTCTTTAACGCAGATGTCTTTGGCGTACTGGCAGCGCGGGTGGAAGTAGCAGCCGCTCGGCGGGTTAGAAGGATCGGCGACGTCGCCTTGCATGATGATGCGATCAGAGTGATATTTGGGATCGGGCTTGGGGACCGCCGTCATCAGCGCCTCGGTGTAGGGGTGAAGAGGATGGTTGTAGAGCTCGTTGGAATCAGCCATCTCGGCGATCTTGCCGACATACATCACCGCCACGCGGTCGGAGATGTGCTGCACCACGCTGAGGTCGTGGGCCACGAAGACGTAAGCGAGGTTGAAGTCCGCCTGCAGATCCTGCATCAGGTTCAACGTCTGCGCCTGGATGGAGACGTCCAATGCGGAGACCGGCTCGTCACAGAAGATGAGCTTGGGATGCAGGGAGAGGGCGCGCGCCAACCCGATGCGCTGGCGCTGGCCGCCAGAGAACTCGTGTGGATAGCGGCGGATGTGCTCCGCCCGCAGGCCCACGCGCTCCAGCAGGTTGATGACCGTCTCCTCGGTCTCCCGCCCGGCGCCCATGCCGTGGATGACCATCGGCTCGGCCACAATGTCGAAGACCGACATGCGGGGGTTGAGCGAGTTGATGGGATCTTGGAAGATCATGGCGATATCGCGCCGCACAACTTTCATCTGCTCCTTGTCCAGCTCGAAAAGATTAACCATCTCCGGCTCACCGTTGGCGGAGAACTTTTCGGTCCGAAAGTAGGCTTCACCGGCGGTCGGTTCGTAGAGACGCATGACCGTGCGGCTGGCCGTGGTTTTTCCACAGCCGCTCTCGCCCACCAGCCCCAACGTCTCGCCATCTCGCACGAAGAAACTGATGTTGTCCACTGCCTTCACGTATCCTGTCACCCGGCGGAGGAAGCCGCTGCGAATAGGGAAGTACTTTTTAAGTCCACGAACGTCCAGGATGATGTTGTTTTTCTTTGCGGTTGTTTGCTCGCCCATCCTCACACCTCCTCGTACAGCAAGCAGCGCGCCCAGTGACCTTCTTCTACCTTGGTCCAGGACGGTTTGATGCGGTCGCATTTTCCGGGCATAAACTCAGGACACCGTGGGTGGAAGACACAGCCCGAGGGCAGGTTAAAGGGATCGGGGACCATGCCTTTGATCGAGGCCAGCCGTTGACCGCTGCGCTTGCCGATCTGGGGAATGGACTTCAGCAACGCACGGGTGTAGGGGTGGAGGGGGTTGTAGTAGAGGTCTACCACGTCTGCGTATTCCACCTGCTTGCCCATGTACATGACCACGATCTCATTGGCTACCTCGGCGATCACGCCCAGATCGTGGGTGATAAACATGATGGCCATGTCCACTGTCTCCTGCAAATCGGCCATCAAATCCAAGATTTGGGCCTCGATGGAGACGTCCAGCGCCGTGGTCGGCTCGTCGGCGATCAACATCGACGGCTCGCAGGAGAGCGCAATGGCGATCATCACACGCTGTCGCTGACCACCGCTCAGCTGGTGGGGGTAGCTGTCGACCCGTTCCGCCGGCTTGGGGATGCCCACCTTTTGCAACATCTCAACGGCGATCTCCCGCGCCTCCTCCTTGGTGACGTGACGATACGCTTGGATCGTATCCGTCATCTCCTCACCGACGGTCTTGGGCACCAGGCGGTGGAGTTTGAGCGCCTCGCCGATGTGAGTACCGGCCGTGTATACCGGCGTCAAAGAGCTCATAGGCTCCTGGAAGATCATCCCGATCTCCCCACCTCGGATCTTGCGGATTTGCTGTCCATCCGGGTCGAGTTCCGTGATGTTAATGATTTCAATGTCGCCGGTGGGATCGTACTTATCGCGGTAATGGAAGAGCACCTCGCCACCGGTGACCTTGCCGGGCTTGGGTACCATCTGCATGATCGTCTTGGCGGTGATCGACTTACCGCAGCCGCTCTCGCCGATGACGCCCAGCGTGCGCCCGCGATGGACCGTAAAGCTCACGCCGTCCACCGCGTGAACGATGCCATCTCGTACGTCAAATTCAACTTTTAGATCTTTAACCTCAACTAACGGTTCCATCTTCCAGCCTCCTAGCGTCCACCGTAGGGGTCGAGTGCGTCACGCAAACCATCTCCCAGCATGTTAAAGCTCAGGATCGCCAGGAGGACGAAAGGGATGGGGATCAACAACCAGGGGGCGAACCGAATGGCCCGTACGCTCCCCACCTCCTGCAACAACACGCCCCAGCTGGTGAGGGGGGGGCGCAACCCCAGGCCCAACCAGCTCAAGAACGTCTCGGCGAGGATCATCCCCGGAATCATCAGGGTGATGATCACGATCACGTGGCTCATGGTGCCGGGCAACAGATGCCGGAACATAATTCGCCGATCGCTGGCGCCGAAGCTGGTCGCGGCCAGCACGTATTCCTGCTCGCGCAGAGAGAGAACCAGACTGCGCACTTGTCGCGCCAGTCCTCCCCACTGCACAAAAGCCAGAATGATCGTCAGCATAAAATAGACCGCGATGGGCGACCACTGTGGGGGGGTCGCCGCTGCTAGCGCCATAAACAACGGCTCGCGCGGGAAGGCCGTCACGAACTCCGTCAAGCGCTGCACCAAAATATCCACTACGCCACCGTAGTAGCCGGATATCACGCCCAGTGAGACGCCAAACAACAGCGTGAGCGCCTGTCCGATCAGGCCGATCAGCAACGAGAGGCGTCCTCCGTAGATGATGCGGGAAAAAACATCCCGCCCCAGACGATCCGTGCCAAACAAAAATGCGTGCGCCTCGGGGTTATCGGGATTGACGCCAAAGAGGTGGATGCGCATAGGAATCAAGCCAAAGAGCTTGTAAGGTGCGCCGCGTACGAAAAAGTACAGTGGATAGATCTCCTCTTTGTTGACCGTGTAAACGCGCTTGCGGGTCGCCATGTCGATCTCTTCATCCAAGCCGTAGACGGCGGGACGCAGGCTGAAGTTACCTTCTTCGTTCTTGAATACAATGGGTTGCGGGCGCGCTTCCAGATAGTCCGTCTGCTGCTGAAGCGTATAAGGCGCCATGAACTCGGCCAGCAGACCACAGAAGAGATAGAAGGCGATAACGATAATCCCACCCGCAATAGCCGTCGGGCTCTTCTTGAACTTCCACCAGACCAAACTCCAGTAGGATTGGCTAATACGTTGTTCCTTTTCGGCGGATCCAGATTCCTCTACCATAGATTTCTCTCCTTTCAAAATCCACAAAAGGCGCAAAATGAGCAAAGGAAAAACTCACGCAAGCAGAGGCGCTTTATCCTTTGTCATTTCTCATTTGTGATTTTGCTTTACTCCAGCCGAATGCGGGGATCCAGAGCTGCCAAAGTAATATCCGCCAGCAAGCTCCCGATCATGATCATCCCGACGATGAAAACCAAGACCGTGCCCGCCATATACATATCCTGACCCACGAGAGCCTGGATATACAGCGGACCAATGGTGGGCAGATTCAAAACCCTGGCCATCAAGATGTTACCCACGAGGATGCTGGGAAACGCCTCTGTACCCAAAATCACGATGAGGGGGTTGATCGCCACGCGCACCGCGTGCTTCCAAACCACCGTGCGATTCTTGAGACCACGGGCGTGGGCCGCTTCTACGAAGGGCTGTCCCAACGTATCCAGCAAATTGCCGCGCATAATGCGCACCAGGCCAGCCGTGCCCGTCACCGCGCCGATCAGCGTGGGAATCCACAGATGTTTGAGCAGGTCCACTACCTTGGCCCAACTCCAAGGCGCGTCAGCGTATTCACGTGAAAAGAGCCCGCCGATATCTTGGTTCAGAATCGTGACCGCGAAGAAGAGCACGATCAAAGCCAGCAGAAAGCTGGGCATGCCCAGACCGACAAAACTGAGGGTGGTGATAATCTGATCCCCGGTGGAATACTGGTGCGTCGCGGAGTAGACACCCACCGGGATCGCAATCGCCCATGTGACAATCAAAGTACTCAACGCCAGAACCACCGTCATCCCCAGCCGTTGACCGAGCAGCTCCGCCACCGGTCGTTCAAACTCAAAGGACTCACCGAAATCTCCCTTGATGAAATTTGAAATCCAGATCCAATACCGCGTCAACAGCGGCTTGTCCAGACCGTACCGGGCGCGATACTCTGCAATGCGCATTTCCGCACTGCGGTCTCCGCGCGCCTGCAGCTCCTCCAACTTCTGCGTGAGGAAGTCGCCAGGGGGCAATTCGATGATGAGGAAACTGACGAAGGAGACCAGGATGAGCATGATGAGGGAGTAGACTAAGCGCCGTCCAATGTATGCAAGCATCTTACCTCCTTAAACGTCTGATCTACAAAGGGGCCGACATATTAACAAACGCGCGCTCTGTCGCGCCTGATCTGTAGATAGGCAACTACGGTGAATACGTGGCGGGCAGGATAAACCCGCCCGCCACATGCTGTGGTACACAGCTACTCTTGGCTGATCCAGTACTGCTCAGGATGCTGGTTGCCGGGGCTGCCCGGAGCCCACGGGCCCAGAACGCCGTAGGTGGAGACGTTGTGGAAGTTGTTGGAAACGACCACGGGCATGGGTTGGTCGCCAGAGGCGCCGATGGTGAAGGGGCCCTGGTCAATGTGAACGCCGATGGCCTCCCAGACGATCTCGTGACGCTTCTGCTGATCCGGTTCCTGGACGCCTTGATCATAGAGCGCCTGCAGCTTCGCCGCCGGACTGCCCTCTGCGGGCTTCCAGCCCTCTTCGCCACCGGTCTGGTAATAGAGACCCTGCATGGGGAAGGCGCGGGAGCCCTCGCCGCCGCCGCGCAGCGGGAAGACCCAGTCGGGGTAGGTCCAGAGGTCGAGCTCGGAGGCGTGTGTGGTGCGCAACACCCAGCCTACACCATAGTTGCCGCGGGTGTTGCCCTCCGCCGTGCCGATGACGTTGTTGACAATGACCTTGACCCCCACGTCCTCCAGATTCTGCTTGTAAATCTCGACCGACTCGGTGGTGATCTGTTCGCCGCCCCAGTCATTCAGGTCGATGACCAGCTCAAAGGGCTTGCCGCTGGGCAAATCGCGCCAGCCGTCACCGTCCTGGTCGGTGAAGCCGATCTCGTCAAAGTAGGCTTTGGCCTGCTCAGGATCGTACTCCGCGTAGGAGTTCGCCCACTCCTCAAAGACCTTCTTGCCCTCTTCGCTCTGGAAGTGCCAGGACTGCGGGCTGATGGTGAACTGTTTGGGGTTGCCGATGCCTTCCCAGACCACGTCGATGAGCCGCTCACGATCCAGCGCTACGGAGAGACCCCGGCGGAATTGCGGCGTGCGGATCAGCTCGCGGATCTCTTTGGATTGCTCGGACTCCGTCTCAGGATCGTACTCCTGATTCTCATGGTAGTCCATGTTGATCAGGAAGCCGGGCCAGGCGCCGGCGCCGTTCATCCAGCCTTCCTGGATGTGGAAGTTGTTGGCTTCTGCCTGCTCCAGCAGGAAGGGGATATCACGCGGATCGTCCGTGCCACGGAAGGTGGCCTCGTACTTGCCCTGTGAAACCTGCAACTTGCGCACCTCGGTGTCCTCGACCAGCTCGGTTTCCACGTAATCGATGTAGGGCAGCTGGTTGCCCTCGGGGTCGACCTTCCAGTAGTAGGGGTTGCGGGTGAACTTCCAGGACTCACCTGGGGTGTACTTGGTCAGGCACCAGGCCATCAGGCAGGGATAGCCGGCGGTCTCGTACCAGCGGTCTTTGAGGTCCAGGTCCTCATAGGTGGCGCCGTCGGTGTAGTCGGGGTGGAACTGGGTCAGGAAGTGCTTGGGCTTCATCAGGGGTTCCCATTCCCAGAATCCCTGGGCCAGGATGTAGGGCATAATCCAACGAGGGGTGTCGAATTTCAGCACCCAGGTGTATTCGTCGGGGAACTCCATCTCGATAGGATCTCCGGCCTCGGTGCGGGCCCACCAGGGCACCTGCACGACCTTATAATCCTCATTCAGCGCCAGGTCTTCCCACCAGAACTTGAGGTCCTCGGTGGTGAAAGGCTCGCCATCGGACCACTTCACGCCCTCGCGGAGCTTGAAGGTGATGGTCTTGCCGTCGTCGGACCACTCGTAGCTCTTCATCAGACCGGGCTCGTAGCCAGAGTAGTCAGGCTTCCAGCGGACCGGTGGATCGTACATGATCATCTTGATATTGCCGGCACCGTTCCACCAGGTCACGGTGTGCCAGGTGCCGCCATACTCCCCGATGGACTCCGTCGGCTCGACGACGACGGGCTCTACGGGTAACCGCTCGTCGACCGGCGGCAGATTCATGTCGTCCAGCATCGGCGCCTGCTTGTATTTAGAAACGGGTTGTGGCTCCTCTTCCGGCTCCTCTTCCGCCGGGGGCTCGGTTTCTTCCTGCGTCGGCTCTTCTGTGGGCTCCGGCTCGGGGGTCTCTTGGGGACCGCAGGCCGTGAGCACCAACGAGAAGACCGTCAGGAGGCTCAGCAACAGAAACAACGTCTTTTTCATGATGTTATCTCCTCCATAGGTTTGATAGGTTGTTTACAGGACCCAATGCATACCTCTGATGCGCCATTTCCAATAATCACCTCCTTTTTTCACTAAGTGTCCAGGCTTGGAACAAAAACCATCACGCTCCTGTACCGCACACTGCTGAATTCGCGGCCAGGGTTGCGCCAAAAGATAGGTCGTCCGACGCTTCACCAAAGCAACCTCAAAGCCTGCGCCGTACGTTGCACACTTTGCTCAATCTCCTCGCCTTCCCACAACACCCGATGAAACATATCCTGCAGGAAGGGGGAGATCTGGGGATAATTGCGCAGCAGGGGCCGCAGCCGCGCGCAGCGCAACAAGGGCACCACCTGCTGCAACCAGGGATGATTGTCTTGACACAACGTCTCGTTGACCTCCCGATAAGGGGAGATTTGCAGGTTCTGTTCACAGTAGGCTTGAGAAGCCTCCATGGAGGACGCCTCCCGTAACAGCGCCAGGGCGACCTCGGGGTGCGCCGACTGGCGCGGGATCGCCCAGCTGATCCCGCCTAAAGAACAAACCGGCGCGACGTCCTCGGAAGGACGCGGTGCCGGCACAAATCCCAAGTGCTCGACCACCTCAGATTCCTTCTGCCACGGCGCGTGCATGCGCACATGAGGCCATTCGTAAGTGCCGCCCAGGATCATCGGCGTCTCACCCCGCGCCAGTAACCGGGCGAAATCCCACCAGCCGAACTCGTCCATCTGGGGGGGGAGCGCTCCCCGCCGCTCGAGGGTGATCTGGCGTAAAAAGCGCAGCGCCCGATAGACAGCTTCGTTATCGAGCACTATGGTGTTGACGTCCTTCTTCAAAGTCGCCCCCGCGTTCCACAAAAAGGGCACAAGCAGGTTAAAGGTCGCTTCGCCGACTTTAGGGCTTACAGGGAAGGCAATAGCGTACTTATGCCCCAGCCTGCGCTTGACCTCCGGGCGCTCAAAATAATCAATAAGGGAGAGCAAATCCTCCCACAAGCGGGGAGGATCCAGTCTTTCAGCGGCGAAGAGGTCACGCCGATACCACAGGCCCGTCAGATCGGCGTGAATGGGCAAGCCGTAGAGCGCTCCGTCCACCGAGTTGTTCTCCCGAACCACCGGCTCCAGGCCGACGGTCGTCTCCTGCAACCACGCCAACGAGGGTTGATCCAGAGGCTTGATGTAACCCGTGCGGGCGTAGTGGGTGATCCAGACGTAATCCATAGAAACGAGATCCGGGGCTTCCCCGCGGGCAACCGCTCGCCGTAAGTTTCGATGGAAAATATCTCGCTCGGTGTGGATGGCAAAGTCCAGTTTGACTTCCTGATCGGGGTGCTCGGTGTTCCACAGGTTTACGGCATGCTCCAATGATCGAAGCCACGGGATGTCGTAATGCGTCATCACCTGAATGCAGGTCTGTTTTTGCAGCCGCATGGGGACGTCGGCGGCCACAAACGTGCCCGAACCGGGACGACGATACACGTATCCTTCCTTTGCCAGGTCGGTCAACGCTTGACGTACCGGCGCCCGGCTGATGCCGAATTGCTCACACAAATCCATCTCGGTGGGCAAACGGTCCCCTGGATGTAGTAGACCGCTCTCCATTTGTTGTTTAAAGTGGATTTTCAATTGGTAGTAGAGTGGGATGGGTGAGTCACGGTTGACCATGACCGGCTCTCTCGCGTAAGCTACTTTGGTATACATTTATACCATAACAGTACTCTCATTATAAGAACTTTGGTAACGTTTGTCAAGCCCCTTCGCCGGTCAGCTCTTTATTCACCTTCCCGGAAATCAAACTCGTGCCACGTCCCACGGTAGCGGAGCCGAAATGCCAGCCGGGTCCAGGTGGGCGGCAACCGTGGCTCCGCTGTTAACCCTTCCGCCGTCAGCCGCACCCCTCCAAAGCCGAAGACCGCCGCCTGCCACAGACCACCGGCTGAAGCGGCATGGATCCCCTCGTCGGTGTTGCCCCGCACGTTCAAGAGGTCTGTCCGCGCTGCCCGCATGAAGTGCTCATAGGCCTCCTCGACGGCGCCCATGCGCGCCGCCAGCGCCGCCTGGATCGCCGGCCCCAGCGACGAGCCGTAGGTGTGATCGGTGCGCGGCGTGTAGTAGTCCCAGTTAACCCGCATCGTCTTCCGGTCATAAGCCTCGCAGAGCAGGTAGAGCAGCATCAGCACATCGGCCTGCTTGAGGATCTGATAGTCCTGCACGCCCTCGATGCCCAGAATCGCCTGCAGGGATTGGTCGCGCGGCTCGTAATCCTCCAGATCCACGTCGCGCAGCCCGAAGAAGCCCTCGAACTGCTCGAAAAGCCCGGTTTCCGGATCGTAAGGCACGCAGAGGCAGCCGATGACGTCGGCCCACTGCGCCAGCCGCTCCGCCGAAAGGTCCAGGCGCGCCGCCAGCTCGTCGGCCTTCGCCGGATGTTCTCGCCGCAGCCACGCCAGCACGTCCAGCGCCGTCTCCAGATTCCAGCGCGCCATGCGGTTGGTGAAGGCGTTGTTGTTCACGTGGTCGTGGTACTCGTCCGGTCCGATGACGTCGGTGATCTCATAGACGCCGCGCGCTGCGTTCCACTCGGCGCGCGAGGCCCAGAAGCGGGCCGTATCCAGCACAATCTCGGCCCCGTAGTCGCGCATAAAGGCGTCGTCGCCCGTCACCCGCCAGTACTGGTGGACGGCGTAGGCCACGTCGGCGGCGATGTGAATCTCGATATCGCCCGACCAGATGCGCACCAATTCGCCGGTTTGGGGATCGGGGATCCAGCGCGGCGTGGTCTCCTCACCCGTCAAGGCACTCTCCCAGGCGAAGAGCGCGCCGTCGTAGCCTTGCTCGGCGGCGACCTGCCGGGCGCCCGGCAGCGTGTGGTAACGGTACATCAGCATGTTGCGCGCCAGTGCAGGCTGCGTGTAGATAAAGAAGGGCAGCATGAAGATCTCGGTGTCCCAGAAGACGTGCCCGCGGTAGCCCCAGCCGCTCAATGACTTCGCCGGGATGCTGACGTGCTCGTCATCCTGCGGCGCGGCGATGAGCAGCTGGAAGAGGCTGTAGCGCAGTGCCCGATCGGCCTCGTCGTCGCCCTCGATGACGATATTGCAGTCCGCCCACCGCCGCTCCCAGGCGGCGGCATTGGCAGCGCGCAGCGCGTCGTAGCCCTGAGTGGTGGCGCGCTCCAGAGCTTCCAGGGCGATGGCCTGCGGCGCCGCCACGTCCCGCGCCGTGTAGAGGGTGACGATTTTGTCCGCCGTGACCCGCTGCCCCGGTGCGAGGGTGCTCCGCGCCACCACCGTGGGCGTCCAATCGCATGCCTGCGTCGCGTACGTCACGGGGGCGGCGGCTTCGACCCGCAGATCGCAGGCCTGGCAGAGCCATATCCCCGTCGCCCTGGTCTCGACCGAGAGAAACACGCCGCACTCGCTCACGCTCCCCTGATCGCGCCACCCCCAGTGCAGAAAGCCCTGGTTATCGACGTGACCGGGGATGCCCGCCCGGATCTCTATCTCGCCGTCAACGTCCACCGACGTGATCTGACAGCGCACGCCCAGCACGTGGGGATCGGCCAGGCTGGCGAAGCGCTCAAAAGCGAAGTCGAGGGTCTGACCGGCGGGACTGCGCCAGCGTACTCTGCGCCTCAGCACACCCGTGCCCAGATCCAGGTCGCGGCGATAATCCAGCACCTCGCCCCGATCCATGCGGAAGCGCTCGCCGTTGATGAGCACCACCAGATGCAACCAGTCGGGCGCGTTGACCAGCTCTGTGTTGACGATGGGCGCGTCGTCGAAGAGACCGTGCACCAGCGTCATGGACATCGCGCCGGGATAGCCTTCTTCGAAAGCGCCCCGCGTGCCCAGATAGCCGTTGCCGATGGTGTAGACTGTCTCTTTGTGATGCAGCGCCTCGGGGTCGAAGGCCGTTTCTACAATGTGCCAATTCCTGTTCATAAAGGACAAACGCTCCGTGGTAAGTACGCTCTCTAAAGGTTGATGTGTTCACGTGAGTCAGGCTGAAATTACGGCATAAGGTGCAACGCACCTGCGATGACCCGATCATGTTAACTAAGCATCCATGACAGCGTGCACGAGAAGGTGCGTCGCGCCTGGTTAAACCTCAAGATCGTAATTTGAGTAGTCAGGGTGTGAAACGTAAGGCATTCACGTTTCACGACCGGATGAAGGTGCGACTTTTAGAAAGAAACCGGCCCGCCGCTGGACGCGCGCACGATCAGCTCCGGCTCGAGCAGCACGCGCCGCGCCTCCAGGGGTTCTCCGGCGATGACCTGCAGCAGCATTTCCACGACGCGCTCCCCCACCTCGACGATGGGTTGGCGAACCGAGCTCAAGGGCGGCTGGAGATACTGGGCCGTGGGGATATCGTCGTAGCCCACGACGGCCACATCCTGTCCCGGCTGCAGCCCGGCGCTGTAGAGCGCCCGCATCACGCCCAGCGCCATCAGGTCGCTGACCGCCACGATGGCCGTGGGCCGACGCTCCTCGGGCAGGGCCAACAGCTGTTGCGCCCCCGCCCGAGCGGCCGCCTCGTCGTTTTCTCCGCGCACGATCCACGCCGGATCGACGGAGAGCCCCGCCGCCGCCAGCGTCCGGCGGTAACCCTGGTTGCGATACCGTCCCGTCAGTGAGCCTTGGGGCCAGGTGACCAGGCCGATGCGCCGATGCCCCAGCTCCAGCAGGTGTTCCACCGCCTGGGCGACGCCCGCCTCACCATCGACGTCCACGTAGGGGAAGTCCCAGGCCTCGTTGGCCCGTCCAAAGGCGACGAAGGGAAAGCCACGCTCCAGCAGGCCGCGAATCCGCACGTCGTCCGCGTTGGTGTCGGAGAGAACGAAGCCATCGACGCGCTGCGAGAGCATCAACGCCTCATAGGTCTGCCACACCTCGTCGCCGCTGCCGCCGGTAAAAGTGAGGATGTGATACCCGCGCGCTTCAGCGGCCGCGGCCATGGCGTAGAGAAAGCGATCCAGCACCGGGTGCCAGTGATCCTTGGGCAGGGGATGCCAGCTGTAGCCCAAGATGCGACTCTCCTGACGGCGCAGATTGCTCGCCATCACGTTGGGCCGGTAGCCCAGCTCTTCGGCGGCGGCAAAAACACGCGCCCGCGTCTCGGCGCTGATAGCATCGCGGCGGTTGAATGCATAGGAGACCGTCGCGATGGAGACCTTCGCGCGTTGGGCTACCTCCTTGATGGTGATGCCTTTTTTCCTGGGCATAGGGCAGGCTGGATCAACGCCTTTGGGATTGGGTGACTTAAACGTTTAAATCCAAGTATAAACTATTCCTCGCGCCTTGTCAAGTAATCTATGAGTAACCGGCCCGTGTGGGCACGGTCAGAGACCGGTCCGAGCTGCCAGGGTCGGTCTCCCCCGACAACTTGCTTTCCGGCTTCCACGAGACTATACTGAACTTAAATGACGGGATTAGAACGTAGCCAGGTACGACGCACCTCACGAAGGTTTGAACATAACTATGTTGTGCACGCCGGGATGGGTTTTTAGCCAATATGATTGGGCAATCGTGGGTGTGTTGCACCTTATTTCGAACTAAAATCACTAGGAGATCCCATCGTGGGCAAGCAACCTGTAGAGCGCATCCTCCGGCTGACCGGGGCCGACGACGGCCCGCGCCCGGCGCTCCTGCAGGCCGACGGCGCCACGCTCGCGGAGACGGCGCTCGACTTGGAGCTGGACAGCCTCCAGAAGATCATTGATCCGCGCGCCTACGGGCAACAGCTGGCCCGCGCCCTGCTCACCGATGACATCCGGTCTGCACTGCGAGCCGAGGTACAGACGCGCGTCCGCCTCGTCATTGACCCCAGCCTCGATGTGGCGCACCACCGCGTGCGCTGGGAATGCCTTCTGGCAGCAGCGCAGCCCACAGCCGCACCGCTCTTCGTGGGACCGGGGACGCCCTTCTCCCGCCTGCTCCATCCCGACTCCGATGCCCACGCCCGCACCCCCTAGGTCCATTGGCCGCTGCGCATCCTCGTCGCCATCAGCAATCCGCGCAACCTGGACGCCTTCGGCCTGGCGACCGTCGAGGCCGACCGGGAGTGGGCCGAGCTGCAGCGCGCGTTGACGCCGCTGCGCGGCCTCGTCGAGGTCACGCGCCTGGACGCGCCCGTCACCGTCGACCGCATCGCCCAGGCGCTGGAAAAGCCGCCGGCCATCTTCCACTTCATCGGGCACGGCGTCTTCAAACGGAGCACGGGCGAAGCCGCGCTCTTCCTGGAAGACGCCGCCACGCGCAACGCCAACGTCGTGCTCGCCAGGAGAGTGCTACAGCGCCTGCGGGCCGTCGGCGCTTTGCCGCACCTCATGGTGCTGACGGCCTGCGAGTCCGGCGGACAGGTGCGCGCGGGCGCGCTGGTGGGCCTGGCCCCGGCGCTGATCGAGGCCGGAGCGGGCGCCGTCGTCGCCATGCACGAGAAGGTCGGCATCGACGCCGCGCGCGAGTTCAACTACCACCTCTATCGGCGGCTGGCGACCCACGGCGTCATCGACCTGGCGGTCAACGAGGCGCGCAGCTATCTCCTGGAGCGGGGCGGTTGGAGCTGCAGCATCCCCACGCTCTTCCTGGAGCGTCAGGCCGAGCGCATCTTCGCCGCGCCGCCGGACGCGCTGGAAGCGGAGCCCGCCGTCCCCGGCGAGATCCTGATTCTCATCCCGGAGTTTGTGGGCCACGAACCGGCCTTCTTCGAGATCGACCTGCGCGACCGGCTGCGGGAGCAGCTGGACGAGGCGGCGCTGCAGCAGGTGCGCGTCGTCTGGCTCAAGCAGACGGCCTTCGGTCCGGGCGACGAGGACGCCGTGCGCCGGCTGGCCGCACGCTACGGTGCCGCGCTGGTGATCTGGGGCTGGTACGACCGCAGCCGCTTCCGCGCCCGCTTCAGCGTGACGGCCTCGCTCTTCACCTACCGCGACCCCGGCGCCCGCGACCGGATCGACGTGGGGCAGCGCTTCAGCCAGGGCGACGACTTCGCGCTCTACGTCAACGGGACGCTGCCCAAGCAGGTGGACGCGCTGGTCTTCTTCACGCTGGGCCAGTTCCACTACTGGGAAGGCGCCTACGACCGCGCGCTGGTGGCCTTCGACAAGGCGCTGCAGGCGGCTGCCGAGACGACACTGCCTGAAGGCCTGGCCCACGCCTACTTCTACCGGGGCAACCTCCACGCCGTGTACCGGCAGGATCGACCCGCCGCCATCGCCGACTACGAGCGCGCGCTGGCTCTGCAGCCCGACTTCGCCAACGCGGCCTTCAACCTGGGGGACGCCCGGCGCATCCAGGCCAACGTCCGGCGCCGGCCCGACCGCGCGACGCCGCATGCACTTGCTCTGGAGTGCAAAAGACCCCAGCGCTCCGTCGCTGACGACGAACTCAATAACGTTGGAAGGTTTGACTCACCTAAAAAAGGTTTTTCAGGTGAGAAAGGGATACTATATGTTGTGGTTGGGTGCAGCCCAACCACAACATATACCCCATATTTTTTGGCTGCCCCTTTTTTCAGGGCAACCAACGTTTGAACGTTCCAACGTTCTTCTCGTGATTGCGTGAAGCGCAATTTCGTCAGACAACTTACTCCAAGATCCGGATCCCGACGAGAACGGGTGACGCTATGGAGCGGGAGCGGTGCGAAGGACGAGGGGCAGGTAGATCCGACGGACGTAGGCCGTCGTCGTCAACGTGACGCTGGCGCTCTCCTGCGGATCGTCCTGCAACGCGGCGGTGACGGTCACGGTGTCGCTGTCACCGTCCCCGGCATCGACCGGGATGGTGACCGTGAGGGTCAGCGACGCACTCGCGCCGGGCGCCAGCGGCCCCACGGTGTCTGAGACAACCTCTGTCGGCCAGACGTTGCCAGCCAGGGTCACATCGAAGATGTCGGAGACTTGACCGGTGTTGGTCAACGTCACCGTGTACGTTACCGGCGTGCCCGGTAGTGCGACGCGGTGGTCCGGGGTCACGGTGAGCTCCATCACCGACGTCTGCGTTACCGGCGTGCTGACGCCCTGGGCGCCCACCGTGGGCGCTGACATCTGCAGCGCCTGGGCGCGGTAGTCCGCGTTATGAATCACCGTCCCCTCCGGCACGCCCTGTTGCACCTGAGCCACCAGGTTCAGTGACATCATGCCCTCCGGTGCCATCGTCAGCTCCGACCAACGGACGTCCGTTCCATCAACCGTCGCTTCGGGCGAGGTGGAGACCACGTCTACCCACGGGGAAAGCGTATCGGTGACAACCAGGCCCGTCAGGGGAACGACGCTGCTGTTCGTCAACGTCAGAGTATACGTCAGATCATCGCCGGGCCGAACCGGGTCGGTCGGCCCGGACAAGCCGATGTGCAGGTCAATCGCGGCCGGGGGACATCCCAACCACGTCAATCCCCTTTCCAACACGGCGCGACGATGGGTTTCCTGGCTGATGCCCTCGACGCCGAAGCCCATGAAGAGTGTCCGGTAGGCCGTTGTGTCGACTGCCAGGCCGCCGTGCCCATCACCGGTGTAGGTGAAGACCGGCGTCGCATCGCTCAACGGCGCGATCACGTCGGGGCTCTCTTGATTGCCCGCACCGTCGCCGCCCACCAGCGAAAGCGTCTGTCCCGCGTAGAGGCCGCCGCCCACCAGGTCGGTGAGACCGGCATCGTCCGCCACGTAAGACGCGCGGAGCAGCGTGCCCAGGAAGTCGCCTGGCTCTCCCGAGATATCCGCAGCGATGTTCTGGCCCGTCAAAAACAGATGCCCCCCGCCGTTCAAGTAGGTGCCCAGGACAGACTGCTCACCCAGACTGAGCGTGCTGTATGTCGTATCTCCGGTGAACCAGAGGACGGCTGGATAATCTCCCAGCTTGCCGGCAGACGGGATCCCGTTCTCCTTGACATCCCAGGTCTCATAGTGAGCGCCCGCCGCCACCAGCGCGGCGTCGTAGTAGACCTCATAATGATACGGGAGCGCCGTGCCGCCGTAGTCATCGTCCACGCGCAGCAGACAGGGAAGCGTGGGTAGAAGCACGTCGGCGGTGGTGGTCTGCTGGCTTGTAACCGTCAGTCCTGAAAGCGTGCGATCCGCGTGTCCGGGCGCTGTGGCGGTGATGGTATAGACGCCCATCGGCAATCGGATGTGGTAGGTGCCGGATAGATCGGTGGTAGTGGTGAGGGCCGTATCGTGGACGAGAAGTTTTGCCATCAGGGGTAAATTAGTCCCCAGCTCTCGCACGGAGCCGCTCAGCGTGCCCGTGGGGATCTCAGTCAGCGTAAGATGCTGGGTCGTAGTCATCCCTGTGTGGGCAATGACGTCCTCGACGGTGGAGGGCCAGTATCCAAACGCCCTGGCGGTAATGGTATATGTGCCACTGAACACAGGCGCCATATACTGACCGGCGATGTCCGTGGTCGCCGAGAAATGCCCGCGCGCGCCGTCCAGGACGACTTGCACGTCCGCCAGGGGCGCGCCGCTATCCGCCTCACTGACGCGCCCACGGATCAGGCTGTCCCTCTGGATGTTGACGAAGACAGCCGAGGGCGGGCCCCAAGAGCCCGTGTCGTCCTGTCCCCGTACGAAGATGATATGCCGCCCTGCCGTCCAGCCCCCGGTAGGAATATCGGCCTCCGCCGCCTCGACGCTGCTCTCAAACACGCCGTCACTCGCCGTCATGGAGATGCCGGTCCCACCCTCCCATGGCGGCACATCGACGTAATACTCCGCACGCCGAATAGCGTTCTCCCCATTGTCCTCGTCGTTGATCGTGGTCGTCAGGTGGATCGGCCAGCCGCCCAGCACGTCGTCCGGCGTCGCGTTGATCGAGCGCGCATCGGGGCCATGAGACGTGATATACGGTGTGCGGGCGACCTTGGCCGCGTAGAGAAGGGCAGGGATGTTGGGCTGAATCAGGTCGTCGTAACGGGAGCAGGGCGGATAAAAGCCATCGCCGGAGGAACCGATCTCGAAGGTGTAGGAGGCAATGCCCAGCACCCCGTAGGACCAGTCATCGGTGGAGCCATCGACGGTGTAGAGCCCGCTCGCCTGCTGGGGGAGGTAGTTGTTGTAGGAGGCCATCTTGCGTCCTAACGTGGAGAGGCCGTCACTGTTCGGCGCCGGCGTCGAGGTGTGTCCCCAAGGCCAGAGCACTAGATTGCTGTAACTGTGCAAGGTGATCAGCACCCCGGTCGCATCCAAAGGCGCCGGATCGTAGTCGCCGGGCCCCCGCTGATCGGGGAACAGTGTCTCCACGTAGTCCTGCACCACCTGGGTCTCCGATTCGGAAGCCAAGTAGGGACCGCGATAGGTTTCTGCACACTCATTGTCGCTTGATCCCCCGCAGCATCCCCACTTGAAGCTGTGATTGCGGTTCAGATCGACGCCGTAATCGTCAGGCGAACACGAGCCATAGGGATGGGTGTTCTTCCGCCACCAGGCCCAGGGTTCCCCAGGTTCGTTCTTGACGTGCCCGTCGGGGTTGGTGCTGACGGAGACGTAGATCTCGTGGGCATCCAACAGCCACGTGACGTCGGCATCGGTGCCGTAACGATCCACCAGATAGTCGATAAAGACCATCGCTGCCTCACTGGTGATCAACTCGCGGCCGTGGGTATTGGCCATCAGAAATAACCTCGGCTTGTCACCAGAGATCTCCCGGTTGGTCAAGCGGACCACTTTGATGGGTCGTCCCTCGTAACTGTAACCAAGGGTGATGAGCTCGGTGATGTTGGAATGATTGGAAACGACCGTGTTCAGATCGGCGTACAGCTCATCCATCGTCCGATAGCACGGATAATCGGGGATCGTATCAGGATGAGCGGAACGCTCCGCGTCGATCTCATATTGATACCCTGCGCGCGCCAAATCTACGTATTGGTGCGGCTGGGTCCGCGCTATCAGATAGCCCTCATCGTGGTTCACTTCCCACACATCAAGGGTCTGGGCGAGTGTCTGTACCTCGTCGATGGTATCGAATTGGATACGAACGACGACAGCTTTTTCGGGTGGTGGGGGCGACGAAGATGTCTGCGCTGACAAGCTAGCCGAGAACCCTCCCAACAAAACGATACTTAAAATCAACAATACAAGACTTTTCTTCATTATAGGTCTCCTTGCTGTGACGACTCCGACTCTGGCTTGACTAAGCTTCTGATTCCAGCGGGTTGCGTCGTCACGTTTGGCTAACATAAAACGGGGCCACCGGACATACCGGTGGCCCCGTTACATTTCACAGCCTATCTACCCACTACACAGCCTTATTTAAGAATCAAAGGCAGGTAGATGTCATAGAGAGGTTTGACTTGAACCGTAACGTCGTCCGTGAATTCTTCACCGTCCACCATGGCCGTCACAGTGTTAGTGATCATGTACCCGGATGGCGCATCCTCGTCCACTTTCACTTGGAAAGTGAAAACCTTTTCCTCGCCATCTGCGACGGTGCCACTCCACTCCACCTTACCCGGCAAGTCGATGTAGGTCAACCCGCCCGTGACACTGCCCTGAACGTAGGTCGTGTAGGTGGGAACCATATCGCTTACCTCGGCCATGACCGAATCGTGCCCGTTGTTGTCAAGGGTGATGGTGAAGGTGATGGTATCGCCGGGATCGACGATGTCGCTAGGATTGGCAGCCTTAGCCACAACGAACACCACCGGTTGTGCATTCACCGTCGTCGTCAGCATGCTGCTGGCCGACTGGGTGGGATTGCCTTGCGAGGTGGCGGTTATCGTCACCACATCACTATCGCCGCCGTGGGCACTGAAGGGGATGTCCACCTCAGCGGTGAACTCCACGCTCTCGCCAGCACCCACCGGGCCGACCGTCGTCGGGACCGTCGTGGTCCAGACGTTGCCAGAGACAGCCAGGTCAAAGGTGTCGGTGGTGGAACCGTTGTTGGTGAGGGTGAAGGTGTAAGGAACGGTGGTATCCGGATCACCGGACGTGGTGGCTACCGTTGGCGTTAGCACCGGCTCGTAGGTGACAACCGTCATCTTGATGGCAATGTCCATCTGACCGGCCAGCGGATCATTATGCAATATCCGCAGCGTGCCGGTGTAGACACCCGCATCCAGTCCGGTGGCGTCAAAGGTCATGTCCACAGGCATGGAGCCCGTGTAGGCGTTGGTGCCTACCATGACCGGATGGACGACTCCAGAGGTCGGATCTACAGCCAGCCAGGGGATATCGAGACCCGACAACACAGTCTGGACACTTGCGAAGGCATCAATACGCCCGTAGCCGAAGACGTAGTTCGGGAAGTCGGGACCGGCACCGCACCAGGAACCGTTCTTCAGATTCAAGGTATCGGTCACAGCGTTCATGGTGACGATGTCCCAGATCGTCTGACGATCAAGGGTCGGATCGACCGAGCGGAGCAACGCAGTCAGGCCGGCCATGTGTGGCGCCGCCATCGAGGTGCCGCTGTACATCGCGTAGTCGCTGTCGCCAGTCGCAACGGAGGAGGGGACACCCTCGGCCGGAGCGGCGACGTCGGGTTTCTGGACTGGGAAGATGCCTGTGCCAGAGCCGGGGCCCCGGCTGGTGTAGCTGTAGTTGTTATCGGCGCTGTCCGTGCCGCCGACGCCGATGACGTTGTCGTAGTTACCGGGGGAGCCTAGCGTATTGCACCCCGGTCCGGCGTTACCGGCGGAGAAGACGGGGATGATGTTGGCCGCGTTCCAGGCCTCGATGAAGCTGTAGTACCAGGGATCCTCACCGTCGCCACCCCAGGAGTTGTTGACGACGTCGGGGGCTTTGGTGGGATCGGGGTTTTCGCCGTTGAGATCCAGCGGAGCGATTATCCACTGCGCACAGCCGGTCAATGCCGCTTCTGAACATTGATTGGGGGGGGTGTCGCAGCCCATGCAGGCTATCCACTGCGCATCCGGGGCCATGCCGATGTCCATGTCGAAGGGGCCATTGCCGTCGCCACCGATCATCGTGCCCATCGTGTGACTACCGTGACCACTCCAGTCACATGGCTCACTTGGTGCGCCAGGACAAGCGGTCGAGCCATTGCCGTAGATGCTACCCCAGTTGTAGTTGTGGTCGAAGGTGCCACCACCCAGGTTGCCTCGATAGGAATCCACCAGGGCTTCGTGGGTGTAGCGCACGCCGGTATCGATGTTGGCGACCACAGCACCCTCACCAGTGATGCCCAATTGATCCCATACATCAGGCGCATCAACGATGTCGATGTTCCAGGTCGGGTCGGCGTTGGGGCTCTCCACCTTAGGTGTGTAGATCAAGCGCTGATCAGGATCGGGGATGTACATACGTGTGTAGACCCCTCGCACTCGCGCCACGTCATCGCGTGCTTTCACAAAATCAATCACGGCCTGATCGCCACCATGGACCAGGATTGAGTTGTTGATCCAGAAAGACTCGTACTCAATGTCTCGGCTTTCCAGGTAGTCGATGATCTCGGCCTGAGCGCGTTCTGCCGTGCTGGTCAGAGCGTCATAGACGAACTCTCGCCGGGTGTCGGTGTTGAAGATGGTGTATGAACGGCTGAGATCAGCCCGCTCACGCATCCAGATGAAGAAGTCGGCCTTGTTTTCGGCTTGCAGTTCGTCGAGAACCTCCGCGTCAATGACGAACGGATCGTCAACCCAAGTTACGTCCTCCTGAACTGTGGAGCGTCCCTCTAGTGGTGATCCAGCCGGGATCTCCAGGATATTGGAGATGTCGAGATCGGTCATGCCGTAGTTCTCTACCATCATCTGGTCGGTCATGGTGTAACCAGAGATCACGGTCACTTCAATCTGGTCAGGCGGGGTTATCTGAATCCAGGGCGCCATCAACTTGACTTCCATCTCCGCCGTCACCGTCTCGCTGGCGTTGAGTGTGACAGAAGCCTCGTCATCGTGGTAGTCCGGGTAGCTGGCGGTTAGGTCGATGTCGAGCGGTAGATCGTCGGATTCGAAGTAGTAGACGAATTCGCCGGAGGCGTTGGTGTGCAGCTCTTTCATCCCCAGGGTGTCAGACATCACGACCGTCGCGTTCTCGGCCGGGATGTTCAGGCCAAGTTCATGACGATCCATTGTCACCACACCTTTCAGCACACCCATGGTCGGATCAACTTCAACCATCATCTCCACCGGGATATACGCACCGGTCTGGAGCGGGTCGTTGTTGTCAAGCCACAGCCAGGCGCTGTAGGTGCCCGGTTGATCGACCACAGAGGCATCGAGGCCAATGGTGCTGGTTGCTTGTTCGCCGACGTCCAGGCTGAAGTCGGTGGCCGACTCACTCAGCCACGGAACGTCCGCCGGTGCCAGGTAGAGGATCGCATTGTGCAACAACGTGGGGACGTCGCCGTCCCAATCGTTGCGGCCGGTCAGCAGCTGGTTAAACGCCACCACATCGGGCAGCGCCGCGATGTAGATTTCGCCATCATCCCAGAAGGCGACCGCTTCGGCGCCAGACTGGAGCATGTGGCCCACGCCATGGACACTATAGTCATCCACATACGTCACGTCGGCCATGATGGGGTGTGCGGCCTGATAGACGCCCATCGAACCGCCAAACGCCAACGGTGCGTCTGAGTAAGTCAGCGGTGAGTAGCCCTCTGCCTCCCAACGTCCGCCTAGTTCAAAGGCCACACCTGCGCGGAGGTACATCGACGCCTGTGCAAGGATGACCTTGCCGCCGTTATCGACGTAGTCGGCCATTACATCGCCCAACACATCATTGTCGAGAGGCCAATTGTTGTTGTTGCCAACGAAGACGACGTCGTAAGGCATGAGGTCCGCCAGCTCCGGCATGGCGTCCATCGGGTAGACATCCACGTTGAGGTCGGGAAAGGCCGCCAGCATCGTGTCGAACCCGTCCAGCGGGTTGCCCCATCCCACCTCGGCGCTGATGATGAGCACGTCAATCTTGCCCAGCGCCAGGTTCTGGAGTGAGACATCAAAGCTGCGCGTCGGCCGCGCCGCAGGGGCAGCCAGGTACTCGGCCTCACTGGAGAGAGCCGATTCTGTGACCTCAGGTACATTCACCTGCACCGTCTGCACGGTGGGCGGCGTGTACGAACCGGCCAATTCGAACATTGACACGTTCAGCATCTCGTTGCCCGGCAGCGTGTTGCTGATCGTCAGCGTGACATACGTGGTGTTACCCCAGGGCAGTGTTTCGGAGATTGCTTCTGGATCGGCGTTGAGGTAGGGGCCGATCAGATCAAGGACCGCGTCATGGGTCAAATCATCGCCCTTGTTAAGGGAGATCGATGCGACATCACTGATGTAGTCGGTGTAGGAAATGGTAACGGAGTACGTGCCGGTCTTGGAGGGCAGGACGTAGAGTTCGTAGAAGCCGCTGGCGTCGGTTTCCACCTCGAAGGTGTTGGTCATATTCTCGACATGGACCAGGGCACCCTCCAGCGGCACATTCATGCCTGCGGCGGTGCGGTTGCCCAGCACGGTACCGCTCAGGCGAGCCTGGTCGGGGTTATCAAGGACGGTGAAGGTGACCGGGATGATCTTCTGCGGATTGAAGGGATCATTGCCCATCACGTCTTCCACAGCCTCGTAGACACCGGGGGCCGACGTGTAGTTCGAATCCAAGGTGACGGTGACGGTCTCGGTGGTGTGAGAGAGAACGGTACCGCTGTTGACGGACTCCGACTTCCACATCGGATCGATGGTAATCATCACGTCGTCCACGTAGTAGCCGTCGTAGCTGTTGACGCTGGAGTCGGTGTCGAGACCAAAGCGGACGCGGAAATTGGAGACGGCGTAGGAGGGTGGTAGCATAACGGCAGGATTGATCCAGTCGCCGGTGGAGCCGGTGTACCAACCCCAGATAGTGGTCCAGGACGCGCCGCCGTCGTTGCTGACTTCAACAGCCCAGGCATCCCAGCCGGGCTCGACGTCCGCGTACTCCCACCACTCGACGGTGACACCTGAACCGGCGTAGGCACTGAGGTCAATCTCAGGCGATTCGACGTAGGACCATTCGGAGTTGTTGTAGTTCCCGCCCAGGTTGGTCGCCCAGACGTTGAAGCCGCTGTGCGCTGCGCCCGGTCCGGTGGTGGGTTCGCCCCACTCCCAGGAAGGATTGGTGCCGGCGACAACATAGCCGCCGTCGTCCGCCTCGAAGTCCTCAAGGTAGGCCACGCTGTAATCGTAGATGTCGTAGTCGAGATCGGATTCCCCGTCATTGGTGATGGTCATGGTTGCCGTGGCGACCTCGCCCCACATGACCGTCTTGCTGATCCAGTCGGGCGCGACGAACATCTCCGGCCCATTGTAGACCAGCTCCACATCGTGGACGACCGTCGTTGTTCCCACGGTCTTTGTAGCCACGTTGGTCAGGTATGCGGGGTGAGAGACGGTGATGGTGAAGGTCCCGAGGTCATCGGGGTGGATCATGCGCCCGTAAGTGCCGGTTGCGTCGGTGGTCAGGGTGTCGGTGAAGCCCGAGGCCGCCTCCAGGAAGACCGTAGCGCCCTCCAGGGGGCCGCCGGGGCGGTCTGTGGTGACCGTGCCCTCGATCTTGCCGGCGTTCGGGTTATCCACCACGTTCATTTGAACCGGCATCTTGATGGCGACGGCGTCAGGATCGTTGGTGTTCATCGTCAGTGTGCCGGTGTAAGTGCCCAGGTCCATCACGGCGCCGGCGTCGAAGGTGAGCAGCGGTGAGATGACATCCTGCACGGCAACGGTTCCGGTGACCGGATCCTCGGTAAGCCAGGGGATCCCGGAGACAGTGACAGCACTCGCGACCCCGAAAGCCCCCACCTCAGCGCCGCCGGGGAACGCGCCCACATAGGCGCTGGCACCGGTGCTGGTGTCAATAACACGCAACTCACCGCTGGTGCCAAAGGCAGCCCAGTAGAGGATGCCGGAGGCGACGTCGTAGTCCATACCCTGAGCGTAGTTTGCGTTAAATCCAAGGGCACCAATGGTCGATGCCGCCCCGGTGGTCTTGTCGATGGCCATCAGTGAATCTGCCATGATGTCCACAGCATACATCTGCCCGCTGTCGTCGATGGCGATGTCAATGGTGAGGGGCGCCCCGGTGATGTTTGCTACCGCGGTCGCCGCACCCGTAGCTAGGTCAATGGTGAAGAGCGTCGCCGTCGTACCGTCGGTAGCGCTGGCGTACATGGTGTTGGTGGTGAAGTCCCACGCCATGCCGGTCCAGGTCTGGCCGGGGTTGGGCGCGCAGGGGCCGATGGACGTCGCCGCGCCGGTCGTCGTATCGAAGGAGATGAGCGTATTGGAATCGGCACTGACAACGTAGAACTGGCTGAAGTCATTGCCCGCAAAATCACCAGCATAGTGCTTACTAGTGCTGAGTGCATTGAGAAGATTCCAGGTTCCAGGCACGTCCACGTCCGGCCAGTTGTAGAACGAGTCGCTAGAACCAAGTTCTATACCGTAGGCGGGGAATCCAGGGCTGAGGGGGTAGAGGGCAGGTTCGTTTGCCTCGCCCGTCTGGCTCGACTCAGGAGCCATCTCGAAGGAGATCGCATCAGGATCCTGCACAAAATTGTTCTCAGTCGCCCGGATCGACAAGGGCGGTGTCGCTTCGTAACCGCCCGCTTCCTCGACGAGCTCAAAACTGAGCTCTGAGTAACCGTCGTTGGCCAGGGTCATGGTTTGGACCTCGGTCTCGCCCCAGGGGAGCGTGGCGATGTAGGAGAGCGGATCGACGTTGGCCACCGGGGGACCAAGTATGAAGTTCTGCTCATTCGGCCCGGCGATGGTGACACCGACGTTCTCGGTCTGGGGGTCGAAGGTGCCGTAGGAGACGGTAATGTCGTAGTAAGCCGGAGCGTAGAGCGTCAGCGTGTAGACACCGCTGGCGTCAGTATACGCGACCGGCGTGGCGTCGGCCATCAGCGTGTAGCCCGTGCCGACGGCTTCCACCTTTGCGCCCTCAATGGGATCGCCGGTGACGCCGTTGGTCACTTGACCGGTCAGATCGGCCAGGGTGAGCTGGGGACACGCGGACATGGAGTACTCGTGCGGAGGAGGGTTGTACGCCGCCTGCACGTCTGCGCCCCCGCCGAAGGTGAAGAGCGTGCCGCCCAGATTGCCGCCGCCGTTGCCCAGCGTGGCGTTGTTCAGGTCGACAAAGGACTCCCAGGTATCGGTGTCGATGTCGTAGACGTAGGTCTCGGCGCTGGCGGCCGAAGGCAGGTCGCCGCCGCCGACCATGTAGATGTCGTTCCCAGTGGGCTCGTAGATGAAGAGCGGGGAGACCTTGGAGGCCGGCAGGTCAGTCAGCTGGGTCCAGGCGTCGTCGCCCACGTCGTAGACGTAGAAGGCATCGCTGCCCAGATAGTTGCCGCCGACGTAGAGCTTATCATCCACCATGACGTAGCCAGGAGCGGTGAAGCCGAGAGCGCTCAGTGTAGTTGCCGTGTACCACGTGTCGGTGCCGATGTCGTAGGTGTAGACGGGCGTGTACCCAAGCAGCCCGCTGTCGGGGCTACCGCCGGCCCAGACGAAGGTAGCGCCGTCGTCGGTGACGCCGCCGGCGCCCAGGCCCAGGGCCTCGGGACGCGCGGTCAACGTCGTCCAGGTATCGGTCGCAGGATCGTAGCCGACGAAAGCATCCACGGCGCTCATGCCGTCCACAAAACCGGGCGCGTAGTAGATGTCGCCGGTATCACTGCTGTAGCCGGCCACGCCGCCGTAGAAATCACCCAGCCCATGACCACCGCCGGTTGACCACCCGGTCGCCGGATCAAAGATCTGCGTCTGGTCGGTTGCCCAACCGTTGTCGTCCAAGCCATCGAAGTAGTAGAGGGCGCTGCCGTCGCTGACATAGGCGGGCCAGAGAGCCGCGTCGTTGGTCGGCCCTTCCTGCCAGACGTTGCCGGCGGTGGTCTCCACGATGGCAGTGGCGCTGTCCGTGGGCGTGGTCTGCCCCGTGGCCTGAATCTGCGCCACGTCGGTCTGACCGGTGAAAGCATAGAGGGGAATCGTGACGGTCACGGCCAGTGTGGAGCTGACGCCGTCCGCCAGATAGAGGGACGTATCGCTCAGCGTCGTGTCCCAGTCGTTGCCCATGACATTGATATCGAAGGTGTCGGTATAGCCGGCCTGGTTCATGAGATCGAGGTTATAGACCACCTCGGTGCCCTGGCAGCCTGCGCCTGAAACAGAGGTAGGAGTGAACGCAAGTGGTGGTGGTGGTGTTCTAACAACCACCTGATCCACCAAGGCGTACCAATCCCAGCCATCAGCGTAGTAGTGAAAGCTGACAATGACGTTCGACGAACCCACATAGGGAGTCAGGTCGATATCGACCGCTTCACCGGGGCCATAAACATCGTGATCACTGTTCCCGGTTGATTTTGTTCTTGCGAACGCGGCTTATTTGCTGCTTCACCGGGGCCATAAACATCGTGATCACTGTTCCAGTAGAGCTCCTGGGTCCAAGAGCCACCGCCGTCATCACTGACGAGAACCTCAAAGTAGTCACCACTTCCAATGTCGTTATAGGCGCCGATAAAGCTTAACGTAGCCGTGGGGACGCTGCTGAGATCGATAGCCGGTGTCTGGAGTTCAGTGTCCATTCCTGTATAGCACCAATCGGCGTCGGCATCGGCTGCCTGACCGTCGCCGCCGGCGTAGTTAGTCCGTCCAGTTGTCGCTGTGCTTTCCCAAACACAACTGCCTATATTATCGATGATAGACCAGCCCGAAGGGGGCCAGCTCTCAAAGTCCTCCGAGAGCACCGTCACCGACGAGGCCAAAGTGTTGCGGGCCTGGGGTGCGGGTGCGTCCCTCGTGTCCGACGCGGGCGGTGGGGCGGCGCTCACGATGGTTGACCCGGCGGTCAATACCATGCTGAGCACCACCACGAGATTAAGTAACATACGTACTTTGGACTTCATTGCAAATCCTCCTTGATCATATCTTTTGTGGATACCGCCTGATCCGATATCCTATTCTTTAAGATTCCATAAATATCACCTCCTTTTGTTATCTTGTGTATTGATCTCGGCTTTGCATGCCCTGTGCGCGTCTACAGAGACGTCACGGCATGAAAGGCAACAGTGTCAGACAATTCGCTTTGAAATCCTGTCGGGCATCACCTCCTTCAAAAATGTCAACGGATTAAATGGGGATTCCCGAGGGCGGTAGTGTCCCTGGACAATTGAGATAATGGCCGGCATACTATCAGCAAAACATCATCTCTGAAAGGAGGTAAATGATGAAGCCGATGGCATGCCTGAGCATATTGTTGCCGATCTTCGTCTTTTGGTCAAGCGTTCCCGTGAGAGCCCACCCGCAAAGTCTTTTGCCTCGATTCGCAAATTCTCAAGTCTAGATGCCGATTCGACCCTTCGGCTACGCTCAGGACAACAGGCAACGGCAGCCTTACCAGAGGTAGAGGATGCTGAGCAGCCAAAGAAGCGTGGACGGGGGCGTCCGCGAGACATCCCCCCGGACCATCGTTGTTGTCCCAACGAGACGTGTGCGTCTTATGGCATCTTGGGGCCCCATCCGGGCCACGACATCGTAGGAGCGGGGACTTACCCCGTTCAGGGAGTCATGCGGCAGATATACAAGTGCAACATCTGTGGGAAGCGATTCTCCGAGACGGCAGGGACGCCCCTCCACCACCTCAAGACGCCGCAGGAGACGGTGCTCCACGCCTACAAAGACATGGCCGAGGGACCGGCAGGCGTGCGGGCCAAAGAAGGACTGCTCGAGTAGTTGAAAGAACGCCTGACCGAGGGGGTTCTGCCCCTCTTCACCGGCGACTCGCCGGCTCACTACGCCAAGGCTATCTCGCATGCCACCTGGTCAGTCGTTTGCGTCGCAAGACGCTCTGTTTCTCCAAGAAGCGGGCATCTCTGGAGTATCATCTGCACCTGGCATTGGCCTACTACCACTTCGTGCTCTATCATTCCAGCCTGCGGGAACGCTTACCCGAACCTATCCCAACCCGTGGCGATGGTTCACCCAAGATTTGGAGACAGCAGACTCTGGCGATGTCCGCAGAGCTGACCAACCACAAGTGGTCGAGGAAGGAGTTGTTAATGTACCAAGTACTGACCGGGCCATAGGAATGGCCCGGTCACCAAACTGAAGAGAGACACCCGCGTTGCTCAAGTTTCACCTGCCTGGGGCGAAGGAAAAGGATGCCTATACTCTCTCCAGGTCAGCGCATCGTCTCAGATGCCTCTTAGAGGCACTCTTTGAACACCCAATGAGGCCGTTTTTGATTTATCTCAACTGTTGAGGGACACTACCGAAAGTTTCGCGTTTGAGGCTCTCGTCACAAGCCTCAAACGTCAGTTTCCTTGGACTCCGCACCGTATGGGTTAGCGGTGAAGGGAATTTACTTCTAAGCCCGCTCTATACCGGAGAAGGCATTTCTACCAACCAATGTGTTTCTAAAGCCCCTACACACATCATTGTATAAAAAACCAATATGTTGTCAAGTCATCTGTGTCAAGTCTCGCAAAGTCATACCACCCTATTGTCTCGAAAAGTCATGCCGCCCTACCGGTGCAATGACGACCAATTGTTATTTCAGATTGCCCTTCCATTAGTATATGCCGGTGAGCTATGCACAAACTTGTCAAATTGGGTTAATTTGGGCTTTAGATAGCTCTCATTTGGCTTTAGAAGTCTGCCGCGATGCTAGCGGAACGCCCGGTTGGTGAATTTTACTCCCAAACCGGTACGACTTTATAGGACTTGACAGAAGATACCAGTTTACTACAGTGACAGTGGGATTTCGTACGGCGGGGTCATGAGGCGCTCCAGGTAATCGCGCGCCACCGTCCGCCGTGCCTGGATCGCCCGGCGCTTCCAGCGCATGCGGGGTAGGCCCATCACCCCGGCGACGAGGCCACGCAGTGTCGCCCGCGCCGCTTCCCCACGCCAGGCGCGCAGCGCCTCCCGGGCAATGCGCCATTGCGCCGCCAGCACCGCGCGTTTGTGATCCTGCCACAGATCCGCCGGATAGTTCTTCGCCAGCGTCCAGATGCGGTTGCGCGCGTCGTGAAAGGAGGCGGTCACGCCGCCCCCTGAGGCTTTGAGCTTGTGGTAGACGACGGCATCCGGCACGTAGAGGCAGCGCCAGCCCGCCAGCTGGGCCCGCCATGCCAGGTCGACGTCCTCAAAGGAGAAGAAGAAGTCGTCGTCCAGCCGTCCGATCTCTTTTAGCATGGCGGCGCGATAGGCCGCGCTGCCGCCGCAGGCACTAAAGACGTAGGCCGGGTGGTCGTACTGTCCTTCATCCCGCTGCCAGACGCCGCGATTGTGCGCCAGACCGTCCAGAGTGACGTAGTCCCCCGCGGTGTGGAAGGTGTCGCGGCGGTCGAAGAGCAGCATCTTCGAGGCAACAAGGCCGACCTGGAGATGCGCCTCGAAGGCGGCAGCGATGTGCGCCAGCCATGTCGGGGCGACCTGGGTATCGTTGTTGAGGAGCACCTGGACGGAGCCCGACGCCGCCGCAAGGCCGGCGTTGCAGGCGCCGGTGAAGCCGCGATTGGTCGGCAGTGCCAGCACCCGCACCTCGGGGTAGCGGGCCAGGACGTCCGGCGACTCGTCAGTCGAGGCGTTGTCGACCACGATGATCTCGACGTCGGCGTAGGTCTGTGCGCGCAGGCTGTCGAGGCAGGTGGGCAAGTGCTGCGCCCCGTTCCAGTTGGGGATGATGACGGAGATTAGGGCACTCATCATATACTCGAAGGGTCACGTATAGGCAAGAGGCAGGGGGCAGGGGGCAGGGGGCAAGGCGAGCATCGGCATCAGATGTCCGATTCTCGCGCGTAGCCCGTCTCAGCGAGGAATTCGGCGACGGCTTCCTGCCAGGGCCGCAGCGTGATGCCTAGGGCCGCGCCGGCGGTGTTCGCCAACGGCGCGTAGAGCGGCGGCGTGCTGTCGCGCCGGAAGTAGTCCGAGGTGATGGGCTCGATGGGCACGTCGTCGCGCCCGCTGAGCCGCAGGATCTCCGTGGCGAAGTCGTAGCGCGACGCGCTGCCCGCGTTGACGAAGTGGTAGATGCCGTAGGCGTGGGTCTCGATGAGCTGCAGGATGGCCCGCGCCAGATCCTTGACGTAGGTTGGGTTGCCCACCTCATCGGTGACGACTTTGAGCGCGCCGTGCTTGTCGGCCAATTGGATCATCTTGTGGGGGAAATTGCTGCCGCCTGCCGCGTAGAGCCACGCCGTCCGCACGATGTAGAAGCGGGTGAGCAGGTGTTGCGTGTACCACTCGCCTGCTAGCTTGGAGCGCCCGTAGGGATTGATGGGACGCCGCGCGGCCCACTCGTGGTAGGGCGCCGTCGCGCGGCCGTCGAAGACCTCGTTGGTGCTGACGGTGAGCAGTTCGGCGCCGACATCCTGCGCTGCCAGCGCCACGTTCTGCGTCCCCATGCCGTTGACGCGGTAGGCCAGCGCCGGCTCCCGCGCGCAGCGGTCGACGTCGGTGAGCGCCGCCGGGTGGAGGATCAGGTCGGGGCGAACCTCGCGTGCCAGGGCGAGGAAGCCGGCGCGCTCGGTGATGTCGCGCTCCGGCAGGTCGGCGCCGGTGACGGTGTGCCCCGCCGCTTCCAAAAGGGGCAGGAGCGTGCGGCCCAGCTGGCCTTTGTGACCGGTCAGTAAAATGCGCATGCGCGGCCTCCCAAGGGCTGTGTGGTGTGTCTGTATAAGCGCATGATACCAGGAGTGGGGATGAAGACAAGCGGGGTGTTGGGGAGCGTATCATGTTAGGGACAACTCCTGGAAAGCTGAGGCGGGCCACTGC
>JBNGCW010000022.1:0-73073 GCA_049975525.1 Anaerolineae bacterium
TTGATCAGTGGGTGGAATCCGAGAAATGGCTCGAAAAATAAGCGAACGTTCAGCTACATGGGGAGAAATTCGCGATCAAAACCACCGGATGTAGGGAATGACCGACCAGAAATCCGATTTTTCCCACCTTTTTTCAGGGGAGTCAAGCCCTGGTCTGCATGCCTCACCACGAGCGGGCGCGGAAGGACTCGGGCGTGCAGACGCCGACTTTATTATCCAAGAAAACATTGTACAATCGGTGATTGAGTCCATAATTCATCCTACCACTGCGGTGGAAAAGTAGAATAAGGAGCGCCCATGACAAAACACGTAATCGTCGGAAGTGGGGTAGCGGGCATGACCGCCGCCCTCAATTTGACGCGCTATGAGGACACCGATATCGTCCTCTACACCAAAGACCAACACTCCTACTATTACCGCCCCGAGGTGACAAACTATCTGGCGGGCCAGAAGTCCCTGGAGGACATCTGCCGCCGTCCGGTCTCCTGGTACGAAAAGCGGGGCATTGAGATGCACCTGGACACCTGCGTGACCCGCGTGCTCCCCACCCAAAAGGAGATCGTTCTCGAAGACGAGACCCACGTCTCCTACGACCGGTTGCTGCTGGCACCGGGGAGCCGTCCCTTCATACCGCCCATCGAGGGGGTGAAGCAGACGGGCGTCTTCACCATCCGCACGCTAAGTGACGCGCAGGCCATCAGGCAATACGTCGCCGAAGCCCAATGCAAGCATGCGGTGGTCATCGGTGGTGGCCTGCTGGGGCTGGAGGGGGCGCGCGGCCTGAAGGGCATGGGCCTCGACGTAACGATCGTCGAGCTGCTGCCCCGGCTGATGCCGCTCCAATTAGACGAGGAGGGGGGTGCTGTCCTGCGTGACTTCGTCGAGCAGCAGGGCTACCACGTGCGGCTCGGCACCAGCGCCCGGCAGATCCAGGGAGACGCGCACGTGACCGGTGTGCTTCTCAACAGCGAGGAGAGACTTCACGCCGACATCGTGATCATCGCGACAGGCGTCCGCTCCAACACCTACCTGGCCGAGGAGGCCGGGCTGGACGTCGATCGGGGCATCGTAGTCAATCGACGGATGCAGACCAGTGCCCCGGACGTCTTCGCCGCCGGTGACGCCGCCCGTTGCATGGGTCAGAGCTGGGCCATCGTGCCACCCGCGCAGGCCCAGGGGCAGGTCGCCGCCGCCAACATGGCGGGCCACGAGGCTCTCTACGAACCGGTCACCCCCGCGACATCGCTCAAGGTGGTGGGCATCGACGTCGACTCCATCGGTGAGGTGCATCCCGAAGAGGGCGCGGGCTTCACAGAGCTGCGTCACGTGGAAGCCGAAACCCATCGCTACACGAAGATCGTGCTCAAAGACGAGAAGCCGGTTGGCGCGATCGTCATCGGTCATGCAGCGCTGGCCAAGGAGCTCGACGACCGGATCAAGGCCGGGGAGCCCATGACGTCGGAGGAGGCGCGCACGCTGTTGACGCAATGAGCTCGCCCCATCGGCTGCACTGAAAAAACCACCACGGACACAAAGCACACTAAGAATTTTAGGGCGTTTTTAAGTAAAAACGCTCTTGTTGGATTATTGCATAATCCAACTAAGCCATAACATTAATTTTCTTGGTGTCCTTAGTGCCCTTTGTGGTCAGAAGGACTTTTTCGGTAGAATCAACCTTGGCTGCCCTGAAAAAAGGGGCAGCCAAAGAAAGATATGGGGTATATGTTGTGGTTGGGCTGCGCCCAACCACAACATATAGTATCCCTTTCTCACCTGAAAAACCTTTTTTCAGATGAGTCAACCTTCGCAAGAAAGGAGGTCAACATGCGGAACAAGTTCTCAAGCGTGATCCTGGGACTTTTGCTCGTCCTCGGAGGCGTGATCTTTCTCCTGATGAACTTCAATCTCATCCCCTCTGCGCAGCCCCTCATCTGGGCGAGCCTTTTTGGGCTGGGCGGCGTGGGGTTCCTCTCCTATCTCTTCACCGGCCGCGGCCAATGGTGGCCCATCATCCCCGGGCTGACGTTGCTGGGGCTGAGCGCCTTGTTCGTGGTGGAAACGCTCTTCCCCGCGCTCGGAGACACACTGGGTGCCGCCATCTTCATGGGCGCGATCGGCCTGGCCTTCTGGTTGATCTATCTCATCACTGGCGGAACCGAGTGGTGGGCCATTATCCCGGGCGGCGTCCTTTTCACTCTGACCGCGGTGATCTTGCTTAGCGAGGGCGTATTTGCTGCCACGGCAGGGGACGAGCTCACCGGAGGCGTGTTTATGCTGGGGCTCGGTCTGACCTTCGCTCTTCTCTATCTGCTACCCACCGGCGAAGGGCACCAGCGCTGGGCCTTAATCCCCGCCGGTGTCCTGGTGCTGATCGGGTTGATCATCGCGGCGGCCTCCGCCGAGATCCTGGCTTTCGTCACCCCCGTGGTACTGATCCTCGTCGGTGTGTACCTTATGCTCCGTTCGCTACGACACAAGACCCCATCCTGAGGAGAACGTCTATGGAGACAATCCAAGCAGTTTTCTGGAACCCCACGGAACGACGGCTGCGCACCGCCTGGCGGCTGTTGGCGCAATTGATGTTCATTGTGCTGGGGCTTGTCTGTTTCGGCGTGTTGACAGCCATCATCGGCGTCATCCAAAGCACGGCGGGCGGGCTGACGGAGGAATCGTTCCCCTCTCCGGGCTCGGTGGCGCTCACGATGGAGCGGCCTGCGCTCATGATGCTCTCCAGCCTGGGGACACTGGGAATGATACTCCTGAGCGTCGTCGTGGCCGGGCGGTTCGTCGACCGTCGCCCCTTCGCCGACTTCGGGTTCCACCTGGAGGCCACCTGGTGGCGCGATCTGGGCTTCGGCCTGGGCCTGGGCGCGCTGCTCATGGCGCTCATCTTTCTGGTGGAGTGGACCCTGGGCTGGGTGGAGGTCGTCGGCACACTGCACGTCAGCAGAGCCGGTTTCTCCTTCGCCGGCGCCATTCTCTTCCAGGTGGTGACGTATCTGAGCGTGGGCTTCTACGAGGAGCTCTTCTCCCGAGGGTACCAGCTCCAGAACCTGGCCGAGGGTTTCCGGGGCGCGTTCGGCCCCCGGGGCGCCATCGCCGCCGCCTGGCTGCTCTCCTCCACCTTTTTCGGGATCCTACACGCGGCCAACCCCAACGCCAGCCTCATGAGCACCGTCAACCTCGTCATCGCGGGGCTGTTTCTGGGCCTGGGTTACGTGCTGACCGGCGAACTGGCCATCCCCATCGGTCTGCACATCACCTGGAACTTCTTCCAGGGCAACGTCTTCGGCTTCCCCGTCAGCGGTGGGCCCTCGGCCGTCTCCTTCATCGCCGTCAAACAGGGCGGTCCCGCTCTCTGGACGGGCGGCGCTTTCGGCCCGGAGGCCGGGTTACTGGGCCTGGCGGCCATGACCGTGGGCAGCTTGCTGACCATGCTCTGGGTTCGCCGGCAGCGTGGCCGCGTCGTCCTGCAGCGCGAGTTGGCGACATACCGCCCACTCCCCCAACTGAAAGCCCAAGAGGCGGAGTCCCCAGAGGCAACCGATGGCTAGCCGCCACCGCGCTCTGCTCGCAGGTTGCGGCAGCATCAGCAGCGTCTGGCTCGAAGCGGCGCAAACGCTGCCGGATCTGGAGATCGTCGGCCTGGTGGACCTCGACGAAACGAGAGCCGCTCAGCGCGCCGGCGAGTACGGCCTGCACGGCGCCCTCGTCTCCACAAACCTGAGGACGGCGCTGGAAACCGCGCGTCCCGACGTCGTCTTCGACTGCACCACGCCGGAGGCCCACCACATCGTCCGGCTAACGGCGCTGAAACACGGATGTCACGTCCTGGGGGAGAAGCCGCTGGCGGACTCGCTGGCGCACGCCGAGGAGATTGTGACCGCCGCACAACGCGCCGACCGGCAGTGCGCGGTCACCCAAAACTACCGCTATCGAGCAGGCCCTCGCCGCTTGCAGCGTTTCCTGGCCTCGGGTGCCCTGGGACGGATTACAACGGTGCACAGCGACTTCTTCGTCGGCGCGCACTTCGGCGGCTTCCGTGAGCGGATGGAGCACGTCCTGCTGCTGGATATGGCGATCCACACCTTCGACGCGGCCCGCATGTTGACGGGCGCGGATCCGCGGACGGTGTTCTGCCACGAGTGGAACCCGCCCGGTTCCTGGTACGCACACGACGCCTCGGCTGTGGCCGTCTTTGAGATGACGGAGGACATCATCTTCACGTATCGCGGCAGCTGGTGCGCCGAAGGGCTGCGCACACCGTGGAACGGCGTCTGGCGCGTCATCGGCGAGCAGGGCAGCGTCACCTGGGACGGTGAGGAGGGCTTTATAGCCGAAGTGGTCACGGAAAGCGGAGGGTTTTTCTCAAAGACCCAATCGCTGGACGTCCCGGAGGCGGTGGACGAGAGCAAGATCAACGGTCACGCCAGCATTCTGCGGGAGTTCCTGGACTGCCTGGATGCGGGCGCGACGCCGGAGACGGATTGCGCGGATAACCTGAAAAGTCTGGCCATGGTCTTCAAGGCCCTCGAGAGCGCCCGCAGCGGGCAGAAGATAGCCATCGACGTGTAATCCCGCAAGCTAGCGCAAGCGGGAGACCTCGTAGACGGTGACAGGCGTCGTCACGCCCTTGAACCGCAGTCCAGGGTGCGCCACCGCCTCGACCTGTTCGGCGACGGCCTGGTAGGTCGCCTCGCTGATGAGCACCTGACCGGGGCGGGCGTGGGCGCAGATGCGGGCGCCCAGATTGACGACCCGCCCGATGGCGGTGTAGTCGGTACGCCGCTTGCACCCCATCTCCCCCACGATCATCTCGCCCGTGGCAACGCCCACGCCGAGATCCGCCACGAGGAAACCTTTCGCCTGCCATGCGCGCATCAACTCCTGATGACGCGACCGCATCTCCAAGCCCACCCGCACGGCGCGCAGGGGGTGATCGGCCTGCTCCAGGGGAACGCCGAAGAGCGCCATGACCTCGTCGCCCACGAACTTGTCCAGCGTGCCTTGATGGGCCAGCACAATCTCGGTCATCTCCTTCAGGTAGTCGTTGATGTAAGCCACCAGGTGTTCCGGCGCCAGCTGCTCGGCCAGCCGTGTGGAACCCCGCAGATCGGCGTAGAGCACCGTGGCGCGGACGCGCTCCCCCGAGAGGATGTCCACGTCGGGCTCGGTCAGCAGGCGTGAAAGGACGTTGGGATCGACAGAGCGACCCAGAAGCCGCCGCAAACGACGCCGTTCCAGGCTTTCCAAGATCGCCGTATCCATCTGGCTGACGATAGCCCTCAACAGCCGCTGCTCGTCGGCGAGAGAATCCGCGCGTCCTCGATGTTTTGCCACTCCAAAGACCCCGATGATCTCATCGCGCAGGATCAGCGGGACGCACATTAAGTCACAGCGGCCGTCGTCCACGACAGCGCACCGTAATTCTGTGGCGTGTACGGCTTCCTCGGCCAGCTGCCACAGCCGCGCTTCCTCGACCGGCGCCTGGGCCAAGTGATCGTGGGTGCAAGCTCGCATCTCCAGCTTCCGTCCCGTCCGGTCGTAGAGCATCACGAAGCCCATCTCGGCCTGCAGCGTCTTCGTCAGCTCGTGCAACACGCGATTCAACATCTCGTCGAAAGGCAATCCCTGATCGCGCAGGCGATCCACGCGGTAGATGGTCTCCAGCTCCCGGTTGCGCTGGGCCAGCTCGTGCGCCCGGCGCGCCTGTACGATAGCCGAGTCCAGCTGCCTGCCCGCCGTCTCCAACAACGCCTTCTCGGCAGCATCGAAGGGGCACGAGCGCCGGGCGAGCAGCAACAACCCCAAAGGCTCCCCGTGCATACAGAGGGGAAGCGCGGCCAGGTGCAGCGTCGAGGCCTCGACGTGCAGCAACGTCACCCCTTCGTGAATCAACAGATCGTCCAGCGTCGCCGGCGGGAGGAGCCGTTCGTCGGCGCGCAAGCGACGCTCGCCACTGCGCCGACGCCACACGCGCAGCTCCAACACTCCCGTATTCTGCTCCCGCAGGTAGAGCTGCCCGATCTCCACCTCAAAATGCGCCATCATCACGTCGACCAGGTCCGCCAACATCACCGAAGGGTGGTTGACGTTGTCGCGCACGCGGTCCAAAGCCAACACAATGTCAAGCGCCTGACGGGTCTGCGTCAGCTGGCGCTGCAGAGACTGCACCGTATCTTCCATATAACCTCCTGCGTCAAAACAGCAAACGGACCGAGGGTCACGTACCCCCGGCCCGCCAAACGTTGCCCTTCAAATATCGTCGCTGTCAACCGCCCAGAGCGCCGCGTCAACCTCCAAAGAGATGCATGGCCGCGATCACCGGAGCGAAGAGCGAGGAGACCAGAGACATCACCGTGATCAAGGTGTTGAGCGAAGGTCCAGCAGTGTCTTTGAAAGGATCACCGACGGTGTCACCCACGACACCGGCTTTGTGCGCGTCGGACCCTTTGCCGCCGAAATAACCGCTCTCGATGTACTTTTTGGCGTTGTCCCAGAGGCCACCGGCGTTGGCCATGAGCAGCGCGAAGATGATACCGGTGAAGATCGCACCGCCGAGGAACGCGCCCAGTGCCTCCGGTCCCATGATGAAGCCGACGATCAAAGGCAGCAGGACGGCCAGGAAGGCTGGCCAGATCAGAGAGGTGAGTGCGCCCTGGGCCGCCAGGGAGACACAGCTCTCATAGTCGGGGGTAGACGTGCCGGCCAGGATGCCCGGATCCTCGCGGAACTGACGGCGAATCTCGGCGATCATGTCAAAGGCGTTGTGCGTTACCGCAAGCATCGTCAAGGCACTGAAGAGCGGCGGTGTCATGGCACCCAGGAAAATCCCCGCGATGACCAGCGGATCCTGCAGGCCCATGGAAAGCTCGGTGATGGTACTGCCCATCTCGCGCATGGCGTTAACCACCTCGCTGGAGTACGCGGCGAAGAGCGCCAGCACCGTCAACGCGGCCGCGCTGATGGCGAAGCCCTTGGTGATGGCCTTGGCGGTGTTACCCGCCGCATCCAACACGTCGGTGGTATCGATGACCTCTTCGGGCATGCCCGCCATCTCCGCGATACCGCGCGCGTTGTCCACAATAGGACCGTATGCGTCCGAGGAGACGATCATGCCGCTGATGGAGAGCATGCCGACGGCGCTGATGCCGACCCCGTAGACGCCACTGATGACGTCGGAGCTCTCGGCGACAAAGTAGGAGATCAACATGGCAGCCACGATGCCGATGATGGACGGCACGATGCTGACCAGGCCGTAGCTAAAGCCGGTGATGATGTTGATGGCCGCGCCGGAGCCGGAGACCTTGGCGGTCTCAACCACCGGCGGCTTGCCATCGCCCGTATAGTAATCCGAGGTGAAGCCGATAATAACACCGGTGATCAAGCCCGCTAACGTCGCCCACAGCGTGCTGATGTCGTAATCGCCCAGGAAGACGATGATCGCCGCGAAGACCGCGAAAATCACGGTGGTGATGATCGTCCCGCTGTTGAGCGCTCTGCCCGGATCGCCGCCCTTCCCCACGCGTACCAACTGCAGGCCGATCAAGGAAGCGGCAATACCCAACGTACAGATGATGAGCGGGAAGATCGTGTACTTCATCTGCACCGCGCCACTGACATTAGGAAGTGCGTAACCCAGCAGCATCACGGCAACCGAGCTGGCGACGTAGCTGTCGAAGATATCCGCGCCCATGCCGGCGATGTCACCGACGTTGTCGCCCACGTTGTCGGCGATGACGGCGGGATTGCGCGGGTCGTCCTCAGGGATGCCAACCTCGACTTTGCCCACCAGGTCGGCGGCGATGTCGGCGGTCTTGGTGTAGATGCCGCCGCCGGCCTTCGCCAGCAGCGCCAGCGCCGATGCACCAAAGCTGAAGCCCAGCACGATGTTGGGATCGCCGGTCAACAAGAAGATGACACTCATGCCGACGACGGCGATCCCGACCATGGCCAACCCCATGACCGACCCAGCCTTAAAGGCAACGTTGAAGGCCGGGTTCAACCCCTTGTTGGCCGCGGTCGCACTGCGCACATTCGCTGATACCGCGATGGTCATGCCCATATAGCCGGCGATGGCGGAGAAAACCGCACCCGTCACAAAGGCCCCGGCCATCTGGAGCCCATAGGCGACCGATTCAGCCGACATGCCGAAGACCAAGGCGATGATAATCGCCAGAACTACGGCAACCATAATAAGGGCCGTGTAAAGCCTTTTGAGATAGGAGATGGCACCCTGACGGATCCACTCCGCAACCTGCTGCGCACGCTCTGTCCCCGGATCTTGACGGGTGACCCAGCGATAATACCATACAGCGGCGCCAACCGAAATCAGGCCGGCGACCAAACTGACGTAAAGCCATATATGTTCCATGTTTATCTGCCTCCACGCGATGAAAGGTGATCGTGAATGACCCTAAACGAAGCTCCAGACCATCTCCGTCGGGCGACGAAAATGGGCTCGAGCCTTTGCAACTGAAAGCGCCCTACGCGCTCTACACGCACACCCTGTTTCCTCAGAGTTCATCAAGGAGGATTGGGAAACTGTTGCGCGCTGTTACCGGGTCGTGACCCGACGTCATACTTCCTGCCTTGCGGCCCTCTTCACATATTGGCGGAGCGCCACCAGCGATAGTGATGGGCCCGCAGCTCGTCTCGGGACAGCATAGGGAAAAACAGGAAGTCTTCCTCGTTGCCCACGAAGATGCCGCTTTTCAACGTGCGATAGGGGAACGTCGCCGGGTGAATGCGGTCTACAATCTTGGTGTGCACTGTCTTGGTGCGCAGATCCACCAGACACTGCCGCAGGTGATCGATGTTACTGTAAGGCAGATCGCCCACGGCGCCGTATTCGGGATTCTCGGCCAGCTCACCCAGTCGCAGCTCGGCGAAGCAGATGGCGGGGAGCCGCAGCTCCTTCCTCGGCTGCTTCACCAACATCTCGTAAAGCCCCCGCGGGCCGTAGGTACTGACCACAAGAGGGTGCACCGGCGCGATCTCCTGATAGAGGTGCAACCCCGGCTTCTCCTCCGGGAACTCATCGCTGGAATCCAGGCCCAAGGTGCGCCCGTCTTGAGTGACCAGATAGAGCCGTTGCATGACGTCCAGAGGAACCCGCTCCAAGACGCGATACACAGCGACGTAAACGGAAGCCTTGGGGGATCCGTCATCGTGAGGCACACAACGCGCCAGAGCCGACTCGACGGGAAGCTCGTCGTGACGGAAATCAGGATCGATCTCGAAGAACATCGCCTGTCCTCGGGACTTCTTCTTGCTTCCCACGGCGTAGTAAACACCGAATTCCTCGGGGGATAGCATTGAGGCAATGAGGGCTTCGGGGATCAACGAGAGATACAAGTGGATTGTCATATTTTACGCCTCCTGAATGATGTAATCACTACCCTCTGGGTTGGGATACCCGGCTCAGAGTACGCATCCCACCCACGTCATTAAAGAACCACCGCTGGAAAAGATGTTTCTTCCACAACACCCCCATTATAGCATAATTCTCGACGAGCAGAAGCGTTTGAGTATAGGACAAACTATTTCCTCGTCATACCGAGCGTAACGGAGCGCAGCGCAGGGAAGTCGAGGCATCTCCCCCGCTCGATGGCAACCCTACGTCGCAGAGGAGAGATTCCTCGATTCGCTCGGAATGACGTGAGCAGCGGGTTGCGTGGGTTTCGTCAACGGGTCGCGCCGAGCAAGGGCGCGGTGTTCCCACCGTGCCATCGAGGCGCCCGGCAAATGACGCCACTTGCTCATTCGGAATGAGGTGACCAGGAGGGTGACTAAATTTTAGGGGCAGCCCGGGCCTACGTGCCGCACGACAAGCCCGTTTCGGCTCAGGTGCAACGCACTTGCGCCGAAACGGGGGCACACTTTCGCGGCTCTACTCGACGAACACCTCGACGCGCTCACCGTCCTCATCGTCCACGATGTCGATGAGATGCCCCTCTACACCTGCGCGGAGCAGCTCCTCCATCTCGTGCACATCGAAGGTCAGGCCGGCGATGTCGATATCCGGCCCGAAGGCCCGCGCGCCGCGTAACGCCCGCCTGAGCAGCTCCAGAGGCAGGCGGATGTCGACGCGCGTCCGACCGCTCTCCGTATCACTCACGCGCACGTGGACCACACGCGGACGCGGCCCCTCCGTGGGAGCCTCTTTCTGCTCCTCCATTGCTTCCAAGAGCCGGGCCGCATCCTCCGCCGAAATCTTCCCCTGAGCCACCATCTCCAGGATCTTGCGCCGCTCCGCTTCCAGGTCCCCCTCCGAGGGCCGGGGTGTCGGGGTTGCCAGGCCGGGAATCCGGGTCCACTGCTGTCTCAGCTGCGTCAGCGCCTCCTGGTAGCTCTGAATTTTGGTCTCCAGAATCTCCTGACGGATCTGCAACCGTTCCTGCTTCGCCAGCAGTCGTTCACGGCGCACCTCCAATCGCGCGTACCGCGCCGGATCCGCCGAGGAGGAGACCTGCTCCAATTCGGCGTCCAACGCTTCCAGCTCCTCCGCCAAGGCCTCGAACTCGGGCTGCAGTTCGGAGAGCCTGGCCTGCGTCTCCTCAACACGGCGTTCTAATTTCTCGCGGCTGCGGGCTAATTTTTCGGAAATCCTCTCACCGACATTCTGCTGTGGCATCTGGCCTCCTTAAAGGTTAGCATATAAATCAAGCGCACACTTTGAAATTTTAATTCTTCAATCCCAAACAATAATATTATAGCCCATTCTATTAAACTTGTCAAGGTCTTATATAAATTTTGTTAAATGGACTTCGATCTCGCTGCCGCCGGACGAACTTTCTCACGCCGTTTTGTGATACAGTACAGGCAGCGACGGCACTACCTGAATGCTTCACGGTGACGCGACAGGAGGTTGTCTTGCTTTCCTAAATGTAAATGGCTCGGAAAATAAGCGAACGCCCAGTAACTACGAACGAGCATACCTGAACTTCTTGATGCTCAACACTCAGAGGGGTGACCGCGAATTTTACTACATGTAGTGGTAGGCTTTGGAGAAATTACTTTTAGGGGTTATTTCAGTGCAGCCGTTGTTGACAAGCAGAAAAAGTTCATATATCATGTATTAGGGGAGTGAATAGGCTCCCTGCCTCCGACCCAAGGCTTGACTTCGTCGAACAAAAAAAGCGGGTGACGGAGAAAGAAGCCCACAGTTGTGGTGATCCATTAACCACAGCGGGCTCCCGTAGATGGTTCGATCAAGCCAACGGGCGATAGGGTGTGACCGAAACCGTCGCGCCTGCCGTATTTGCAAAGGAGGCAATCCTAACCTGATGGATAGGAGGGGTTGCCTCCTTTTTGGTTCCCTCCGCAGCACGAGGCAGTCGAGAGCGCACCCTGACGGGCTTTGGCATAGAATGCGTTGTCACCGGGATCTCCGGCGCAACGCAGCGCCGTCTGGATCTCCCGGACGCGCAACAGGCTTCCGAGATCCAGCGGATCTTCTTCTTGTGCCCCGCCAGCCACGGGGTTTCGGTCAGCAGGCGTGGGCGTGGGCTGGCACGCCCGGATACCATGTTCCATAATTCAAAGGAGGTTCTGTACCATGTGGATTTTGCGTCTCAATATGACCGACCGTTCATACAAGCTGGAGGAAGTACCGGAAAAGTACCATAAGCTGGGCGGCCGCGGGTTGACCTCCACCATCATCTACGAAGAAGTCAAACCTACCTGCCACCCCCTGGGCCCGAACAACAAGCTGGTCTTCGCGCCGGGCATCGTCACCGGCACTTCGGCACCCACCTCCGCGCGTCTCTCCGTAGGCGGCAAGTCCCCCCTCACCGGCGGCATCAAGGAATCTAACGCCGGCACCAGCTTCGCCCCGGCCATGGCGAAAATGAACCTCAAAGCCATCATCGTCGAGGGGCAACCCGAGGAAAAAGACCACTACTGGATGGCCCACATCTTCATGGAGGAGGGTAAGCCCAAAGTCGAGTTCGCACCCGCCAATGAGTACACGGGCCGCGATCTCTACGGCGTTTACGAAGAGGTGTACGAGCAGTTCGGCAAGAAAGTCCATGTCGCGGGCGTCGGCACCGCCGGGGAATTCGGTTACGCTAACTCCGGCATCGCCTTCAACGATATGAAGCACAAGCCCACCCGCTACTCCGGGCGCGGCGGCCTGGGCGCCGTCATGGGCAGCAAGGGCCTCAAGCTGATTGTGCTGGACGACAAAGACGCCCCCGGCGTTCAATACGCCGACGAGAAGCGCTTCAAGGAAGGCGCCAAGAAGATGCGCGAAGCGCTGATGGAGCACGCCATCACCAAGCCCAAGGGCGGCCTGAACTCCTACGGCACCGCCGTGCTGATCAACATTCTCAACGAGGCGGGCGGCTTGCCCACGCGCAACTTCAGCAGTGGACGCTTCGAGGGCGCGGCGAAGATCGCCGGTGAGGCCATCTTCGAGACAAACAAAAAGCGGCTGGGTAAAGAGCTCTATAACCACAACTGCAGCCCCGGCTGCATCATCCAGTGCTCCAATACGCTTTACGACGAGAACGGCGAGGAGATCGCCTCCTGCGTGGAGTACGAGTCCGACTGGGCGCTGGGCGCCAACTGCGGCATCGACGACCTGGATGCCATCGGCAAGATGGTGAAACTGTGCAATGCCTACGGTCTCGACACCATTGAGACGGGCGACGTGGTTGCCGTGGCCATGGACTCCGGCGTTCTGGAGTTCGGTGACGCCGAAGGCGCCCTCGATCTGCTGGAGCAGATGGGCGAAGGCACGCCGTTGGGCCGCATCCTGGGCGGCGGCACGGCTTTCGCCGCGAAGGCTTTCGGCAACCCGCGCGCCCCTGCCGTCAAGGGACAGGGGATGCCTGCCTACGAACCGCGCGCCGTCAAGGGCATCGGCGTGACCTACGCCACCAGCACCATGGGCGCCGATCACACCGCCGGCTACACCATCGCACCCGAAATCCTCAGCGTCGGCGGTGAATCCGATCCGCTGAAGGCCGAGGAAGCCAAGGCCGATCTGAGCCGCGCCTTCCAGAAGACCACGGCGCTCATCGACTCTTCCGGGCACTGCCTCTTCATCGCCTTCGCCATCCTGGACATCCCCAGCGGCTTCGAGGGCATGGTCGACGAGATCAACGGGGTGCTGGGCACCGACATGACCGGAGACGAGATGGTGGAGCTGGGCGGTGAGATCCTCAAGCGTGAGCGGGCCTTTAACGAGGCCGCCGGCTTGACCAACGAGGACGACCGCCTGCCCGAGTTCATGGAGTACGAGAAACTGCCCCCGCACAACGTGACCGCTGACCTACCCGACGAGGTCTTGGACAAAGTCTACGGCGAGCTGTAAGCGCTGGTCGCTTCCTGACCGGGACCCGAGAAGTCACATTGGCTTCTCGGGTCTTCGTCTTGTTTTACAGTAGGGCCATGCTATCATAACGCTAGAAAAGGAGATGACCCTATGAAAATCAAAGTTAAGCTTTTTGCGACGCTGCAGCGTTATGCGCCGGATGGAGAAAGCGCCGGCGAGCCTTTCGACGTGGAGCTCCCCGATAAGAGCTCCATCCGGGATCTGATAGAGCAGTTGGGCATTCGAGAGCGCGAGGCCAAGGTCGCCTTTGTCAACGGGCGCGCCCGGGCCGAGATGTACCGATTGCAGCCCGGTGACGAAGTCGGAATTTTCCCACCCGTCGGCGGCGGATAGGAGCCTGTATGCAGATCGAAGTCTGGCTGTACGGGCCGCTGGCCCGCTATGTGGAAGAGGACAACAACATTGCGGCGCAGAAGCTAATAGAACTGCCGGAAGGCAGCACCGTGCAGGCGCTCCTGGATAAAGTCGGGATGCCCGGCGAGGCGCGCGGTATCACCTTTATCAACGGAGATCTGAGCGCCATGCCCGGCCTGCAGCCCGATCTGGATCACGCGCTGAGCGACGGGGACCGCGTGGCGTTCTTCCACCAGAAGAGTATGTGGCCCTTCCAGTACCGCCATGATGTGGCGATGCTCGACGAGTTTAAACGCTCCATGGACGAGCGTGAAGACCGCGGTCTCCGTTCCCGCTACGACAAGTGATCACCGCGCGGACGGCTATCCTCCCGCCGCGTTCTCCCCCGCCAGATAGCCGCTGCTGAAGGCCGCCTGCAGGTTGTAGCCCCCGGTGTCGGCGGCGATGTCCAGCGTCTCTCCCACGATGTAGAGTCCGTCCACGATTTTAGATGCAAAGGTGCGCGGATCGACCTCGTCCAACGCAACGCCGCCCGCCGTCACCATTCCTGACGCCAGCGGCAGGGAACCCGTGATCTCCCAGCGGAACTCCTTGATGAGCTGCACCAGTACTTCGCGCTCCTCGGCGCGCAGCGTGTGCACGGCCCGATCCGGCGCTAGCCCACTCACCTTGACCAGCTCTTCGGCCAGCGCGTTGGGCATCCAGCCGTGGAGCAGGTTGTGCAGATGGGTCTTGGCGTGCGCCTCAAACTCTCGTTGCAACCGGCGGCGCACCTGTTCCGCCGTCATGCCGGGCTTCAGATCGATGGAGAGCCAGACCCGCCGACCGGCACGCAGTGCGTCGATCGCCGCCAGCGAGAGGGTGAGCACCAGCGGCCCGGAGACGCCGAAGTGCGTGAAGAGCATCTCCCCCGTCGGCGGAACCGGGTACGGCGGCTCGATGGGGCGCTCCACCCCACCCTCCTCCCGCGCCAGCAGGGTGCAGCGCACATGGCGCAGGCTCACGCCCTGGAGCGCCTTGGCCCGCGCCGTCGCCCGCACCGTCAGCGGCACCAACGCCGGGCGCAACGGCACGATGGTATGTCCCACCGCCCGCGCCATCCGGTAGCCGTCGCCCGTGGAGCCGGTGCCGGGCCACGAAGCGCCCCCGGTCGCCAGGATCACGGCCTGCGCCGGCAACGTCTCCCCCTCACGGGTGCGCACGCCCCAGAGGGCATCGTCTCCGGTCAACAGGCGTTCCACGGCGATGCGATAACGCACCTCCACGCCGTGCTCCGTGGCGTAACGCAGCAGCGCATCGCGCACATCCACGGCGCGCCCCGACGCGGGGAAGATCCGCCCACCGCGCTCTACCTGGGTCTCGACCCCGTAGCGTGCCAGCAGCGCCAGCAACTCATCGCGGAAGAAACGATAGTAGGCGTTGCGCAAAAACTGCCAGTTCTCCCCGTAGTGCTTGAGAAACGTCTCCAGCGGTGCGGCGTTGGTCACGTTGCAGCGCGCCTTGCCGCTGACCAGGATCTTCTTGCCCGCCTCATCAGTCTTTTCCAGCAGCAGCACGTCGGCGCCCAGTTCGGCTGCACGCCCGGCAGCTACGAGGCCGGCGGCGCCAGCGCCAACAACGATGATTGAGCGTATCATGAGTCGGGACAAGGGACAGGGGGCGAGGAGCAAGAGACAAGAGGCGGGAGGGTGAGGCCCAGGATAAGCAGCCGTAGCACCTTTTCAGAGACATTGGCAATGCGATGGTGCTCACCAGCGCGGATCAGCGCCGCATCGCCGGGGCGCAGGGGGCGCGTGACGATGGGGCTGCCGTCGTTGGGCCGATGGTGGAGCATACCGTCGCCCGCGATGACGTAGAGGATACGCTGCTCAGCATGGGCCGCCATGCCGGTGGACGCCGTCGGATCCAACGTCACGTCGTGGAGGTAGGTGAAGGTTGCACCCGCCAACAAGCCCTCTTCCGTCCCCGGTTGCTCACTGAAAAGCCATCGGACCACCGCCCGGCCCGCGCCCTGACGCGATGTCGATTGATCCGGCGGCGTGTAGGCCACCCGCTTGACGTTGGCGGCGCGCTTGTAGATCACGCCGGAGATCTCGTCGTAGGGCGCCCGGTTGATGTTGACCCAGCCATCCCCCTGATCAAACGCCTCCGCCGGGATGGGTTCAGGCTCCCAGGGTCGCTCGTGATCATCGCACATATAGTGCCTCCTCGAAAATGAGTTAACCGTCGTTTTGATGCTAGCGCTTGCTCATCATCCCGCCGGCGCGCCGGTGACGCACGGCGACGGCCTCCGCAAGGATTGAGAGCGCAATGTGCGCCGGGTCTTTGCCGCCGATGTTGAGCCCCACAGGGCCATAGATGCGCGCCAGGTCATCCTCGGTGAAGCCCACCTCCAGCAGATCGGTGCGGCGGTCGGCCTGGGTCTTACGGCTGCCCAGAAAGCCGATGTAATAGGCGTCGCTGTTGAGCGCCAACGTCAGCGCGGGGATGTCGAATTTCGGGTCGTGGAAGAGGACCACAATGGCCCACCCCGGCCCAAAATCCTCCGCCGTGAAGATGTCCTGGGGCCAGCCGAAGCGCAGATCGAAGCCGGGGAAGCGTTCCTCCGTGAGAAACGCACGTCGCGCGTCGCTGATAACGACCTGGTAACCGGCGATCTGAGCCATCTGCGCCAGAGGCTGGGCGATGTCCGTCGCGCCGAAGATAAGCAGCGTCGGCGGCGCGGGGATGACCTCGACGAAGACCTCGCCCTGCTCGTAGTCGCGTTTATGGGTGTAGGGGCCGGGCCAGAGCTCGGCGATATCCGCCAGCACGGCGGCGTCCAACGCGGGATCGCCCAGCGAGCCGTGGACCGCGCCCTCGGCGGTGCGCAGCAGGTGCACGGGCGCGTCGGTGCGCGTGGCAAAGCCGACGGGGTTGTGTGCCTCGATCTCGGCAATGAGCACATCGTAGATGGGCTGATAGCGCTCCACCAGCACGTCGATGGCGCCGCCGCAGGAAAGCCCGGCGCTCCAGGCCTCCTCGTCACTCACGCCGAAGAAGGGTCGGCGCAGATTGAAGTCGCCGTGGAGCACAGCCTCCATCTCGGCGACGGCGTCGCCGTCTACGCAACCGCTGCTCACGGAGCCCGCCACGTCGCCCTCGGCGTTGATGGCCATGCGCGTCCCGGCAGGCCGTAGTGACGACCCCCGCGTCTCCACGATGGTCGCCAGCGCGATCTCGGTCTTGCCTTCGTCCTTCCAACGTTTTAGATCGTCGATGATGTCTTTCATAACATCTCCTTGTTTGGTCAGGTGGTCAGGTAGTCAGTGAGTCACGTAGTCCGATAGTCAGGTAGTCAAGTAGTCACTTGGTCTAGCGGTCAAAACGCTGAGATCACCAGACCATTTGACTACCTGACCATCAGATTATCCGACGACCGGACTAAATTTATATCGGCGGGACCGTGGCTGCTGATCATCACAACCGCGTCACCGTGTTCACGATAGAGTTGCTGCTGGTCTCCATCAGCAGGCATGGATCACGCCGCGAACCCTGGGGACGTAAGGGCGCATGGAGCCGCAGTTGAGATGGTGAACGTTCATTCACGGCTCGTCCGTCGGGTCCCAGGTACAGTGGTAATTCTCGTCGAAGGCGTCGATGCGGTACATATCCTCCTCGGAGATCTCGAAGTCGAAGACCTCGGCGTTGGCGCGGATGTGATCGGGATTCGAAGATTTGGGGATAACGACCATGTCATGCTGCAGGACCCAGCGGATGAGAATCTGGGCCGGACTTTTGTTGTACTTATCCGCTATCTCGCGCAGCCGGGGATCGTTCAGGCGATGCCCCTTGGTCAGCGGGCTGTAGGCCTCCAGAACGATGTCATGCGCATTGCAGTACTCAAGCAGCTCCTTCTGATAGAGCCAGGGATGGAACTCCACCTGGTTGACGGTCGGCGCGACATTGGCCGTCTTCAGCAGATCTTCCAGGTGACGGATGGTGTAGTTGCTCACACCGATGGCGCGGGCGCGCCCCTCCTCGTAGATCCGCTCCAGCGCACGCCAGGTCTCGGCGCGCAGCCCGGAGACGGGCCAGTGGATGAGGTAGAGATCGACGGTGTCCAGGCCCAGGCGTCGCAGGCTCTCGTCGAAGGCGCGTAGCGCGTTATCGTAACCGTGATCCGTGTTCCAGAGCTTGGTGGTGACGAAGACCTCTTCACGCGGCAGGCCACTTTCGCGGATGGCCTGACCGACACCGCGCTCGTTGCCGTACATCGCCGCCGTGTCGATGTGGCGGTAGCCCGCTTCAAAGGCCCACGCCAGCGCCTGCCGCACCGGGCGACCATCGCGGATCTGCCAGGTGCCGATGCCCAGTCGCGGCATCTCCACGCCGTTGTTCAACGTGATGGTGCTCATCATCGTCAAAGTCATCGTCCCCTCCCCTCTAAGCAATTGGATTTGTCATTTGTCATTTTTCGGATTTGTTCTTTCGCAGACGCCACGTATGTTTCTTGACCTCGCCGTCATCGAAGATGCGCACGATCTCAAAGCGCACCCGCCCTTCCTCAACCGCCCGGGCGATCTGGCGCTGGGCATGGCTCAGCCGGGCCTTGCCGCGCTTAATATCCAGGAGCACGACTTCCATGGCGTCTCCGTTGGTGATCTTGTCGCGCACGCGCGAGTAACCGTCAAAAATCATATAGTCGATGGGGCTGCCCAGAAAGCGCGCGTCGGCGGGCCAGTAATCGAAGCCGGGCAACAACGGCGCGACCTGTTCCGCCATCCGGCCCTTGAGCACGGCGCGACTGCGGTCGGCGCTGTCCTGACGCGCCTCCTTGATGCGCTCGCTCTGCGTCGCTTTCAGCTCCTGGATTTTAGCCTCGTACTCCTGAATCAGGTGCGCTTGCGTCGCTTTGGCCCGCGCTTCGTACGCCTCGATCAACTCTGCGCGCAATGCTTCCAGACGCGCCTCCTGCCGACTCTGCATCCAGAAGAAAACGACCGTCGCACCAATGAGAACGCCAACAATAAGCAAGAGTATGTCCATGAAATCTCCGGGAGATTCGTGAATGATAAATGCAAAATGACAAATGGAAAAGTCAGCCGATGACGCGCCAGCATCCAGATTCCAGCATCAGTATCGAATGGATACGGGCGTGCCGATCTCGGCCCACCGGTAGAGCAGGCTGGCCTCGTGGGTGCCCAGGACGACGCAGCCGTAGGAGATAGGCGTGCCGAGGTAGCCGGCCCAGAGCGTCTCGCCGCTGGGCAAAATGGGCAGCGCGTGAATGCCGTTCTCCGTCGAGCCAGCCCAGTAGATGCCCAGCCAATGAGGCATCCAGATGTTCCAGGCCGAGCCATAGGCATTGGGGATCTTGCTCTGCACGTAAAATTGCCCTGTCTTCGTGTAAGTCGGCGCCTGGCCCGTCGAGGCGACGAAGGAATAGATCAGCCGGTCGCCCTGGTAAGCGTAGAGGTGTTGCTCCGAGATATCAACGACGATGCGCTTGCCGCCCCACCCGCCTGCCGTAGCAGGCGCGGGCACATCGCCGGAGAGCCGCAGTTTCTGTCCTGCGTAAATGTGCGCCGGGTTGGAGATCCCGTTGAGCGCGGAGAGCGTGGCGACGTCGGTTCCAAACCTTCGGGCGATGCTGAAGAGCGTATCCCCGGCGCGGACTGTGTACGTCTCCGGTGCGGACGTCTCTTCAGCGTCGGGTTCGGTCTCAGGCTCGCTCTGCGCGCCAGAGGTCGGCTCCGGTTCTGCATCCGGCGCCGGCGGGACGCCCGGAAGTTTGAGCTGCTGACCGGGATAGATCTGGTAAACGCTGGTCAAGCCGTTCTCCTCGACCAGCGCCTGCACCGTCAACCCATAGCGCCAGGCAATGGCGCTCAACGTGTCGCCCGCTTCTACCACATACGAGAGGTTCGCCGAGGTCGACTCTAGGACCTCCATGGGTTCCACGTCGGGGATGGCCAGCTCCTGTCCCACGCGGATGGTGTGACTCACCAGTCCGTTGGCCTCCATGATCGCATCGACGGTCGTGCCGTGGCGCAGTGCAATGCGAAAGAGATTCTCGCCTTCCTGCACCGTGTGCACGGTGCCCGACTGCGCCCAGAGATGAGCGGGCCAACCCACACCGACCAACAACAGCACCAACCCGATCAACCAGCGGCAATGTTTACCGTTCTTCACCATGCTTCGTCTCATAAGGCCACCTCAGCCGCCAAGCAACGGCCCCTGATCATCCAGATGACGGCGTGCGCCCTCGATCCACCGGCTGACGACGGGCACCCGGATGATCAGCAACACCGCCAGAATCAAGAGATAGGGCCAGGGCTCCCAGATATTCTTTCGCAGCCACATCACATGGATGATATCCAGGACGGCTCCGACGTAGATGAGACGCTGAAGCGACTGCCATCGTTTGCCCAGCCGCTTCTGCCAATGATCGGTCGAAGTGACGGCGAGTACAAGGAACAGCAGAAAGGCAGCAAACCCCACCAAAACGTAAGGCTGATTGAAGATCGCCGTGCGTAACCGACGCCAATCCAAACGATAGTCCAATCCGGCAAAGATGAACAGGTGCAACGTGACGTAGGCAAACGTGTAAAGCCCCAACGCACGCCGCACGCGCAGCATCCGCTTGAACCCAAAGAGCAAATGGATGGGCGTGCAGGCCAGGGTGAGCAGCAGTAAGATCAGACCGGCGGTGCCCGTCCGCCCGATGAGCGCCGTCACCGGGTCGAAAAAGCGTCCCTGCGCGAGCTGCCACCCCCAGATGACCAGGGGCGTCAACGCCCCCACGTACGTCAAGACGCGCAGCCAGCGCGCCCTCAGCCATTTCATCTCAGAAGTACCACTTTCTGTCGTCGAGATTGTCGTAGAGATCGGCGACTTCATCGGCGTAGCCGTTGAAGTAGAGTGTATCGATGCGCTCGTTTTCCCCGATGCGGCGTTCGGTCGCCTGCGACCAGCGCGGATGATCGACCTCCGGGTTGACGTTGGCCCAGAAGCCGTACTCCGTCGGCCCGGCCGCCATCCAAAACGTCGTCGGCATCTCTTCGACCAGTTCGATCTTCACCACGGACTTGATGCTTTTGAAGCCGTATTTCCACGGGACGACCAGACGCAGCGGCGCGCCGTTCTGCGGCGGAAGCGGCTTGCCGTAGAGTCCCGTCGCCATGAGGGTGAGATCGTGCAGCGCTTCGTCCATGCGCAGCCCTTCGACGTAGGGCCAGGGGAAGGCGCGGTTGCTCACTCCGGGCATCTGCGTGTCATCGAGGCGCGTCTGGAAGCGCACGTAGTTGGCCTGCGACGTCGGCTCGACCTCGTCCAGCAGACGCTTGAGCGGAAACCCTACCCAGGGGATCACCATGGACCACGCCTCGACACAGCGCATCCGGTAAACGCGCTCCTCCTGCTCGAATTTGAGTAGATCGTCGAGGTCGAAAGTGCGCGGGTTGTTCACCAGCCCGCCCACCTCCACCGTCCACGGCGAGGTCTGAAAACCCGCCGTCAGTTCGTCGACTGCTTCCTTCTGCAACGAGAACTCGTAGAAATTTGTGTAGCCCGTGATGGCGTCGTAGGGTGTCAACGGCGCACCGAGTTCGTCCGTCTCGGCGTCCCGCGTCGGGAACGTAGAGGGCGCCGTCGGCGTCACGCCGGATTTCGCGCCCCCCTCGGCGGTCGGCTGTGACCCGGGCCGTTGACCGCAGGCCGCCAACAGCGCCGCGCCCGCCGTCGCCAATCCCATCCTCTTGATAAACTGGCGCCGCGAGAGGTAGACCCGCTCCGGCGTGATCTCAGACGGCTTGATCGGTATCATGGTTATCCTCCATGTCCCACAATATAGGCTTGCTGCTGGCTACTGAATGCGTCCGTCAGCGCGGCAGGAAGACACCGCTGCCCTCCTCGCTCAGGAACTCGCCCTCGTGGACAAGGATTTCGCCGCGGCGGATGGTCGTGATCACGGCGCCCTTCACGCGCATCCCCTCGTAAGGCGTGTACCCGGCGAGGGTGTGCAAGTCGTCGGCGGTGATGACACCGGAGACGGCGGGATCGTAGAGCACAAGATCCGCGTCCGCGCCCGGCCGCAGCACGCCTTTGCGCGGCCAGAGGCCGTAGATCCGCGCCGGGTTCTCGGCCAGCAGACGGACCAGGTCAGGCCACCCAATACGCCCGGCGTCCACACCGTAGGTCGCCATCAGCGGCAGCAGCGTCTCCATACCCGGCAGACCACCGGGCGTCCTGGTGAAGTCGTCGTGGGCCAATTTCTGGGCCTTGCTGTAGTCACAGTGGTCGGTGATGATCATGTCGATCTCGCCGCGACTCACCAGCTCCCAAAGACCTTCTTTCTCCGCCGCATCCCGCAACGGCGGCTGGAGAATATAACGCCAGGGTTCACTACCTGCGTAAAGCCCGTTATCAAGGAGTAAGTATTGAGGCGCGGTCTCGGCGTAAGCCACCTGACCTCGGGCACGAGCCTCGGCAACCAGCGCCGAGGTGCGCGCCGTGGAGTTGTGCGCGATGACGACGGGCGCCTGCACCGCGGCCGCCAGGAAGAGCACGCGCGCGGCCGCCTCCTCCTCGGCCAGCGCAGGACGCGCCGCGCCATGATAGCGTAACCCGGTCTTTCCCGCCGCGACCAGCGCCTCGGTCTGCGCCGTGACCAGCGCGTCGTTCTCACAGTGCACCAAGGTCATCAACCCGTAGCGCCGCGCGGCTTCCATCAGCCGCAGGATCGTGGCGTCGTCGGCATAGTAGTTGGGGCGATAGGTCGTGTAGAGCTTGATGCTCGGTACGCCCAGCTCTGGCAGGATGCCCAGGCGGTCCTCTTCCCCCGGCGCGATGTCCGTGATCATTACGTGGAAGGCGTAATCGATCACCGAGGGCGCCGCCTCCGTCAGCCGCGCTTCGACCGCCTCCTCTAACGTCTGCCCTTCAAACTGCGTGGCGAAGTCGATGACTGTGGTGACGCCGCCGAAGGCCGCAGCCTTGCTTTCCATCAGCCAATCGTCCGGCGTCTGATAGATGCCCGTGTCGAGTTGGATGTGGGTGTGCGCGTCGATGACGCCCGGCAACACCAACAACCCAGCCGCCTCGATCACGTCTCCCTCATCGGGCACCGTCAGTTCCTGTCCTATAGCCTGGATGACCTCATCCTGCACCAGCACGTCGGCTTCGTACATTCCCTGTGACGTAACAACCGTACCACCCTGGATCAACAGCGAGGACATCTGCATCGTTGCCTCCTATTTTGTTTAACGACTATATTGTATATTATAGTGGAAATTCGGCGCATGTATAGCATGAGCTAACCGAGAACGAAGAATGGATGAGCGGGAGAAAAGATAGCGCGTGAAACATGAAGCGTTTTTGATATAATGTTGTCCATGTAAACCAGCATCATTAACACGGGGCGGGAAAAATCGGATTTCTGGTTGCCTCCTATATGCGGTGATTTTGACCGCAAATTTTCCCACATGGAGGGGTGAGTTTTGGAGAAATCCGATTTGTAGCCGTTAGCTGCCCTGAAAAAAGGGTCGGCCAAAGAAAATATGGGGTATATGTTGTGGTTGAGCTGCGCCCAACCACAACATATAGTATCCCTTTCTCTACTGAAAAACCTTTTTTCAGCGGTGCGATGCACTTACGAAGAAAAAGGCACCGAGGTGGAGTCATCATTGAGATCTATAGATAAAAACAACAGCGTACAGCGGCGCTTCCAAAACGTGCGACCTCTCCGCCTGGAGATCCTCGTGCCACTGCTGCTTTTCTGGGCAATGGCGCTCTGGCGGCTGGGCGACCCCAGCTTCTGGTACGACGAGCTCTTCAACGCGGATCTGGTGATGGGCCACAGCGTGGCGCGCAGTCTGTGGGTGCTGCGCACGCAACAGCCGTATCCGCCACTCTACCACGCGCTGCTCAAACTGTGGAGCGTCTTACTGCGCGTCCGCAGTTTTCGACCCGGATTGGAGCCTTCGACCGGCCTGGAGTTCCTGCTGCGCTTCCCCAGCGTCGTCGCCGGACTGCTGGCCCTGAGTGTGGTAACGCCGCTGGCGCGAAAACTCCGTCTGCGTGGCGGCTCCCTCTTGCTCTTCGCCCTGGCGCTGCACCCCACCCTCCTCTGGTACGCCCGCGACGCCCGCCTGTATACGCTGTGGATCCTCTGGCTGTTGCTGGCGCTTTACGGCCTCATCGCAGAGAGAGGCGCGCTCTGGATCGTTGGCGGCGCCTGTGCTCTGCTGACGCACTACTTCTCACTCTTCCCGCTGGCAGGCGCGGCCCTGGCGGCTTTTCTCGTCACGCGCCGACGGTGGCGCACGCTCCCCTACTTCGCTGCACCCTTCGTCCCGGCGCTGCTCTGGGGGCTTTACGCCTTCCAGGTGACCATGGGCTTCGAGAGCTTCGGAACGGCCGCGTCTCCGTCGTTCTCCCGCTTTCTTCACGAGCTGGGGCCCGAACTGCTGACGGCGCATAAATTCCTGCTGCCGCCGGACGCAGCGCCCTCCCCATCCTGGGGCTACGCGTCGCTGGCGGCCGGCGCCCTGGGCCTTCTCCTGCTGACGATAGGGGATGTGCGACGTGGCGGCGTGATGGGCAGCGCGTGGTTCGTCGGCGCGGCAGCGACCTTCGCCTTCTGGCAACTCCGTCCCGTCGATCACGTGCGTTATCTCGTCTGGGCGCTTCCGCTGCTGGGACTTGGGCTGACAGCGTTGGTCGCCCTGCCGCTGACGTGGCTGGGACGTGCGCACGTGGCCCGCGTTGTCCTGACGCTGCTCGTCGCCCCCGCGCTACTTTGGAACGCAGCCCGCACCACGGAGATCGTGCGCGCCGACCGCACCCTCTGGCACCCCGATTTTCGCTTCGCCGTGGGCATGCTCAACCGGCTGGCGAAGCCCGAGGATCGCTGCATCGTCGCCGCTGCGCACGTAATGCACGCCTTCACCAGTTACCAGACCACGGTGCCCTTCATCCAGGGCCCCTACATCGGCGACCGTTTGCAGCCCGAGACGGCGGCGCAGCTGCTGACTGCGGGCAGCGGCCGGCGCTGGCTGTTGCTCTACCAGGACGATGCCGTCGATCCGGGGGAGGTTTTGATCGCCACGTTGGAGCAGGCCGGCGGGCGCCGCACCGAGATACTTTACAGCCGCGAGCTGCGACTTTTCGCCTACGAGCTGCCGACGGACGCTCAAGTCTCACCCTTGAAACCGGAGATCCCCCTGGACGCACACTTCACAGGCGGCCTGACGCTGCGCGGCGCCAGCGTCCACGCGCCAGATCAGGGGTTGCTACCCGTGACGCTCTTCTGGAAGGTGGAAAGGCCGCAATCGCAGTCCTTGATAGGCGCCGTGCACCTGGTCCGCCAGGCCGGCGAACAACCCCTCACGCAACATGACGAACCCCTGCTCAGCCCGTTTTGGAGGCTGCCGTCGCTGCCCACGGGCGAGGTGTTGCCCAACCGCTACGCGCTCCCCCTGCCGGTGGATCTGCCGCCGGGTACGTATAAACTCTTCGCGCTGCTCTATGATCCGGCGACCGGTGAACGGCACACGCTGCCCTCGGGCGCGGATATGGTATCGCTGGGCACGGTCACGTTGCCGTAACAGTACATGAATCTGAGGACCATATGCCCTGGGTTAATGCATAGGACAAGCACGATTGGAAACCGACAATGGCCCCCGAGCCACCCTAAAACCGCTTTATTTGCCCATCATCTGCGGTACTGGTTGCCTCGCCCTAACTTTGATGTATCATCAAGTGCGTAGCTGCTGCAAAACCATTCAAACCTTAAGGAGGTTCGATATGACCATTATTGATGAGATTATTGCCCGCCAGATTTTAGACTCGCGCGGCAATCCCACCGTGGAAGTGGACGTGATCCTGATGGACGGGACGCTGGGGCGTGCGGCCGTGCCTTCGGGCGCCTCCACCGGCGTACACGAGGCGCTGGAGCTCCGCGACGGCGACGAGGACGTCTACGGCGGTAAGGGCGTGCTCAACGCCGTGGAGAATGTCAACACCATCCTCGCGGACGAGCTGGAAGGCATGGACGCCGCCGATCAGAAAGGCATCGACGAGCTGATGCTTGAGATCGACGGCACACCCAACAAGGCGAAACTGGGCGCCAACGCGATTCTGGGCGTCTCCCTGGCCATCGCCAAGGCCTCGGCCAACTTCTTCGGCCTGCCGCTCTACCGCTACATCGGCGGCGTCTACGCGCACACGCTGCCCGTGCCGATGATGAACATCCTCAACGGCGGCAAACACGCCGTCGATGGCCCCGATCTCCAGGAGTTCATGATCATGCCTGCGGGCGCGCCCACTTTCTCCGAGGCGCTGCGCTGGGGCGCTGAGATCTATCACACGCTCAAGAACGTGCTCAAGGCCAAGGGCTACGGCGTGGGCGTGGGCGACGAGGGCGGCTTCGCACCCAGTCTCAAGACCAACGAGGAAGCTATCGAGGTGATCCTGGAAGCGGTCGAGAAAGCCGGCTACGTTCCCGGTGAGGACATCTTCATCGCTATGGATCCCGCTGCCTCCGAGATCTACGAGGACGGCAAGTACAACCTCGCCAAGGAAGGGCGCGTGCTCACCAGCGAGGAGATGGTCGATTTCTACGCCGACTGGGTGGAGAAGTACCCTATCATCAGCATCGAGGACGGCCTGGATGAGGACGACTGGGACGGCTTCCGCCTGATGATGACGCGCCTGGGCGACCGGATTCAGATCATGGGCGACGACCTGCTGGTGACCAACACCGAGCGCATCAAGAAGGGTATCGAGACCAAGGCCGCCAACTCCGTGCTCATCAAGCTCAACCAGATCGGCACGTTGACGGAGACCATCGCCGCCGTGCGCCTGGCCCACAAGCACAACTGGACCGCCGTCGTCTCCCACCGCTCCGGCGAGACCGACGACGCCACCATCGCCGACCTGGCCGTCGCGCTCAACACCGGCCAGATCAAAACCGGCGCGCCCTGTCGCATCGACCGCGTGGCCAAGTACAACCAGCTGCTGCGCATCGAAGAGGAGCTGGGTGACCAAGGGGTCTACGCCGGCATGGACGCCTTCCCCAACCTCAAACTGTAACCTAGCACCACAAGATCACTCCCCCGCCGACGCACATCGACGGGGGAGTTTGCTATGGTGTAACTACGCGCGGAAATGTGTGGAATCTATAACTTCCTATCTTCACGACGAATGGGTACAATAAAAAGGGAGGCCAACCAAGTTGTACCGAATCCATTCGTCACCTAAAGCACAAGTTGAGCCACACAATCCAACGGAGGTAAAGCAGATGACGAAAGTGCTGAAGTTCAATCCAGAGCGCTGCGCGGGGGTCCGCGAGTGTGAAGTCACCTGCGCCCGAACCTGGTTCAAAGTCACCGATGTCACCAAATCCAGCATCCGCATCGCGCCCAAAGGCGACGGCTATAGCGCCAGGTTCTGCATCCAGTGCGGCGAATGCATCGACGTCTGCCCGACCAACGCGCTCTTCTACGATAAACAGGGCATCGTGCGCGTGCGGAAGCGCGAGTGCGTCGGCTGCCTCTCCTGCGTCGGCTTCTGCCCCTACGACGTGATGTACTTCGACACCGCTGACGCCGTCGCGTTCAAGTGCATCGCCTGCGGACAGTGCGTCGCAGCCTGTCCCAATGACGCGCTGGAAATTGTAGATGTGGACGAAGTTTCGACGGAGCTATGGAATGCAGTCAGGTAGTCAAGTAGTCGGATAGTCCAGTAGTCCGGTAGTCACATAGTCGCATGGTCAGTTCGCTGAAAAGGTTGGCGCACGAAAACATCAGACCAGAAGACTAGCTGACTAAGCGACTACCAAACTAAACGACTACCAGACTAACCGACCAACCAAGGAGGCATGATGGGCAAAGAAGAACTCACAGTTTTATCAGAATTTGAGTACGAAGTTCCAGAGATTGCGCGCGGCTACGCCAATCAGACGCTCTACGTCAACGTGGGCAGCGGAGAGATCAAAAGCAAACCCGTCACCGAGGAGATGAAGGAGAAGTTCACCGGCGGGCGCGGCTTCGATCTCTGGCTGCTCTGGCACGGCGTCAACGACGACACCAAATGGAACGACCCCGAAAACGAGATCACCATCGCCTCGGGACCCTGCGGCGGCATCACCCAATACCCCGGCTCCGGCAAATCCATCGCCGCCACTATCTCCCCGCTGACCGAGATCGTCATCGACAGCAACGTAGGCGGACACTACGGCCCCTACCTCAAATTCGCCGGCTGGGACGCCATCGAGGTGCAGGGCAAAGCCGATCAGGACGTCTTCGTCTACGTCGACGGACCGGCGGGCAAAGTCAGCGTGATCGAAGCGCCGGAGGACGCGCCCACCAACACCCACGAGCTGGGCCACTGGATCATCGAGCACTTTGCCGAAAGCGAGCGGGAAAAGCGCTTCTTCTCCTTCGTCAGCGCCGGCGAGGGCGCCGAGCACTCGCGCATGGGCTGTCTCAACTTCAGCCTCTGGGACCGCAAGCGCAAGGACCTGCGCTACAAGCAGGCCGGACGCGGCGGCATCGGCACGGTGTTCCGCGATAAGAAAATCAAAGCGCTCATCGTGCGCACACCGCCCTTCAAAGGCAACACCAACCATCCCGCCGACCTGGAGCTGATCGCCGAGGTGGGCGCCGAGATGCACAAAGAGGTCGCTACTTACGACGATAAGCAGAACAAGATGCGCAAGACCGGCACGTCGTACCTGGTGGAGATCATGAACGACTACGACCTGCTGCCCGTGCACAACTTCAAATTCGGCAGCCATCCCCAGGCCCACAAAATCAAACGCGAGGTTTGGGAGGAACGGTACACGCAGGGCCTCCCCGACGGCTGCTGGTACGGCTGCACCGTCAGCTGCGCCCACGCCGTGGACGGCTACCGGGTCCGCACCGGGCCGTACAAGGGACAGACGGTCATCGTCGACGGGCCAGAGTACGAGACTATCGCCGGCTGCGGCTCCAACTGCGGCATCTTCGAACCATGGTACCTGTTGGAGGTCAACTTCTACTGCGACACCTACGGCATCGACACCATCTCCTTCGGCACGGGCATGGCGTTCGTCATGGAGTGCTACGAAGCGGGCATCCTGGACGAGGAGAAGACCGGCGGGCTGGAGCTGCGCTTCGGCAACGCGGAGGCTGCGCTGGAAGTGCTGCACCAGATGGCGCGCGGCGAGGGCTTCGGCCTGATCTTCGGGCAGGGCATCCGGCGGATGAAGGACTATTTCGTGGAGCACTTCGGCGCCGACCGCCGATTTGTCGAGGACATCGGCATGGAGAACAAAGGCCTGGAGTACTCCGAGTACATGACCAAGGAGTCGTTGGCGCAGCAGGGCGGCTACGGGCTGACCAACAAAGGCCCGCAGCACGACGAGGCCTGGCTCATCTTCATGGACATGGTCAACAACGAGATACCGACCTTCGAGGACAAGGCCGAGGCGTTGCACTACTTCCCCATGTGGCGCACCTGGTTCGGCCTCTGCGGTTTCTGCAAGCTGCCCTGGAACGACGTCGTCCATCCCAAGAACGCCGAGGCTGCCGAACCGCAGAAGATCCCGCACCACGTCCAAAACTACGTCAAGATTTTCGAGGGCGTTACCGGCAAGCACGTCACCGCCGACGATCTCATCGACCAGTCGGAGCGCGTCTACAACCTGCAGCGCGTCTTCAACCTGCGGCTGGGCAAAGGGCTGCGCGAACACGACGCCATCCCCTACCGCTCCGTCGGCCCCGTCACAGAAGAAGAGTACCTCTCGCGCCAGGAACGCTACGATAACCAGCTCCGCGAGTGGCTCGACCTGGACCCGGAGGAGATGACGCTGGAGGAGAAGATGGCGGCCCATCGCGAGTACCGTCTGGAGCAGTACGAACGCCTCATCGACGCGGTCTATGAGCGCCGGGGCTGGACGGAGAACGGCGTTCCCACGCCGGAGAAACTCAAGGCGCTGGGCATCGACTACCCCGAGGTTATGGCTGTGGTGGAGAAGTATCTGTAGCAAAATTGACGGTCGCTGGTCGGAAAGAGGGCGGTGTTATGCTTCAAAGACACCGCCCTTTTGCTTAGAAGCTCGTGGTTAGCGACGTAGCCTTGCGGAGTCGCGTAGGACGGCACTCCGGCCCCAAGGGCCTGCGTGCCTGACCACGAACGTTCTGATTGACAGCACTCTGTTACGATGTATAATAGCGATGTATACGTCACGAGGAGCAAGGGGTCATGATCAGAACCCAAATCTACCTTACAGAAGAAGAGCAAGAAGCGCTCCGGGCCATCGCCGCTCTGCAGGGCACCTCTCAAAGCGAGGTGATCCGGCAGGCCGTCGACCGGTTCATCGCTTTCCAGCGAAAGTCCCACCGCGTCGAGATGCTACGCGCCGCGCGGGGAATCTGGGCCGAGCGCACCGATCTCGACTGGCGTCGCTTGCGCTCCGAAATGGATCGCACCTTCGACGAGGCAACCGATGCCTGAGCCGCGCCTGCTGGTGAATACCGATGTGATGATTGAGTATTTGCGCGGCGCAGACAAAGTGGTCGCTTTTCTGGAGTCCCTGGAGCGACGTCCGGCGACCTCTGTCCTCTGCACCGCCGAACTGCTGGCGGGCGCGCGCGACGAAGAAGAATGCAACGTGATCCGGCAGTTTCTGCTGGCGTTTGACGAGTTGGCCGTGGACGCAGAGGTCGCCCGAGTGGGCGGGGAATATCGGCGAATCTATATGAAATCCCATAACACAGGCCTGGCAGACGCTTTGATCGCCGCAACTGCTGCCCATCACAATCTGACCTTAGCAACGTTCAACGTCCGGCACTTCCCCATGTTGGAGAACGTGCTGGTCCCCTATCAACGAGATTGAATCGACCATGATTACCATCAACAAACGCGAGAAACTGGACTGGCAGCCCGGCATGACGGTGCAGGACGTGCTGGACGCGCTGAACTACACCTACACCCACATCATCGTCTCCGTCAACGGGACCGTCATCCCCCGCGCAGCGTACAAAAGCGCGAGTATCCCGGATGAAGCCGATGTGCGCGTCATCCATCTGATTGCCGGTGGATAAAGTCAACGGGTTGAGGAAACGACGTTTTAACGTTCAACTAGTTTTCCATGGAGGTCCCAATGAACACACAGAGCATTCCCGAAAAGTATCTTGACCTGTTCGAGAAAAAAGCCTTCTGCTTCCTGGCGACGCTGATGCCTGACGGCAGTCCGCAGGTGACACCTGTCTGGGTCGACTACGACGGCACCCACGTGATCATCAACAGCGCCCGTGGGCGCGTCAAGGATCAGAACATACGGCGCGACCCGCGCGTCGCCCTCGCCATCCACGATCCCGACGATCCCTACCGCTATCTGCAGATCCAGGGGAAGGTGGTGAAGATCGCCGAGGCGGGTGCCGACGAGGTCATCGATCAACTGGCCCAAAAGTATCTGGACGTGGACAGATACCCCCACCACAGCCCGGATGAAGTGCGCGTCACCTACAAGATCAAGCCGGAGTCGGTGCAGGGCATGGGCTGAGATCAAAGGTAGCCAGAAAGACTCCGGGACATGGTCCCGGAGTCTTTTGTTGGCCTGCGCCGCACGCGAAATATGCCACGATATGTCACCAAACCGGGGTAAAATACAGGGGTGAAGTCCCATCATCGAGAGAGGAGAGAGAAACGATGGATAAAGAACAGCTGATCGCCACGCTGCGCACCGAACTGGACGCCGCAGCCGGCGACCCCGACAACCTCAAGGGCGACCCGGAGACCGGACTGTGGCTCGCCACGCCCGTCGTCCGCGCCATCGGACGCGCGCACTACGCCGAGGTCAAGGCGCTGGACAAAGAGGCGCTCTTCGATCTCTGTGAAACGCTGCTGGAGACCGGCGACGGGCGGCTGCGGACCATCGCCTTCGCCTGGGCCTTCCGACGCCGCCGGCAGTACGCAGCCTCGGACTTCGCCCGCTTCGAACGCTGGCTGCGGCGCTACGTCGACGGCTGGGGCAGCTGCGACGATGTCTGCACCCACGCCTTCGGCGCCCTGCTCTACCAGCACCCCGAGCTCGTCCCGCAAGCGCAGGCGTGGACGCAAGCGGAGAACCGCTGGCTGCGCCGCGCCGCCGCCGTCGCCCTGATCTACGGGCTCCGGCGAGAGGCGCATCTCGACGCCGCCTTCGAGGTCGCGGATCTGCTGCTGACCGACAAGGACGATCTGGTGCAGAAAGGCTACGGTTGGATGTTGAAAGAGGCCAGCAAGCGCGCGCCCCGCCAGGTCTTCGACTACGTGCTGGCGCACAAAAACGTCATGCCGCGCACCGCGCTGCGCTATGCCATCGAGAAACTCGAGCCACCCCTGCGAAAGCAGGCCATGGCGCGCTAACGTCACACCGGCAGCACCTCTCCGCTTTCCCTCGCTTCACACACAGCCCGCAGCGCTCGGTGAGATGGTACCGATTCTAGAAACGAGCGGCGCAGTGTAATGTCGTTGATGCACGCCGCCTGGGTCTCCAAAAGCCGACAAGCCCGTTGAAGGAAAGGGGCGGCGCGCGGATCGGCGTTGGCTTGCAGGGCACGGTAGCAAATCAGGTAGATGCCCAGCTGATCGTCGGTGCGATCCAACGCCTCGTCTTCCAGATAGGCCAGGATTTCCTCCGCCTGCGTCAGGGCGCCGCGCACGTCGTTCTGCGCCAGAGCCACCCACACCTGACCGGCCTGCGCCTCCAGCGCCAGAGGAAGCGAGCCCAGCTCACGCTGCCGGCAAGCAGCCTTCCGATACGCCTCGCCGGCCTCGGCCAGCTGCCCCACGCCGGCCAACGCCCGCCCCATCTGCGTCCAGATGTGGGCTTCCAGCGCCGGATTCTGGATCTCCTGTGCGATCTGCAGCGCCTGACGGGCATACTGATGGGCGTCGGCGTATCGCCCCTCGCGCGTCGCCATCAAACTCAGGTTGTCCAGCGTCCAACAGCGTCCCCGACGATCCCCCATGTCCTCACAGATCCGCAGATCGCGGCGGTAAAACTTACGTGCTTCCTCATATCTACCCACCCGGCTGTGAAGATAACCCAGATTGCCCAACGCAAAACTCTCCCCCCGCAAGTCGTGGGTCCGACGGAACAGCGTCAAGGCCTGCCGATAGTGACCAATGGCCTGATCGTAATGCCCCATGTTCTCCAACACCAGACCCAGATTGTTATGCGTCCACCCGGCGCCCATCAGGTCACCGATGCGGCGGTCGAGCTCCTCGGCTTGTCGCAGATGCTCCTGCGCCTCGACGTAATGGGAAGCTTTCCACAAGAGGCTGGCAAGGATGCGATGCGATTCCGCGCGGAGACAACGGATCGCCCGCAGGCGCGTCTTTGATGACGCGCCCTCGTCAAGGAGAACCTGGGTCAACGTCAGCGCGCGCTGCAGCGGCGAGAACGCAGCCTGATGCTCCTCTTGCTGTCGCAGAGCGTGACCCAGCGCCAGAGAAGCACGGAGCTCCGCATAGCGGTCGTGGGCGGCCTCCGCCCACGCGACTGCGTCCTTGCTCCTTTCGATCGCCACGCCGGAGTGCCCCTGCCGTGTGAGGAACTCCGCTTCCGCAGCCCACAGCCGCGCGACGAGAGCCCTATGCCCCTCGTCGCTCTCAGCCGAGGAGAGCCGCCGGGCCGCCGTGGCAAACACTTCTTCAGCGTGAGAAAAGAGCCCCTTCAAATAGTAGTAAAGGGCCAGGACGTCCAGGCTTTGCACTAACGCCGGCACATCGCGCCGATCTAACGCCCACTTCCAGGCCGCCTCTACATTTTCGATCTCGACGTCCACTTCGCTCAACGCTTCCTGAACACCCTCACCCCACAACCTCTCCTCACGCGCCTGGATGAAGGCCCGGTAGTAGACCGCGTGCCGCTCACGGATCTCCTGGGCCTCGCGCGGACGAGCCTCCAACAGCTCGACGGCGTAACGGTGTAGCAGCGGATGCCAATCCCAACGCTCTGGGCCGACGGCCTGCAACAACGAACGGTCGACCAACTGCGCCAGTTCGGTGACCGAAGCGCCACTTATCTCCCCGGCAGCTTGCAGATCAAAGCCTCCCCGAAAGACAGCCAACTGCCGAAACAGGCGGCGCGCCTGCTCCGATAGCAGCGTATAAGCCCGCGCGAAGGTCGCCCGCAGGCTGTGATGCCCTGTAGCATCGTCGCTGGCGCCCCCATGGAAGAAGTCCAGGTCGGCGTCGCCTGCGGCGACCATCTGCCCCAAAGAGAGGCTGCGAAGCCAGGCCGCTGCCAACTCAATCCCCAGCGGCAAGCCGTCCACCTGCCGACAGAGGCGCAGGATATGCGACCAGTCCTTTCCCTCCGGCGCCCAGTCCGGGGCCACGCGCCGCGTGTGGTGAAGAAAGAGACGCACAGCGCTGTAGCGGCGCAGCTCCGCCGCCGGAAGCCCGCGTTCCGCCGGCGGCAGGTCCAGCCCAGCAAGGTGAATCACCCATTCTTCGGGCACGCCTAACGGCGCTTGCGACGTAACCAGCACTTTGATGTGAGGCGCGTGGCGCAGAAGATCGCGCACCAACGTCGTGCCCTCCGGCACCAGATGCTCGAAGTTGTCCAGCAGCAGCAACAACTCCCGTTGCCGCAGAAAGTCGAAGAGGCGCGCAGAGAGCGGGCGAGGGTCGCGGGACGCCGGCAACAGCGTATCCACAATGACATCCGGCAGTCGCTGCGCTGTATCCACCCGAGCTAACGGCACAAACCAGACCCCGTCACGCCAATCGGGCTGCTGCGCTTGCGCCACCTCCAAAGCCAGGCGCGTCTTACCGCCGCCGCCCGCGCCTACCAGGGTGATCAACCGTTGCTCCCGCTGTGCCAGGTAAGTCAGCAGCTGCCGGCGCTCCTCCTCGCGACCGAAGAAAGGGGTGACCGGCGCGGGTAAGACGCCGATGGGCCGCCAATCCCCGCTGTCCGCCCCCTCAAGGCGCTCGGCCAACGTCCGGGTCTCATCCTCGGGCATCACTCCCAGCTCCGCCGACAGCGCCTCGGCGAAGCGCCGATACTCTTGCAGCGCGGCGTTACGGCCCTCGAGCTTGTGGATCACCTGCAGGTGCAACCGCTCCGCCGCTTCATTCCAAGGATCAAGGTGCAACAGCCGACGCACAAAGGTCCGGGCACGCAGCACCCGTCCATGGGCCAGGTGATGCTCGGCAAGGACATGGAAAGCCCAAACCGCACGTTGCTGCAACGCCTCCCGCCAAAGCAAGAGCCACTGTTCGAAGTCGATGCTCCCCACGTTGCCCAGGCCCTCCACAAAGGCACCACGATAGAGCCGGGCCGCCTTCTCCAGGCGGGCGATGCAGGGGAGGCAAACCGCCGCCCGCCGATGCGCGTGCTCTCGCACCTCGCCCAGCAAGTTCTCGAAGACGCTCACGTCGATCCACACGTCATCGTCGGCGTCGAAGTGCACCATCTGGCGATCCGTCGTCACGTAGGTGCGCCCCTCTTCACCCGTGTCGAGCAGCTTGCGAAGACGATACAGAACCTGTCGCAGGTTCTGTTGCGCCTGTCGGGGTGTGCTGTCCGGCCAGAAGTAGACCGCCAACTGCTCCCGGGGATGGGGGCCCGGCTCGGTCAACAGGTAGGCCAGGAGGGCTACCACCGTCGGGGAGCGCGCAATTTTTAGCGGCTCCCCCTGCACGTACACACGGGGAACCCCCAGCAGGTAAACGGATAGCTGAGCTGGCGGAGAAAAAACGTCGTTTTCCAAAGGGTTTTGTATCACGTTCATATCACGCTAAAGATGTATTATCGAGATCACCGACATAACTCTGAACGCCTCATCCTTTCCTCGTGGTTCGGGCATCCATGCGCTCAGAGCTGATCCACGCCTTTTATTATACGTCTCAGGAGCTGAGAATGAAAACTCGCGATCGGATCTATCTTCTGTACCTCTCTCCCATCCAGCGGAACGGCTTGCGTCGCTTTCGGGTAACCCTGAACGACGCCCGCACCCGCAAACGTCAGGACTTTGCCGACCTTGAACAGCTGATGAAATTTCTAAAGCAAGAAGAGGCCCAACTGGTGGGGGGCGCCGAGGTCGGCGAATGAGTTCCCCTTCCCAACCCCCCGCCCAGACAGAGTCACGGACATCCAACTTCCCCTTCGACCCGTAAAAGAGCTGTCCTCAGAAAGGAATGTGCAGGTAACAGTACCTCACCAGATACCGGGAACTGTCATCGTGAAGCGCACTGTCAACTGCAGCGCGACGAGCGCATCGGCGGTCATCACGTCGGAATACGGCAAGGAGATCGCGGGCATCCCGGCAAGCGATGAGGGCATGCTGCGCGGCTTCCGCTACACGGGAGGCGGCGCCTGGACCCCACCGGGCACGCAAACGGTGGACGTCAACGCCAATACCGTCACCATTAAGAGCGTCACGACGTCCAGCGCCTGAGGCATCGAACATCCCCAACGGGAATGAGGAACCGACGGCGCTGAGGCTCTGGCGGGTTGAGGCGCAGCCCGACGTCACACTGCTGATCGCCTGGAGCGCGGCGCTGTTGCTGGCGCTGGGATTGACCCGACGCCGTCAAAGGTCACGTTGAATCTGGATAACACGCCAGAACGCCCTGGGCCTCTTCTTGAACGCGCCTGATCAGCTCCGGCGGTTCAAGCGCGCGGGCCATGGAGCCGTAGCTGAGCACCCAGCCCGTCGCCCAGTTGAGGTCGTTGGCGTCGAAGTGGGCCGTGACGGAACCGTCGTCGTGCTCGGTCAGATCCATCCACTGTCCGCTGTACTCGCGCACGATGTGAGCAACGTCGGCCTCGAGCCAGACCACGATGCGATAGGACTGCTCAAACCGCATGGAGGCTTCTACGTAGATAGGTGATCGTTTTGGAGCATCAAATTTAGGGATACCCGCTCGTAGTCAGGCACGGAACGCAGTGGAATGCCGTTCTGTGCTGGCCGATACCAGGTGTGACCTTATACCGTAAATTCAGTTACCCTCCTGGTCACGTCATTCCGAACCTCGGTGGCACAGTGGGGACACCGGCCACAGCCCGTCCGGGCGCGGTATCCCATTTTCCAGGTGAGTCAAGCATCTGTTGAAAAGACGCAACTTTTCTGTATAATATGGGTAGAGTTCGTCGCGTGACCATCTCAAACAAGGAGGTATCCATGGGCAAACACAAAGGTGGTTTCAGCTCTTTCCTCGGCGGTTTCTTCATCGGAGGGCTGATCGGTGCGGCGACGGGGTTGCTCTTCGCACCCCAATCCGGCGAGGAGACCCGCGAGCAGCTGATCCAGAAAGCCGAAGCGCTCAGCGATCAAGCCTACGAAGAAGCCGAAAAGGCCCAGCAGCGCGCTCAGCAACTCCTCGACGAGGCCCGCGCCAAAGTGGAAGAAGCAAGCCAGGAGATTAAGGCCGGCACCCAAGAGCTTCAGGAGAAAGTCGAAAGCACGACGTAAGCGCGCCTCCATTTAATTTAACCGAGCCCACCCACAGTTCTCAAGTCCGTCCCCGCGCACCCGATGGCGTGGGGGCGGATGTTTTCCAGGCGGCTAATCCGCCACGGCTTCCACCGTCAGACCGCGACGCGAAATCTGGGGACGATATATCTGCGCCCGCTGCAGACCCGCTTTCTCGATCTCTGCCCGCCACACGGCTTCCAGCGCCGCCTCCTCACCCGGTTCCACCAGCGCGAAGACGGAGCCCCCGCCTCCTGCACCCGTCAGTTTGGCCCCCAGCGCGCCGTGATCCAGGGCCACCTCGATGAGACGATTGTTGGCCCACCCTGCGCCGGCAGCGAAGCCGCAGTACTGCATCATGGCGTCAACCAGCGCGTGATTGCGGTTCATCAGGGCCCCAAAGGTCGTCAGATCCCCGCGCAGCAGCGCCTGCTTCCCCTGCCACGCCGTCTCCCACGCGCCGACCATAAACTGGACCATGGGGGGGATCTCACCGCCGCGCGCGCTCCAGTCGCGGTGCTCCTGGAGATAGCGCGGACGCATCTGCCCGTGCACGTCCCCAGAGTCGCGTTGCAAGCCGGTGGAGACCGCCACCAGCGGCAGATCTTCAACCCAGGGATCCAAACGTTCGTAAGTGGCAAAGGGCTCCTCACCGATGGGGCGCTGGTGGAGCTTGCCCCGGTAATCCACGTAAGCCAGCCCACCGAAAAGGGGTACGTAGCGGTCGGCGTAGCCACAGGTGATGCCCAACTCCCTGGCCTCCACGCGCTGGGTCAGCTCCGCCAGCACGTAGTCGTTGTGCTCTCGAGGATCCAGCTCGTAGTGAGCCCGCAGCCCCGCCAGCGTCAACAACACGAAGAGCGAGGAACCGCCCAGCCCGCTCTGACGCGGCACGGCGGTCCACGTGGCGATGCGCAGGCCGCGCTGCGCCAACTTCTCGCGCAGCTCAGGGCTATAGGCGTAGAGGCGATTAAGGGCCCCTTTGACCAGGTCAAGTTCGCCGTCGTAGGGCAACGGCAACGCATCGCGCGCGAAGGACTGGCGCGCCACGCACGTCAAACCCGCCTGTGTGCGCCGGCACTGCTCCAACACCAGCGCCTCGGCAGGCTCCACCCGAGCGCCGGCGTAAAGATCCACCGCCGCCGAGATGGTGGCGAAGTCACCTTCGTTGGCGTCGGAGGGATTGCCCAGGACGTTGATGCGGGCGGGGATCGTCAGTTCAAAGGACATAGGCTCTCCTTTGGCGAGATGTGGGGTGAGTTAACGTCTCTCCCTCTTCGACCGCATAGCGACCTGCGTAAAACCCCTGCCCCCTCTCAACTATAGCTCGAGCAGCGGCAGGATCTGCGCCGCCACGTCCTCGTCCGAGGTAGGTGCGGGCACGCCATCGAAGAGATGCCAGCGTTCCACGTAGGTCGCCTCAGTGCCGGGCGCCAGGTCCACCAGGGGCGCCAGCGTCTCCAACTCCAGCATCTCCGCGTTGGTAAAAGTCTCGACGTTGACCCCCAGGTCAGGATAAGAGGCTTCCTCGACCACCTCGAAGGTCTTGACGAAAAGATGCCCGGCACGAGCATAAGCCGCCCAGCCGTCGGGGACAAAGACCCCCACCTTCTGCGGCGTCGCCGTCTGCGGATCCTGACGCAACAGAATGAAGCGCGTGCCCCAGGTCCAACGCGGATCGCGCATATCGGTGTAGGCCCAAAGCGCCAGGCGACCGGTAGGCGCCAGGTTCTCCGGGTGCGGTCCCCTCGGCGGCAGCGGGACGACGGCGGTGCCGCCCGGCGCCATCACCGAAAGCGCCCAAGGCGCCAGCCGCACCGTCCAAAGGTTGGTGTTGCGCAGCCGATGGATCACCTCGACCCGCGCGGTCCCGGCGTCCAGGCGGATATCCAGCGCCTTCTCGATCCCCGTGCTCGCCTCGACAGGCTGGATGAAACGCACAAAGCCCTCGTGCTCCTCCACCTTCACCGGCTCGTTGTCGGGCGCGTAGGTGCGCGGCTCCGCCTCCGGCGCGTGCCAGAGCCGATGCCCCCCGTAGTTGACCCAAGCGTCGCCACCGCTTTTCCCCAACAGCGCCGGCGCTTCCCAGAACTCGTTGACGTCCTCGACGAAGCCGAAGCGGATCACCCGAGGGCCGACCTCCCCCGTCACCACCAGCTCGACCACGCCGTTACTCAATCGGTAACAGGTTTCCCAACCTTGATAAGAGATCACATCCATGAGTAGCCTCCGGGCATTTGTTTGCGTCTTCTGAGGATTTTATACGCTTGCTCACCCTGCAGGTCTATACACCTTTGCAGGGGGATGTCGATCAGGTTTATCTTTTCCCTGACGCGACTCCGCCCACGCTGCGTCGCTTACTACAAGCGGAAGGTTGACTCGCCTGAAAAAAGTCCAAGAAATCGAAATTTTAGTTTTAGATGACCATATCCTACACCTGGTGATTTTGGTCATGAGAAACCCACATATAGCATCAAATCGTAGAAAAATCCGATTTCTGCTAGTTATTTCAGTCGTATCAACGCTTATGCCTCCCGCAGCGATGGAAAAAAGACATGCTGATGATACATCACGTCGGCGATCTGACAAGTGCGTTGACAGAGAGAGTGGATCAGTTATAGTAACGCTCATGTATCCGTCAAAAACCGAAAAGCGCGTGGATTTCGTCTTCATTCTGATCACTCTAGTAGCCTTTGGGCTGCGCACCGCCTGGCCTACCCTGGCGGAGTTTAAGTACGACGAAGCCAACGTGGTGCGACACGCCCTACAGATCGCCTACGAGGGCGCGTTGCCGGTCATAGGCGTGAGCTCCTCCACCGGCGTCCGCAACCTGCCGCTGACGCTTTATCTGATGGCGCTGCCGCTGCGCTTTTGGGCGGATCCGGTGGCCGCTGTGATCTTCACAGGCTGGTTAAACGGTCTGGCCGTGGTCATCACCTACCGCCTGGGCAAGCGCTACTTTGATCTGACTACGGGCCGCGTGGCGGCGGCGCTCTTCGCCGTGGGCGGTTGGGCTGTGCTTTACGGACGCAAGATCTGGTGCCGGACGTTACCGCTCTTTACGCTGGTTTTCATCACCTCACTGCTAGCCTGGGGGGTCAAAAAGAGACCCTGGGCACTGGTCGGCGCCTTCGCAGCGCTGGCCGGGCTGGTCGGCCTGCAGCTGGAAGGGCTGGTCTTCGGTCCTATCCTGGGGCTGACCTTGCTCCTCTTCCACAGGAGGATCGCGTGGCGTCCACTTCTACTGGGCCTGGGGCTCTTCACATTGCTGATGGCGCCCTACGTCGTCTACGACGCGCAGCACGGCTGGGCCAACGCCCGGGGTCTGCTCCGGTACGCCGGTGGAACCGCGACGTTCTCCTGGACAGCACTGACCTACGCCTTCCGACTGACGGGGAGCGATGGTATCGCGGGCATGGCAGGCGCCTTCGCCGAAACGTATCTCACGGCGCTACCCGACCTATGGTGGCTCAACCGCGTGGTGGTCGGCCTTCTGATCCTGGCCTTGGGCCACGCGCTGCTGCAGGTGATCCGAGGCACGCCACGCCGCCGACGGATTTTCGCGATTCTGCTGCTCTGGTTCGGCGTGCCGGTGCTTTCCCAACTGCGCACCTCCTCGCCAACGCAACCTCACTACTTCGTCGTCCTCTACCCGGTGCAGTTCCTGCTCATCGGTGCCTTGCTCTCCGACGCGCGGCGATGGGTCGCATCGCGGCCCTGGCGTCGGCTGAGCGGCGCAGTTCTCCTGGGAGGGCTGCTTCTTTGGAGCGGATGGCAGATCGCCAACGTGGCGATGCTTTTCTCCATGATGGTTAACCACCCCTCTACAGGCGGCTACGGTGTGCCCCTGCATTACACGCGGGCGGCGGCCGCCCTGGTGGCGCCCTCCCGCTGTCCGGGCGAGGTGATAGTGCTAAGCGAGAGCGCCACCCCCGCCTTCGACGAGACGCCCGCGGTCTTCGACGCGCTACTCCCCAGGCGACAGCGGCGTTTCGCCGACGGGCGCCTGGCCCTACCCGTGCCCGCCGGCGAGACGGTGGCCTATCTCGTCGGCCCGGACACATCCCAGACCTCCCCCTTCGACCCGTTGCTGGATCGCCTGGAGATCATGACGGACACCGCGCGCACTACGCTGTTCCTCCCCGACGGTCGCCGCTACCTCAGCTTCTGCCGCCGGCACGCCGACCGCGGAGACGTGCTTCAAGGATTGAACCGGCTGCCGGCGGATGTACCCTTCGCCAACGCCGTGGTCCTCACAGCCTACGCGCTCCCGACGGCGGTCGCGCCGGGCGAGAGCGCCGAGATCTGGATCGCCTGGTGGCTGCGGGAGACACCCCCGTCTCCGGAGATCACCCAATTCTACGCCCACCTGCGCGATGAGCAGAGGAGGACGTGGGCGCAGTTCGACGGCAACGGCTATCCCGCCTCCCGGTGGCGAGCGGGCGACCTGGTGGTGAGCCGCCTGCCCATCACCCTGCCCGAGGAGATGCCCTCCGGTCGCTACACCGTCCGCGTGGGCATGTACACCCTCCCCGACGTCGTGAACGTCCCCGTGGTCGACGTCACAGGGACGCCTGTGGACGACGGCGTCACGTTGGGACATCTCACTGTGAGAAAACCGTAACAACCGATAGGATTGACAACCATGAACACGACACTCACCTGGATAAAGGAACACAAGACGTGGCTTCTGCTGGCCTGCCTTCTCGTCGGCGCAGCGCTGCGCGTCGTTGGGCTGGGAAGCGTACCGCCCGGCCTACACTTTGACGAGGCCGTCTACGGTCTCATGGCCGAACAGATCCGCGGCGGCTACCGGCCGGTCTTCTTTTCGGCCTACACGGGACGCGAGCCGCTTTATATGTACATCATGGCGGGCGTCTTTGAGCTGATAGGGTCCAACGTCCTGGGCCTGCGTCTCACGTCGGCGCTGATCGGCACGGTGACGCTCTGGCTGACCTATTTGCTCTTCACGGAGCTTTTCCCTGAGCGCACACCCCGGCTGGCGCTGTTGACAACGGCGCTGACGGCCATCGCCTACTGGCACGTCACCGTCAGCCGCAACGGCTATCCCAACATCGCCATTCCGCCGTTGGAGTGTCTGGCCCTCCTCTTCCTCTGGCGCGGCTATCGGGACAATCACAAAGGGTGGATGGCCCTGGGCGGCGCCTTCATCGGGCTGGTGCTTTACACGTACCTGGCGGCGCGCCTCTTCCCCATCACCGTAGCCCTCTTCTTTATCTACACCTTCCTGGTGGATCGCGAGCGCTTTCTCTCGCGCTTCTGGGGGCTCGCGTTGGCGGCGTTGGTCGCCGCGCTGGTCTTCGCGCCGTTGGGGCTGTACTTCCTCCGTAACCCACACGATTTCTGGGAGCGGGCCAACCAGGTGCTGGCCACACGCAAGGCCGACGGATGGCGTCTGCTTGTCATCTACAGCAAGAACCTGCTGGAGACGCTGGGTGGCTTTTTCCTGCGGGGCGAGCCGCGTCAGCACTACAACATCCCCGGTAGGCCGGTCTTCGATCCGCTGATGGCCGTTTTCTTCCTGCTGGGCGTGGCGATGGTGGTGAAACGATGGCGCACACCGCGCTACGCGCTCCTGCCCATCTGGGTACTGGGCATGTCGCTGCCCGCCATCCTCACCGCCGAGCCTATGCCCCAGAGTCAACGTATGTTCGGCGTCATCCCGGCGATCTTCGGGCTGGCGGCCCTGGGACTCGACACGGCGCTGACGTGGATCGAAGAGCGGGAGCACCGCGGTTTACAGCGTGGGGCCCTCGTCCTCCTGAGCGCGCTCTTGCTCTTCGAGACAGGCAACACGGTCTACGCCTATTTCTTCAACTGGGGCCGCCAGCCGGCCACCTACTCCACCTTCAACACTGAGCACATACTGGCAGCTCGCAAGGCAGTCGAGCATCTGGAGGACGGGGAGGACGTCGTCATCCAATCCTACCATTACAAGCACCCGACGCTGGTCTTCACCGAGCCGCGTCTCGTCTCAGAGGCCACGTGGACCATCGGCGGGCGCGTCTTCGTGGTGCCCCATCGCGATGGCGAAGCGGTGGTCTACCTGCGCATGCGCGGCAACCCTGCTCACACGGCGATCACCGCGCTCGAGGCCCGGCTGACGGACGCGCTGCCTCCTCTGCCGGACCCCTGGGGCGGCGAAGCCGTCACGCGGCGGCGTCTCAAGCCCGGCGTGCGAGAGCAGGAGCTGGCCCAAGAGGTGCAGATGACGTTTACGGACGAGGTCGGCCTGCTCGACGCCACGGTTCCCGAGACGCTGGCCCGCGACGAGCAGCTGCAGGTGCTGGTGCACTGGCGCGCTCTGCGAGCCGTGGCGGAACCCCGCGACATGCGCGTACATCTGGTGGACAGCAACGGCGTCCTGTGGAGCCAAAGCGGAGGCGGCGACTATCTGACGGAACAGTGGCGGGCCGGCGACAGTGTCTATCAGCTCTTCCAGGTCCCCCTGCCTGAGGGCATCCCGGCCGGGCCCTATCAGGTCCGGTTGCTGCTTTCGCGCGAGGGCGGCGGTCAGCTGCCGGTCTTCCGTGAGGGCGAACCCATCGGTGTCACCATGCCGCTGGGCACAGTCACCCTCCTGCCGCAAGGCCGCCTTCTCCGCCCGGTGGACGAAACGGGCACGCGCTTCGGCGAGGCGCTGGCGGCGCGTGAGCACGACGTCCTGAGTGGCGCTTTCCGGCCCGGCAGCCGCCTGCAATTCGGGGTGACGTGGCAGGCGCTGCAGAAACCGGAGACGGATTACGCCTTCCGTCTCACCTTTATCGACGCCGCCGGGGCCACCCAGGCGGTGATCGAGGCCCCGTTGGCCCACGAGTACCCCACATCGGACTGGGAGGCGGGTGAGGTGGTGCGAACCGTCACCCGCGTGCGGGCGCCCTCTCTCCCCGACGGTGACTACCGGTTGGCGCTGACCGTCGCCGGGCTGTCCGGGACGCTGGACCTGGGGCAGATCACGTTGGGCGGCGTGGAACGGCTCTTTGAACCCCCTCCCATCTCCCAGCCCCTGCAAGCCACCTTCGGCGACAGCATCGCGCTGTTGGGCTACGATTTGCCGGAGGGGAAACGCTATCCGGCCGGCGCCGCCTTCCCTCTGCGGCTCTATTGGAAAGCGCTGGATGTGTCCCAGAGCGAGTACAAAGTCTTCGTACACGTGATCGACGAGAAAGGACAGATTTGGGGCCAGGACGACAGTGTGCCCGCCGGCTGGACGCGGCCCACGCCCGGATGGGTCACGGGGGAAATTGTGATCGACGAGCACCTCGTGCCGCTCAAAGAGGATATCCCACCGGGCACCTACCAAATTGCCGTGGGCATGTACGACGCCGAGACGCTCCAACGTCTGCCGCTGGTGGTGGAAAAGGGCACGCCGCTCTCCGAAGACCGGTTGGCCCTCACCTCTCTCATCGTGGAGGAATGACGTTCCGACGTCATCCGGGCGGATAAAAAATCCGGGAGACGCAGACGTCTCCCGGATGCTCATTTCAGCGAGTTCACGCCAACATCTCGGCGATCTGCGCCACAACACCGCCGAACTCGGCATTTTCATACGCTTCCATCTCACCCGCATCGGCGCGCCGGGAGAGCTCGGCGTCGAGAGGGATGCGCCCCAAGACGCGGGTATCGAAGGTGGCCGCCATCTCCTCCACGTGACCTTCGCCGAAAAGACGGTACTTTGCACCGCAGTGTGGGCAGACGGCGTAGCTCATGTTCTCGATAATCCCCAAAATGGGGATCTCCATATACTCGGCCATACGGGCTGCCTTGCGCACCACCATATCCGCCAGCCCCTGCGGCGAGGTGACGATGACAACGCCGTCCACCGGCAGGCTCTGCATGACCGTCAGGGAGGCGTCGGCCGTGCCGGGTGGCAGGTCCACCACCAGCACATCCAGGTCGCCCCAGAAGACGTCGTTCCAAAACTGCTTAATGGCGCCGGCGATAAGCGGACCACGCCAGATCACGGCTTGATCCTCCCGTTCCAGCATGAGGTTGATGGACATGATTTTGATGCCTGTCTTGCTGAACGGAGGGACGATGCCCAGCGGCCCCATGGTGGGCGCGTCGTTCACGCCGAAGAGCTTGGGAATACTGGGACCGGTGATGTCGGCGTCAAGGACGCCAACGCGCAGGCCCTTGCGGCGCAATCCCGCCGCCAACATCGCCGCGGCTGTGGATTTGCCCACCCCGCCCTTGCCGCTCATCACGGCGATGACCGTTTTCACTTTATTCATACGTCCGGCCAGAGACTCTTCCTCCTGAGGTTGGCGACGCTGTTGGCGCAGACGTTCCGTTAACTGTTGCTTTTCCGCCTCCGTCATCGCCGTCAGGTTGATCTGAACCTTCAGGTCGTCGGCCAAAGCGTCGAGAACTCCTCGGGCGTCGTCGGCGATGCGATCCTGCAAAGGGCAGTTGGGGACGGTGAGCGCGATGGTCACCTCCACGTCGGCGCCGTCGATCTTGATCTCCCGCACCATGCCCAGGTCTACAATGTTCTGCCCGATTTCGGGGTCGACAACCTCCCGCAGGGCGTCCAACACCTGCTGCTTCGTTACCACGTTATACCTCCTGGTAGTCTGAAATCTGATGGTCCGATAGTCAAGTAGTCTGACAGGGTTGATCAGACCCGCGCCTGTTCTGCTTCCCTCCGCTCCTCTTCACCTTCCTCGACAGGCCAGAGCCGATCCGGCTCCGTCAAACGGTCGATGTAGAGCACGCCCTCGGTGTGGTCAATTTCGTGCTGAAAGACTCGTGCCAGGAACCCCTGCGCGCGCAGGCGCAGCGGACGCCCCTGCCGATCCCGTCCGCGCACCGTCACGCGGGTGTGACGTGCCACTTCCCCTACGTAGCCGGGAACGGAGAGACAGCCTTCGAGGCCCGGCTCCTTCTTTTCTCCGGCTTCCACAATCTCGGGGTTGATAACCACATAGAGTTCACCGCTGCCCGGTTCCTCCTCGTCCTCTGGTGTCTCGACGATGATCAAACGCACCAGTTCCCCCACCTGCACAGCGGCCAACCCCACACCGTTGTTGGCGTGCAGGGTCTCGATCATGTGGTCGATCAATGTCTGGACCTCCGCCGTGATCTCCTCGATTTTGCGGGATGTCTGCCGCAAGCGATCGTCTCCCACCGTAATGATATCCCGTACTGCCATCGACAACCTCCTCACGTCTCAGCGTCATCCATCTCTTCCATATTTGCCCTCGGCGTCGGTCGGCGCTGCCCAGAATTGCGCAATTCATCGTAAACGTCGAACCACTGCAGAAGCTCGTCCTGACGGCGACGGGCATTCGCTTCCCGCTGTTGGGCTTCGTACATCTGCTGGCGGCGGGAAATTTCGTTGCGCACCTCTTCCGGGAAACGCACCCACTTGAGCTCAAACTGCCCCGTTTCGCCGGCGGTCTCGAACGTCACGTGCCCGTATCGGAAAAACTGGCCCAGGACATTTGGGGTCTCAGATCCCAAATTCTGGATGTCCTCCAGGCGAGCCTCCCGGCGACTGCGCTCCAGCAAAAGCGGGCGCTGCGAGACCAGCATGATCCGTCCGGGGGAGAGCTCGAAGTAGTCATTGCGCCAATCCTCAATACGCCAGAGTAAAACGCCGAAGAGAACTCCCTCGACGACCAACCAGCCAAAGAGGAGCCAGAGAGTTGAAATAAGCCTCGTGGAGAACAGAATCCCTCCCACCGTCCACCCCAGCCAGAGCAACAGAATATGCCAATTCTGGAAAAAGCCGGGCAGCCAATAACGCCGCCAGTAGATGGTGCGACCGTCGGCACTCTCCAAACGCGAGGGAGGAAAGAAATACCCAAACAACGACTTGACGGCCAAAAAGGGTGAGAGGCCTCGTGAAGTGACACCCGCCGCAGAGTCTTCAGAGGACTGCTCAAGCGGAAGACGTCCCGTCTCCAGACGCTCCTTGAGCTTGGCACGAATGTTACCCCGCAACGAGGCCAACTGCCGCGCGCGGGTGCGCTCCAACTCTTTGACGATCAGATCCTTGAGATATAGCGGGCGCCCCACGCCGGTCAGATCGATTTCCACCTTCTCGCCGGCTGTTTGCAAAATGAGATCTCCGTAATTCAGCGCATTGGCCACAAAGCCCGACTGCAACACATAGGTCTCTTGGATATTGGACAAAGCGCCCTCTTCAAAACGCTTGCGCACGGGCCAGATACGCTCGGAGTGGACAACCCGCTGGGTCGTCAACACGAAGAAATCATCCCGCCAATTGATCCACTGCCAGCCGATGAAGCCTGCCAGAAACACCACCACGACCCCCATCACCACGGCCACCCACGAGGCGAACGCTTCAAAAAGCGCACCTTGGAGGGAAACGAGCATCGCCAGCAGAGCGAGGAGAAGAATCGTGAAAGTCGGAGCAACGCGCCGGAACAGATAAGACCAGTGCCGGCGTGCGGTGAAGATGACCATCTCATCGTTCCGCAGCCACTCAAAGTGGGGCATCTCCAGGCGTCGCTCCACCTCTCGGCTGAAGTTGAGCAGCCGTCGGGCGCGAGGCTCCTCCTCCAGAAACGCCTTGAACTCTTCCTGCTCCAGGTAGAGAAGATGTGTCGGCACCAGGGCTTCTGCCGTGGCGTCGTGAAAATCACCGATAAGCAAGCCGGTCTCACCCACACTCTCCCCCGGCCCCAGCGTTTGCAGATAGCGGGTGACGGCATCCGCGTCGACCCGCGTTAAGCGCAGCCGTCCCTCAACGACGTAATAAAGGCGGCTGGCCCTCTGTCCCTGGCGGAAGATGTCCTCGCCGATACCGCAACGCTGCTCATGAACCAGGGATAACAAGGGATAGAAGCTCCCCCCCTTCTTGAACTCCTCGAGCGATACCTCTCGAAAGAGCGGGATCTTCTGCAAATGTTGGACGATCTCGACTTTCTTCATAGGATTTATGATACCATAATCTGGTAAATTTGGGGGCGGCGCCTCAAAGCGTCAGGATAGGAGACGGTCGAAGAGGGGCTCGGGCTCAGGGATCACCGCGCCGTTGCGCCCCGGGTCGCTTCGCGATAAACCTGCCACGTCTGAGCAGCGGTGGCCTCCCAGGAGAAGCGCGCCGCCTGTTGCAGAGCGCGCCGTTGCAACACCGCGTGGAAGGCGTCGTCGCCAAGCAGGCGTGTCAGCGCCCGCCCCAGAGCCGCAGCATCGTCGGGCGCCGCAAGCACTCCACCCGCTCCCACAACCTCGGGAAGGCTCCCCGCCCAACTGCCCACCACGGGAACACCGCAAGCCAACGCCTCCAACGGCGGAAGGCCAAAGCCTTCGTAGCGCGAAGGGTAGAGGAACGCCCGCGCGCCGCGATAGAGCGCGGGCTTATCCTGCTCCGCCACAAAGCCGATGAAGAGGACACACTCGCCGCTCAAGCCCACTTCGCGCAGCAGCCGCCGGGGGTCGGGGGTGAAGGCCGTGTCCTGCGTCGGCAACCGTCCGGCCACCACCAGCAGGGCGTCCTCGACTTCGATCCGCGCCCGCGCGAAGGCCTCAAAAACGCCTCGGAGGTTCTTGCGGACGTCGAATCCTCCCAGGTAGAGCACGTAGCCCGATGGAACCCCCAGATCGCGCCGTCGCCGGATGTCGTCGAAAGCCGCTGTGGGCGCGTAACGGGCCTCCACGGCGAGCGGCACGGCCCGCACCTGCTCCACCGACACGGGAAGGTGGCGGAGAATGTCGGCACGAGAGGCCTCGGAGTCGGTGAGGATCAGCGCCGCCCGACGTGAGGTGAAGCGCACCAGGGCCGTGTAGAGGCGCACCGCTGCGCCACCGCGATAGGCCGGCAGCAAAAGGGGGATCAGGTCATGCACCGTCGTCACCGTCGGAACCGGGGTCAAGAGAGGCGGCGCCCAGTAGGGAACGTGCAACAGATCCACCCCCAGCCGGGCCACAGCGCGCGGGAGCGTCACCTGCTCCCACCAGACCTTTCCCCAGGCGCCCGGGGGTGCCGGAAGAGGGACTTTCCGGACGTGGGGAAGCGCCGCCCCGACGTTCAAACGTTCGGGCGGCGCCACCAACACAAAGTCGGCTCCGCGCTCCTGGGCGACCAGTTGCGCCAGTAACTTGCGCACATACTGACCGCTTCCGGTGTCGGCTCGATCCCAAAACCAACCACTCAACGCGACGCGCATGGCCACTCCGGCCCGTCAACGTCCGCGCGGTTCACTCTCGCAGGTGAACGTTGTACGCCTCCGGCCCCCGACGCGTCTGACGCAGCTCATACCAGACGTGAGCACCATCCTGGCCCACCTTGTGCAGATCCCCCACGACGTTGCTCTTGTGGAAGAAAACCTCCGAACCGTTCACCTGCACGATAAAACCGAACCCCTTCTCCATGCTAAACCACTTGACAACGCCCGGGTGCAGTCCGCCTTCAGGCGCCACGTGCTCTGACTCCCGACATTCGGAGCAGAGCTCCGGGGGCTCGGGTTCCAACCCCATCTTCTCCTGCCGGCGCTGTTCTTCCACCGTATAGACAAATTTTCTTCCACAGGACTCACAAACGAGCATCTGATCTCTGTAAGGCATATCAACCTCCGTCTCTCAAATCGGACCGAAACGTCGCTTCGGATCCGCCGCGATAGTGTTCTTTCTAACGTATGCATCCTGTAGGCACAACACGCCTGCGCTGAAAAGCAACCCCAGGTTCCTGAACGCCCGGGAAAACCTCGACATAGTGGCGTAAGATGCGCTGCACCTGACTGCTCACAAAAACGGTTACCTTCTAACTTGACGACGCCGACGACGGTGAAAAGGGACCCGGCCAAGGAGGCCCCCGTCACGCCTCGCTTTCCAAACGTTCCTGCGGCACGACGACGCCGGCCACGGTATCCTTCCCCTGCAAAGCAATGATGGCCTCCCCATGGGTAGCCCGCCCCTGCTCGGGGATTGACCGCCCGGTGGTGGTCTTGGCCGCCCCACGCTGAGTGATGGGGATGAAGTAAGTGCTCGTCAACACCAACCCGATGCCCATCAGGCGCTCCCCTTTATCCAGCTTGACGATCTGCAACCCCTTACCGGCGCGACGCTGGCTCGAAAACTCCTCCAGGTCCGTGCGCTTCGCCACCCCTTTGTCGGTGATGGTGGCCAGCTTGACCCAGGGTCGCACGACGACGGCGCCGATCACCACGTCGTCTTCCTCCAACCGCATGCCCATAACGCCTCCGGCGCGGGCGCCCATGGGGCGCACCTCGGAGACGGCGAAGCGAATGCCCTGCCCTTCCGTCGAGCCGAGGATCACCTCGTCGTCTTCTTGGGTCCAGACCGCGTCGACAAGCCAGTCGGTCTCGTCCAGCCGGATGACGGTCTCCGGCTCCAACCCCACGCCGGGGAGGTCCTCCGGCAGCAGCCGCTTCGCCTGCCCCAGAGCGGTGACGAAGAAGACGGCGCCCGGCGGCGGGGAGGGCGGCAGCGCCAGAGCGCTGACGATTTCCATGTCGTTAAAGTGCGTGACGGTGGAGAGCGCATCCCCACCCCCTTCCCACGCCTCACCCTCGGGTATCTGGTGGACAGGCACCCCGACGGCCAACCCGTCCGCCGAGAAGAGGTAGAGGGTCCCACGGGTGGAAGCCTGCACGATCGCCACAGGCACGTCGGCAGGTCGCGAATGGATGTAGGGCGCTTTCCCGTCCTCGTCGGAGAGACGCCCAATCCGTCCCCCCCGGGTGACGACGACCCATACGCGCTCGTCGGGGATGAGCGCGGTCACATCCACCTCTTCGCCTTTCACGTCCAGGATATGCGTCCGGCGGTCGTCGGCGTAGCGCTTTTTCACCTCCAGCAGCTCCTGCCGAATGATGTGACGCTGTTTCTGGGGCGTCCGCAGAATGGATTCCAACTCGTCGATCCGCTCACAGAGCGCGTCGTACTCCTCTTGGAGCTTCTTGCGTTCCAGCGCCGCTAAGCGCTTGAGGGGCATATCCAGGATGGCCTGGGCCTGCACGTCCGTCAATTTGAACTTGCGGCGCAGGTTGTTCCGCGCCGTGCGCACATAACGGGAACGCCGGATGGTCTCAATCACCGCGTCCAGATTGTCGATGGCGATGAGCAACCCCTCAAGGACGTGGGCTCGCTCCCGCGCATGTTCCAGCTCGTAGGTAGAGCGCCGCCGGAGCACCTCCAGGCGATGTTCGATGAAGACCGTGAGCGCCTTTTTCAATGAAAGCGTGCGCGGTTCTCCGTTGACCAGAGCCACGTTGATAATGCTGAAGCGGGTTTCCAGCCGCGTGCGGTCATAGAGCGTCTGCAGCATCTGTTCGGCATCCACACCACGCCCCAGGTCAATGACAAGGCGCAGGCCGTTGCGGTCGGACTCGTCACGCAGGTCGGAGATACCTTCCAGCTTACCCTGCCGTACCAGCTGGGCGATCTGCTCGATAATGGAGACTTTGGTCACCTGGTAGGGAATCTCGGTGACGATGATGCGCTGCCGACCGCCACGCATATCCTCCGTGTGAGCACGCGCCCGCAGGGTGATGCGCCCGCGTCCCGTCGCGTAGGCTTTACGCAGGCCATCCTGGCTCTCCGCGCTCTCCCGCCGATATAGCAGCCCACCGGTGGGGAAATCCGGACCGGGGATCAACTCCATCAACTCGTCCAACCCCACGTCGTCCCGTTCTTCCCAGCGCTCCAGTAGATAGACCACCCCCTCGATGACCTCGGCAAGGTTGTGGGGGGGGATACTGGTAGACATGCCTACAGCGATGCCCGAGGCGCCGTTCACCAGCAAGTTAGGCACGTTGGAGGGCAATACCCGAGGCTCCATCAACGTACCGTCGAAGTTCTCCGCCCAATCGACGGTTTCCTTTTCCAGGTCCTTCAGGATCTCCATGGTGATCGGTGCCAGCCGCGCCTCCGTGTAGCGCATGGCAGCGGGTGAATCCCCGTCGATAGATCCGAAGTTCCCCTGTCCATCGACCAGCGGGTTGCGCACCGAGAAGCTCTGCGCCAGACGCACCATGGCATCGTAAACGGCCGCGTCGCCGTGAGGATGGTACTTACCCAACACCTCACCCACGATGCGAGCCGACTTTTTGTACGCCCGGTCGGGACGAATGCCCATATCGTACATAGCGTAGAGAATGCGGCGCTGCACCGGCTTCAGTCCATCCCGAGCGTCGGGAATGGCCCGCGCCACGATCACGCTCATCGCGTAATCCAGATAAGCGCGTCGCACCTCGCTGTCAATATCAATGTTTCGGACAACTCCAATTTCCATAAAATCACTCCTTCCCAATCATCTATGCCAACGTCCCTCCACCATACCTCGGGCTTTCCGAGCTACGCCCCTCCACAATTTAGGGAAGGAGGAATCATGGAGGACTTTTCCCCAAATTAAAGTTACAGGCTAACTATACGTGAGGAGAGCACTTTTCGCAAGCTCTTAAGGTTTAAATGACGGTTTAGACCGCAGCCAGGTGCGACGCACCTTCAAATGTTTGAACATGGCCATTTTGTGCACGCCGGCACGGTCTTTTAGCCAACATGATCGGGTCATCGCAGGTGCGTTGCACCTTATACCACAATTTCAATTAAGGGGAAAGAGAGACGGAGTATCTTTCCGAGGAATCAAGAGCCGGCCGCAGGCAGACGTGAAGCACTCAGTTCAAAGCGCAAAGGGGTGCATGCCATCACGAGGGTATTTGCGTCCCCTCAGCGCCGTCGCTCGGCGACGAAAGCGGACGGCGCAACATATCCCCAACTCTGCGGATGAGCGCGGGCCGGATCGTCATCCCAGGTGTAGCCTACCCCCATCACGTAGCCGTTGCACCGTCCGCGGCCCCCGGCCGTGTCGGGAGGGAAGAGGGTACCGGCGTCGGCGAAGGTGCGGATCTCCCAGTGCAGATGGCTGTTGAAGCCCCGGTCGTGGACGACGCCCACGATCTCGCTCCGCTCCACCGCCTCCCCCACGGCCACCGCCACCTCGTCGAGATGCCAGTAAACAGACCACACCGCGCCGCCTTCGACAAGATGATGCTCGACGATCAGCACGTTCCCCTCGCTCCCCAGCTGCTGAGCCCAGGTCACGACGCCGTTGGCCACGGCGCGAACGGGCTCACCGGCCGCTGCCCGCCCTTGGACTTTGCCGGAGGCATCCAGGGCGAACCAATCCTCGCCCGCGTGCCAGAGGCGCTCGAAGGGCACACGCTCACCCTGGCGGTTGACGAAACACTTGCCCGCATTTCCCAGACCCGGATTCTGCACGTCAAAGCGCGTGTCCACGGGCAAGGGGCCGGAGACGTAGGGCACGTAAGGCCCAAAGCGCTCGGGATCCAGGGGATAATCGAAAACATCCGCCGGCGCTGCCACCTCCGTCACAGCCAGTGGAGGCGGCGGGGTCCCCCCTGGTCGCCCACCCCGGCGATAGCGTTGGAGCCACATCCAGCCGCCCACCAGCGCACACAGTCCCGCGCCCGCCAGCAGACCTATCCAAAGCCGACGAGAGATCGCACGCTTTGAAAACGGCATCCGGTTGCTTTCGGCCTAAATGATCGTGTTATCGGGAATCGTGGTGCCCTTGGGGATAACGACGAGGCCATCCCGAATCATATAGCTCTTCTTTTCCTGATCCTTGGCCCCTTCGTGATTGCGGATCACTACGTTCCGCCCGATGCGGACGTTCTTGTCCAGAATCGCCCCTTCGATGACACTGCCGACCCCAACACCGATGTCCGGCAGGCCGACGCGGGCGTTCTCGGTCCTCTCATCGTCGGTCTCGTAATAGTCGGCGCCCATCATCATCACCCGATGCAGATGGGCGCCCGGGCGGATCACGCTGCGCAGGCCGATCACGCTCTCCCGGATAGTCGCCTGCTCAATGATCGTGCCGGGGGCGACGAAAACTTGCCGCATATCCGAATCGATGATCCGACTGCCCGGCAGGTAGCGCGCCCGCGTGTAAATAGGCCACTTGGCGTCGAAAAAGTCGAAGTCGGGATGGGGCGAGGCCAGATTGAGGTTGACGTCGTAAAAAGCGCGCATGGTGCCGATATCCCGCCAGAACCCCTCAAAGGGAAAGGCGTAGGTAGCCCGACCGCCCTCAATGGCGGCCGGAATGATGTGATGACCGAAATCGGACCCTTCCTCGGTGCGCAACATCTCCACCAGCGTCTCGGTGCCGAAGACGTAGATACCCATGGAGGCCATGTAGGGGGCTTCACCCTCAACGCTCTCCAGGCCCGCCAGCTGATCGGGAGACGGTTTCTCGACGAAATCCTCAATGCGCCAGTTCTCGTCCGCCTTCAAAATCCCAAAACGGGGAGCCTCCGCCGCCGACACCGGTTTGACGGCGATGGTGATCTCCGCCCCGTGTTCCTCGTGAAAGCGGACAAACTCACCGTAATCCATGCGATAGAGATGATCGCCGGAGAGAATGAGGATGTACTTAGCCTGCGGCACCTGTAACTGAAAGAGCTGTTTGCGCAACGCGTCGGCCGTGCCCTGATACCACGAGGTGCTGGAAGGCGTCTGCTCGGCCGCAAGGATGCGCACCCATCCCCCGGAGAAGCTGTCAAACTGATAGGTGCGGGTGATGTGGCGATGCAAGGAAACCGAATTGTACTGTGTCAACACGTAAATGTGGTTGACATGCGAGTTAATACAGTTGCTGATAGGGATATCGATCAGGCGATAGTGTCCGGCCAGAGGCACCGCCGGTTTGGCCCGCAACTTTGTCAAGGGGTATAACCGCGTTCCCGCTCCACCGGCCATGATCACACCCAACACGTCTTTCATACTTACACTCATCCACTAACCCCCTTGATTTGTCCCGGTAAAAAGGGTCCTTGATACAATCACGACTTCTTCGAAAATAGACAACGAATTGAGAAGCTAACGAATTAAAATCCTAATTCCCCATCTGGGGCGGGCCTCCCGACCGTGCCCTACCGCGCTAAAGCGCGTGACTCCCAACCATTTTCGTGCTTGGGAGGTGTGCTCAAGCACCGGTAAAAGACGGCACAACCTGGGATTTCTAGTCGGTCATCTCCTATATCCGGTGGTTTTGGCCGCCAATTTTCCCACAGGTAGGGGCAAGTTTTGGAGAAATCCGATTTTTCGGTGCTATTTCCGTGGAGTCAATCACGACTCCACGGAAGCATCGGAATTCTCCTCTGCCTTGATACTCGTATGTGGGTTCTTCATCTCGTGATGGAAGTGTTTTCACCTCTTGCAGCGTTCTGCATAAGAGTGAATTCAATTTTTATGAGTTATTTCAGTGCAATCAGCGCTGACGTTCATGTCGAAAATCGCAGCAGCGCTCTCCCTGCACCTGGGTGCCGCCGCGCCGCCAGCGAATCGAGGCCGGTAACAACGCAGCGAGACGCTCGTCCATGGCACAAAAGACAGCGGTCAGCTGCGGGGCGCCCTGAGCCTGCAGAGCCGCGTGAATGTCGCAGCGGGTCACGTCGAAAGTCAAGACACGGGCCCCACCCTCCTCCAGCCGGCGCCACGCTTCGCCGTTGGCGAACCAACGTAACTGCCCCCGCAACAACACCCGAAAGAAAGGCCAGACCACCCAAGGGGGCAGCCGTCGCAGGAAGCGCAACGCCCGCCGCTCACGGTCGAAGGTCACCCAGAGCAACGTTTCTAACAGCGTCAAAGCCGCCTCGATCTCCCACCCTTCTTCCCGCAACACCTTGTAAAACGCCAACACGGGCAACACCCGCTCCCGCCACTGCGTTCGATCCAGACCGGCGGGCACCTCCGCGATCTGCCTCTCCAGCAGATCGTAGTGCGCCTGGGCACGGGCGATCAGACGGGCGGCTTCGTTGAGGCCCGAGCGGCGGCGCAACAACACCTGCCAGCGCTCCGCGTGAGGCATCGTCCAGTGACGCATACGACGCGCTTACATCTCCTTCTCAACGTCCTGCCGCCGCGCCCCAAGGCGCAAGAAAGCGATAAGCAACGCACCCACGGCTGCCACAGCGCCCAATCCCAGCCACACGCGGCGCCAATCCAGGGGTACCTGGCGGCTGCCCGGCGGCAGAGGATACTGCTCCAACACCACGTGGCTGCATAGCACGTCGAGCACCGGGGTGTGGACGCCGGCCTCATGGGCCAGCAGCCGGAACTCCTCGGCCAGCTGCTGCATCTCATCCCGGGCCGCGTTAGCGTGCCGCTGGAGCCCCAACTCGGCGACCTCCGTGCTCAGCATGCGACGGAGTGCCGCCAGCAGCAGCGGCTCCGGGATCCAATCCAACGCGCGATACTTCGCCGGCGTGATGGGCACGTCCAACGCGCGCAGCACACAGAACCCCTCGCGGATGCCGCGCACCAGCAACACCAGCGCGTCGCGCGTCTCCGCCAGACGATAGATGTCGCCGCCGGCCATGTAGAGCGCGTTGGCGATAGGGCTGACCAGAGCCACGTGCGTCTTCAGCCAGGCGTCGATGTCGTCGGAGCAGGTCACTTCGCTGCTGATCTCCCCCAGCACCTCGGCGATGCGCAGCAGCCGGGGGGTAATCGTGCCGTTGATCTCCCCGATGACGGGGGCGGGCCGGCCTTCTCGGGCGAGGTAGCGCACCACGTGACCGTCGCGCTCGCCGGCCGCGCCGGGGAAGCCCAGCAGCACCCGATCCTCACCCAGCACGTCCACCAGCGCATCGGGTCCGGCGGCGTTGTTCATCATAAAGAGCACGCTGGGCGTCCGTGCGTGCGCCGCCAGGATGGGCAGGATCGCCCCCACCTGGTTCTTGCGCATGATGACCAGCACCAGCTCATAGGCGTCGTCGGGCGCCAGGGCCGTGACCAGGGGTACCTGCGTGACGGTGCGCTCGCCCGTCAGGGCATCCTCCAACACCACACCGTGCTCCTGCAGATCGGCCAATCTCTGTCCCCGCGCCAGCAGCGCGACCTTGTGTCCGGCCGCGTGCAGCCGCGCCGCGTAAAGGCTGCCGAGCACACCGGCGCCGTAAACCAGGATGTCCATACGTTCAACCTCCGTCCGGGCCGACGTTCTCAGCGCGGCCCCTCAAGTCTCCCAGGGTGATGGGCAAGATGTTACAAGACACGCCCCTCAATCAGTAACCCAGGTCCAGGTCAACGCGATTCGGCATCGGTTTCCCGCGCGCCGCCGCGTTGAGCAATCGCGCCAGGTGCTCCATTCGATCTCGCTCCGTCGCCTCGGTGTGCAGACCGCCGGCGCGGTGAGGGCTCATCACCACGTTATCCAGCTCGTGGAAGGGATAGTCGGCCGGCGGCGTGTGAGCGCGGACCTCTTCGACGCCGTAGCCTGCGTCCCGTCCCGAGGGGTAATGATACCAGACGTCGAGCCCCGCCGCGTGCAACGTCCCCTCGCGCAGCGCGTGGTAGAGCGCTTTCTGTTCGACGATGGGACCGCGCGCCACGTTGACCAGCACGGCGCGGGGTGGCAACAGCGCCAGCTCCTCCGCGCCAAGCAGACCGTCGGTCTCCGGCGTGTGCGGCAAGGCGATGACGAGGGCGTCGGCGCGGGGCAACAGCGCGTGAAGCGCCTCGGGGGGATGCACCTTAACTCCATCTTCGGGCGCAGGGTGAGGGTGACGACGGACGCCCACCACGTGCATGCCCAGCCCGCGACATGCAGCCCCTACCCTCCGGCCGATGGCGCCATACCCCAAGATCAACGCCGTCCTCCCGTCAAGGCGCACCGCCGGGTTGGGCTCGTAGCGCGGACGCCAGTCGTTGCGCCGCAGCGCGCGATCCATGGGTACGAGGAACTTGGCGGCCGCCAACAGAAGGGCCACAGCCATCTCAGCCGCAGCGACGGCGTTGTGGTGCAGGTTGTGAACCGCGACGTGAGAAAAGTCGTGCAGGAGCTCGCGGGTAGAGGGCGGGAGCCCGACCCAGGGAATGATCAACGTGCGCAGGCGCGGACTGGCCTCCAGCATCTCTCGTGAGGGACGGCCGGCCACGAGGATCTCGTAGTCGGCGGGGTCCGGCAACGAAGGCCCCCAGATGAGGCGCACAGCGGGATCGAGCAGCTCCTGCAGATACCTCCGCCATCGAGGGGCCGGCGCGGTGTGCACATAAACCCGCAGCGAGTTCAACGCGCTAACGGCTCTTTGGGCGCCCATAGGAACACCATGTTGAGCAAGCGTTTCCTCAGATCAGCATCGATGCGCGAACCATCGAAACAAACCGACCCGCCTTTCCATACAACTCTCGCGGCGTGACGGTTTCTTTGCCGCTCCGAGTGAAACAACACCCGATATCACTGCAACGCTACCTAGCTTCCCAAATGCATCGGCATCACGACGTAGGTGAAGACCTCTTCTTCCCCCACCGCCTTGATAACACCGGGATTGGTCTCCGCGTTTAATTCCAGCGCGACCTGGGGGCTGCGCAAGGCGCTCAGCACGTCGATAAGGAAACGCACGTTGAAAGCGATCTCCAACTCCCCTCCTTGCACATTCGCCGTGAGACGGGTTGCGCCCTGACCGGACTCGGCGGAGTGGGCAGAGACCACCATCTCCCCATCCCCCACCTGCAGACGGACGATGTTGGCGACGTCACGGGCGAAGATGGCGGCCCGTTTGCAGGCCTGCAGCCACTCCTCGCGCCCCAACACGACCCGCAGGCCGTAAGAGGTGGGGATGATGCGGCGATAATCGGGGAAATTCCCGTCGATCAGCTGGGAATTGAGCACCGTCTGTTCCATCTGGAAGAGGATCTGGTTGTGCGGATCGGTCGTGGAGATCTTGACCGGCTCCTCCTGATCACCCAGGATACGGGAGATCTCGCCCAGTGCTCGGGCCGGCACGATCACCGCGAAGGGATGGGCCACAGGGTAGACCAGCGGCACGCGGCGTACGGAGAGGCGGAACCCATCCGCCGCCGCCAGCGTCAAGGTTTCCTCCTCGAACTCCGCCAGCACCCCGGTCAGCACCGGATGACTGTCGTCGGTGGCCGCAGCAAAGGTCACCTGCTCCAACGCAGTGCGCAAATCCCCCGCCTCCACCGCCATCCCCTCATCGTCTTCAGGCTCCGGCACCACGGGGAACTCCTCAGCGGAGATACCCCGGAACCTGGCGGTCACGGTCCCACAGCTGACATCCAGGGAAAGTGTCTCCTCTTCCATCTCCAACGCCACCTGATCGGGCGGCAGGGAGTTGATAAGATCGATGAAATTGCGCGCGGGGACCGTCATGGCACCCTCATCCTCCACCCGTGCTCCAACCCAGTGTACGATACTCTGCTCCAGGTTCGTGGCAGCCAGTTTGAGCTGTCCGTGATCGGTAGCGAGAAGAATGTTACCGAGAATGGGCATCGTCGTGCGCGAAGGGACCACCCGTCCCACGATGCTCAATCCGTTGGCCAGGTTTTCCTGCAGGCATGAGAGTTTCATAGCGGGCCTCCTGAACAGTGCAGTCTTTTGGACGGAAGTAAGTAATTCAAGTATACTCTAAGCGAGAAATTGGGCAAATGGTAGATAGTCCTCCCCTTGACAGACAAAGAGAAGTATTGGAAGTTTGATAAGTGCCCTGTCTGTGGTGGCGAATTAGTTGAGAAAGACGCAGAGAAACTGCTCAAAGGCGGTATCCATACAGCCGCGCTCAAGGTGCGTGTGGATGTATGTCTGCAATGCGGCGAGCGCTTGTATTCGGTGGAGACAGTCAGACGCTTTGAGCAGATTCGGCAGAAACTGGAAAGGCAAGAAGTTGCCGAATTTCACCCCCTGGGTCAATTCAGGCAGATCAGACGTGGGGTGTGGAATCCAACCGGCGCTTGTCGAGGAGTGCCGTCGTCACCGTCGCCAGGGCCAGGATCATCCAGAAGATGGTCACCGAATGGTGGAAGTCCAGGCTGAAGAAATAGTGGTCAAAGACGCCGCCCACCAGGCCGCCGACGACCGCACCGTGGTAGCTGTACCAGAGCGGTTCCAGATCAGCATGCGCTCGCGCCCGCTCGCGCCGTATCCAGAAGCGGACAAGCAGCGTCCCCACGATAACCAGGAAGCCCGTCAGGCCCACCAGCCCCATCTGCTCGGCGATGAGCAGGTAGACGCTGGCGACCCCCAAGTAGGTATCGATGTTGGGCGTACCGCCGAACCCCACGCCCAACACCGGGTGACGACTGATGAGGATGATCGAGTCCTTATACTCGCCGAAACGCATCTTTGTGGAGAGGTCTTCTCCCTGCACCCCTTGAACGAAATGCACCACATACTCCTGAGTCCAGGGGAGCATCATGAAGAGCAACCCCGCCAGTCCCAGCAGCCATAGGACCTTGCGATAGCGCAGCACGCCCATTACGCCCACGGCGACGGCTGCGCCGACCCAGGAGCCGCGCGAGACTGTCAGGACGAGACAGATACCCACCACACCGATCAGGGGCACCAGCAGAACACGCTTGATGACCGGGCGCTCAGCAAAGAGCTGGGGGATGGCGATGATCAGGGAGAGGTTAAGCAGGCTGCCGAGGATGTTTGGATCCACCGATGTCGACGTCGCCCGCTGCATCAACGAGGGATCGTCGCGGATGTAGCGAAGCACCCCCGCGCCCGTGGGGTAGCCGACGCGCCCCAACGCCGAAAGCGCCCGCATGGCCATTTCGTCGGGGATGACGTAAAGCACAATGCCCAACGCCGCCGCTCCACCCGCCGCCAACAAAAAAACACGCGTCAAACGTCGCAGGCGCCCCACGTCTTTCACCATGTTGACGATAAGAAAGAAGAAACCGATGCTCATCAGAATCTCGGCGAAGTGCCGCAGGAGATAGCTGGTCAGCGGCGCGTGGGAGAGCCCCGCCACAAAGGATCCCACCGCCATGAGGACAAAGACCAGGATCGGCCCACCCAGAGGAGTGAGCACCAGCGCTTCGCCGTTCCCGCCCAGCACCAGCGGCATCAGCCAGAGGAAAAAGAGCCAGCCCAGAGCCAGATCGAGAAAGGTGGGCGTAAAGCCCACGTCAAAGGGTAGCGCACCGAAGGGCAAGAGCGTCACCAGGCCAATGACGGCCCAGAAGGCGACTTCCACGTTCGTCAGCGACCAGAGTGCGTACCCGACCGCCACGGCCAACGCCAGCATGGGGATGACGCCGACCTCGACGATGAGCCAGCCCCCTCCCACCGCCAGGCTCGCCAGAAGCAACGAGGCGACCACCACCGTCAACCAGCGGTGCCGCGTATGCAACGCCCACCGCAGGGGCGTCGCCTCGATGAGATCGTGCACAGCTGTACGCAAAAGGCTCATGCAAGGATTATACCGACTGTATCGTGGGCGTCAAGATCGATACCCAAGGGCCCTATCAGACCTTGGGGGAATGGTAAACATGCCCCTCGCTTCCGGCTACTGAGCCGCGACCTCCGCGCCGTAGGCCAGCAACATCGCCACCTCCGCGTCGGTAGGCGCTTCGGCGTAGACGCGCAACACCGGCTCCGTGCCAGAAGGACGGATCAGCAGCCAGGCGTCGTCGGCGAGAGTGTATTTCACACCGTCCACCGTGCTGACCTCAACCACGGACTGTCCGGCGAGCTCGGCCGGCGCCTGCTCGGAGAGGCGCTTCACCATCTCCACCTTGGGCACCGGGCGCTTGAGGGGGAGGTCGGTACGGGCGTAGCGTGCCGGTCCCACTTCGCGCTGGATATCCTCGACCAGCTCGTGTAAGGGCACCTGAGCGGAGGCCATCACCTCCAACAACAACATGCCCATGAGGATGCCGTCGCCCTCCGGGATATGGCCCTTGATGGAAAGCCCGCCGGACTCCTCGCCGCCGATGAGCACATCGTCGTTGAGCATGTGCTCGGCGATGTAGTTGAAGCCCACCGGCGTCTCGTGCAACGGTAGCTCGTAGCGCTGCGCCAGGCGGTTGATCATGCGGCTGGTGGAGACCGTCTTGACAACAGCACCCGTCCAACCGCGCTCCTCCACCAAATAGCGCAGCGTCAGCGCAAAGATGTGATGCGGGTCGACGAAATTGCCCTGAGCATCCATAGCGCCGATACGGTCGGCGTCACCATCGGTCGCCAGGCCTACATCGGCGTGATGGGCCTGGATCGCCGCGCTAAGCGCCTGGAGATAGTGGCCCATAGGCTCCGGATGGATGCCGCCGAAGCCGGGGTTCATCTCGCCGCGGATCTCGTGCAGCGTACAGCGCGAACGACGCAAGAGATCACGGAAAGCGCCCCGCCCGGAGCCGTACATAGCGTCGGCGACAACGCGCAGTTCCGCCGCGGAGATGACATCCAGGTCCAACAACGTGGAAAGGTGCTGGTAATAGGCCCAGGCCGGATCAAAGAGACGGATCAGCTTCTGACTGATGGCCTGCTCGAAGTCCATCAGGTTGGGCCCTCGGGCCTCCCGCTGATTGCGCGCCAGCCGCGCTTCCACCAGCTGGGCCTGCTCCGGCAGAACGGACCCACCGAAGGCTGCCTTCAGCTTCAGGCCATTGTAACGGGGCGGATTGTGACTGGCGGTGATCATCACCCCGACCTCGGCGCCCTTGTCGACCACGGCATAAGAGAGCGCCGGCGTGGGCGTGTCGGCGCGGGTCAGATGGGCGACGATGCCGTTGCCTGCCATGACGCGGGCCACTTCACGGGCATAGCGGTCGGAGAGAAAGCGCGTGTCGAAGCCGATGACCACCTCAGGTTGTTCCCGTTCCGTGAGGGACCAGACGTAGTCGGCGATAGCCTGGGTGATAAGCCGCAGGTTATCATAGGTAAAGGTATCGCTGATGACGGCCCGCCAGCCGTCGGTACCAAAACTGATGGTCATACATCCTCCTTAGAGAGACTATCCGGTCGCTTGGGATGGTTCATTTCCCCGGTTGCTGATCACGCTTCGTCGCTTGCCACGAACAAAGGGCTCGTCGTAAGGCACGCAGGTGCCAGACGGAGTGCCGTCAAGCCGACGGATCTCTAATCTCGGTCCAGGATTCCAGATAGAACGGCACTCCACTGCGTTCCGTGCCTGACTACGAACCGGGATGCCTGCACTTGATGCTCAAAAACGATCATCGGCCCGAGCCGCTTTCACAAATCGTAGTATAACTCAATTTCGTAAGGATGCGGGCGGTCGCGCACCTGACGGTCCTCCCAGCGTTTGCGCGTGATCCAGCGCTCAATAAGATCCTGGCTGAAGACACCCCCGGCCAGCAGAAAGTCATGATCCGCCTCCAGCGCGTCCATGGCCGCCGAGAGCGAGGTGGGCAGTGCCTTGATCTGCGCCCGCTTCTCCGCCGGCCAGGCGAAGATGTCCTCGTCGATGGGGCCGTAGCCCAGCTCGGTGGGATCCATCTCGTTGCGGATGCCGTCGATACCGGCCATCAGCTGGGCCGCCATGGCCAGATAGGGATTGGCGGTGGCGTCGGGCGGGCGGAACTCGAAGCGCGCCGTGTCGGGCCGATTGGCGTACTTGGGGATGCGAATCGCCGCGCTGCGGTTGCCCAGCGAATAGATAGCGCTGATGGGCGCCTCGTAGCCGGGGATCAGACGGCGGTAGGAGTTGGTGCTGGGGTTGGTGAAGGCCATGACGGCACCGCCGTGCTTGAGCAGGCCGCCGATGTAGTAGCGTCCGATGTCGCTGATACAACCGTACTTCTCGCCATCGTAGCAGAGGTTGGTGTCACCGCGCCAGAGGTGCTGATGAAAGTGCATGCCCGACCCGGCCTCGCCGTAGAGCGGCTTGGGCATGAACGTCGCCGTCATCCCCATCTCGAAGGCCGTCATCCGCGTGATGTACTTGATGAGCAGGCTGGCGTCCGCCGCCTTGAGCAGCGGCAGCAGCGGCGTCTCCACCTCACACTGACCGGGGCCGCCGACCTCGTGGTGGTGATACTTGACCTCCACGCCCATGGACTCCAGGTGTGCACTGATACGGGCGCGGAGATTGTAGAGGTGATCCTGGGGTGGGATAGCGTGGTAACCACCGTGCCGGGGAATCGTGTAGCCGCTACCCAGCCGTTCGCTCTGCCAGTCAGCTTCGATAGAGTCGATGTGATAGGACGCGACGTTCATCCCGTTTTTATAGGAGACGCCGTCAAAGACGTAGAACTCGAACTCCGGCCCCCACATGCTGCACTCTGCGACGTCCGTCTCCTGCAGGTACGCCTCGGCGCGCAGCGCGATGTTGCGCGGATCGTAGGGGAAGATCTGACGCGTGTCCGCCTCCAACGTCGAGCAGATGAAACTGAGCGTCGGCATCTCCCAAAAAGGATCCTCGAGCCCGGTGGAGAGGTCGGGCACCAGCACCATGTCGCCGGCGCTGACGGCTTTGAAGCCCACGCTGGAGCCATCGAAGCCCACGCCGTTTTCCATGAGTTTGGGTGTGAACTGACTCACCGGCAGCGTCACGTGGTGCCAGCGCCCCCACAAATCACAGAACTTGAGGTCTATCATGGCGATGTCATGCGACTCTGTGTAAACCACGGCCTCCTCGAATGATGCGAACATCACATTACCTCCTGGGGTAGTCCATTAGTCCATTAGTCGGGTAGTCCGATAGTCGGGTGGTCTAATAGTCGGGTAGTCTGATCGTCAGTTATAGCTTCCGGGAAGGTGACGGATTATCACTTCGTCCTGGGTTTCGGCGGTGCGTCTGAGATCCGGCGGACGTGCAAGCGCGACGCCGTCTTGGTTTCGTACAGGCGTTTCAACGGTATCGCAAAACTCATGTCGGCAAAGCCTCCTCGGATCCCTGGGCCGAAAGCCGTGGCAGCGCCAGGCGCAGCAGCCCGTCTTTCCGTCCCATTCTGTTCAAGGCGCCGGCCGCTCCCGGAGTGCCTCGTAGGCGGGGCGCGTGCCGCCGCTCTCCCAGTGGAAGGGGTCCACGATACCCCACCAAAATTCCTCGTCCTCGGGCGTCCAAAACGCGTCCGGGATGTTCCAGATGAACATCGGGCCGCTCCACGGTGTCCAGTGCTCGCGGGCGTAGGTGATGGCGCGCACGAGATAGTCCGCTTGCTGCTCCGGTGTGACGGCAAACCAGCTATAGGCGGGATGAACGGGATCGGTGGTCCAGCCGAACTCCAGGATGGCGACCTGCTTGTGGGCGTCCCCGTGTTGCACCATGATGGCGCGCAGATCCTCGACGCGCCGGAAGCAGAAAAAGCGCTGCCCCCCGTATTCTGGCGTCGCCGCGGCCTCCTCCGGCGAAATCTCCGGCGGGGCCGCGTAGCCCGGCGCGTGGGCGCCCAACAGATCAAAGTACGGGGCTGCACCGGCCTCGTACATGCGGGTGAGGAAGTCGGTGTCGGGCATAGCCACGGGTGGGCCGGAACCGGTGGGCGCCAACCCTGCAGAGATGACCAGCGCCTGAGGATCGGCCTGCCGGATCGCAACGGCGCAGACGCGCAACAGCTCCGTGTAGGCGACGGGATCGGGCGTCTGGCCACCCCACTCGCGGGCCAAGTTCGGCTCGTTCCAGACCTGGTAGCCCGCCACGCGCCCGCGATAGCGCGCCGCCACGTCCCCACAGAAGGCCGCGAAGGGCTCCAGGTACGCCGGTGGCCCCCCGGCGGGTTGGTCGCCGGCCGTCGCCCAGGCGGGCGGATAGTCGAGGCGGAAGACGAGTTGAAGCCCCCAGGCCTCGGCCTCCTCGACGATGCGGTCCGGGCGTGACCAGTCATAAGGCATCTCCGAGACGGGGCGCACTTCAGCCCAGGGGAGCCGCTGCTTGGCCCAGGTGAAATCGGCCTCGTAAGCCAGACGCCAATCCCGCTGCGAGGCCCAGGCATCCCACCAGACGTGCACGTTGACGCCCACTTGGGGGCCGTCGAAATGCAGCGGCGCCGGAAGAGAGATCGGGATCGGGGTCGGCGCAACAACAACGGGCTGCCGAGAAGCCATACACCCGCTTCCCAACACCCCGAGAAGGATCAACCACAACCTGAGATTAGCTCTCGGCCTCATGCCTTACGGTATCTTCTTCATCTGCCCTATCGCATCGTAAGCCGGGCGCGGCGCGCCGGCGGCATCCAGGATACTGTAGGGCGCGTTGGGATCGGTCATACCCATACCGCCTTTCTGCCAGTAGTCCAGGTTCCAGAGCATGGCCAGGTGGACGATGCCCCACCGGCGCATCAGCTGGAAGCCTTGCACATCCCACTCGGCTTGCTCTTCCAAGGTGTTGTCCCAGGCAAACTCGAAACCCGGCGCGACCTCTGACCAACCCTCGGCCGAGGCCCAACCGAACTCCGTCAGGCAGATGGGCTTCTCGTAGCCGGCTTTTTGCGCCATGTTGTAGTATCCCCAGATGGTGCTTTTGAAGGACCAGGAGTGATGGGGATTATCGAAAGGCCCCCGGAAGGACGCCGTCGGATCGTTGTAGCCCTCGTCCCAGGCCACGTCGGGGGGCATGTTGATCCCGTTGGCGTGGGCGCCGATGCAGTCTGCGTAATCGAGCGCACCGGCGTCGATCATCTGCTGGAGATAGACGTAGTCGTCCATAACGGTGATACGGTTGGGGTTGTCCGGGTCGGTGAAGTTGGCACCTGTCGGCGAGAGCGCGCCGCTGATGACGATGATGTTGGGATCGCGGCTCTTGATGGTCTGGTAGGCCAGACGCAACATCTCAGTGTAACGTTCGGCGTTGATCCCCTCCGCGTTGTCCCACTCGCGGGCCAGGTTCTGCTCGTTCCAGACCTCGATGGCGTGCACGCGCCCCTTGTAACGCTCCACCAACTTGCCGAGGAACTCCGTATAGAGCGTCAAGTCGGCCGGCGGCGCGCTGACATTAGGATCGGGGTCATTGCTGGCATAGTCATTGGTCCACTTGGGACCTTTGACAACGCTGAGCAGCAGCTTCAGGCCCATCTCGTCGGCGGCAGCCACCACAGGATCGTACTTGCTCCAATCGAAGGTCTCTGAATTGGGTTGCACATCGTCCCAACGCAACTGCTGCTTGACCCACCCCAGACCCAGATGATCGCGCACCTGACGCATGGAATAGGTGTAGTCGCCCGCCACCGGGATCACCCCCTGGACGGCGATGCCGTAGCCGAAGTCGCCCCAGGGCAGCGGCGGAAGTTCAACCTCTTCGTCAGGAGCGGCATCTTCCGGCAGCGGCGTGGGCGTGGGAATGTCAACGGCCTCTGCCGGCAGCGTCACCGTGGGTTTGACGGGCGTCGCCGTCTCCTCCCCACCCCCACCGACGCCTCCGCTCTGCGGGTTGATCGTCGGTCCGGTCTCCTCCGATCGCGTCGTGGGCACCCCGGTACTCTCGTTTTCTTCCGCCGCCGGCAACGCCAAGCCGCCGAACGCACAGAAGATTCCCAGAGCCAAGAGGAGCAACCAGATCAGAACGACCATCGTCAGCGAACGCCCCTCCAGGCGAACGATAGTCTCGCGTACATTACCCCAAAACGGACTTCGCATGGACACCTCCACACCACTGTGGCACGATCAAAACTCACCTCGTCTTACAGCCAGAAAAAGGCCCCCACCCGGAGGGCGGGAGCCTTCGCGCGTCTCCCGACACATTGACGGGCTGGAAGCCAGACTTCCGGCAGGAGCGTCAAAACGTATCATCCATCTAGAGTATACCCGCCTTCGCCCAGCCGACAAGTGTCAATCAGAGAGAATAAGAGTCGGCCGTGCCCACCCGCATCCAGAGGTGAACCCGGCACGGCTACAAAGGGGCCTGAAAAAGCCCCCAGGCTCAAGGCCCAGAGACCTCAACGATGGTGTTCGCCAACTGCTCCAGAGGATGGATGCCGGGCTTCTGCACTCCCCAGAACTCCACAGTGTAGCGATCCGCCGCCAGGCCGGTCACACGACCTCGCATCTCGTAGCCGCACATACAACGGCAGACTTCGCCCTGATTGGTCTCCACGATGCGCACGCTCTGCGTTTCAGCGTCCAGACCGGCGGCCGCCACGATGTCGGCGCAACAGACATAAGGGATACGATGCACGAAGTCGAAGCCACTCTTTGTGGGCGTGATCGTCGCGCCGGCCCAGCCCGCCAACACCTCTCCGGTCAGACTCTCGTCACACGCGCCGACCTCGTAGGTCAGTGTTGGCGTGGTCTTCCTCTCTACCACCGGGCCCGCGCCGCCGATGGCACCCTGCCAAAGCCGCCCGGCTTCGTCGTGCCGCAGATCAACATCGCACTCCGGCTCGGGAATGACAGGGCAAAGGTAGACGAGCGCCCAACTCCCGTTGACGAAACGGTAGGTTTCGGCGCCCAACTTGCCCGGTTCGGTCACATTTTTGCCCTCCCAGATAGGCGGCAGCTGCGCCAACCCAAAGCCCGGATACCGCTTGCCGAGAAAACCCAAGACCTCCTCGTGCAGCAGCCAGATCTCCCTGGGCACATCTTCGGAGACCGGAGGGCGCACGGCGCCCCCGCCCGCGCCTTCACAGATACGGGCCGCCGTGCCGTCCTTGTTGGTGTGCACCGTGTAGGAAATGTCTCCGGCCTGCAGCACCAACCGATAGCCCGGCGTCATCACCATAGCGCACATCTCATCGGGGCCGGCGCAGCCCAGGCACGCGTTGCGCCACTCCACGGCCTCCGCCCGGGCGACCGTCAACGCCGTCTCAGGCACACCCTTGCGCTCCGCCACCAATCGCTTCGCGGCCTCGATGACCTCGGCCGGGGCTTCACCCTCCTCCGGCGGCGTGGGATTCGGCTTGGGCGTCGGCTCGCAGATAATGAAAGACTCCGCCTCCCGTGGCGCCCGCACATCGTAGATGCGTCCCGCCGCGTCTTCAAAGACGAAGTGCCAGCCGGGCGTGATCACCTGGGCGTACACCTTGCCGGGCTGGGGACAGCCGAGACTGGCGTCGCGCCACTCCACGGTTTCCGCCGAAAGAAGCTCCAGGGCCCCAGCGTCTATCCCCAACTCAGCAGCCAGCTTGGACTTGAGTGTCTCGGCCATCGCCTCGGCGGTGGGGTCGAAGGATGGCACCTTTGACTCCAGTGGAGAGGTCAACGCGGAGGTAGGAGGTGGGGAAGTGCCCACCAGCTGCTCCACCGGGACTTCATCCGTCGGCGTCTGCACCGTCGTACAAGCTGACCACAACAACACACTTACCAACAGCCAGGATAACGTCGTTCTCATTGAGGACCTCCTCAGTGAGAGAATCTCTCACTTCTTATCCATCACTTATCCGTCATCTACTCAACCAGAAGGCGGGGGAATCGGATTTCTGGTCGGTCATCCTCTATATCTGGTGGTTTTGACGGTGCAGCCAAAAGGTGCAACGCTCTTATGCGCACCACCCCCCTCCAATGCCGCCCTATGTCCCGCGTCTTCATAACGTTTCTCAACATGAAGATGTTCCAATACCACCCTAGTTTGTTTTTCACCATCGCGGTTGTGATGCACAACCAGCAAGCCGGCTTGACAGTCAACCAGAAACATGGTAGTATCGAAATGTTGTTTGAGCAAATGACGGCAAATCAAACAGCACGCCAGCTCAAGGGAAAAAGGAACAGATGATCTCCAGATTGTGTTCGTACAGCAGCGCGCCATCCTTCTGCGCTGAAGGCAATCATAATCAGCAGGAGCCGTATCCTCGCGGAGGATCCGGGTAGCGGCGTGCGACATGCAGCTGCTGATCAAATGGTCATCAGGCCCCCGGAAATCCGGGGGCTTTTTTCTTTATGGGGGCCGAGTCGCAAGGAGGTGATGCCTATACAGTCAACAGGTTGAGGGGATATGTGTGCGCGCTATATTTTGACAGAATCCAAACTCTTCATATACTTAGCAAAGGACAGGAGGAACCCACGATGTCCGCAAGCCTTTTAAGTCGCATTGAACAGGATCACGTTCACTTCGTCAGCCTGCAATTTATCGACATCTTCGGCAACATCAAGAGCGTGACCTTGCCGACGGATCAGATGGAACGGGCGCTCACCGACGGCATCTGGTTCGACGGTTCTTCGGTGGAGGGCTTCGCCCGCATCTACGAAAGCGACCTGGTGTTGATTCCAGATCCCGACACCTACAGCGTATTACCCTGGAGTGCGCCGGAACGCCGTCGTGCCCGTCTTTTCTGTGACGTGCATGGACCGGACGGCAACCCTTCGTCACATGATCCTCGCACGGCCCTGAAGCGTATGTTGGACAAAGCCGCCGCGCAAGGCTACGTCTTCAACACCGGCCCAGAGATCGAGTTTTTTATCTTCGAGCGCAACAACGGCGACTCCATTCACCCCGTGCCCTACGACGTGGTCGGTTATTTTGACTTCTCCCCCCGCGACCGGGCGCAGCAGGTGCGCAGCGAGATTGTGCTGGCGCTGAAGGAGCTGGGCATTGAGGTCGAGATGAGCCATCATGAGGTCGCCACCGGTCAACACGAGATCGACTTCCACTACGCCGAGGCGCTCACAAGCGCCGACAACGCGGTGACCTTTAAATACACCGTGCGAGCGCTGGCCGCAGCCCACGGGCTCTACGCCAGCTTTATGCCCAAACCTATTTTCGGCATCAACGGCTCCGGGATGCATACCCACCAGAGCCTGTTCGACAAGCAGGGCAAGAATCTCTTCTACAATCCCAAACGCCCTTATGGCCTTTCCAAAATAGCGGAGTCCTTCGCGGCCGGGCAGATGGAGCACGCCAAGGCCCTGTCCGCTATCGTCGCGCCCACGGTGAACAGCTACAAGCGCCTCACGCCGGGGTACGAGGCACCGGTCTACATCTGCTGGGCACACCGCAACCGCTCGGCGCTGATCCGCGTGCCCTCGGCCCGCCCGGAACAAGGCTCGGCGGTGCGCATCGAGCTGCGCTGTCCCGATCCCAGCGCGAACCCCTACCTGGCCTTCACCGCCATGCTGGCCGCCGGCCTGGACGGCATCCAGCGCGGATTGGAGGCGCCGGAGATGATCAATGAGGATATCTACCACCTGGACGCCGCCGACCGTCAACGACATGGCATCGACACTCTCCCCGGCACGCTGGACGAAGCGCTGGAGGCTCTGGAGGCGGATACCGTGATCCAGGAAGCGTTAGGCACCCCGATTGTCGAGACCTTTATGCGGGCCAAGCGAGCGGAGTGGGAGGCCTATCGCATTCAAGTCACCCCTTGGGAGCTGGAACACTATCTGGAGACGGCCTGATAAGGTAGAGAGAAAGGCCGTGACCGGTGAAACCGGGCCGGTTACGGCCCCTCATGATGAAAGCAGGAGGTTCTAATGAGGGCAACGGCAGAAGATGAGGTACACTACACGGCGGCCGGCGGTGTGTTGATCGACCGAACGGAGAAGCATGTCTTGTTGCTCATTCGTCCGGCGCGGGACGAAGTGCGCCTGCCCAAGGGACACGTAGAAGCGAAGGAGACCCTCGAAGAGGCCGCCCTGCGTGAAGTACGCGAGGAGAGCGGATATGCCGACGTGGAGATCCTGACCTATTTGGGCCAGCAACGGGTGGCCTTCACGTATGAAGCGCAGGCGGTGCAGCGCGTGGAGCACTATTACCTGATGCAGACGCGTTCCGAACAGAAGCTGGCGGTGGAGGAGACGGACCCGCAGTTCTTCCCCATCTGGGTCACCTGGGCGGAGGCACGCGAGCGCCTTACCTTCGACGCAGAACGGACATGGGTCAATCGGGCCGAAGCGCGGCTGAAAGCGGGAAAGCATGGGCCCTGACTCCCCTTCATCACAAGAGCGTATTCTGGAGATCCACCGCCGTCTCCAAGAGGCCTACGGGGCGCCCTCCTGGCGTCCACACGCAGAACCGCTGCCCGAACTCGTCAACACTATCTTGAGCCAGAACACCAACGACCACAATCGAGACATCGCCTACCGGCGGCTGCGCGAGCGCTTTCCCACCTGGGAGAGCGTGCGCGACGCGCCCATCGAGGAGATCGTCGAGGCCATCCGCCCCGCCGGGTTAGCGCCCAGCAAGGGGCCGCGCATCCAGAACGCGCTGAGGCGCATCACCGAGGAGCGGGGCGAGCTCTCCCTGGGTTTCCTGCGCGAGATGCCGCTGGAGGAGGCGCGCACCTGGCTGTTGAGCCTCAAAGGTGTCGGCCCCAAGACGGCGGCTATCGTTCTGCTCTTCGCCCTGGGACGACCGGCCTTCCCCGTGGACACCCATGTGCACCGCGTCTCCCAACGTCTGGCGCTGATCCCTGAAGGTACCTCTCGGGAACAGGCCCATCAGCTGCTGGAGAGACGGGTCCCCCCCGAGCTCTACTACCCTTTTCACCTCGAGCTGATCCAACACGGGCGCGCCCTCTGCAAAGCCCGCCGTCCCCGTTGTGAGGATTGCATGCTAACCGACCTCTGCACTTACTACCAGGAGCTTAGGACCGATGACGAAAAAAAAGCAGCGCCCTGACCGTTTTCCGCTTTTGGTCTACCCGACGATGGTGAAGAGCTGGCGCGGTCCGGCTTTCTGGTTGATCCCGGCAGGCGTCGCCCTGTGGTGGGCTGCGCGTCACTCCGAGATGCTCCGTTACGCCTGGCTGGGCTTTGTACTCTCCGGCGTAGGCGCCCTGATCTTTCTGTACACCTTGCTCGCCGGGCGCGCCGCCGTGCGCTGCCACACCAGACATTTCACGGTGGTGACACCCCTTTACCCGGTGGTGTTTTCGTACTGGCGCGTCGAGGCCGTGCGCCCGGTAGAATTTGCAACGCTCTACCCTCCACAGAAGGAAAAGGCCGCCCGTCAGCGTCTCTACCGTCAATTGTGGGGCAAGACCGCCGTCGTGTTGGACCTCAAAGGCTACCCCTTGCCCAAAGGCTGGCTGCGTCTCTGGCTTCACCCCTACCTTTTCCACCCCAAACATACCGGGCTTGTCCTGTTGACCGAGGACTGGATGGCCCTCATCCGGCAGATCGAGACCCGCCGCACGGAGCTCAAATCCAGACGTGCGCATTCTTGAAGGGCATTCTTACTGAAATAACTCATAAAGATCGAATTTTTCCAAAACTCACCTCTACATGCAGGGAAATTCGCCCCTGAGTGACTTGTTATATGTAGTGGGGCTCTTGTCGGGAATTAGGTGAAGCCCTACATCTGCTTCTCTATGAGCGGGCT
>JBNGCW010000023.1:0-69330 GCA_049975525.1 Anaerolineae bacterium
ACAACATATAGTATCCCTTTCTCTACTGAAAAACCTTTTTTCAGTAGAGTCATCTGTTCAATCCGCTGCTTACCGCGTCGGCACTTTGCCGGCGGCTTTGCGTGCCTCGATGATCTCTTCCGCGATCTCGTCGGGCACAACGTCGTAGCGTTTGAACTCCAGAGTGAAGGTGCCGCGCCCCTGGGTCAGGCTGCGGAGGTCGGTGGCGTAGCCGCGTGCTTCCGCCAGAGGCACCTCGCCGTCGAGGTTACGCAGGTTCCCGCGCATGCGCATGCCACTCACGGTGCCGCGTCGCCGTCCGATGTCGGCGACGACGTTGCCCAGGTGCTCCTCGGGCACGTTGATGTCGAGCCGCATGATGGGCTCCATCAGCGCGGGGGCGGCTTTGTGCACCGCCTGCCGCGCCGCTATGCTCCCGGCGATCTCGAAATCCATGGCGGCCGAATCTACCTCGTGGTAGTCGCCGTCCAATAAGGTGACCTTGACGTCGGTGAGCGGGTAGCCGGCGATGACGCCCTGCTCCAGCGTCTGTCGCACGCCCATCTCGATGGGGCGGATGAAGTCGCGCGGCAGGTTGGCGGGCGGCGAGTCATCCTCGAAGACGACGCCGGACTCCTTTTCGCCCAGCGGCTCAATGCGCAGCTCGAGCTTGGCGTAGTGCCCGTGCCCGCCGCTCTGCTTGCGGTACCTGGTCTCCACCTTGGCGGGCCGGCGCACGGTCTCGCGGTAGGCGACCTGCGGCGCGCTGACCTGGGGCTGCAACCCGAACTCCGTGCGCAGCCGGTCTACGGCGATCTCCAGGTGCAGCTCGCCCATCCCTGAAAGCGTCATCTCGCCCGTCTCAGGGTCAAACTCCTGGACGAGCGTGGGGTCCTCGTTGGCCAACCGCTTGACCGCCTGGTAGAGCTTCTCACGAGTTTGCACCGAGGCAGGCCTCAGCGCCACGGTGATGACCGGGTCGGGAAAGGTGAAGGTCTCCAGGGCGATGGGGTCCTCGGGGTCACAGAGGGTGTCGCCGGTGATGGCCGACTTGATGCCGACCAGGGCCACCACGTCGCTGGCGGACATCACGTCGACGAGCTCACGGCGGTCGGCGTGCATGCGGTAGATACGCCCGATGCGCTCCGTTTCCCCGGTGCGCGCGTTGTAGACCTCGTCGCCGGTGTGATAGGTGCCGGAGAAGACGCGCACCCACGTCAGGTGTCCCACGTGGGGATCGGTGACGATCTTGAAGGCCGAGGCGCAGAAGGGAGCCTGGGGATCGTCGGGTCGTTCGATGATGGTATCTTCATCGTTGGGGCGGTGGCCCAGGATAGGCGGTAGGTCCGTCGGCGCGGGCAGATAATTCACCACAGCGTCGAGCAACGGCTGCACGCCGATCTTTTCCCGCGAGGCGCCGCAGAGCACCGGGATCAGGTCCCCGGCGATGGTGGCCTTGCGCAGCGCGGCCTGCAGTATCTCCAGTGGGGGTTCCTCGCCTTCCAGGCGCTGCATGAGCAGTGCGTCGTCGGTCTCGCAGATAGCGTCGATGAGCGCCTCGCGCGCCTCTTCAACCTGCGCCGTCATCTCCGCGGGAACTTCCGTTGTGATGAAGGCGTCTTCCTCGCTGCCCTGCCAGACGTAAGCCTGCTGTCTGAGGAGATCGACGGCACCCCGGAAGGTGTCCTCGCTGCCGATAGGCAGCTGGATGGGCACGGCCTTCTCCGTCAGCCGTTCGTGCACCTCGTCGAGCACGCGTCGGAAGTCCGAGCCGAGGCGGTCGAGTTTGTTGATAAAGATCAGGCGCGCCAGATTTTCGCGGTCGGCGTGCATCCAGACGGCCTCGGTTTGCGGCTCCACGCCGCCAACGCCGCAGAGGATCATCACGGCGCCGTCGATGACGCGGATGGAGCGCACCACCTCGGCGGTGAAATCGATGTGTCCTGGCGTGTCGATGAGATTAATGCGGTGGTTGCGCCAGTGGCAGGCGGTGGCGGCCGACATGATGGTGATGCCGCGCTCGCGCTCCTGTTGCATCCAGTCCAGCTGCGTGCTCCCCTCGTCGATGGAGCCCGCGCGGTGGATTCTGCCCGTGTGGTACAGAATCGCCTCCGACGTGGTCGTCTTGCCGGCGTCCACGTGGGCGAAGATGCCGATAATTCTTACGTTATGAATGGGTGCCTCTTTTTTCTTAGCCATTCTGTCCTCTTCCTGTAAGCCGTTCGTAGAGCGGGTCGGTCCGCAGCGATCAACGATCAGCGCCGTACCTCCGGCTGATCCCTCATCGCCGGTGACCGATCCCCCTCCCGTCGTCCGGCACAAAAAAGCCTCGCACTTCGCTTCTGAAAGCGCGAGGTTATAGAAAATGCCCGTCTTCTTTTCAGCAAGATAATTCTATCATAACCTTGGGGAAGGTCAAGGCAGACTCGGCCCGGCACAATTTTGGTTGCTCTAAAAAATGTTCGCCAAAAAAAGATATAATATCCATTTATCTACTGAAAAACTTTTTTCAGTAGAGTCAATTTTGGATGAGGGTGTCCTCCGGGGTGATGGGGAGGGGGGACGGTGCCCGAGGGGGTTTTCTTCTGGACGGGCGCTGTTTTCAGACATATAATCAGATGGGGTGTTTCAAACATGTTGGGGCTCGGTCAGAAGAGCCGATGCAGGCATCTGGGATCGCATTTTAGGGGATGGGGGTGAAGGTGAGAGAGAGGAACGCGAGGGAGGGGTACGGAAGCGACGCGGCAGATGCTGTCGCCGCGCACCGTCGCTATGGGGGCAAGATCCAGATTGCGCCCAAGGTGCCGGTGCGTTCGCTGGAGGACTTCGATCGCTGGTATACGCCCGGCGTCGCGGATGCCTGTCGCGCCATCGAGCGTGCACCTGAGGAGGTGTGGGCGCTGACCAACCGCGGCAACGCCGTGGCCGTCGTCACCGACGGCAGCCGCGTGTTGGGTCTGGGCGATATCGGTCCGGCGGCCGCGCTGCCCGTTATGGAGGGCAAAGCGCTCATCTTCAAGCACGTGGGCGATGTCGACGCCGTGCCGCTGGTGCTGGACACCCCGGATGCGGATACCTTCGTCACCGTTGTGCAGGCGCTGGCGCCCTCTTTTGGTGGCATCAATCTGGAGGACATCGCCCAGCCACGCTGTTTCGGCATCCTGGCGCAGCTCCAAGAGAGGTTGGAGATTCCCGTTTGGCACGATGACCAGCAGGGGACGGCGACGGTGGTGCTGGCGGCTCTGCACAACGCCCTACGGATCGTGGGGAAGACGCTTGCCGGGGTCAAGATCGCCATGGTCGGCATGGGCGCGGCCAACGTGGCCAACTACCGGCTGCTCAAGGCCGCCGGGGTCGATCCGGCGCACGTTGTGGCCGCCGACGTGCACGGTACGCTGCACCCGGGTCGCGAGGATTTGGCCGCGCAGGCCGAGGTGGCGCCGCAGTGGAGCATCTGCTTGGAGAGCAACGCCGAGGGTGCCGTGGGCGGCGTGGCGGACGCCATCCGGGGTGCAGACGTGCTCATTGCCTTTAGCGCGCCCGGCCCGGACACTATCGCGCCCGCCTGGGTTGCTTCCATGGCGGACGACGCTATCGTCATCGCGGGGGCCAATCCCGTACCGGAGATCTGGCCCGAGGCGGCGCGGGCGGCCGGCGCGCGCATTGTGGGCACCGGCCGCAGCGATTTCCCGAATCAGGTGAACAATGCGTTGGCCTTTCCGGGTATCTTCCGGGGGGTGTTGGATGTGCGGGCCTCGGTCATCAGCGAGGGCATGGCCATCGCCGCCGCCGAAGCGCTGGCCCGCTGCGCCGAGTGGGTGGGGGTTGGTGAAGACCACATCCTGCCGACGCTGGAGGAGCTAGGCGTCGCGGCGCAGGTGGCCTTGGCCACAGCTCTGGCCGCTCAGGAGGAGGGCCGGGCCCGGGCGCCCGGCGCGGAGGCGGAGATCCGACAGCGCATCGCAGCGCACGTGCGCTTTTCCGAGGAGCCTTGACTCCACCGGAAATACTCATAAAAATCGGACTTCTCCAAAAATTGCCCCTATATGTGGGGAAATTCGCGGCCAAAACCACTAGTGTTCCGTCAGGCGTGATCTGATGGGCAGATGGGTGTACCGGTAGCCACTTTCGTCCATCCGTTAAAACTTGACAAGGCACTAGATATAGGGGTGACCGAATAGAAATCCGATTCTTCCCACCTTTTTTCAGGTGAATCAGCCTTGCTTCAGAAGCGTTTTCTCTTTCCGCCATCGGGCGAGGATGGATTCGTATGCGGCGATTTCCGCTGCCTGGTCGAGGTGATACACCTCTCCGCGTCCCAACCAGTCGTTGCCCTGACGTTGATAGGCGTTATCCAAAAGCGCCTCCAGATCCGCGATGTTAAAGCCGAACTCGGCGCGTCGTCGTTCCACGTAGCGGCAGGTGGCGTCGAAAACTCGGGCGTAGCGCTGCTCTTCCCAATGCTTCAGGCTTGTCATATTTTCCTCCCACAGTATCTTCCATCGGCATCTTATACAGCGAAAAGATACGCTCAAAGCGTTAAAAGTCAAAAGCCGTGTGTTCGTTTTGTTGGCTTTTTCGCGTGACAAAGCGGTCATGTCCTGTACAATAATGCTATCATCCGGGTGAGGGTTTTCAAGGCGACACCGTCGCGACCTGTCCGCCGAGGCGTGGGATCCCGAACGCCGGTCAGATCTACACGAGGGGGCTATGATGGAGCAAAATCTATGGGCAGAGAAACTCTCTCAATGCACGTCTCGACTTGACGCTTTGGAGCAGGAGACGATCCGCTTGAAGCGGATGGTCCGCATCAGCCGCCTGCTGAGTTCCACCCTGGATCTATCGCGCCTTCTGCAGCTGATCATTCAGACTGCCATGGATATGTTGAGGGTCGAAGGCGCGTCGATTCTGCTGGAGGATCCGCGCACAGGGGATCTCTACTTCGCGGCCGCCACGGGCGCCGCTGCCGAAGAGCTCCGCGACATTGAAGTGCCGATGGAGGGGAGTATTGCCGGCAGCATTTACACTTCCGGTAAGCCCCTTATCGTACAGGACGTGGGCGCCGATCCCCGTCACTACAGCGGTTCCGACGAATACGTGCAGTTTGAGACCCGCGCGTTGCTGGGCGTGCCGTTGCGCGTGCAGGAAAGGGTGATCGGCGTGCTGGAGGCGGTCAACAAACGGGATGGCAGCCGCTTTGACGAAGAAGATCGGGAGATTCTGCAGATCCTGGGCGCCCAGGCCGCTGTCGCTATTTACAACGCACAGCTGGTCACGGATTTGCGGGAGGCCAACACCCGCCTGGCGGAGTTAGATAGAATCCGCTCGGACTTTCTAACCGTCGCTTCCCACGAGCTGCGCACGCCGTTGGGCATTGTCCTGGGATATGCGGGCTTGCTCCGGGAGGAACAGGACGAGAGTGTCAGTCAGCAGGCGGAAGCGCTCCTGCGCGGTGCCCGGCGGTTGCAAAGGATCATCAAGTCGATGACCGACTTAAGCTACCTGGAATCCAGGAGAGCGAGGTTGAATCTGGCGTCTGTTGTGATACAGGATCTGCTCGAGGAGGTTTGCAGTGACTGGCAGCCGTTGGTGGAGGAGAAGCAGCAACGGCTGCTGTGTCACCTCCCTGCTCCGCCTTTCACCGTGACTGTGGACCGTGAACGCATCGAGGCAGTGCTGAACAACCTGCTCAACAACGCTACCGACTTCACCCCGGCCGGCGGCACCATCAAGGTCAACCTGTATCCTCAGACGGGCAAGATCGCCGTTTCAGTGACGGACACGGGACCGGGGATCCCGACAGGCGAGTTGGAGCGCATCTTCGAGCCCTTTTACCAGGTCGAAGACCCCATGACCCGCCAGCACCAGGGGGTAGGCCTGGGCCTTTCCGTCGCGCGACAGATCGTGGAGCTCCACGGTGGGCGCATCTGGGCCGAAAGCGAGGAAGGACGCGGCAGCCGTTTCACCTTCACATTGCCCCTTGAGAAATGAGAAGAGGTGTGGCCCTTGTGATAAGGTTTGGAGATTTGACTCCACTGCCGACATCGACGGGCCGGGCGCTATCCAGCACCTTTGGATCACGGTGCACCCTTCCGTCTGGCGGAGCCCGGTGCTGCTCATGTGGTGGGACGGGGAAGGGACGACCTCCGTCGAGGTACCGCCCTGTTTTTCAACCATGAAGGGAAAGAATGAACATCGACAGCCGAGATGAGCTATTCAACGAACGTCCTATCTACAACATCGGTGCCGTGGAACGCATGATGGAGATTCCGGCGGCGACGCTGCGGGCGTGGGAGCGGCGCTATGGCTTTCCCAAGCCGGAACGCACCCCCGGCGGACATCGGATCTACAGTGAGAAGGATGTGGAGGCGCTCCGGTGGATCAAGGCGCGGTTGGACGAGGGGCTGCAGATCAGCCAGGCCATTGAGGCGTTGAGAGCGCTCAAGGAGGCGGGCCGTCCGCTGACCTCCCTCTCGCAGCCGACGGCGGCGCCGGACGTCGTGAAAGGGGCTGCCTCACCGGAGGCTTTCGCCGAGGGACTGCTTGAGGCGCTGCTGGACAACGACACCGCTACCGCCGACGCGCTCCTGGGGAAGGTGTTGTCGCTATACCCGCTGGAGGATCTCCTGCTCCACGTGATTCGTCCCACGCTGCGGGAGATCGGGGAGCGCTGGTTGCGGCGCGAGATCAACGTCGCTGTTGAGCACGCGGCGACCCATTACCTGCGCCATCGTCTGATCATGTGGCTGGAGACCGGTCCGCCGCCCTATCCCGTTTCCCCTACGCTGTTAGCCTGCGCGCCCGACGAGCTGCACGAGGGTGGGCTGCTCATCTTGGGCGTGATGTTGCGCCGCCGCCGTTGGCCTGTGAGCTATCTGGGCCAATCGCTGCCGCTGGCAGATCTGGCGGCCTTCGTCCGCGCTACCCGGCCTTCGGCCGTCGTCATCGCCGCCATGCGCACGGAGACGGCGGAAACGCTTTCCGCATGGCCTCGCTATCTGCCGCAGGTCGCCGAGAGCGGACGTCCACCTTTCACCTACGGCGGACTTGTGTTCACGGAGCAGCCCGCGTGGCGCGAGCGCGTTCCCGGCATCTTTCTGGGCCCAGATCTCGGCGAGGGCCTGGAGACGTTGGTCCACCTTCTGCGGAAGCACACCAAATAGCGGGGCACTACTCGCGGCTCAGTGAGAGCACCGGCTCCGTTCCCGAGGAGTCCGAAGCTTCCGCAACCTCTGCGTTCTCGACGAAGTGGTCTTCGAGGTAGCGGGCCACAATCCCCGCCACCTCTAGCAGCTCCTCATCACCCTGGGGATAGAAGACCCGCACCGTGGGCAAGGCCGTGTACCCTTGTTCCTCCAGGAAAGCCTGGGCGCGGTCGGGGTCGTAAGTGATCTCCGTCAGCACGTCCACTTCGGTGTTTCCGATGCGGGCCGTGATGGGCTCCCCGGCGAAGGTGGTCGCCGCCCAGTCCACAGCCTGGAGGGCCGCTTTCTGGAACGCCGGATCCTCGAAGACGTCGCCCCAGGCGGTGATGGTATAGCCCCGCCTCGCTTCTCCCTGGGTCTTTTCCTCGTCCCCCCCGGGCACGGTGAGGGATGGGATGGGTACCCCTTCCGTTTTCGCCCGCTCCTGCGCCACCTCGAACCATGCCTCCGCCTTCAAGGCGGATACGACGCGCCCCAGGCTTGCGTTGGGATGGTCCATGCGCGGTGCAAGTCCGCCCACATCGTACAATTGGACATCAGGCATGGTGAAATAGAAGCTGCCGGCGGTCAATCGCGTAGGAGCCCCCAACGTCGAGGGGTAGCGCTTCACAGGACGAATCTCGACCTCGCCTTCCAGCACCGTCACCAGCGTGAGCTGCTCTTCGGGCCGGTACATCACCCAGAAGGTGGTGCCTCGCTTCTCGATCTGCGCGCTTCCCGTGAGCAACGTGTATTCGCCTTTGCAGCTCACGTACCAGAAACCGCTGAGACACCAGACCGATCCGCTTTCGGAGGCGAACTTTCCGCAGCGGTTGACGCGGAAGTCACCGTTGCTCCTCTGGAAGGCGTACATGTGGCCCGGCCAGCATTCCGAGAAGTTGAGTTCGGCCTCGCCCATGTTGTCCACGGACAACGTCTCACCTTCGGAGAGCGGATACCAGCCCTTTTGCTCCCAGGCCTGGCCTTCTTTCTCCACCGTGGACGCCAGGACGGTGAACTCGTCGCATCCCTCCGTCCGTTCTGCCTCTCCCGTCGGGCAGGTGGGGAAGGGGCCGTCGGGGCCGCTGCACGCTTTCACCAGCAGGAAGAGCCCCACGCCGACGAGCGCCAGGATCAACACGATCGCGAGTAGGGGGCCACATCCGTCCTTCGCATTTTCGTTCATCGCTTGTCCTCCTCATGCTTATATCGGCGGCGATAACGCTCGTCTGCCCAGTACAATCCCAACGTCAGCCCGCCCGTCATGACCAGTGTCTGTAACGCCGCGTCGCCCACACCCCACAGCCATAAGGGTGGGGGGAGACGGTCGTAGAAGTAGCCGGGCCAGGTGTAGATCAGGGAGGCTCCCAGCGTTGGGTTGGATTCGAAGAGCGCCTGGACGAGGGCTGCGACGGCGACGGGCGCGCCCAGGTCGGAGAGCAGGCGACGATCGCAGCCCCAGGTGGCGCGGGGATGGTCGGCGACAGCCCAGCTCAGCGCAACGGCGACCGGGAGGCTCAGCGCCCACACCAGAGGATAGCGGGTGCTCGCAAGAGCAGCCAGCCCGCCGTACGTCAAGAGGAAGAGGAGCGTGGCAGCGATCAGCGCGGGTCCAAGCGGGCGGGACGAGACGGCGTCCGTCGGCGAGGTGGCGGCGTTGACGCGGGCCAGATCCGTCAGCAGCAGGCCCAGGATCAGCGCGGCGCTCAACAGCGCTACGTGCAGCAGCGAGCCGTAGAAGGCCTCCCCCGCCGTGACTCTCGAAACCCAGGCGGAGAGCCCCAGGCGTAGCAGGGCCACGCTGAGCGCGGCGGTCACGCTGCCACTCAGCATCAACAGCAATACGTAGTCCCAGTGGCGTTTGAGATGACGTTGGAAGCGCCACCCTCTGGCCGCCAGCCACGCTCCGCGACCCCGCTCGCGGAGCGCGCCTTCCAGCTCTGGGCGCGCGTCCAGCAGCATACCGAAGAGTTCGCTCAATCGGCGGCGCTGTTGTTGAGGCGTACGTTCGGCGGTGGCCACGGCTGCCTCCAATCGGGGGATCGCGTCTGCGTCGTAAGCGCTCGCCAGTGCCAGGGTGGCCGTTTCCCGCACCGTGGGCCGAACGGCGCTGGCCGCCGTCCAGGCTACGGGACCGAAACCCGGCGGAGTGGGCGGCAGGGGTGTGTCCGCCTCTTGCGCGTTGAGCCCCAGGATCTTGGCGATTTGACGGTGGGGGGTCGCCGGCACCGTCGGTCCCTCCGTCTCTGTTTCTTCCAGCGCACGTACCGTCGTCCGGGCGGCCTTCGCGGTCAGCTGCTGCAACCAGGGCTGTACGGAGGTCCGTGCGACGACGGCGGAGCGCAGCGCCACCAGGATCTGCTCGACGGGGAAGTGTTGGGGGGGATGTCGGGCCAACACGTCCAGCTGGTGCGCGTCGGCCAGCCGGGCGTAGGCCACCCAGGCGCGCCAGATGTAGACTGCCTCCCGGCGGGCGCGCAAGCGATCTTGGGCCGTCCGCTCCAGGGCCCGCTCGGCGGCGCCCGCGACACTGGCGTTGGCGAAGGTATAGGTGCGCTCGCGTTCGTCTGTCAGATGCCAGGTGAGCAGACCGAGCCGCGTCATCTCCTCCAGTGTGGGGGAGAGGTGGGCGCGTTCCTCGGGGGTGAGGGGGAACTGGGAGGGCTGCAGCGCGCCGTTTTCGGCCTGCGCCAGCAGTTCGATGGCGAGCGTACGGGCCAGCGTGCGATGTGCGCTGCTCACCCGGTCCAGGAGATTCCCGAAGCGACGGTTTAGAATCCGCTCCGCCCCCTGGTGATCGGTGATCTGAAAGTAGAGCGATGTGGTGATGGACTGGGCGCCATCGGCGCGGGCCCGCTCGTAGAGGTGGTGACAGACGATCTGCACGTCACCGGGCATGATCTGCTCGGCGGGCGAGGAAAGGCGGTCCAAATCCGGCAGCAGCTGTTGATCGACAAAGGCCGGGTCGAAGATTGGCTGGACGCCCAGAGCGCGTGGGGGGTGGAGCACGGCGGTGCGCGCCTGGGTGTAGTCGAAGGGCGCGAGGTGTACCGGTGCTGTTCGCAGGTCGGGCAGCGTCGTGCCCCAGGTACGATCTAGCGCCGTGTGCCAGGCGGGGGATAGGGCGATGAGCAGGTGGAAGGCGGCGGGGTCGAGGCTGCGGTAGAACTCGGCAAGGGTCTCCAGCCAGACCCGCCGCGTTGCCGCCGAGACGCTCGGGGCGAAGAACCCCTCGAACTGATCCAGAACCAGGACCAGGGGGCGCCCGGTGCCCGCTGTGATCCGCCGCAGCAGCTGCGGCAGCGCCGGGTCCTCGGGGAGCGTCAGATGCAGCTGCAACGCCAGCGCCGTCAGCGGCGCGCGCAGCGTGGCGACGCCCTCCCCGTAATCCAGGACGGGGATCACAATCTCGTCGCCGCTCTCCGTCAGGCGGGGGACGACGCCGGCCCAGAGGAAGGAGCTCTTGCCTACGGCGGGGGCCCCGTAGATCACCGTGCTCCGGTCGTGGGGATCGCGGACCCGCTGCAGGACGGAAGCGATCTCGACGTCTCGTCCGGTGAACAGCGCGTGGTCGTTCAGACCGAAAGAGCGTTCTGCCAGGTAGGGCGCTCGGGGTGCCTGAGCCGCCTGCTCCCCGGCGGTGCCCAGGACGACGAATTGCACTTTGACGTGGTAGTTGTATTGATCCCGACCGACGAAATCGCCGCCTTGAACGTAGACGCCTTCCTGGATGAAAGCCCCGCCTCTGGTGTCGATGGGGTGCGCGTCCGTGCCTTCCGTCATCTCCCCTCGGCTTTCATGCGTTCCGCGCAGATGTCGGGGGCTATACGCCGGATGTTATGCAGACGGCGGCGGAGACAACCCCCGTCGGCCTCTGGGTCCTTCTGGAATTTGCTTTCCGGCTCCTGCAGTTCGGTCTGTACGTCGGCTTTGTCTTGGGGCGGTAGGTTCGCCTTCCGCTCGACGGCTTTGTAGAGCCCGGTGTGCCGTCGGGTCAACATTTCGCCGTCGGCAAGGACCGGTTCGCTCATCATGTTGATGATTTCTTGTGTTTGCATGTTGCCTTCCTGGGGACTGCTCTGATTGGGATGCAACCGAGCCTGCCGGATATAAGACGCTCCCGGGGACTGATACCTGAGTGCGTGTTGCGTTTTTCCGCACAGGGGCTGAAGCAAAGACGGGAGCAGGGGAGAGGAGTGCGGCTCAGAGCGTTGCCCGAAGTGTGTCCGGTGAAGACCCACTTACAGTATACAGAGGAAGTGCCGGGAAAGCAAGATGGATGCCACTAGTGGTTTGTCAGGTGTGATCTGTCGGACAGATGGATGATCGTTTTGGAGCATCAAGTTTAGGGATACCCGTTTGTAGTCAGGCACGGAACGCAGTGGAGTGCCGTTCTGTGCTGGTCGATGCCACTTCGTCTCACGTCATTCCGAGTGAGCGAGCGGCGTCGTTTGTCGGGAGCGAATCGAGGAATCTCCCCTCTGCGACGTAGGGTTGGCATTGGGCGGGGAGATACCTCGACTTCACTTCGCTGTGCTCCGTTACGCTCGGTATGACGAGGAAGTAAGATGTGCGTGCATATTTCAGTTTCTTACCTCTTGAAAAAGGGATCTCGTTCTACGCAGACTCTGCGCGCTCGGACAACGAGATCCCGAACCCGGAGCGTAGCGGAGGGTTCGGGATGACAAGGGGATGGCCGACTAGAAATCCCAGGTTGTGCCATATGGCGTGTACTCCCAGATATGGGTGCTCGACATATGGCACAATCCGATTTTCCTACCTTTCTTTGGGTGCGTCAGGCCTGTTCTTTCTGGTGACGAGTGTGTCCGGTGGTGAGGTAGCCCTACGGTCTTACGGCGATCCCTCGCTCCGCCAGATAGGCTTTTACCTCTCCGATGGTCAGCACCTTGTCGTGAAAAAGCGAGGCGGCGAGCGCGGCGTCGGCTTTGCCCTCGGTGAGCACCTCGGCGAAGTGGGCCGGCGTGCCCGCGCCGCCGCTGGCGATGACGGGTACGGAGACGGCTTCCGCCACGGCGCGTGTCAGTTCGACGTCGTAGCCCGCCAGGGTGCCGTCGCCGTCCATGCTGGTGAGCAGAATCTCGCCCGCGCCCAGTGTGACGCCGCGCGCGCACCACTCGACGGCGTCGAGGCCGGTGGGGATGCGTCCGCCGCTGATGTAGACCTCCCAGCGCGGTGGATCCTCGCCGACGCGCTTGGCGTCCACGGCGAGCACGACACACTGGCTGCCGAAGCGTTCCGCCCCGGCGGTGAGCAGCTCCGGCGTGCGCACGGCGGCGGAGTTGATGCTGACCTTGTCGGCGCCGGCGAGCAGCAGGTTGCGCATGTCATCGACGGTGCGCACGCCGCCGCCCACAGTGAAGGGCATGAAGACTTCCACGGCGACCTGGCGCACGACGTCGATCATGGTCTGGCGGCCCTCGTGGGTGGCGGAGATGTCGAGAAAGACAAGCTCATCGGCGCCCTGTGCGTCGTAGACGCGCGCCTGCTCCACGGGATCGCCTGCGTCGCGCAGGTTGACGAAGTTGACGCCCTTGACGACGCGGCCCTCTTTGACGTCCAGACAGGGGATGATGCGTTTGGCGAGCATGTTACCTCCCTGGGGCCGATAGGGTGGCCAACGCTTCCGCCAGATCCACGTGGCCCTCGTAGAGGGCGCGTCCGATGATGACACCGCTGAGTCCGGCCTGTTGCACGCGGCGGATATCTTCCAGCGAGGCGACGCCGCCCGAGGCGATGACGTTGAGGCCGGTGGCGCGGGCCAGTCTGGCGGTCGCTTCGACGTTGACGCCGCTGCTCATGCCGTCGCGGGAGACGTCGGTGAAGCTGAGCCAGCGCCCGCCCATCTCGGTGAAACGCTGCGCCAGCTCCAGGGCCGTCAGCGCTGCGGCCTTCTGCCAGCCGTGCACCTGGACGAAGCCGTCGCGGGCGTCGATGCCCACGGCGACGCGCGCCGGCCCGAATTCGTCCAGCGCTTGCTCCATCAGCGCCGGCTTCTCGACGGCGACGGTGCTCAGCACGACGCGGCTGACGCCCATCTCCAGCGCGCGGCGGATGTCGTCGCGGGTGCGCAGCCCGCCGCCGAACTGGACGTTGAGGCCGGTGGTGAGCACGCGGGCCAGCGCGGCGTAGTTCTCGCGGCCCGCCTCGCCGAAGGCGCCGTCGAGGTTGACGACGTGCAACCACGTCGCCCCGGCGTCCTGCCAGCGGCGGGCCACGGTTAGCGCGCCGTTGGCGTAATGCGTCTCGCGCTCTGGATCTCCCTGCGAAAGCCGCACCACGCGCCCGCCGCGCAGATCGATGGCGGGATAGATTGTGAATTCACTCATGTTTCTCCTCCTGTTGGACGTTAGAACGTTAAAACGTTTGAACGTTTCAACGTGATGGTTCGATTAACTCAACAAAATTCTTTAAAATCCGCAGACCCACCTGCTGGCTTTTTTCCGGGTGGAACTGGATGCCGTAGACGTTATCGCGTTGGACGGCGCAGGCGAAGTCGATGCCGTAGTCCGTCACGGCGAGGGTGTGCGCTTCCCGCGCCTGGCCGTAGTAACCGTGGTTGAAGTAGGCCCAGGCGCCTTTCGGCAGGCCCTCGAAGAGCGGCGTCGTCTTGATCGGCCGGATCTGGTTCCAGCCCGTGTGCGGCACTTTGAACTCGGCGGGCAGCTCGAAGCGCACGACGCGCCCCGGCAGCAGGCCGAGTCCTTCGTGGCGGCCCATCTCTGTCCCCTCCTCGAAGAGCACCTGCAGTCCGACGCAGATGCCTAAGAAGGGCGTGCCGCGCGCGGCGATGGTATGGATAGGGTCGATCATATCCAGGCGGCGCAGGCTCTGCATGCAGTCGGCGAAGGCGCCCACGCCGGGCAGGACCACTTTCTCCGCCGCCAGTACCGTTGAAGGGTCTTGCGTCACGGTCACGGCGGCGCCGACGGTGCGCAGGGCCTTTTCCACCGAGCGGACGTTGCCGGCGCCGTAGTCGATAAGTGCGATCATCAAGCCTCCTTGTGTTTCCAGTTGCAAGTTGCAACTACAGTGCCCCTTTCGTCGATGGAATCGTTTTGCCCCGCCGCGAATCGAGTCGGGTTGCTGCGTCCAACGCCCGCCCCAGCGCCTTGAAGAGTGCCTCAGCCTTGTGGTGGTCGTCGCGCCCGTAGAGGACCCGCGCGTGGACGTTGGCCCTTGCGGTGACGGCGAAGGATTCAAGGAAGTGCTCGAAGAGGGTGACGGGGATGCCGCCCACGGCCGGCGCGCGCCACGTGACCTCGATGACGGCGTAGGGCCGCCCTGAGAGGTCGACGGCGACGAAGCCCAGCGTCTCGTCCATGGGAACGTAGGCCGCGCCCATGCGCGCGATGCCTCTGCGGTCGCCCAGCGCCTCGTCGAAGGCCGCGCCCAGCACCAGCGCCACGTCCTCGACGGTGTGGTGGGGGTCGATGTGCAGGTCGCCCTCGGCGCGCACCATCAGGTCGAAGAGGCCGTGGGCGGCGACGTGGCGCAGCATGTGATCGAGGAAGCCCAGGCCGGTGTTGATCTCGTGCTCGCCGCTGCCGTCCAGGTTCAACGTGATCTCGATGTCGGTCTCTTTCGTCGTGCGGGTTACCGTTGCGGTTCTCATGCGCTTCTCCTTATGGTGTTAAGTTTAACGTTGAACGTCCGAATGTTCAAACGCCCAGGGCTGCGACCAGTTGGTCGTTCTGTTCCGGGGTCCCCACGCTGATGCGGACGACGTCCTTGCCGTCGTACCAGCGCAGCAGAATGCCTTGAGCCTCCAGCCCGGCACGCAGCGCCTGGGGATCGCGCTCTTTGATCTTGCAGTAGATAAAGTTGGCGTGCGATGGGATAGGCGTCAAGTAGGGGATTCGGGCCAACTGCGTCAGCAGCCGTTCGCGCTCGGCAACGATGCGGTCACGCCGTTCGTTGAGCGTGTCGAGGTCGGTGAGGGCGGCGCAGGCGGCGGCTTCGGCGGCGGCGGAGACGGTGTAAGGCTCCTTGATCTTCCAGAGGTGCGGCATCAGCGCAGCGGGGAAGGCGCCGTAGCCCACGCGCAGGCCCGCCAGTCCGCCCCACTTGCTGAGGGTGCGCACGATGATGAGATTGTCGCGCTCTGGTGCCCAGGTCATCCGGCTTGGCCAGTCGGAGAACTCGACGTAGGCCTCGTCCAGCAGCACGATGACGGGCAGGTCGAGCAGGCGGCACAGATCGGCGTCGCCGGTGAGGGTGCCGGTGGGGTTGTTGGGTGAGCAGACGAAGAGGAGTTTAGGGCGCTCGCGGTGGACGGCGGCTTCGATGGCGTCCACATCCAGGGAGAAATCGGCGTGGCGCGGGACGTCCACCACCCGCGCGCCCGCCAACGCGGCGAAGAAGGCGTACATCCCGAAGGTGGGCGGACAGTTGACGACGGCGTCGCCCGGCTCGATGAGCAGCTGTGTTGTCAGCCGCAGCAGTTCGTCGGAGCCGGCGCCGACCAGCAGCTGCTCCACGGGGACGTCGGTGACAGAAGACAGCGCCCGACGCAAACGGCGGCATTCAGGCTCCGGGTAGCGGTGCGGGGTGCGCAGGTTGGAGAGCGCCTGCAGCGCGGCGGGCGGCGGCCCGTAGGGGTTCTCGTTGGCGTCGAGTTTCACCATCTCCGCCGGATCCCGTCCCAGCCGCGCGGCCAGATCGGTGTAGTACGTCCCCGGCGTGTACGGGGCAAGCTTCCCGACGTCGGTGCGAACGAGATCAACGAAGTTATCGGTTCCGTTGTTTTTTGTCATCGTTTCACCTCAGCGGATTTAGCAGCTGAAGCAGATGTCTGCTTTTGAAGCCAGGTGGGTTTCCATATGGCCTCTGAAGCCACATCAAACGCGACTTCCTTCAAAACCGGGATACCTCGTTGATTCAACGCGATGCTCATGGCTTCCCGGTAGACTTTTTCCGGAAAGCCCGGTCCTAACTCGTTATGGACGTCCATCGCCGCACCGATGATTTGATAGCTGAGGTCTTTGTAGATGCCGGTATCGATCACCTTATGCTCCTTTTGAGGCTTTTCTGCTTAATCTGCTTGATCTGCTGATCTGATTTTGGCTGCGTTAGCGTGCGCGGTGAGAGATTCGGCGCGGGCGATGCGTTCGGCGATGGGGGCGAGGTGCCGGGTGGTCTCGGGATCCAGGGCGATGACGCTGCTCAACTTGACGAAGTCCAGCACGTTGACCGGGGCGGCGAAGCGCGCGGTGCGTCCCGTGGGCATGATGTGGCTGGGTCCGGCGACGTAATCGCCCAGCACCTCGAAGGCGTGTTCGCCCAGGAAGAAGCCGCCCGCGTTGCGGATCCGGTCCATCAGCGTCTGGGGATCGGCGACGGAGAGACAGAGGTGCTCGGCGGCGAAGGCGTCGGCGAGCCGTGCGGCGGTCTCCAGGTCGGGGACGAGGACGATGCCGCTCTGGCCTGCCAGCGATTGTTCCAGCACGTCGCGGCGGCTCAGGCGCTGCAGCTGTGCCGTGACCTCGGCCTGCACCGCCTCCGCCAGCTGGCGCGAGGGCGTGAGCAGGATCGCCGTCGCCAGCACGTCGTGTTCGGCCTGGGCCAGCAGGTCGGCGGCGACCCAGGCGGGGTTCGCGCTCTCATCGGCGATAATCATGGTCTCCGTGGGGCCCGCCAGCCCGTCGAGGCCGACGGTGCCGTAGACCTGACGTTTGGCCACGGTGGTGAAGAGTCCGCCCGCACCGACGATTTTGTCGACGGGGGGCACGCTTTCGGTGCCGAAGGCCATAGCCGCTACGGCCAGCGCGCCGCCCAGCGCGAAGACGCGGTCCACGCCGACGATCTGCGCGGCGGCCAAAATGGTGGGGTGGACCGCGCTGCTCTCGCGATCTGCCGGGGTGCAGACGATGATCTCATCGACGCCGGCAACCTGCGCGGGGATGGCCGTCATCAGCAGCGATGAGGGCAGCGGCGCAGTGCCGCCGGGGACGTAGACGCCTGCGCGGCGGATGGGCGTGAAGCGCTGCCCCAGCGTGCCGCCCAGCGCGTCGGTGGTCCAATTGGGGATGGGCTGGCGCTCGTGGAAGGCGCGGATGCGGTCGGCGGCCAGCTCCAGGGCCGCGCGCAGCTCGGAATCCAGGGAGTCATAGGCCTCGGCCCACGCCGCTTGCGGGACCTCAAACTCGCTCACGCTCAGTCCGTCGATACGCGCGGTCCAGCCGCGCAGCGCAGCGTCGCCCTCGGCGCGCACGTCGCGCAGCAGACGGGCTACGGCAGTTTCCGGTGTCAGCGGCTCGCCGAAGACGCGCTCGATGCCGTCAAGCACGGCTTCCGGCACGTCGTCTACCGTCAACATCTGGCGACGCTTCAGTAGTATCTTCTTTGCTTCTTCCATATTGTCGTAAATCTTAATCATGGTTGACTCCTCAAAGGTCAGTTATAACAGGTTGCAGGTTGCAGGTTCTGTGTCAAGTGTCATGACTCCTGACTTAGGGTTTCTCACCGGTAACCGCTTCCATCATCGCTTTGTAGCGCTCTGGCTCTTCTTCAAAGACGTAGGTGATGGGGGTGACGACCACGCCGCTGCCGCCGATGGCGCGCAGGTCCTGAATAGTCTGGAATAGCCGTTCACGCCGGGTGGCGATCTGGACGGCATACCAGCCGTACCAGCCGTTCTGCGTGCTGCCATGGGCGATGACGGGCGAGATGGTCGGTCCCTGCAGGCCGCGCAAGGTGGGGCGCTCCATCATGCGGGCGGCGATGGTCTCGGGCGACGCGCCGCGCATGTTCGCCGTGACCATGACGTGGCTTTGGGCGCGCAGGTGTGCCTCGGTGAACTCCAGCAGCGTCCGCGCGACGTCCAGCACCTCGGGCCGCGTCTGGAGCGCGGCGCGGTTGGCGATAAGCGCGGCCTGGGAGCGGAGAATCGTCCCGTCCTCCAACTCGCGCAGGCGGTTGTCGCGCAGCGTCTGTCCGGAGGAGACCAGGTCGACGATACAGTCGGCGTAGCCGATGGCGGGCGCGACCTCCAGCGTGCCCTCGGCTTCGATGACGGCGAAGGGCGCGACGTGCTGCTCCCTCAGGAAGGCGCGGGTGACGTTGGGAAACTTGGTCGCCACGCGCAAGGGGCGGTCCAGCCGGCGGGTGTAGGCGGCGAGGTCGCCCATGGTCGTCACGCGCGTCCACACTTCCGGCACGGCGACGGCGAGATGACAGGAGCCGAAGCCGAGTTGATCGTGCAGCACCAGGATCTCGTCGCCGTCGCCCCGATGTTCGGCGGTGACATCCATGCCGGTGATGCCGAAGTCCACGGTGCCGTCGCGCACGCCGACGACGATATCGCCCACGCGCTGGAAGAGCACGGTCACGCCGGGCAGGCTGGGGATGCTGGCGGCGTACTGGCGTGGATTGGGTTTGTAAATGTCAAAGCCGCAGGCAGCCAAAAAGTCAATGGCGTTCTCGGCCAGACGTCCCTTGCTGGGCAGCGAGAGTCGAATGTCGTCGTGCTGATTCATTTGTGTATCCTCCATCTTTCGGACGTTGTCCCGAATATAGAAAAAGCCCCCCGGCCGATCCGGGGGGCTGCTATGCTTGTTATCTTTGTCGCATCTTGCTAGCTACTCATGCAAAACCGACCTCCCGTATCGGGTGGCAGCGGCTGCGTATGATGATGCTTGGTCCGGAAAGCGTTGGCTTTTTGCATGTGCCTTACTATATGCGAAATCTGGGAGAAGTCAAATCTCCCCGGGGGTTTATTCTTCCCAGGTCATATGGAGAGCGCGATAAGCCATTGCGCGGCGTAGTACGTACCCAAGACGACGGCGTCGGCGGCCTGGTAATGTCCCCGAAAGCGGTTGAGAGCCAGGGCGGAATCGGAGATCACGAAGAGGGCCGCGCCCATGCAGGCGTAGAGGGCGGCGTGCGTTCCGAGCGCGGTGTAGCGTTCCAGCGCCTGGCCTGCCATGCTCAGGATGATCAGCGTGTAAGCGAGCACCGGAAGGCGCGTCTTTCCCAGTCCCTCCCTGAGCAGCCAGAGTAAAATAAGAGCGTAGGCAAGCGCCGGTATCACCCACCAGATTGAAAAGCGCAGCCCTTGAGGTGCGGAGAAGGCGGCGATGTAGGCAAGGTGGGCCAGCAAAAAGCTGATAAGGCCGGGAAGGAAGCGGTCTTTTGGCAACATAAGAAAGACGTCACCGCTCAACGAGAAGAGCAAGCCCAGGAGGATCAGGGCTTGATGCCGAGGCTCGTCGGCGGGTGCCTGCAGCGCGAAAGCCGCGATCAAGAGGGTGGTCGTGGGTTTGAAGACGTAGACCCAGCGCGAGCGGTTTCCTGCTTTCGCCCAGATGGTGACCAGAGCTGATGCTAAGGTTGCGAAGGACAGCGCCGGACTGCTTTTCATAAATGCACGGTGGCTTGGATGAGGCCGCGGACGGACGGGAGTGCGAAGTGTTGTCTATCCATTTGCTAGGGCTTGTTTTGGCCCGGTGGCGTGTTTTTGTCCTTGTCCTGACCCGGTGGTGTGTCCTGACCCGGCGGTGTGTCCTGACCCGGCGGCGTCTCTTTGTCCTTGTCCTGACCCGGTGGCGTCTCCTTGTCCTTGTCCTGACCCGGTGGCGTCTCCTTGTCCTTGTCCTGGCCCGGCGGTGAAGGCGGGTTGGGATCTTGGGTGGGATGCGGAGGAGGCACGGGATGTTCGGGCTTCTCGTCGTCGCTGGCGCCGTCGTCGGGGGCGAGCGGTTCTTGGGGCGTAAGCGTGGGTGAGGGAGGAAGAGGAGAGGGTGTGGCCGTCGGTAGGACCGTTGGCGTTACCGTCGGCACGGCGGTCGGCGTCGACGTGCTTGTGGGCGTGATGGGCAACAGGCGTTGGGGAACTCCAAGGGTGTTCACGTCCCCTCCGAGCTCGCTATAAGCGGCGGAGGAAGCCCGGAGCACCTTGTCAAACGCGTCGTTCTCCGGATATTGAGCGCTGGCGGCGCTCAGGGCTTCGATGTGGCGTTTGACATTGGGGCGTGCCTCTGCGGCTTTCCACCTTTCGGGGTCCGCAGCGACCTCAGAGAAGAGCTGCGCCGTCTCTTCAAGGACCGAGGGGGGGATAGGACGTTGGGCGTCCGCCAGGCGCCGGATCTCTTCGACACGACGTTCGAGTAAGCGTGCCTTGACGTTGATCCGTCTGTGTTCAGGGACCAGCTCCAGCCAGGCGACTTCGGCGTTGCGCTTGAGCGGGTAGAGAAAATCGCCAGGTATGCTTTGGTTGGCGGCGCGAATGATGCCCGGTATGCCTAAAAGGAGAAGCAAAACCACGGCGACGGTGCCGGCCAATCGCCACATGGGAAACCGCAACGCGGGCAGTCGTAACGAGGTGAAGAAGCCCGACTTTTGGTCTGCGGAGACGGAGTTGACGTCGGGGCTACTGCGCCTCAAGGCTTCTTTCCAGATGCGACCTTTAGCTTCTGGGGAAAGCCGGCCATTGCGCAGGTGTTCCAGCTCTTCGATAAGAGGGTCCCGCGTTATTTCATATTTTTCATTCATAAGTGTATCCCTCTTGGAACTCACGTCGTTCAGATAAGATCTTGCGCAGTTTCTTAAGCGCTCGATAGATCATGCTCTTGACGGCGTTTGAGTTACGAGGCACGATAGCAGCGATCTCCTGATTGCTCAATCCTACTGCGAATCTCAGCAAAATGACCTCGCGTTCGGCTTCCGTGAGATAGTTCAGCGATTCGAGCAGCGTTTGATATTTAAAGCGATCCTCAGGTGACGAGCCGATCAGAAACTCTTCCACATCCTTGGAAAAGGTCACAGTTTTCCGCTCACGCGGTTTGGTCTTGCGCCAGTGGTCGACCAGACGGGCGTGGGCGATGCTGAACAACCACGCGCCGAAGGGCAGGCCGCGTTCCTCGTAGTTCTCGATGGAAGTGATGACGCTGGCGAAAACCTCCGACGTCAAGTCTTCCGCGACCTGTTGATTGCTGGTGCGATACAGCATGTACCGATAGACATCATCGACATACTGCTCGTACAGCTTGCCCAGGGCTTTTTTGTCACCCTGGCTGGCTTTATGCACCAGTGTTTTCTCATCGACTTGTTGAGGGCTCATATGGGTCACGTCAGGATTCTTTATGATGTGCCCTCACATTATACATCGTTTTCTCTTTTGCTCCAGGTACGTCTGGCTTGTGGAGGGGGCTAGTACTTTTGGACTACAGTTGGACGTGACCCCGCTAGGTGTTAATACGATGTTTTGTACAGATGCCCTTCAAACTGCCCAAAGTCGGCGTGACTTCTGAGGGGGGTCTTGCGATGCAATAGGTAGAAAAAGGTTAAAAAAGGGGAACCTCTCCGGAGGGGGTCAAGGGGCGCTTTTGAGTAGAAAAGGAGCCCCATGCATCCGTATACGTCAGATGAGGATGGAAAGATGCGAGGGTTTATGGATTCAGAAGGGAAGCGTGATAAAGGGCAAGCGCTTATTGAGTTTGCGTTGATCTTGCCGATCCTGTTGTTAGTGATTGTGGGGATCTTTGAGTTTGGTCGCGTGGTTTTCGTCTACGCTAACCTCTTCAACGCAGCCCGTGAAGGTGTTCGCTATGGCATCACTGCACCCCAGGATTATGCGGGGATTTTGCAGCATGCTCAAGAAAAGGTAGTGCTCTCGCAGCTGGAGCCCGGTAGCGACCTGACGGTGAAGATGGACACGGGGCCGGAGAGCGGTGACATCTGCGTTATGGCGGTGGGGAATCCCTGCTCCGACTACGCCGTCGTGGGTAACCGGGTGTTGGTTGAAATTACGTATGAGTTGGAGCCGATGACGCCGCTGTTGGAGCCCTTCACGTCTGGGTTCAATCTGCGGACGGAGGCGGCGCGCACCATCCAGCGTGTAGCGGCGACGGTCAACACCCCGCCTCCCACAGCGCCGCCGGAGAATGGCGGCACCGATAGTGATGGGGACGGCTTGACCGACGACGAGGAGGCTGCCCTGGGGACAGATCCTAACGACACGGACAGCGATGGGGACGGCGTGTCCGATGGCGTTGAGGTGGGGGATCCCTCTGCTCCTCCCGATACGGATGGAGATGGCACCCTCGACGCTTTGGATCCGGATGATGACGGCGATGGCATCCCCACCGTCGACGAGGACGTGAACGGGGACGGTGATCCCACCAACGACGACACCGACGGCGATGGCATTCCCAACTACCTCGATCCCGACGATGAGGACGGCCCCCTGGGTGATCCGGATGGGGATGGGTTGACCAACGAGGAGGAGGCGGATTGGGGGACGGATCCCAACAACCCCGACACCGACGGTGATGGAATCTCCGACGGCGATGAGGTCGATCAGGGGACGGATCCTACGGACCCCAACGATCCTCCGCCTCCGGGAACCACTGAGCCCACGGAGGAGCCTACAGGGGAGCCAACGGTGACGCCCACCCCCATGCCGGCTCCCATTCACATCTATGAGCCGGTCTATGAGAGCACCAACGTGATCTCCGGAACGGCGGAACCCGGTGAGACGGTGACGTTCCGCATTGCTCAGGACGAGAGCGTGGAGTTGACGACGCAGGTGGACGCCAACGGGTATTTTGAGTTCGACGTCAGCGCCGTCACCCTGGTCGCCGGGTACACCGTCAGTGTCTCGGGTTACGATCAGGTGGATCTGGCGCTGGTGCAGGCTGCGCCGACGCCGGAGCCGACGCCTCCGCCGGACGGTTACATCTGGACGGAGCCCGCCCTTTGTGCAGCGATCGGCACATCTTCCCTCACCGTTTACGGAGAGAATTGGAGTCTTGGCGGAAATGAGTACCTTCAGATTCTTTGGGACACCGAGGTCTGCGTCGATTCCTTCAAGCTGACCGGGCAGTCTACCGGTTTTGAAAAGACATGCAGTCCGAGCGGAGGTATAGCCGAAGGTCAACACACGGTGACCGCGCAGGTGGTGGATAACAAAGGTCGTCCCACGGGCAGTGAGTATTCGGTGGACTTCAGCAGTCCCTGTCCGGAGCCCGATCTGGTGGTCATGGAGATGGAGACGGTGGGGACCACCTTTGATGCCTACGAGCCCATCACGGTGAATGTCACTATCGCCAATCAGGGTTCGGGTGACATCTCCTCGCGTTTCTGGGTGGATCTCTTCGTGGATACGACGGAGGGCTTTTCAACCACGCAGAGCGTGGACTATTTGGCCATCAATAGCATGGCGGGGACCACCAGCTACACTTTTGACATGGTGTTCTCCAGCGGTTTCGCTACAACCGGAACGCATACGCTGGCGGTGGTTGTCGATACGGGGGGCGAGATCAGCGAGAGCGATGAGACCAACAACGTCTTGATGCGGGAGGTGGAGGTTCAGGCCAGTGATACGGCCCCCACGCCTACACCCACGCCTACCGGCACGGTGACCGAGACGGGATCCATCGCTGGCTTTACCTTTTTGAACGGCAACCTGGTCGGCCGCGTCAACGTGGAAGTCTATGCGCCGGGCCAGCAGGATCCGATATGGACCGGGCTCTCTTTAGATAGTCCCCCGGAGAAGGTGGGGTTCTATCAGACGGCGGAGATACCCGTGGGTGACAACTATCGCGTGGAAGGTTGGTTAGATGTGCAGACGGCGGAAGGCACCGTCACCTATACGGGGTATGCGGATAACGTCTCCGTCACTGCCAATACCATCACCTTCCCTGTTAACATCAACCTGCAGGCGCCTACCGAATGAGCACCGGACAGAAATTGCTGCGCGCGGTCGGTGTGACGTTGGTGCTGACGTTCCTGGCGGTGTCGGCGGGATGGGCGGCGCTGGGCCGTTTCACCTGGCAGGAGGGCGGTCCGACCGTCGATCTGGCGGAGGAGACCGGCGCGTCGGGGGTCTATCCGGGTGCTCGCAAGCGCGGGAACGCAGCCCTCGCTATTGGCGCCGACGGTGAGCTGGCGGTCCTCTGGGCCGAAGAGGAGGGTGGTTTGAAGTTGGCTCGTCGGGATCCCGATTCCGGTGCGTGGAGCGCGACCGGCCTGGCGTCTGGGCTTGAGGTCTGGTATCCGGACGTCGCTTACGCGGGCTCCGATTTACGTGTCGCCTGGATGCAGGGGGATTTTGACGCTAACCCCGCTCCCCACGGCGCTCTTATGGAACAGGGCGTGAGTGAGCCCACCGCGACGACGCTGATGGAGGATCTCTACGGCTACATGGGGCCGCACCTGGCCGTCGGGGCGGACGGAACGCAACATCTGGCGTTCGCGCTTGCGACAAGTGCGGCGACCTGGACGCAGGGTAAGGGGGACCTTTACTATGCCCGACGTACGTCGGCTGGGAGCGCCTGGTCTGTTTCCACGGCGGTCATCACCGGCGGGTTGGTTTTGGAGGATCCTTCTGCCACAGGAGGGATTTGGTTCCCCAACGTGGCGGTGAGCCCTGATGGCAGCACCGTCCACCTGGTCTGGGAGCAACGCATTTTGTCTTTAACGGAGGGGTACAAGTTCCAGGTGTGGTACGCTGAGGGTACCTGGTCGGCATCAGAGGCGAGGCTCGAGATCGATGAGAGCTCGTTGCAGCGCCTTTCACCTGCAGGGCGACGGGCCGGACGTCCGGCGATAGCCGTTGATGCTCAGGGACGGGTTCACGTCACGTGGACGGAGATCACGGGCAACGAAAACAAGCCCGGGAACGAATATGTATACTACCGGCGGTTGGACCTGCCGACCTCTACTCTGTTGACGGAGGAGGCGGTGCTGGTCAACGTTGAGCGCCCGGCGTGGACGACCAGCGTACTTGCGAGCCATGAGGATTTTATCTGTGTAGCGTGGGACAGCTACCCGTCTTCGGTGGGGGCGGGGGTGGGAAAAGAGGAGATTAACTTGCGTTGTTCCAGGGATGGCGGGGTGAGGTGGCAGGATTTTATCACCGTCCTCTCGGAGACCGAGGAGCTTTCGATCTTCCCTCATCTACTCTTTGATGACCAGGGTCAGATTCACGTGCTTTGGGAGGAGCACCAGGGCGGAGTGGTGACGCAGAACTATCGCCCCTTTTATCGGGGCGGTGAGGTTCCGCGTCTGCGGGTCTTTCTGCCTTTGGTCTTGCGGGGAGGTTAGGCTCTCATGAGTAACCGCCAGTTTTTTCTCTTGTTAGGGGGGATGTTGATCTTGCTGAGCGTGGGGATAGCGCTGATTTGGAGTATCTCCGGCTCGTTGGAAAATCTGGAAAAAGCGACCGTTGTACCGCTGCAACGGGCCGAGTGGACCGGAGCCTCGCCGAGGATCACGTTGGAAGAAGCTGTGCAGCAGGCGGCGCCCCGCGCCCTGGCATGGGCGGACGATGCCCGGTTGGTCAAAGTGACGGCCTCGTGGCGGCCCTCGGCGGCGGGCGTTCAAATCGAGACGCCGCCCGTTGCGTGGGTGCTTCTCTATTACTCGCCGACGAAGCGTGCTATCGCTGCGGCTCACGTGCATGGGGAATCCTTCTCGTGGGGGAGGTCTCGTCGGATGGATGTGGCGGTTGAGGCGTTGACGCCTTTCCCGCCTCCTCATGGGATCCGGGTGGCGTGGCTCGGTTTTCTGGCGGCCGGCGGGGATGATTTCTTGAACATGCATCCGGAGGCGACGGTGCAGTTTTCGCTGCGCCGGAAGGCACAGCTGAGCTGGAATGTGTTGGCTTTTACGCCGCAGGCTCGCTTTGAGGTGGATGTCGACGCTGAAACCGGACTCGCTAAGATGGTGGAGGAGGAAGATCAATGAAGCGCAAGGATGTTCGTGAAAGAGGGCAGAGTCTCGTTGAAGTCGCGATTTTGTTTCCGATCCTGGTTTTGCTTTTGTTGGGGGTGGCAGACCTGGGGCGCGCTTATTACGCCGTGGTGGCGTTGCGAGATGCCGCAGAAGAGGGCGCACTTTACGCGGCTATCGATCCCGCCAATTTGACGGAGATCCGAAACCGCGCCGTACACGCCTCGTCAGGTCTGGTCACCTTTGAGCCGGATCGGGTGACCCGCTCGCCGAGCAGCGGCTTTCAGGCCGGTGAGCCGGTGACCGTTACGGTGACCTACGATTTCGAGTTTTACACACCTATCATCCAAACGTTCTTCGACGGGGGGACGGTGACGTTGCGCGGCGAGGCCGTCAATGTTATCCTTACCCCTTGAGTGCAGTGAACGCAAGATTTTATCCGTGGGATGCCGGAGATGTTCAGATTCAGAGATCCGCCGGTTTGACAGCATGCTGGTCGGCGCCTGCTTCGTCAAACTTAATCGACCGGGAGAACGATCTATCCCGGATGCTTTAGCTCTATTTCAGTGAGCCCTCAGGCTCTTAGGAGGACAATATGAGGAAAGAACGTGGACAGGCCATGGTTCTGGTCGTCTTTGCCATTGTGGGGATGTTGGTTATGGCCGGGCTGGCCATCGATGGGGGGCGCCTGCACAGTCGGCGGCGGCAGGCGCAGAATGCCGCCGATGCAGCGTCTCTGGCCGGAGCGCGGGAGCTGCTCCAGAGGCGGATCTCCATGTGTGAGGGCCAGTCTGTCTCGCTTAACGATCTCGATGATGCCGTAGGGCTGGCTGTACTGACGTACGCGCAGAGCAACGGCGTGCAGAGCGGGCCTGGCGGGGAGATCAAAGCGTGGTACGTAGACGCCGATGAGAACGTGGTAGAGCAGGCCGGTGTGCGACAGTTGGACGCTGCGGAGCTAAACCGCACCACGGGCGTGCGCGTGGGGCTTGTTGTGACCGAGACAACGACGTTTATGAAGATCACGGGACGGAACGAAATGCAGACGGGGGGTGAGGCCACGGCGATGTTCGGCCCGGTGACCCAGGTGGGTGGGGGAGTGCTCCCTATCGGCGTGCCCCTGGACGTGGTCGAGGCGCTGGATCCAGGAGAACAATTTCACATCCTGGAGACCAACAGTCACGAAGGTGGCAGCTTCTGCACGGACCCGGATGACCCGGATACCTGTGTGGGAGATCCCGCTGCTCACAACGCACATCGCGGGTGGCTTAACCTTAATTTCATCTACAACATGGAGTACACTGCGCAGAGCTCCCCCCATTATCGCACCTTTGAAAACAACGTGCCCAATCGGGGCTGTGGGGCTGACCCGAATGCTTCTACCGATGATGGGTTGCAGGGATGGGCCGGAGAAGATAAAGACAACGACGGTGTGGCCGATTGCCCCTATCCACATCCGATTTTCGCCGGGCGTCCCCCCGACCCCGATGGCACGCGCTACGTCAACGGTGACTTCATCCACGGGGATCCGGGTGCGCGGGATGTCTCAGCGCAGAACATCGAGGACACCTATCAGGGAGAGATCGCTTACGCTTTGATCTTCGACCACATCTACATGAGCGACTACATGGACGAGAACTTCCCTCCTCCGGAAGGCATCGGCTGGCCTCGTGCAGGCGGCGGTGGACACGCCTTCTTGTATCACATCGTGGGCTTTGTAGGGATGGAGATCGTCGACTATCAGAAAGGGGGGCCCAATAAGGCGTTGGTGGGGAGTTTCAAGAGCGCTATTATTGGCGAGGGCAGCTTCACGCCCGGCTTTGGCCCGGCATTCGGCAGCGGCGACCCGTGTGCAGCGACGCTTTACAGCCTCGCTCTCTGGAAGTGAGAGGTTGACTCACCTGAAAAAGGTGCCAAAAAATCGGATTTTCAGGCACTCATCCCCTGTCATCCCGAACCCTGAGCGCGGCGAAGGGTGGGGGAGCAGGGGAGGAGCGCGAATTTTCCCACGGGTATGTGAAGGCCGGTCTACCCCTTAGATCTGAGGCTTTGAGCGTTTTCAGTGAGAAGCGCGGGGCTTTGGTTCCCGCGCTTCTGCCGTTTCCGGGTTGCTTTCCGAGAGGGGCCACGTGGACGCTTCGAAGGTCATGGTGGTTTTGCCGATGAGGAGTGTATCCCCGGAGGTCAGCGGCATAGGACGGGTGACCTTTTCATCGTTCAAAAAAGTGCCGTTGTGACTGTTTAAATCCTCGATCCACCAGCGTCCCTCGCGCCAGAGGATCAAGGCATGGTGTGCGGAGACGTAAGGGTCGTCCAGGGTCAGGGTATTGTCCACCGCGCGTCCGATGGCGGTCACCAGCTGCAGCTGAAGGTCCACGGAGATGTCGGTGCCCTTTTCACTGTAGAGCCGGGCGGGTCGGGGAGGGATGCCCGAGACGGTTTTGGCCTCCTCTTGCAGTCCGCGCCAGAGGACGTAGAGAGTCAACCCCAGAAAAGTGTAGAGGATGGCCGCGAGGAGGAAGCGCAGGATGAGCAGGGTCTCCGGCATACTACTCGCTTCCCTCGCTTGGAGTGGGACGGGTCTCTTCGTCGGCGTTACGTTGCTTCGGGACGCTTTCTCCGGCGTGTTGCATCACGTAGAGCAGCGTCACACCCGCGAGAGAGATGAGGTCGCCGCTGTGCAGCACGGTTTCTTGCACCGGTTGACCGTTGACGCGAGTTCCGCCGGTGCTGTCGAGGTCTTGTAAGACGTGCCGACCGTGGCGCAGATGCAACTGCGCGTGATACCGGGAGATGCGCGGATCCTCCAGAATGAGATCGTTGTCCAGGGCTCGCCCTATGCACGTCAGCGGCTGGCTTAAGTCGAAGACTCGGCGTCCCTCAATGACCAGGTAAGCGCTTTTCGTTCCCCTGTTCGTCATCCGGGCTTCTTTCTGCAGGCGACTCAAGTCCAGGTCCCGAGTGCGTTCCTCCACAGGCTCGTGCCCATCCAGGGGCTCGATGCGGACGCTGCGGGGGGGCGTCCGCCTGTCAGCGACCAGCTCCACGGCCGGGGCCTGGCGCAGCCGCAGCCGCATGTGGGCCACCACGGTCGTCAGCGCTGAGGCCAGATCTTGTTCCACGTGAGGGTGTTTACGGCGCAGGGCTGCCAGGTCCTCGGGATGCAACAAGATGCGATAGCGCCCCGGAACCGTCGGCTCGCCCTCGCCTGTCATCTGCTCGCCGTCCTCCATGGCGCGGATCAGGTGGGCGGCGACATCCTGGGAAAGCAAGCGGTCGGCGAAAAGCCGGACAAAGGGCTCTTCGACCAGCTGCGCGATCCAACCCTCCAGGTTTTGTAAGCTCTTCATGTCTCGGATTATAGTTGCAAAGTCCTCAAACGTAAAATGTGGGGGGGCGGAGCCCACTCACAACGCAGCTCTCCTTTCCCGGGAAGGGCGGCCAGGCGGTAACGGTTCGCTCCGGGGCCTTGGGTCTATTTCAGCGCCTCCTCGCCTTCAAAGGCCCGGTACGGGGAGAGGATCTCCAGGATCTCCTGATCTTCGGCGTTGAGGCTCTCCTGGATGACCAGGCGAGTCAGCAGCTCGCCCAGGCCCGGCCCCAGCATAAAGCCCTGGCCGCACATGCCGATGGCCATGAGGTAGCCCTCGACCTCCCGCGCCCAGCCCACCAAGGGCGAGCCGTCGGGTGTCATGGGATAGAGGCCGCGCCAGGTGCGTCGTACGCGGATGTTCTTCAACTTAGGCATCAGGTCCACCATGCGGTGGGCGACCATGGGCAGGAATTCGCTGGTCTCCCGGCAGTCGAAGCCGGGAATGGGCGGTTCCGGCGTGATGCAGAAGACGATCTGCCCGCTGCCCAGCTGGTAGAAGTAGTAGTTCGACGAACCCGGCGCGGGGCGGATGTCCACGACCATGGGATTGAGGAAGTGCTCTACCGGCTCGGTGATCCCCGCCTCGTGGGAATCCGGCGTGACCGGATGATCCATCCCCACCATGGCGCCGACGAGCCTGGCCCACGCTCCTGCTGCGTTGAGGACGACCGGGGCGTTATAGGCGCTTTTATCGGTGACAACTCCGGTCACGCGGCCCGCCTCCACGGTGATGTCGAGCAGCTCCTCGTTGAAGCGGAACTCGGCCCCGGCGCGCACAGCCGCTTCATAAAAAGCGTGGCCTGCCAGCAGCGTCGAACAATGTCCATCCTCCGGCGAGAAGGTGCCGCCGATGAGGCCCGTGGGATTCAGGGCGGGGATGATCTCCAGCAACGCTTCGCGGTCGTACCACGCGATGTTCAGGCCGTAGCCTTGCTGGGTTTTGAGCAGCTCCTTGAATGTCCGTTCTTCCTCCTCGCGGTAGGCGACGAAGGAGTATCCCCCTCGATCCCACTCGATATTTTGCCCGTAGCTTTCCTCCCACGTCGAGACGATCTCCAGACTGCGCAGGCAGAGGCGGATTTTGGCCGGATCAGAGTGCGTGGCGCGGATGCCGCCGATGGCGGCTTTGTGGGAGCCCTGCCCAGGACTGGCGAACTTGTCGATCACCAGTACGTCGACGCCGGCCTGGGCCATGGCCAACGCTGTGGGCACGCCCACGCTCCCCGCGCCGATGATGATCACGTCGTAGAGATTGGACGATTTCATAGATGCATCCTTTTCTTGATCAATCTGTGCGTAAGCAGTTTCACGCGTCGCGTTTCACGTCTTCGTCTGTAACGCCCGCAAAGACGCCAAGCGGTACTTCGACGAAGAGCGGGCGTTTGGTGTTCTTCTCCACCTTGTTCGGTGGGATGCCCTCCTCGCGGAAGAGGCGGTGGATGAGGGGGGTGCAGGTTTTTCCACCGCAGGCGCCCATCGTGGCGCGGGTCACGGTTTTGATGGCGTTGACATCGCGATAACCGGCGCGGATCAGCGCGCGGATCTCGCCTGCGGTGACGCGCTCGCAACGGCAGACGATGGTGTCGTCGTCCAGACGTTCCACGGTTTCCGGCAGCGGCTCGCTGACCCAGGGCGCCTGGACGCGGAGACCCGCGATCTGCTTGGCGATGGCCTTTGGGGCTTTGACTTTGACCACAACGGTGTGATCGTTGCGCTTTGTGGCCCGCACCTGGACGACCTCGACCTCGCCCAGGACCTGCCCGTCGCGGTCCAGCACCGTCACCCTGTCGCCGACGGCGACGCTTTCGTCGGTGAATTCGTAGGGGATGGCGACGGTGGGCATCTGCGCGTCTTTGCGGTAGTCTACCAGCGTGATCGCCAGCCCGGGGCAGACGGTGATGCACTGCTCGCAGCCGATGCAAGCCTGTTCCACATAGGGCCCCAGGAACTCCGGCACCTGGCGGATGTCCTCCTCGGGGATGTGGATGAGGTCCTTGGGACAGACGGCAGTGCAAGGATTGCAGGGGATCTCTTGGGCGCAGTGGAAGACGGGGAAGACGCCGCTCTCCTGCGCCGGCACCGCTTTCTCGACGACACGACCGGGATGGGACTTGAGGATCTCGGCGGTGCGGTACCACGTCTCGGGGATCTCGACGGCGTGCCCCAGCGCGCGGGCCGCCTTGCGCCCGGCGATCTTGCCCGTGAACATGGCGGCGGACGCCTCGGCGATCTCCTGGGCGTCGCCCGCGTCGAAGACAGTCATGCCGAAAGCCCGCGCTTTCTCCGTGAACTCGTTCACCGGATTGAGACCTACGGCGATGAGTACCGTGTCGCAGGCGAAGGACTTCTCTGTGCCGGGAAGGGGGTTGAAGTCAGCGTCGATCTGGGCGATGGTGACCGATTCGACGTGCCTCTCACCGTTGGCGCTGACGATGGTGTGCGAGGTGTAGATAGGCACGCCCAGACGGCGGAGTTTATCCTCGTGGACTTTGTAGCCGCCGCATTCGGGTAGCGCTTCGACCAGCCCCACCACCTGGATGCCGGCCTGCAGAGCGTGGTAGCCGGCGATGAGGCCTACGTTGCCGCCGCCGACGATGAAGAGGCGCTCGGCGGCGCGAATCAGATCGCGGTTGACCAGCGTCTGGAAAGCCCCCGCGCCGTAGACCCCGGGCAGCGTGTTGCCGGGAAAGACCAGCGATTTCTCCCGCGCACCCGTGGCCACCAGCAGTACTTCGGGCGCGACGAGGAGGTAGGTCTCTTCCTCATCCGCCCGCAGAATGCCGACCTTCTGATCGCTGAAGACGGCCAGGGCCGTGCTGTTGAGCCACACCTCAACGCTTTCGTGGGCGCGCACCTGTTGTTCCAGTTTCGTGGCGATGTCGATCCCGCGCGTCCCCGCGTAGACGGCGTTGACGGAGCCGAAGAAACGATGGGTCTGCAGCACCAGCTTGCCGCCCAGGCGGTGCTTGTCGTCCACCAGCAGCGTACGGACGTCCAGCTCGCCCAGCTGATGGGCTGCCGAGAGGCCGGCCGGCCCACCGCCCAGGATCAACACCGGCACCTCGACGGTCTCGATCTCCCTCATCGCGGGCACCTTCGGCACCTCGGGTAACGTCGGTAGTCCTTCCAGCGGCTCGACATGCATGCCCTCGCGGACGGGCGTCATGCACGCCTTGACGGACTTGCCGTCGGCGATGACCATGCACTGGGCGCACTGCCCGTTGGCGCAGAAGATGCCTTGCGGCGCGCCGTCCTTGGGATGGTGGCCAAAGGTGCGGATGCCGTGGGCGAAGAGTGCCGAAGCGATCATCTCCCCGCGCTGCGCCGTCAGCGTCTTGCCGCGCCACGTGAACTCGATGCGCTCTCTTTCGGGGATCTCTAGGATGGGATGCTTTGTGATGCGATGTTCGTTCATGCTGTTTCCCTTTGGATTTCTCTAAAACTTGCCATTATGTGTGGAAGAGTTCGCAGTCAAAATTACCTGATCTCTCACCCTTCGCCGTGCTCAGGGTTCGGGATGACAAGAGGATGACCGACCAGACATCCGATTTTACCACCTTTTTCAGGTGGGCCATGGTTGGGTGCAGTTGCTCTCGGAGTTTCTGGTTCACGGCTTCATTATAGTGAGGCAGGGAGGGGTGTCAAATGTAGGGAGATAAATGGACGGGCAACGGAAGTGGGGCCGATTATCAGGTAAGCCTCGATACCATCGCCCTTTTTGAGGCCTCGGCCACCTCCCTTCCGATGACGGTAAAGAGACGCTGCCCCAAACCTTCGAGGCGGTTTGGCCTCACATGCAGACCCCTGCAAGCTGGACGGAGATCTCGGCGGTGACCACGCCCGGCGTAGAGATCCAGTCCAGGATGGCTGTTCGGGTTGGTGTACCCGGTGAGCAGCTTGCCTATCCGCGACCTTCGTCGACGTCGTGTTGGGTGACGAGGATGGCATCCGCTGTGTTCGCCGTCTGATGAGCCTTTGCCCGGAGACTCGCGTGATCTTAATCAGCGCTTATCCAGACCGGGAGTTCCATCGTCTTGGTCTGGAGGCCGGCGCTCTCGCTTTCCTGGATAAAAAGGATCTGGATCTTGCCGTCATGCGACAGATCATTGAGGACGCGCTGGGGTAAGGCGGGGGCTCAGTCTGCGTCCTCGGCGGCCTCACATTTCATCAGCTCGCGCAGAAGGAGCGTGGCGTAAGCTCCTTTGGGCGCGACGAAGGCGACCACCAGGGCGTCGTCCTCGACGCGCCAGTCGAGGTCGGCGGGCCGATAGCGGAGGGCGCGGCGCGATCCTTTGGCTTTCACCCGGCGGAATACCTCGGCGGTCAGCTCGATCTCGCCTAAAATCTGCGCTTCCAGGGCTGCGGCCTCAGCCCGGGCTGCCATCATCTTGTACCCGTAGATGGGACCGGTAGCGCTGATCTCCCAGCGAGCGACGCGCGGGCGCTCGCGCTCCACATCCTCCACGATGAACAGCCCGCCGGTCGCGTGTTTCTTGGCTACGTCCCCGGGCAGCAGGCTGTCCATCTTCTCATCGCACATGCGCGCTCTGAGGTAGTGGTTGAAGAGCGCCGACTGCAGCGCGTTGACGTAGAAACGTCGCTGCCCCCGAGAAAGGCCGTGGATCCCGCGCCACTCCAGCGCCGCCCGGTCTTCGCGCAGCAGCGCCAGGCCGATCTTGTCGTTGTCGCCTCGGTTGCCGAAGCGTTGGCGCCCGTAGCCGTTGGGTACACCGCGTTGCGTCAACACCTCGAAGATGGCCGCGGCACGCACCTCCGCCCTGGGATGCACGTCGCGGATGCGCAGTAGGAAGCGGTTGCCCCGCAGATGTCCCACCTGCAGCTTGTTGGTGTGGCGTTTAGCCCAGAGCACCTGCGCCTGCTCCAAGTCTAACTCCAGAATCCGTTCCGGCGGCACCTTCCAGACGGAGAGCGTCTGACGCGCCACGGCGTATTTGTCCTTGCGGCCGGCACTGCCCACGTCACGCGGTGAAATATCCAGGGCGCGGGCCACCTGGCGGATCAACGCCGGCGTCGTGATCTCCCGCTTTTCCACGCGGAAGAAGGTGTGTTCTCCCTCACCGCAGGCGTCGTAGGCCGGGATCTCTTCCACGACAAAGTCCTCCGGGTGGACGCGAATCCGGCCACCGACGCCGGGCAGCGTCTCGGTCAAGTAAGGCAGACGCCAGTCGAGGCGGTCGTAAGGTCCCACGGTGGATGTTACGCTGAGAGCAGGTAGGCCACGAGCAGTTTGATGGTCGCTGCTAGCGAATCCCGGTGCGTGCGCTCGTAGGCGTGAGAAGCGTCGACGCCCGGCCCGATGAGCGCGACTTTGAGGTCCACCCCGGCCCGCCAGGCCGCTTCGCCGTCCGATCCGTAGTGAGGGTAGACATCGACACGATAGGGGATCTCGTGTGCCTTCGCCAGCGTCTCCAGGTGACGGCGCAGCCCCAGGTGGTAGGGGCCGCCGGAGTCCTTGGCGCAGATGCCCACGCTGAACTCGTCGGAGTTCTGGTCGCCACCGGCCGCGGCCATGTCCACCGCCACCAGTTCTTCCACGTACTCAGCCCATCCCGCCGAGGCGCCATGCCCGACCTCCTCGTAGCCGGAGATCAGCACATCGAGCCGGTAGCGCGGCTTCAGGCCGGCGCGATGCAGGGCCAGCAGCGCGCCGTAGATAGCGGCGACGCCGGCTTTGTCGTCCAGGTGACGTGAGCGGATGAAGCCTTCGTTCACCTCCACGCGCGGATCGATGTAGACGAAATCGCCGACCTCGATACCCAGGTCGCGGGTCTCGTCCTCGTCCTCGGTGCGGGCGTCGAGGCGCACCTCGTAGTTTTCGGCGACGCGTTTCAGCTCCTGGGTCTCCTTGCCGTAGATGTGCACCGAGGCCTTGGTGGGCAGAATGCTGCCGCGACAGGCGCGTCGATCACCGGTGATGACGGTGCAGCCCTCGCCCTCCAGCGTGTGCCAGTCGAAGCCGCCGATGGCCGTGAGGCGTAGCCGTCCGTTGCTTTTGATCTCCTTGACCATAGCGCCCAGCGTGTCCACGTGGGCCGTCAGCGCCCGAGGTCGGGTTTGATCGCCGGCCCAGCTGAGCAGGAGGCCACCTTTACGGGGGTGATGCCGGGTGAGGGGGAGGTCGGCGCAGGCCTGTGCCACGAACTCCAGCGCGGCCTCCGTGTCACCGGTGGGGCTGGGGATTTTGAGCAGCTGAGTCAGAAAGTCCACCGTCTCCTGTAAAGGGATCGGCGGCAGGATTTTCGTCTCCATGTTGTTTCTTTTCTTACTCACGGCAACACCTCCACGTCGTAGGGTAGAGTGGGCACCACTTCCAGCGCCCCTTTGTACTCCTGCACGCGCCCGGTGACGTGCACGCGCGTGCCGGGGGTGCCCAGGGCCGGATTGGCCTGCGGGATGCGTGCCAGGACGTTGTCCCAGATGAAGACCTGCACCTGTCCGGTCTCGTCGGCGACCCAGATCTTGACACCGCTGCCGGCATCTTCCACGTTCACGATCTCCCCGCTGATGGTGACCAGCTCGTCGAGATGGCCGCCAAGGCTGTCGATGCTGCGGTCCGGTGCGAAGGGGCCGCCTTCGGCGACGACCGTCACATTGTCGGGGAAGGGCGGTGTGAGCTGCAGCTCGCCTTCGTACTCACCCACTTCGCCCTCGGCGAGCACTGTCGCGCCGACGTTGAGCCTGGGGGCAGCCGGGCTCTCATCGTAAACGTTATCCCACATCAACAGGGTGACCTGACCGGTGCCGTCGTCGAGGGTGAACTTGAAGCCTCTGGAGAAGCTGGCGGTGGCGACGACGCGCCCCCGCACGGTGATCCGTCCTTCCATCTCTGGATGCAGCTCGCCGATGGGGGTAGTCTGGACCTCCGGCGTCGCCGTCGCGGTGGGGGAAGGGGGAGGGGTGGGTGAGCCGGTGGGCGTGGGTGAGGCTGCGGGTGTTGGGGTTGCGGAAGGCGTCGGCGTGAACGTTGACGTCGCCGTCGGCGCGGAGGTGGCGGTTGCTGTGGGGGCGAGGGTAGCGGTGGACGTTGCCGTCGGGGGAGGCGGGCTGGGGGATGTTGTGGGCTCCGGCGTTGGTGTGCCCGTGCAACCCGCGATCAGCCCGACGATGATCCAAAGGGCGGTTATCGGCGTGGGTGGAAACTTGAGTGAAGATCGCATGGTCGCTCCTGGAGATGACTTTAGTCTTCGTCTTTGACAAAGGCACTCAGAATGACGCTGACGGCGCTGACGATGAGGGCGCCCAGCACGGCAGACCAGAAGTCCTCGATGTAGAATCCTACGCCGAAGAGGCTGTTGGCCAGCGCAGCTGAGAACCAGAGAGTGAAGCCGTTGATGATGAGGGTGAACAAGCCCAATGTCAAGACAACGAGCGGACAGGTGAGGAGTTTCAGAATCGGGCGCAGGATGGCATTGACCAGCCCCAGGATCAAGGCCATCACGGCGAAAGCCGCCCAGCCCCAATTCGCCACTTGGATACCCGGTACCATCCAGGCCGCCGCGAAAAGTGCGAAAGCGTTAATGGCCCATCGAATGAGAAGTTTCATGGTTGACGCTCCTTTTTGATGATGTCGGGTCCGTTATACGTACATGATTCTGCCAACTGGATCCCAGGAATAGTACCTTTCAACTATACTACGCATTAGGGAAGAGAAAAGTCGCCGGTTCTACGGCGCTGTTAAAAGGTTGGGGGCTTGCCTTGTCAGCCATATCAACTATAGTAAGAGTGGAGGGTGTAGTGTAAATCGACCGACGAGGCCCTCCTAATCCGTAGTACCGACGTGGACGCAAGCAAGACCAGGTCGATCTGTTTTGGGAGTTGTCAGGGTGATGGGAGAACCGGTTTCCAGACCGAGTCGGGTTGTGCTCATCGATGGTGCGGCGTCCCGCCTGCATGAGCTGCGGGCGATAGTGCCCGAGGATGTGGCGGTTGAAAGAGTGGACGGGCCACCCTTTCATTCCGCCGAGATGAAAACGGGCGACTCGCCGCTGGTCGTCGTAGAGGCGGCTGTGTCTGAAGGCGTTCTCACTCAGGTCATCGAGGCCTATGCGGGAGCGCCGCTGGTGGTTTGGGTGCGAGATAACCGGAGCGCTCTGGAACTCAACCGCTTCTTGTTGCGCGGTATCCGGGTGATGGGCGTATTGACTGTTCCTTTCGACACAGTGGAGAACCGGGAGACGTTGGCGCGCGTTTTAGAGATCTCGGAGAACCAGATTGCTGCGGAGCGTCTGCGGGCCGATCTGGCGCGGGCGAATGAGCTGCTCAATCGGCGGTTGCAGGCGCTTAACACCCTTTACACGGTGGGAAAGTTCATCGTCTCCACCCTCGACCACGACGAGGTGCTGAAGCGCATCATGGATGTGGCTCTCCACACCACCCAGGCAGAGGAGAGCTTTATCCTGTTACGGGAAGGGGAGAAGCTCTTCCTGCGGGCGGCGAAAAACGTGCAGGACGACCTCGTGGAACGGCTCTACCTGGAGGCGATGGACAACGTGGCCTGGCGGGTGATCCGTTCCGGGCGTCCGGTGTTGCTGCAGCGCGAGACGGAGATCGCCACGGGCTATCTGGCGCGCGCCCTGTTATATGTGCCCCTGACGGCGCCGGGCGAGGGCCCCTTTGGGGTTATCGCCATTATCAATCGCACCCGGGACGAAGGATTTGACGAGGAGGATCTCTTCACCCTCTCTTCCATTGCCGACTACGCTGCTATCACGTTGAGGAACGCGCGCCTCTTCGAGACCGTCGAGGTCGAGCGTTCGCGCCTGCGGGCGCTCATGGAGGGCGCGGCGGAGGTCATTCTCATCGCCGACGAGCGGGGGCGTCTGTTGCTGTGGAGCGAGATGGCCCGGCGCCTCTTCGATATCCCGGCGACGGCCCGAGGTCGGGCGCTCCACGAGGTGATCGCTCAGCCCGATCTCCTGGACCTTCTGGAGCAGGCTTCCGTAGGGAAAGAGAGCCTGCACACCGAGATCACGCTGGATGAGGAGCTGGTGTTTAACACGCAGCTCTCCTATGCGCCGGGCCTGGGCTGCGTGATCATTATGCAGGACATCACCCACCTGAAGGAGTTGGATCGGCTGAAATCTGAGTTTGTCTCCATGGTCTCCCACGATCTGCGCACGCCGTTGACGACGATCCAGGGGTACGTATCTCTCCTTGAGAAAGCCGGTCCTCTCAACGAAATACAAGCCCAATTCGTCGATAAGGCGCTGGATAGCCTGCGTTACATCACGGAATTGATCACCGATTTGCTGGATATCGGTCGCATTGAGGCAGGTTACAACCTGGAAATGAAGCGCCTGCGTTTTGATGATCTCTTGGAGGAGACCTGCAGCGAGATGGCCGCGCAGGCTGCCGAAGCGGGTCTCACGCTGCGTTGGGCATGTGATGACGGCCCCTTGTGGGTCAAGGGCAACGCTCACCGGCTGCGCCAGGTGTTGGAAAACCTCATCAGCAACGCCATCAAGTACAATCGTCCCGAAGGATGGATCGAGGTGCAGGCGCGGGATAACGACGGACACGTTATCGTGGACGTCGGTGACAGCGGGTTAGGCATCCCTGTAGAAGAGCAGGCGCGCATCTTTGAGCGCTTCTACCGCGTTCAGCGTCCTGAAACGGCCGAGATTCAGGGGACCGGATTGGGATTGGCGATTGTGAAGTCGGTGGTGGAGCACCACAACGGACGCGTTTGGGTGGAAAGCGAGGTGGGGAAGGGGAGCACCTTCTCCTTCGTTTTACCCTTGATACTCGACGAGGAACGATGAAGACGACCCGGCGGTGAAAGCGGAAGAGCCATCGATACGAGATTTAACGGGCGGTAGAGGACACCGCCGTTGGCTGAGGCTCCTACCGCCCGTTGTGCTGGGGCGGGGTACCCTACCCCAGATTGCTTTTGGGGGTCCATTTAGTGCTCTGGTGGGCGTTTGGGTTTGCGAGCAGCCAGGTGCAACGTGTTTACGAACCCGAAAAACACGCGATGTGGCTCTCCAGAGACGGTTTAGGTACGGTTTAGGTGTCCTGCCCCCTCGCTTTTAGGTGGGAGAGGCTTGGCTTTCACCCTGACGGGGCGTTGACAGGGCCTTGCGACCGAGTTATACTGGTAAAAAGTTAAGATTGTGTTAAAGTAGTGTGACAATTATGAGACTTCTGGGGTGGCTTCCCGAATGGCTCAGCACCTGGTTCAAGATATATGTGTTGCCGCTGGTCCAGGTGGAAGCGCGACAGATCCTTTTATTTGCGCTCAATGGGGCGGCCGACACTTTATTGTTTTTGGGATTGCCGGTGTTGGTTGGTGTGGTGAGTGTCCAGGCCTGGAATACCCGTTTCACCCTTACGCCCGCCGCTCAGCGTCAGGTTGAAAAGTGGGCGGGGATCGCTTATCTGATTGCTTATCAAGAAGACGTGCCGCCGCCGGTGCCGTTAGTACTGTGGTACAAGGAGGGTGGGTTGCGGGAGGAAAATCCTCCTAATTGCGAAGGTATCATGGGCTTCTACACCGCCGTGCGCAGCGGCGAGATGCCCTGTTTCCCGACCGGTCCGATTTCACCGGAGGAGGTCGTGTATCAGCTCCGTCTGGGGGCTCAGACCTTCAAACGCTACTGTCCGGAGGTGGAGTTCACAACACAAGATCCGGCTTTGCTTAAGCGGTGCTACCTTTACTACAACGCCGGTCCTGGAAGTCGCGCCGACCCTGACCGTTCGGCCTACGTGATGAACGGCTATGACGTCCATCACCAGAACATGATTCACACGGATATCTCGGGACGCGCCACACGGTTGCAGATTTTAGGCGCCTGGCCCGTTCATCTGGCGATCCAAACGCAGATGGCGCAGCCGGCGTTGGAGGAAACCCCGCTGTTGTTTCAGGCGCCGGTGCAATTGGCCCAGGAGGGAGTGGACCGGCTCTGGGCGTACGCCCGCGACGTGGAGACGCCCTCGTCCGAGACACCCTTCATTCCATGTCAGGAGCCGCGCCCCGGCCCCTGCTTTGTCTCGCCCGAGGAGAGGGAAGAGGAGGGGGGAGCCCTTTATCCGCGCCTGAGCCCGGTGTTGACGCCGGTCTTTGTGGGCCGAGACGTCACCTGTGACGATCTTCTACCGGGTGTGGATCTGGTGACAGAAGGACGTGCTCTGATCATCGCGCCGATGGATGGTGTTTTGACCCGGTATGCAACTATCCAGGGGTTTCTGGCGGTGCAAATCGAAAACGAGAGTTGGAGTCTCTGGTTGACGGGGCTGCGTTCCTATCTGCGTCCCCCTGGTGAGGTCAAGGCGGGGACGCCCATCGGGGTGATCGGAGGACAGGGCTCCTCCGCGCCGGCGCTTCATTACGCTGTCTACGATAAGAGAGCGGGCGGATACGTGGATCCACTCTCCTACGTTCCGGCGAGCATGTGTTTCGTTACAGATTGAGGTGGTGGTCACGGGATCAGCAGTCTGTTTGCAGGAGGTCTTTTTGGGGGAAAAGGAGGAAAAAACAAAATGAACATGAATCTCTTGGCATTGTTACCTTTTTTTCTGTTGGGCTTAGGCTTGGCCTGGGCGCTATGGTTGATCTTCAAACGTAATATCCTGGAACAGGGAATCGTCACGGTCGTCACTTATTTTATCGGAGTGATTATCACCTTTTTGCTCGTCGGGTGGATTGTGGGCAACTTCCTGCCGGGCTGGTCGGTGGAGTTGCTCAGCACCGCCCGCCAATCCGAAGAGGTGCAGACCATTGAGGTGCTAGGTCGGGAGATCTGGCAGGAAGCCATGGGGGAAGCGCCCCCGCTTCCAACGCCTCCCATGCCCGCGCCCACGTTGCCCACGCCTGCCCCTACGGTGAGCCCCGTGGGGGAACCAGAGGTGGGTGAATCGGAGATAGGCGCTCAGGGCGCAGTTGGCGGGAACGAGGTGCGCTACGAAGTTCAGAGCGGGGACACGCTGCACAGCATCGCGCGACGCTTCGACGTCTCTGTGGCGGATATTCAGCAGCGCAACGGCCTGTGGAACCCCAACCTCATCCATCCTGGTGACATCTTGATTATTCCGGCGCCGTGAACGAAAAGTCTTCGAGTGAAGAACGGCCTCTCGTCGGAGCTCTCACGGAGGAAGTATCCAGCGGGCTCAAGCAGAGCGCCAAAGGGCTGTGGTATCGGCTGCAAGAGAGCGTCATCCCCGATATCCGCTATTTGTCTGAGGAGGAAAAGCAGCTGGAGATCCGCATGGCGCCCTATCGACGGCGTGTGCCCCTCTCTTTGGCCATCGCTTTTGGTGTCCTTGGCGGGATGCTGCTGTTCCCCGCTCTGCTCTCGCTGAGACTTTCCTGGAGTTTCACGGTGCGCCTCTTGTTGTGGGGCGGGGAGATATTTGCCCTGTGGGGGTTGTTTGCGCAGCTGGAAAACCTCCTGCTTTACGAACAGTGGCGCTTTATCCTCACCAACAAACGCATCATCCTGGTGACGCCCACGCCGGATCGGCGTGGCTTGGCCGACACCATCTATCTGCGCCAGGGGCAAATCAAAGTCATCGACACCAACTGGTCAGCTCACCCTTTTTGGGGGCTGTTTCAGGCTATGCAAGGCTCCCGCGATGTGATGCTCAGCATGAGCGGCTATGAGTTTAAGGAAGAGGGAGCCCAGGTCAAGGGTGGGTTGCGCTTCCCAGACGTGCGGCCCGAAGACATCCGCCGCCTGGAAGAGCTTATTTTCGGCTGACCGGAGGGGGTACATGTCAAAACCGTATGTGGCTATCGTAGGACGTCCCAATGTGGGCAAATCGACGTTGTTCAACCGCATTATGGGTGAACGCCGGGCGGTGATCAGCGATATCCCCGGCACGACACGGGATCGCATCGTGGCCCCTGTCGAGTGGGAAGGCCGGGAGTTTATGATTGTGGATACCGGCGGCATCGAGATTCTTCCCCAGGCTGTGGAGGAGGGGCGACGGCCCCCGCAGACCCAGCCCTTGCTGGAGGACTCCGCCGAGTTTACCCCCCTGATTCGGGCGCAGGCTCAGCAGGCCATCGCGGAGGCTGACATTATTCTCTTCGTCACCGACGTCAGCACGGGCCTGACCGGCGCCGACCGTGAGGTGGCCGAGTTGTTACGCCGTGCCGGGAAGCCGGTGTTCCTGGCCGCCAACAAAGCCGACAACGAGCGACTTGCCCAGGAAGCTGTGGAGTTCTACGAGCTGGGTCTGGGGGAAGTCTATCCTATCTCTGCTATCCACGGGCGCGGCGTGGCGGATCTTTTGGATGTTGTGGTGGAAAGGTTGCCTCCCGCCGAGGAGGAGCCCCAGAACGAAGACGCCATCCACATCGCCATTCTCGGCCGCCCCAACGTCGGTAAATCCTCACTGTTGAACGCCTTGCTAGGCCAGGAGCGGGCCATCGTCAGTCCTGTGGCGGGTACGACGCGCGATGCTGTGGATACCGAGCTGCAGTGGGGGGATGAGACGCTCGTTCTCATCGACACGGCTGGCCTGCGCCGTCGCGGTCGCATCAAGCCCGGCGTGGAGAAGTACAGTACGCTGCGCACGCTCAAGGCCGCCGAGCGGGCCGACGTGGCGCTGCTGCTCATCGATGCGACGGAGGGGATCACCGCCCAGGACGTCCACATCGCCGGATTGATTGCCGACCAGGGGGTGAGCATCGTCGTGCTGGTCAACAAGTGGGATATTGCTCCCCCGGAGCTCAAGGAGAGCGGGATCGAGTTTGAGGCCCGCGTGCGCTACGAACTCAAGTTCATGCGCTACATCCCTGTGCTTTTTATCTCGGCCTTGACCGGTCGGCGGGTGCAGGACGTGATTCCCACAGCCCTGGACGTCGCCGGGGCCCGCTACACGCGCGTCAAAACCGGCCCGCTCAACGACATCATCCGCGAAGCGATGTTGGAACACGCGCCACCCAGTAAACGCGGACGGCGCTTGAAACTCTACTACGTCACCCAGCCGGACGTCGCCCCACCGACGTTTGTCTTCTTCGTCAACGATCCTGCGTTGGTGCACTTTTCCTACGAACGGTATCTGGAGAACACCATTCGCGAGCGGCTTTATGCTTTTCCCGGTACCCCTCTGCGGCTCGTCTTTCGCGGGCATGAGAAAAAACGCCCCCGCTAGTCCCTTGTCGAGTCTTAAAAGATGGATGAATGTCTAGACGAGGTATCTCCCCCGGCTCGATGGTAACTCTACGTCGCAGAGGAGAGATGCCTCGATTCGCTCCCGGCACACGACACCGCTCGCTCACTTGGAATGACGTGACCAGGGGGGGACTGAATTTACGGTGTAAGGTCGCACCACCTGCCGTCGGTCAGCACCGAACGGCACTCCACTGCGTTCCGTGCCTGATGACGTGACGAACGGGTATCCCTAAACTTGATGCTCCCAAACGATCACCCATCTATACGGAACGCTAGACGCACACGCGAGCGGTGAGGGATCTCGTTGTTCGAACGCGCAGACTCTGCGTGCGTTGCATCCGGCCTTTCCCATTCCCCTCGTTGTGCTACACTGGACACATGCACATTTTGCTGGTGGTTCCCTATTTCGGCGGCAGTCATCGCGCCTGGGCCGAGGGATACGCGCGCCACAGCCGGCATCAGGTCGAGCTGTTGACACTGCCCGCGCGTTTCTGGAAGTGGCGCATGCAGGGTGGGGCGGTGACGCTGGTCGAGGCGCTGCGCGAGCGCGACCTGCGCCCTGATCTGCTGTTGGTCACCGATATGCTCAACCTGCCGACCTTCCTGGGCCTGGCGCGCGACCGGCTGGCTAAGGTGCCCGTGGCGCTCTACGCTCATGAGAATCAGCTTACCTATCCCCTCCCGCCGGGCGAGAGACGTGATCTGACCTACGGGGTGATGAATTGGCTCTCTATGCTGGCGGCCGACCGCGTCTTCTTCAACTCGCGCTATCATCTGGAGGACTGGTTCGACGAACTGCCCCGCTGCCTCAAGCACTTCCCCGATTTCACGCACCTTCACCGGGTGCCGGAGGTGTGCGCCAAATCCGCCGTACTGCCCGTGGGGATTGACCTGGCGCGGTTGGATCGAGCGCGGCGTGAGCCGACGAAGGCTGCCCCGCCGCTGGTGCTCTGGAACCAACGCTGGGAGTACGACAAGGACCCGCAGACTTTTTTCCGCGCGCTCTATGCGTTGGCGGATGCGGACGTTCCGTTTCGCGTAGCGCTGGCCGGCGTCAACGTGCGCCAGCAGCCGGAGGAGTTTGAGATCGCGCGGGCGCGGCTGGGGGAGCGCGTGGTGCACTACGGTCGCGCTGCTGCCGAGACCTACGCACGGCTGCTCTGGGAGGCCGACGTGGTGGTCAGCACGGCCCTGCACGAGTTCTTTGGCATCGCCGTGATCGAGGCCATGTATTGCCACAGCTTCCCTGTGCTGCCGCGTCGTCTGGTCTATCCCGAGCTGGTGCCGGAGGTGTACCACAACGGGTGTCTCTACGACGATTTCGACGGTCTTGTTACGCGGCTGCGTTGGGCGCTTACGCATGTGGCAGAGGCGCGGCAGATCGGTGAGGCCTTGCGTTCGACGATGGCGCGTTTCACTTGGACGCAGGTCGCACCGAGGTACGATGCGGCGCTGGAGAAAATGGCGAGCCGCGATTGAGCAGAACTCGGAGATCTGTGAGATCTCCGAGTTCTCTCTTTCATCTCCCACGCATCACGAGGGGCAAGTAGATCTCAGATCCCTCTCGCGCCGGCCCAAACAACCCGTATCGGCCCGGCGCGCAGATTTCGGCCCTGAGCAGGTTGGCGTGGGCATCCCTGGTTTGGGATGATTGTGCCCCGCAGGTGAGCGTCGCGTCTATCCAGGCGCTCGACTCTCTGTCCCAATAGTAGAGCAAAAGCTGCGCTTCTTCTTTTACATCCTCGATATCTGATTCGCTGTACGTGATCGTGACGGTAACCGGCCCCGCAAAGGTTAGGACCGTCAGCACATGGCTGTCCTGCTTAGCGTCGAGGCGGAAGGCGTGGTTGGCGAAGGACACAGTGGCCTGAAGGCGCTGTTGCGCGCGGGTACCCGCCCACGAGGCCGAGAAGGGTGTGTAGAAGAAGGTGGTGGTCCGCGTGATGGCGTTGCCCGGAACGTGAACGGCGGTCGGATTGCCCTGCGTGTCGGTGTAGACCAGCGAGCTGTCCCCGCCCGGATTGACGACGGACTGTTCGGCATAGCGGTAGAGTCCGGCATCCCAGAGCGTCTCGGTGATCCCGGCGGTTAGCGTGAAGGGGGCAGTGCGTCCGGTGGTGCGGTCGGCGTCGCTGTCGCGGGTGTCATCGCTTCCCACGTTTTGGGGGGCGAGCAGGTGGCCGTAGGGAAGGGGGAACTCAAGGAAATACCGGCCGGGCAGGACGTTCTGGAAGCGATAGAGACCGTTGGCATCGGTCGTCGTTGCCGCCAGCGGGGCAGATGCGCCCGCCATGTAGAGACTGACCGTCGCGCTGGGATATCCGCTTTCCCCGATATCCTGCAGCCCGTTGGTGTTCGCGTCGTACCAGACCCGGTCGCCCACCGTGGAGGCTTCAGGGTAAATTCCCGCGTCGATGGTATCGTCGTTGTCACCGGGATTGAGGGTGAAGTACGCCGTCTCGCCGGTGAGCGGGTCGACGTCGCTGTCCTCGTCGTCTGCGGCGACCGGATTGTCCTGGATCCCGAAATGCCAGCCGGGGGGCGGGACGACCTTGACGTAGTAGTTGTCGGGCGTCAAGTTGGTGAAGCGATACTTGCCGTCGCTGTCGGTCGTCGTTGTGCCGGCGATGCCGTCGCGGTTGTAGATCTCGACGGTCACGCCGGGCTGCCCGACTTCCTCGTTATCCTGGATCCCGTCCTCATCGATATCGTGCCAGACGAAATCGCCGACAGACGCGGTCTGCACCACCCCGGCGTCCCAATCCGGGTTCGTCTCGCCCTCGCCCAAGGTGAAGGGCGGCGTGTTGCCGCCCGCCCCCACGTCGCTGTCGGTCGCTTCATCGCTCAGATCAGGACGGGTGAAAATCGTGCCCGACGGTCGCGCGAAGTGCAAGGCATACGCCCCCGGCGTCACGGTAAAGGAATAGTGACCGCTCGCGTTGGTGACGGTGTGGGCGTAAGGTGCGGTGGTTCCGGAGAGTGAGAGGGTCACCGTGATTCCGGCGACGCCGCTTTCGCCTGCGTCCTGGCGTCCGTTGTAGTTAATGTCGTTCCAGAGCCGGTCGCCGACGGTCGCCAACCGGTAGATCCCGGCGTCCCAGGTGGCGTCGTACTCGTTGACGGAGAGCGTCGTGGTGATGGTCTTACCCGTTGCCGGGTCGGCGTCGCTGTCGGCGGTATCGAACAATCCCTGATCTTGCGGACTGAAGCGGTAGCCGGCGGGCAGGACGAACTGAAGGTAGTAGTCACCGGGGGTAAGTTCGGTGAAACTGTAGATCCCGCTCGCATTCGTGTTCGTCGTCTCACTGAGGACACCGGCGGCGGTAAAGAGCCGGACTTGCACGTTCGACACGCCGCTTTCGCCTGTGTCCTGGAAGCCATCCATATCCACGTCCCGCCAGACTCGGTCGCCGATGGCGCCGTAGGGTGAGATCACGTTCAGGGTGACCGTCACCGGCGCCGAGCTCTCGTAGCCGTCGCTGGCTTTGTACGTGAAGGCGTCTGTGCCGAGGTAACCGGCGTTTGGCGTGTAGGAGAAAGCGCCGTCGGTGCCGATGGAGAGGGCGCCGTGCGAGACGTTGCTCTGCAAGAGCGCAGTGAGCGGATCGCCGTCGGCGTCGCTGTCGTTGGTCAGCAGGCCGGGCGCGGTGACGTTGAGCGTGGTGCCTTTGGTGACGACGTAGGTGTCGGCCAGGGCGACGGGCGCGTGGTTGGTGATGATGAGGGTCGCCGTCACCAGGTCGGAGAGCGCGTCGCCGTCGCTGGCCTTGTACGTGAAGGCATCCTCGCCGAGGTAACCGGCGTTTGGCGTGTAGGAGAAAGCGCCATCGGTGCCGATGGAGAGGGAGCCGTGCGAGACGTTGCTCTGGAGCAGCACCGAGAGGGCGTCACCATCTGCGTCACTGTCGTTGGTCAGCAGGCCGGGTGCGGTGACGGTCAGCGTCGTGTTCTTGGTGACGACGTAGGTGTCGGCCAGGGCGACAGGCGGATGATTGGCCGTCGTCGTCAGCGTGGCGGTGTCGCACGTGCTGCCCATCTCATCCGCCGTGGACGTGGCGGTGATGACGGCGGTGTCGCTGCTGCCGGGCGTGGCGCCGGCGGGAATGGAGACGGTGACGGTCATGGCGCTGCCCGCGCCCGCCGCCAATGGACCGATGCTCGCCGGCGCCTGGGTGGGCCACGTGTTGCCGCCCACGGTCACCGTGTAGGTATCGGGAGCCGTGCCCGTGTTGGTCACCTGGAGCGTGTAGGTCACCGCGCCCCCGCGCGGCCCGACCTGCACAGCGGCTGGCGGCGCGATGGTCACCCCGTAAGGCGAGACACAGCGCCGAATCTCCACGTTGTCCACCTGCCAGTACCAGGCGTAGCTGGCGTTGTAGTAACGGAAGCGGATCTGTGCCGCGCTCTGCCCGGCCAGCGCGGTGAGGTCTACGCTCTCGTGAGCCGGCCCGCGATAGTTGCTGTTCTTGCGCCAGACGTTGGTCCAGGTTGAGCCGCCGTCGTCGCTGATATCCACGTCGGCGATCTCGCTCGCTGACCGCCAGAAATCTGTGTCAAAATCCAGATACCCATAAGCGGCCGCGGAAAAATCGAGCAGGGGTGTGCGAAGTTCGGTGTCTTGGGTGCCGCTTTCACCGTAGAAGTCGCTGTCGACGATGGCAAAGTTGCCGTCACCGCCGGTCTGATTCCAGCGCCCGCCGGGGTTGTCGAAGCGCCAGACCTGCCCGTTGCCTTGATTGTCCACCACCGACCAGCCGGTGGGCGTGCTACTGTTTTCGAAGGGTTCCAAAAGAATGGTCTCGCAGGGATCGACGAAGACGTCGGTCGCAGCCTGCGCCGTATTGTCCAGCAGGGAGATATCTTCCTGATCCGCCGTCACGGTCGCGGTGTTCGTGATCGTGCCGGCGGCTGTGGGCGTCACGACCAGGGTGACGGTGGCGACCGCGCCGTTAGTCAGGGTTCCCAACGTGCAGCCGACCTCGCCGGCGCCGGGGGTGCAGCTGCCCTGCGTCGTCGTCGCGGTGTGCAGATTGACGCCGGAGGGCAGCGTGTCGGTGAGCACAACGTGGGTGGCGTCCGCTGTGGCGCAGACGTTGCTCACCACCACGGTGTAGGTCAACGTTTCCCCGCGTGCTACCGGGTTGGGCGCGGCCCATTTGCCCACGGCGAGATTGCTCTGGGATGGTGCCTGCACGCCGTGGAAGAGATAGGCGCGGCCCACGTCGGTATCGTATTCCGGTGCGCCGGCGATCACGTCGTCCACGCCGTCGCCGTTCACGTCCCCCGCCGGGGCGACGGCAGATCCGAAGTACGTGTAGTCGTTTTCGGTGGGGGATGCGATCCAGCCCGGCGCCGTGGGACTGCCGAGGCCGCCGCAGGTCGTGCTATGGTAAATCACGACCGCCCCCTCGTCGGCGTTTTGCCCATCGTAGAATGGAATTCCCACGATCACGTCAGCATAGCCATCCCCGTTGACGTCGCCGGCTCCGGCGACCGGCCAATCCGCATTTTCCGCGTCAAGCTGGAGGTGCTCATTGGTCATCACCCAATCCGGGCCGTTCCAGTTGTCCAGGCCCGCCGCGGAGCCGTAGTAGGCCAGGACGACTTCTCGTCCGCCGGCGATGATGTCATCGTAGCCATCCGCGTTGAGGTCACCGGCCGCACTGACCGAGCTCCCCACGTGGTACCAGGATTGGCTCGCCTCAGGGCTGTCTGCCCAATCTGAGGTAAGCCCCACACCCGAGCTGCTGCCGTGATAGACGTAGAGCGTGCCTTTGTCTGTGTCCCAGCCGTCCTGCCAGGGTGCGCCGACGATGACATCGTCGTAGCCATCGCCGTTGACGTCGCCGGCCCCGCTGACCGCTGCACCGAACTCGGCGCCGTACTGATCGGTCGCGTCCATTGGAGAGTACTGCGCGTGGATGCCGTTAGCGTCGCCGTAGTAGACGAAGGCCATGCCCTCACCGTTGCCGGCGGGTGAGGCATAGGGCGCGCCGACGACGATGTCGTCGTACCCGTCGTTGTCCACGTCCCCGGCTGCTGCGACCGCTTGTCCAAACCAGCTCTGCGCGATGTTGGTCGACGCCGGCTCGGTGATGGTCACGGTGCCGCTGAGGCCCATCGCCGAACCGAGATAGAGGTGGACAGCACCCGTGTAGATGTTAGAAGGCGTGTGAATATAGTCCGGGTTGCCCACCAGCAGGTCGTCGTAGCCGTCGTTGTTGACGTCGCCCGCCGTGCTCACTGACCGCGCGAAGAACTGGGAGTTGGTTCCCGGATTGGCGGTGTCCCAATCCGGGCTGTCCGGCGCGCTCACGCCCGTCGCCGACCCATGATAGACGTAGACGTGTCCGCATAGACCGGAGGATCCCGTAGCACAGTAAGCCGCGACCGTCACGTCGTCGTAGCCGTCGCCGTTGACGTCGCCAGCCGTGTTGACCGCGTAGCCGTTCCGTTCGTCCGTGACCGTCGAGGGATCGGCCCGCCAGTCGGGTTCGGTGTCCGGCTCCAGCCCGCGTTCTGTGCCGAAGTAGACGTAGGCCCGCCCCTCGTGGCCGTGGGTGCTGTTGCGGTAGTAGCCGGGCGCCCCCACAAGGACGTCGGCGTAGCCGTCGCCGTTGATGTCCCTGCCGCCCGCCGTTGCGAATCCAAACTCGGCACCGTCCTGATTGGTCGGATCGGTGGCCCAGGAGGGGGCCGTCGCGAGGCCGCTGCCGGAGCCGTGGTAGACGTAGGCCCGCCCCTCGGCAATATCCGCGCCCTCGTGGGTGTATCCGACGTAGCCCGGCCCGCCGACGATGACGTCATCGAAGCCGTCGTTCCCCACGTCTCCGGCAGCCCCTACGGTGATCCCATAGTGCAAGTTGGTTTGTGTCCCGGTGGGACGACTTGTCCAGCTTACGGTGACCGGCGGCGATGCTCCCCCGAGGTAGACGTCGGCGCGGCCCTGCCCGGTGGCGATGGTGTCGTCGTCCGGCGCTCCCACGATCCAGTCGGCGTAAGCGTCGCCGTTCACGTTCCCGGCGGAGCTCACGGCAAAGCCGTAGTGCGCGTTGGCCCTTCCGCCGGTGCCGTTCCACCAGGCTGTACTCGACAGGCCGGTGGATGACCCCCGGTAGACGTAGGCCGCGCCCTGATCGGTCACACCGTCATTGGCGCCCGGCGCCCCGACGATCACGTCAGCGTAGCCGTCGTCGTCCACGTCCCCGGCGGCGCCGACCGCCGCGCCGAAATGGGCCGCCGCCTCGTCTACGGGATCCAGCGTCCAGGCGGGGTTGCTGCCGGGGCCGGCGGTGGCCCCATGGTAGACGTAGGCCCGCCCCTCGGCGGCGACAGTGGTCGTCAAGGTGGGCGCGCCGATGATGAGATCGTCGTAGCCGTCGCCGTTGACGTCCCCTGCGCCGCCCACCGCCTTGCCAAATTGCGCCGCTTCTGCATCCGTGGGATCCGCTTGCCAGACCGGCATCCAGGTCAGGCCGCTGGGCGCGCCGTAGTAGAGGTAGGCGCGGCCCTCGTCGTCGGCCTCACCGTCGGCGCCGGGCGCGCCGATAAGCAGGTCGTCGTAGCCATCGGCGTTGACGTCCCCGGCTGGGGCTACAGCCGCGCCAAAACGATCCCCCACCGTGCCGGTGACGACGGTGCGATCCTCGGTAATCGTGCGCGCGATGATATTGCCCATCCCGTCGGTCGTTACGCTGTAGGTGGGGATCAGTCCATGCGGCGAGCCGTAGTAGACGTAGGCATGCCCCTCATTGCTGGTGCTGCTCCCGTCATGGTAGGGAGCGCCCAGGATGACATCGGCGTAGCCATCGCCGTTCACGTCCCCGGCGCCGGCAGCAGCGTACCCGACGGCGGAGAGGTCCTGCACGTCGATGGGCTGGAGGCCTTCGCCGGAGGAGAATTGACACCACGGATAGCCGGTGTAGGTGACAAGATTAACGGCCTCGCTGGCGCCGGCGGTGGAGATGGCGTACATCACGTCGTAGCGATCCAGACTGACCAGCAATTCGTCCGTGCCGTCGTTATCCACATCGCCGGCCGGCGCCAGGGCGCGCCCCCAATGGGAGAGCGAGGTGCCGCCCATCGAGGTGCAGTAACGCGCGCTGTTGAGCGTGGTCGTGTAGACGGGGAACGCGTAGACGATGCCCTCGCCGTCAGACCAAGAGACACCGGGATCATCGTAGTCGGGTGCGCCGGCGACGATGCCATCGCAGGCGCCTGTGGCGATGGGGCTCACCGTCGTGCCAAAGTGCGCGTCGTCCTGGTCGGTGGGGTCGGCGCTCCAATCCGGGGTGGTGCTGAGGCTGCCGCCGGCGCCGAAGTAGACGTAAACCGCGCCCTCGTCGGTGTTCTCGTTGTCGAAGCCGGGCGCGCCGGCGATGAGGTCCGCCTTGCCATCGCAGTTGACGTCGCCAGCGGAGGCCAATGCCTCGCCAAAGTGCGCGTCGGCCTGATCGACGGGATCGGCGGTCCAGGCGGCGGTGCTGCCGGGTACGCTGCCGGCGGTGCTCAAAAACAGATAGGCTCGTCCTTCGTTGCTCTCTTCTGCATCGAAGTAGGGCGCGCCGACGGCGATATCGGGCCGCCCGTCGCCGTTCACGTCGCCGGGCGACGCGACCGACCAACCGAAGAGCGCGTCTGTCTGCCCTGTCGGCGAGACGGCCCAGGAGGCGGTGAGACCGGCAAGGTTGGCCGCCCCACGATAGAGATAAACCATCCCCTCGTTGGCGTAACGCGGCGCGCCGACGACCCAATCGTCGTAGCCGTCGCCATCCACGTCGCCGACGCCGGTCACGGCGTGTCCAAAGCCCGCATCGATCTGGTCGGTGGGGTCGCCCGACCAGGCGGGTGTGGTCTCCAGGCCGGTGACGCTGCCCAGGTAGAGATACACCCGGCCTTCTCCGCTCTCTCCGGCGTCAAAGTCGGGGGTGCCGATCAGCACGTCGTCATAGCCATCGTTGTTCACATCCCCGGCTCCGGCCACCGCCATGCCGAAATGGGCGTCGTCCTGCCCGGTCGGCTCGGTCTCCCAATCGGGATCGATATTGAGGGCATTGGCGGGGCCGTCAGCGGAGCCGTGGTAAATCCACAGCTGTCCCTGATCACTGTTATAGCCGGGCGCGCTAACGGCGAGATCGTCGTAGCCATCGCCGTTCAAATCGCCGATGCTGCTGATGTCGTAGCCCAACTGGGCGTTGGATGTATCCGCCGGATCGGTGGCCCACGGGGAGGAGAGCAGCGGGTCGACCGTGAGGGGATAGACTGCATCGGTGTCGTTTATCGTAAGGCGGAGTGTGTTTGAGGCGCGATGCTGTATGTGTTCCGTATTCCGCATCTCGGATGGCGTGCTGCGTACGTCCAGCGTCGCCGGCAAAGAGCGCCCGGTGGCGTCGTAGACGTGGAGTTCGCTGTAGCGCAAGACGGGTCTGCCCTCGCCGGTTGTCAGATCGATGGTGTTGTTGGGCCGCAGGACCGGGGCAAGATCGCCGCCCACCGTGAATTCCAGGACGAGCGGAGTCGAATGTGAGGGTGCGGGCTGGGTATTGAACGTGACGCCGTGCTTCAGACCGCGTGGTTCATTGACGTACCATTCGGTGAACGCCAGTTGTGAGCCGGTCTTTGCTATCCGGTGATGATATGTGACGCGGTTTTCGTCGGCGGTCATACGGGGGTTCTCTTGGACAGAAGCCACGTGCCCGACCCGGCCCACGCCCGTCAGCTGCAGGGTCCACGCCCAGGCATCGATCCCCGGCTGCGCGAAGGGGTTGAGGGTCACCTTTCCCTCGGCCGGGGAGCCGGGCATAGCCTGGTGCTGCACCCGTGGCGTCATGCGCACGCCGTTGGGGGTGAAGGTGCAGCGCAGGTTCTGAGCCCGGTTGGGAGCGGCCCATGTGTCGTTGTGGGGGGAGACGTGGTATTCGGCCGCTTCGATGTAAGCCACGGCCTGCGCGAACCAATTGCTTTTCTGCAAAGCGTCCGGGTCCATCTCACCCTCGTCATCTGCGACCTCAGCAGGCGCGTCCGGTGGGGGTTCAAGAGGGGCCATGGCATCCACAGAAAGGGATGGGAACGTCCTGGGGATGCTCTGATGGATATCTTCCTGATACGCTCTTGCTGCTGCCCAATCTGCCGGGCCGATGACGCCGGCGATCAGCGCCAAGATAATCCAAAGTTTCCATACGAGGTATTGCTTTTTCATGATAGCCTCCGACTTTCTTCGTATCCGCTTCGTCTTCTGATGCGCCACGCACTTTCGCCAAAATGGTCGCGTTCGGTTCTTCGTATCTGTTTAGTCTTCTGAGGTGCGACGCACTTTCGCCGAAGTTCACGCGCCGAAGACTCCTAAATCATGCTCGGAGAACTTTGTAGCGCGGTTTGTTTCGATCCGTTAAGTGCGTTGCACCTGGATGCTCACAAACCTAAACGATTGCTTTCATCAAGATGCCGCCCCCTATCACAGCGATGAGGAGGCTGAATCCACAGAAGATCCTGCCGCCGGCGCGCCGCCGGGCGATGTAGCTCTCCCGCGTGCCTCGCGCGACGAAGTCCGCCTCGATGTTGGGATACTCGCGCTGCGCGACCAGAACGCCCACGGCGATCACGGAATCGCCGCGCTCCAGACCCTTGTAGCGCGTTGTGCTGGGTTCGTCGGGGTCATCACGCTTCTCAACGGTCTTTGCATCCACGAGATCGTAGTCGCTGTTCTCAATCTGCACCCAACCCCCTCTCAGCTCCAATAACAGCGGCGGCGTGACCCGTTCGCGCACGGACCAACTTCCGGTATCGCCCTCTTCGTCGACGCGGCGTTCCTCGCGGACGTAGGCCACGAATTCAGAGGCCTGCACCGTGTTTTCGCTGCTGATACGCCCTTCGACCAGCACCTCCGCGCCGGGTTGCATCGCTTCCAGTTGGGCGATAGGGGCTGGCGTCAACTGCTGCACCCGCCGGCCGGCCTGGCCGGAGGCGAAAAGGCCCACCATCCCGCAGAGCAGCGCGCCTCCTACGAAGAGTATGCCTGTTAGAAGTGTCCGGCGCTCTTTCATACGTCACTTTCCTTTTCGCTATGACAAAATGGTGGCACCGTTCCTGTCATCTCAGCGCGAGGGGCAAAAAGATGACGTGCTGTTGTATATTGAAGGGCGCAGAGAATTCGGAGGTGTTGCCCGTGCCGTCGATGGAGGTGGCGGTGACGTTGGGGCCAGTCAACGGGCCGCCGACGTAGGACCAGTCGCCGCTGGCGTCGGCCTGCAGGCCCAGCAGGGCGAGTAGAGTAAACATCGGTTTGTATTTCTTTTTTTCTCCCTTTGTGGTCGATCTCCCGACCCTCCGCTGTGGCCGGCCTCCCGACCGAGCCACGGCAGAGCACCTTCCTAACGCAAAACCAACGGTAAGTAGACGCGGTGCGCGTCGTCGCCACCGCTGGTGGTAAACTCCCAGAGCGGGCCGGCCGTCTCGGCGCTGTGCTCGTCGCGGGCCACGACCTGCCAGTAGTAGTGGATCCCGGCGTCCAGGGCGACGGTCAGGGTGGTGGCGGCCCAACCGCTCTGCACCTGGGGCGGCGGATTGGTCGTGCCAAAGGAAACGTCGTAGGTCACGGTGTCTCCATCGGGATCGCCCCCGCTCCAGGACAGCAGGTTATCCTCGATGCCCACGCCGGTACAGGGGTGGCAGGGCGTGGGATCGGCGGGCGTGTGCGGCGGCTGGTTGGCTGGCGGGCCGACCGGCTGATCGCTGCGGGCGTACCAGACCTCGTCGTCGTTGCCGTCGTCGTCGTGGTAGACGGCGTGGACGTAGCCGGCGTCGTCCACGGCCAGGGCATAGTCGTTTCCGGCCAGTAAGGCATCGTGGTTTGTAGCCGAGGCCACGGTGTCGGTGAACCACGTGCCACTGGCGTTGCTGGCATAATGGATATAGTAACGGTCCCCAAAGTGCTCGTACACGACGTGGACCTTGCCGCTGCCATCTGTCGCCAGGGAAGGATGGGTATCGTGGTCAACATTGGCCGTCAAGGTGGTGGTGATCCACGTGCCGCCGGCGTCCGTGCCGTATACGATTTCGGGGGTAGAGCCCGCATCAGAGACCTGCCAGGCGACGTGGGCCTTGTGGCTTCCGTCGAGCGCCAGGGAAGGATGTTCATCCATCCGCCAGGTGCTGTTGGTGATCCGGTCAAAGTTCCAGTTGCTGCCGCCATAGGTCGCGTGCCAGATATCTGTGGAGAACGCCAGCGGATCGGTACTCTGGTAGGCGACGTGGATCGCGCCCGTCCCATCTAAGGCGATGCTGGGGTACATGTCGTCCGCCGCGTTGTCGGTCACCGGCAGCGTGACCCAGCCGCCCTGGGGCGTCGCACCCCGGCTGCTCTCCCGATAGCGGATCTCAATCTCGTGCTCGCGCTCGGAGCTGTTGTAGGCGTGGTAGACGATGTAGGGCTGGCCGGCGCTATCCAGGGCCAGGCCCAGGTGCAGGTTCCAGGTGGCGGGCATTGCCACGTCGCCGGCCAGTTCGGTGGCCCACGAGCCGCCGGCGTTCGTAGCGTAGTAGAGGTCCAGGGTTGGCGGCGCGCCGGAAAAGTAGGCGACGTGGGCGTGGTCACTGCCGTCGACGGCGATGGCCGGCCGGTACGCGTCGTCGGCGCTCGTGGCGATGGCGGTGGTGGCCCACGAACCGCCGGCGTTGGTGGCGTAATAGATGTCGCCGTCGCGCTCGTAGACGACGTGGGCTTTGCCGGTGCTATCCACGGCCAGGGTGGGCCGGGTGTCCTCGGCCGCGTTGTCGGTCAGGCGGGTGAGGGTGAACGAGACGGCGGCCGGGGCTGGATTTCCGGCCCCGGCGGGCAGTGGGGCGGCCAAGCCTGGACTGAGTGCAACGATGGTAAGCAGGGCCAGGGCCGCCAGCAAGACGAACGAGGATCTGTGTTTCATCATAACTCCTTTCTCCATGAGAGGGGTCCAATCTCAAAGATAGGATCCCTCTTTCTAAGGGTTGTGTACAACAAAGGGCAAGAAGACCTTGTAATGCGCCCCGGCGCTGATGGCAAAGGGTGCCGAAAACTCGGAAGTGTCGTTGCAGCCGGTGGGCGCGGCGGCCAGCTGGCCGCAGGAACCGGTGTTGGTGGCCGTGACGTTGGGACCGCACCGGCGGCGGGGGCCGGCGCCGCGCCCGCCCCCGCCAGCCCGGCCAGCAGGCCCAGCAGGGTGAGTAGAACAAACACGGATTTGTATTTCATCTTTTTTCTCCCTTTGTTGTCGATTTCCCGACCCTCCGCTGCGGCCGGCCTCCCGACCGAGCCACAGCGGAGCATCTTCCTAACGCAAAACCAACGGCAGATAGACGCGGTAAGGCGCGATCTCGATGGTGAGGGTATCACTGACGGCCGTCGTCGAACCGGCGTTCGCGACCGTCACCGTGACGGTCTGGGCGCCCCACGTCGTCCAGGTGAAGGGATGCGTGTCGCTGAGCCCGGTGGTGCCGACCACCGGCGCGTGTTCCGAGGCCTGCCAGGTGTAAGTGATCGGCAGCGTCGTCGCAGGCGGCGCGACGGTCGCGGTGAAGGTATAGCTCGCGCCCACCTTGCCCTGCACCGGGCCACTGAGCGTCACCGTGGCGGGCGCCATGAGAAACTCGTCGGCGCCCAAGTCGTAGCCGGCGCCCTGGGGCCGAACGTCGCCGTCGACGTCCGTGGCTATCCCGGCGTCAACGCCTGGGTCGATTGCGGACGAACCGGAAGCCAGGTGATAACCGTCGGCGGCGAAGGCCGGGTCGCCGCTGTGGTCGTTGGTGTGGTTGATGGTGCCCGGCCCGATCCAGTCGGTGAGATTCGCGTGCCACAGGGTCGCGTGGAGCGTGACCGTGTTGCCCCGCGCGGCGATGATGCCTTCCGTGTGGCTAAAGACGATGGTGTTGGTCAGGCGCACATCGCTAACAATGCCCACCGTCGAAGTCACGGCATAGAGGCCGCCGCCCCAACCCGAGTTGCGGGCGATGGTGTTGTGCACCAACCGGGGAGAACCCCCACTGACGTGCAGGCCACTGCCCAGGCGGTTGGCATAGTTATCGGCGATGACGTTGTTGGTCAAGGTAGCGTCGCTCAGGGAGAGAAACAGCCCGCCGCCGGCCTCGTCCACCCGGTTGGCGCGGATCACGTTGCCGTCGAGGACCGCCTTGCTGCTCAGGATGGCGACGCCGCCCCCCTCGCTGCTGGTGGCCGTGTTGGACAGCACCGAGTTGCCGCTCAATTCGGCGTTGCTCAGGTGCAGGGCCACGCCGCCGGCATAGATGGCCGTGTTGGAGACGACCCGGTTGTCCGCGAGGTTGGCCGGGCTGCGGTAGAGCCACAAACCCCCGCCGGCCCAGCCGGCCGTGTTGGCCCGGACCTCGTTGGCCCGGAACGTGACGGTGCAATCCTGCAACCAGACGCCCGCGCCGCGATAGGCGTTGTTGCCGTACACCTGGCTGTCGCTGATGACCGCCGAGCCGCCCAGCACGTACAATCCGCCGCCCGCATCCAAGTCGTACACACTCCCCCCCAATCCGGTCGCGTCGCCGCCGGTGAGACGCAGCCCCTCGATGGTGGGCGCGATACCGGAGCCGACGATGACCAGCACCCGCCCCGCCTCCCGGGCATCGAGGATGGTTGGGTGAGCGTCGGGGTCAGGCGTGGTCCAGTCCGTCACGGCGTATCCGCCCCGGAGGGTCACCGACTTTGTGATAGCCACGCTCTGAGTTGCGGTAAAGGTGGCTGTGCTGAGGCTAGGCAGCGTGTGAACGTCGGTATAAGTTCCCTGAGCGACTTTGATGACGTCGCCGTCGTCAGCCGCGTCCACGGCCGTCTGGATGGAGCTGTACGCGCAGCCGCTGGGGCAGACGTGAAGTTCGGCGGACGGCGGCGGCGCGGCGCGGGCTTGGTCCCCACTCAGCGCCCATAGACAGCCCAGGGTCCATCCCAGGGCAACCAGTAACACAATCCCTACACGTTTACTCGTCATGATCTCATCCTCCCTTTTGGATCAATGGATGTTAGCTGTGGGCCCTATCTTATGATGAGCGGCAAGTAGATGCGGTGGGGCGCGATCTGAAATTCGTCCGCGCCGATGTCGTAGCCGCCCGCGCTGCCGCGTGAGTCGCCATCGATGTCCTCGGTGGGCAGGCCTACACCGGTCGTACTGCCGTCGTCACCGGCGTCAATGCAGGGCGAGGTGCTGCTCAGGTGATAGTTATAATAGGCCCGATTAACGAATTGCGGATTCTGCTGAAGGTCATGGGGACCCGAGGAAAAGTTGTGATACAGGGTACTCCAGTTGTAGACAAGATTGAAGTCCCGGTCGGCGCTGCTGGCGAGCGCAGCTTGCGCGTAGATACCGTACCGGGTGGCGGAACTGGAGGCGCCGCTGGGAATATAGGACACGATGTTGTTGACAAAGGCCGGCTGGCTGCTGGAGGCGATGTAGAGACCGTAGCCGGCGCCTGCCGCGCCATCATTCCCCGACACTCCGGCAGCACCGTCGTTGGCGGGCGTGGTTCCATCCCCACCTACCCCACCGCTGCCGCCGCTGCCGGCCGCGCCTCCCTCCATGACGCCGGCTTGGGCTGTTACGTCGTTGATGGTGTTGTGGAATAGCATGGCCTGCGCAAACGTAATCACGCCGATCGCGTTCCCCATATCGCCGCCCAGGCCACCGTTGCCGCCGTCTCCCCCAACACCGCCGCTCCCCGGCGTTGCTCCCGTGCCTCCATTGCCGCCCGTCCCACCTGTGCCGCCTGCGCCCCCCGCTTGCCCGGAGCCGCCCAGCAGCGTGTGGATGAGGCTGCTTTGCACGAGGCTGTCATACACCTGGACGCCCAGGGCGCTCCCGCCTCCACCCCCCCCGTTGCCGGCGCCGCCTGCTCCACCCTGGCCTCCGTCTCCACCGTTGCCATCGACCGCGCCGCTGCCACCGTTGCCGCCGTTCCCTCCATCACCGCCCCGGCCGCCAGAGGCGCCCGTGCCTCCCATCCCACCGGAGATCGGGGCCAGCTGCAGGCGATCGATGACGGGATGGGCTTGAGTCCCCTGCGCAAAGACGCCGCCGGCGAGACCGCCGCTGCCGGCCCAACCGGCCATGCCTCCCGCGCCGCCGGCGCCGCCGTTGCCCCCGTTCCCGGCCGGCCCGATGCTGTTATCATCACCGTTTCCACCGCCGCCGCCTGTGCCCCCCTGCCCACCGGCTGTGGCAGCCCCGCCATCGCCGCTCACAATCATGACATCTGACATAATGACGTTGTTGACGAGCCAGGGGGTAACAGCAGCGGTGGACGCCTCGACCACGAATACCAGAGCATTTCCCCCACCACCGCCGTCGCCGCCGTTACCGCCGGCGCCCCCGATGCCACCATCGCCCCCGGGATCGCCACTGCCGCCGGTCGGGCTATACCCGGCGCCACCGCTGCTGCCCGCTGCGGGCTGACCTCCATCTCCCCCAGCGCCCCCTTGGATGACTGCGTTGCTCCCACTCAGGGTGTAAGGCACACGCTGGCTGCGCATCATGGGTAAGCCAAACTGTGTGTTCTGAACGTTCGCGGAGGTGTCTTTCAAGTAGATGGCTATGGCGCTTCCACCGGACGCACCGTTTCCCCCGGCACCCCCGTTCCCACCGTTCCCACCCGTCGGTTGTGAGTCATAACCGCTGCAGCCCGCATCCCCGAGACCGCCGTTGCCCCCGTTGCCGCCGTCGCCGCCCGTGATCATCGTGAGGCTATTGTCGTTCAGCGTAGCAGAGGCTTCTTCCACCGCGATGCCGATAGCCGGACCACCACTGCTGCCGTTGCCCCCGTTGCCGCCGTACGCGCCGCTCAGGTCAAACGCACAGCCACTCCCGGCGCCGCCCTGACCTCCGGCGCCGCCATCTCCCCCAGATATTCCGCTCAGGATGTTGCGTTCAAGGGTGGGAGTAGCCCCGCCTGAGACGCGGATGCCGTACGCTGCGCCCCCCGCGCCACCCGTATCCCCATCACCCCCGGACCACCCTCCTGACCCATCCGCTCCCGGTGCTCCCACGGTGCCGTCACCGCCCTGGATATTGATAATGGTGTTACCCGTGATTTGGCTGTTGCTGGTGCCCGTGACCACGATGCCCGCGGCCATTTCCCCCTCACTGCTCCAATTGGGGCCGTCCCAGCCGCGCATGTTATAAATCATGCTTCCGCTGATGATGGGCGATGCACCCTGGATGGTCACGCCCACCGTGCCATTCTGGATGCTACTCTCGGTCACGCTGCCGGCGCTGCCGGGCAAGAAGACGACGCCGTACCAATCGCCGGGAGATGCTGCCGTCAATCCGGCCCTGGATTCGATGACCAGGACCCCGCCACTCTCCACGATGATCTCAATTTTGCCCGACAAGCCGCCGGCATAGGGAAACGTGTCGAAGGGATTCGCGGTAATGGCGCACCCACTGATGGTCAGCGTGGCTCCCGATTGCACCACCACGTCGGTCGTGAGCGTGCGGTCTGTATCCCAGGTGGTATCAGTGCCGATGTACTCCGCAGGCAGTGGAGCGGCCTTGACCGGACAGACCGTCATCACCAGCAAGATCCATAACACCAGCACGTGCAATCCCCGATTCTTTCTCGCATGTATCATCTTCATCGTTTTGCTCCTTTTAACGATTACCTGTGTATATTTTCTTACCCTGCATCCCTGGCGAACAAAAATTTATTTATTCTCCAGGTGCAACGCACGTTCACGCTTCACATACGCTGCACACAGCTGGCTGCCAGCGCTTTCGAGCGTGCGTTGCACCTCTATTCCTTGAAAATGGGCAGCGCCTTCACCGGCGCAGCACCAGCGGCAAATAAACCTTCTCCCACGGCCGGGAGCTCACCCGTACCGGCAGGGTCCGGTTGTTTGAAGAGATAGCCTCTTCCCCTTCGGGTCCCTCAAAGTAGATATCAGCCAGTAGCGCTTTGCGGTTGAATATGTTTTCCTCCCTGGTTACCTATCACTTTCATACGGACTGTTTATGAAACCAACTCAACCCTCTAGTCACGTCATTCCAAGTGAGCGAGCGGCGTAGTTTGCTGGGAGCGAATCGAGGAATCTCCCCTCTGCAACTTGGGGTTGCCATCGAGCGGGGAAGATTCCTCGCCTCCGTGCCAAAAATCGGCACTCCGCTCGGAATGACGGAGAAGAGGATGGTTTTAGCAATCAAAGTGATAGGTAGCTAGTTTTCCTCCTAAAATTGCGTGAAGAGTGATGAGACGGTCGCGGGGTCAGAGATTGCGCCCTGTCAGCGCCAGGCCCAACCCTAGGATAGGAGCATCTTTCGTCTGTTCATCCCCAACACTGCCAGGAACAGGGCCACCAGGAGTGCAGCGATCACAAGGAGGTTTGGCGATCCGCCCGCCCGCAACCCCATCACCTCCACGGCGTTGGGATCGATCTGTGTGAAGCGGGCGATGTAGCGCGAGGGCTGTCCGCCGGCCTGCCCAAAATCGCCGCCCAGGTAGCTGCTGCCGCCAAAGGCGATGGCCCGCACGGCGCCGTTCATGCCGGTGGCGCCGTAGGTGTCCCAGGCGCTGCTGCCGACGTTCCACACGGCGATGCGGCCGGCTGAAACAGCGGTACTGCCATCGGTGTAGGCGGTGGTGAAGGCGCCGCCCACGTGGACGTAGCCGCCGCCCGCGCTCACGGCGAGGGCGCGCACGATGCCGTTCACGCCGTTACTGGTGGTATTGCCGTTCCCGCCGCCCAGGTAGGACCAGTTCTGCGTGCTGTCGTCCCATTTGGCGACGTTGTTGACGTAGGCGTCGTTGCCTGCGTAAGAGAAATCGCCGCCGACGTAGACGTCGTTGCCGGTGGCTGCCAGGGCGTAGACCGGGCCGTCGGTGCCCTCCGTGCCCGTGCCGCCGCTATCGGCCAGGAAGGACCAGGCGCTGCCGTTCCATTTGGCGACGTAGCTGGCCGTCACGCTGCCACCCGCCAGGCCAAAGTCGCCGCCGACGAAGAGTTCACCGTCGCTATCGATGGCCAGGGCATAGACCGTAGGGGTGGTCCCGCCGCTTACCCCGCTGCACAGGGACGCGTTGGTGGACCAACGGCCGAGCCCGGGGATCCAGGCCGCAACGCGGCTACAGCTGGTGGTGCCGTTGATGGAATCCTTGACCTGGGTGAAACCGCCGCCAACGTAGACACTATAGGTGGCGGCGTCGTACAGCAGAGCCTCGACGTCCCCACCACTGACGCCGTTGGAGGTATCATTGCCAAGTTGTCCCCATTGCTGCGTCAGAGTATTCCACCGGGCGATGTAGATCGTATCGAGGGTGCTTCCATCGGCCTGCGTGACCTGCGTGAAGCCACCACCGACGTACAGCTCGTCGTAATTGTTGTCGTAGGCCAGGGCGTAGACGTGGCTGTTCGTCCCCTTTCCCAATGCATTCCATTTGCCTCCGTCCCACATGGCGATGTTGTTGACCGTCTTGCCGCCGGCCTTAGAAAAAACACCGCCGACGTAGACGTTGCCGCTGCTATCAATGGCGACGGCGTAGATGCTGTTGTCCAGGCCATGGCCGAAGGCGTACCAGTCCAGGCCGTCCCAGCGGGCCAGCCGGTTGACGGTCGTACCGCAGGCGCTGAGGAAGAGACCGCCCGCAAGGAGTTCATCACCGAACATTTTCAACACATAGACGTTATCATTAACGCCGTTACTGGTTCCGACGCTTAGCGACGCCCATTGACTGCCGTCCCACCGGGCAACGTGGAGGACGGACGTAGTGCCGCTGGCGTCATAAACCTCGAGGAAATCGCCGCCCACGTAGAGTACATTGTTAACAAGATCATAGGCCAATGCTAGCACCTCATAATTGGTGCCGTTGCTCGCTGCGGTGCCAAGGGCTGACCAATTCGCACTGTCCCAGTATGCCACGTTGTTTGCGGGGGTGTTGTAGACCTGTGAGAAATTGCCGCCGATGTACAATCCTCCGCCCGCATCGAGCGCCAGCGCGAAAACGACATCACTCGAGTTCGTGAGACCTCCCCCCACAAACGCCCAGCTTGCCGACGCAACATTCCATTGGACAAGGCCATTGGCGCCGCCGACGTAACCGGTCGGAGCCGTCGCGTTGTCAAAGACGCCCCCCACGTAGAGACGGCCGTTGCCTTCATCCATCGCCAGAGCATTGACAACGTCATCGACGCCGTTGTCTGTGCTCACGCCCAAAAGCGACCAGGTCCACGCATCGGGGTTAGTATCGAAGGCGGCGACATAGTTGGCCGACTGGCTGCCGTTTTTGTCTGCCACGCTGGTGAAATCGCCGCCAACGTAGAGGACCGGAAAAGCGCCTTCGTCGATGGCAATGGCGTAAACGTTTGGAGGATTGCTGCCGCTGACACCGTTGCTGGTCGTCGTGCCCAGGGGCTGCCAACCGCTGCCGTCCCACATGGCGATGCGGTTAAACAGAGTACCGGAACTCCCTGCGTACTGAAACGTTCCACCCACGTACACGTTGTCGCTGCTATCCACGGCGATAGCGTGCACGGCGCTGTTTGTGCCGCCGTCCATAGTTGACCAGCCGCTGCCGTCCCACATGGCGATGTAATTGGCGCTGATCCCACCGGCCTGGGTAAAGCTCCCGCCGACGTAGATGTTGCCGCTGCTATCAACGGCGAGGGCATAAACTGAGCCGTTGACGCCCTGATCGCCGAAACTCCCGTCCCAATCACTATCGGCGCCGATGGCGGCTTGCGGGCCGATCTGCGACCGGGCGGGCACGAAGCGCGGCGCGCCATCGGCGGTGTAGGTCATCCGCCAGCCGCTGGGATCGAGGCTGCCGGTAAAGCCCGTCTCCAGGTTGAGCGTGCCGTCGGCGTTGAGCAGGCTCTCCAACGGCGTCAGCGCTCCGGCGGGCGATGACGCCGCCACCGGCGGGGCGACGCTCCCCAGACCGAGTGTACAGACCATCAGAACCAGAAAGAACCGCACGACCAAATCCGCACTCCAGAGATTGAACCCTTGCCCCTTCATCTTTCCCCTCCTTGAGAATACCTTTCTTTGGATGGATCCCGCTGCCACCGGTAAAAGCCCTCTCCCATCTTCATCCCCTTTCCCATTCCTCACTCCTCATTCTCCTTCGCCTCCTCCGTATGTGCTTCAATGAAAGTCCAAAGCTCCCTGGTGGTCTGCACGTAGGCCACCTCACCGCTGGTCGCGTGCTGCACCCAACCACGCCAGATACTCACGCCGCCTTCATCCTCCTCCCACCAGATGCGGAGCACAAAGGAATCATGGCGTTGCTGCTTTCTGGTCATGAATCTCCTTTTGTCCGCGTGAGGTTTTTGGAGCGAGCTCGCCGGTGAAAGCGCCCCCTGTGCCATAGAACCTGCGCAGACGAAAGCGAAGTAAACGAAACCGGGGTTGACGCGCGTAGCAAACGTGATGCGAAGCCATTCATTGCCTCGGAACTGTCCTGGAACTGCTTCGTTTGCCGCGTGACCGGTCGGTTGTATTGTAGTGGATGGCTGTCTGGGATCTCTCTCAAAAGGAGTGGGGGAGATCAAAACCTTGGGGACATTCTGCAAAACAGAACGCCGACCGGGGTCGGTCGGCGGATGGATGCGGTGCGCTTCGTTTAGATGTTCCGGCTGCCCCGCGTGCTGACGTCGTGCCCGGCGGCGCGCAGCGCGGCGAGGTCGCGCTTGATGGTGCGCGCGCTCACGTCGAGAGCCTGGGCGAGGTCATTGACGGTGGCCTCGGCGCTCTGCTCGCTCGCTTCGCGCAACAGGCGCCGGATGCGATGGCGGCGGCGCGCGACCTTTCCGGTGATCTCATCGTCCTCCGGTGCGGTGACGGTCCAGGTGACCTCGACGGTCTCCTCGTCGGTCAGCGGGCGTCCGGTGGGAGCACCGGCGCGGGACAGATCGATGTGTATCTGCCCCGCGCGGCTGTGCGAGGTTAGAAGATCTTCGAGTCGCCGCAAATCCCCCCGCATGCCCTTCTGTTGATAGATGGCCTGTACCTGCTGAATGAGGGAGAAAGCGTGCCCCCGCTCTGTATCTCTGGCGTCGGGACGCAGCAGATACTCGGCGTAGGCGTTCATGCTGCGGGCCATTTCTGCTTCGGAATCGATCTCTTGAAAGAGGCGGATGCTGGTCTCAAAATGCTCCTCGGGCCGCATCGCCATCTCATCAGATAAAACCACCAGTTCGCCCATAACCCGGTATACGAGGGCTAGATTCCAGGGGCTCTGCTGGCGCCGGGCGACATCCAGCGCGGTCTCTGCGTAAACGCGGGCTTTCTCCAGGTCGCCTTGTCTCAGACAGACCTGGGCCAAGGGAGCCAGTATTCCGGGTAATTGATGCTCTTCCACACTGACTTTGGTTGTGGTCCAGGCCTCTTCCAGATGCTCTCTCGCTTTCTGAAGATCGCCCCCAAAATAGAAAAGCCGTCCCATTTCGGCCAATACATTCGAAAGCATAGAGAGATCGCCAAATTCCTGTGCCAAAGTGTAAGCGCGTTCAAAATAGGGCAGAGCAGTATCCAGATCACCCTTTTCTGTAGCGATCATGCCGAGGCCGTGCAAGGCAGAGTATTCACCAGATGGATGTCCGATGGCTTGACAGATGTCAGCAGCTTCTCTGATGACGTGCAGAGCGTCTTCGAAGTGTCCATGGTAATAGTGATGGGCAAAAAGGTTAATGAGTGAGTAGGAGATACCGATTTTGTCATCCAGTTGCCGGCGAATCGCGAGAGCGCGTTCCATCACAGTGCGAGCTTTGGTGTAAGCCCCCGTGATCTCCAGTGCGTATCCCATGCGATTAAGCGTGTCGGCCAATCGCGCCTGGTTGTTGAGGGTTTCGAAAGCTGCGACAGCCCGCTGATAGTCAGCGATAGCTTCCGTGTAGCGCCCCTGGTTACGCACTGCGTTAGCGCGATGAAACAACCCTAGTGCAATTTCGGGTTCACAGACCGCAGCCTCCGCTTTTGCCAAAGCTTTTCCACAGGTTGCCTCCGCATCTCGGAAATGTCCGCGTTCGTATTGTAGATAACTCAGCGCATTGAGGAGAGCAGCTTGCGCGCCCACGTTATCCGTCTGTTCAGCCAGCACGTAAGCGGCCTGGCAATCACTCTCAGCCTCATCGAGATGGCCCAAATCGTCGTAGAGCTTACTTCGCTCACGATAGAGTTGTAATCCCACTTCAGGATCAGGGTTTGGTAGCGCTTTCCACGCTGAAAGCGCGCGTTCATAGTATGTCAATGCCTCAGTGCCGGCATACGCTGTGTGAGCTTGTTGTCCTGCCTGGTGATTGTACACCAGCGCCTTATCCCATATCTCGCCGGCCCAGAAATGATGAGCTATCGCTTCTGTATGATCAGGCCTCACTTTTTCCAGAGTGACAGCTGCCTGAGCGTGTAGCATGCGCCGGCGATTGGGGGTAAGTCCCCAATATACGGCGTCCTGTAACAGGTCGTGCTCAAAGCGATAACCTGTCTCAGTCTGGCGAAGGAACCCTCTTTGCTCCAGCTGTTCAAGATGCTGCGACAGTTCCTTTGAAGGCGTCACTTCCGTCGCCGTGAGCACGCGAAACTCGGCATCTTCACCGAGAACAGCCACCGACTCCAGAACCTCGCGGGTGGCTGGCGGCATACGGAGCACACGGTCTTCCACCAGCTTTTTGACGGAGGTGAGTGTCTCCCGCCCAGGCCTGGTTTCCAGGCCCATGGTTGTCTCTGGGAAAGTCCAGCGCCCGGTTTGTTCCTGGATCAATACACCCTGCTCAAAAAATAACTTGAGGATCTCCAACAGGTGCAGCGCATTGCCCTCGGTGGTGGCCTTCAGCCGTTCGGCGAAGGCGCCCGTAGCCGCATGCTCCGGTTCTGTCACGAGCGCCCGGTGGAGCAGCGTGTTGATCTCCTCGGATGTGAAAGGCGGTAGCGTAATCCGCGTCAGCGGCGCATTCCGACCGACCGCTTCCAGTGTTTCCAGCACCAGGGGCCGCTCGTGGGCCTCAACGATGCGGCTGGTGAGTACAAGCAACACCGGCGCGTCGCCCAGGTATTGCGCCAGATGGGGGATGGCTGCCAGTGAAGCGTTGTCGGCCCAGTGGACGTCTTCCAGAACCAACAGCAATGGCGTGATGGAGGCCAGCGCGCGCAGCGTGTGGCCCAGCGCGTCCCACAGCCGCTGCCATTCGGCGTGGAGGTCGAGGGGAGGGAGCGGGGGGAGATTGGGCACTTGCTCGGCGATGGAAGGGAAGAGGGGGGCCAACGCGCTGAGCCAGCGTCTCTCTACTATCTCCGCCAGCTGGGAGATACGCAGTGGCGTGAGCAGCGAGGCCAGGGCTTCGCGGAGCAGCTGGTAGGGCGGCACGGCGCCCAACGGCGAGACCTTCGCCAATCCTATCTGGAAACCGCGCCATTCGGCGTCGGCGATGAGCTCGCCCACCAGACGGCTCTTGCCCACACCGGCCGCTCCCCGGACGATGACCAGTCCGCCGTGACCCTGAAGCGCGGCTTTCAGTGCGTGCAACAACTGCCCGCGCTCCTCAGAGCGCCCCACGAAGGGAAGATGGCTTAAGTCGCCCAGGAGAGGCGGGGCTACCTCGATGGGGAGATAGGGCGTCTTGACGTCCTCAAGACTTGCTGCGATTTCCCGGTAAAGGGACTGGGTTGTGGCCGTGGGCTGGGCGTTCAACTCGTCGGCCAGAGTTTTGCGCAGCCTCTGGAACTGTTGTAGCGCCGCGCGCGGGCGTCCCAGCAGGTGATAGAGGCGCATCACCTCGCGGTGCGTAGCCTCGCGCAGCGGGTCTGCCGCGATCAGGCGGTGTGCTGTGTCCAGCGCCAGATTGTAGGCGCCCCGGCGTTTGTGAAGCGTCGTCAGCGTTTCCAGGCACTGGAGGTAACGTTCGCGCAGCCGTTCGCGTTCCAGGAGCACCCAGTCGTCGTAGATATCCTCCAGAAAATCGGCCCGATAGATGGCGACCGCTTCCTCGAGCCGGTGGATTCTTTCTATTAGAGGTACTGATATTGACGCTGGCTTGCAAAGTGCCTCGAATCTCTCAACGTCCAAGACATCCTGCTCCAGCAGCCGAAAGCAGACGGCATCTGCTTCGGGGATCAGACGTTTATTCACTTCGGTTCCACACTGACGGATCTGCCAGAGCGTATGGGAGAGTGCGCGGCGGCCGTGTTCCTCAGCACGATCGCCCCAGAAGATGCCGAGGAGTCGGTGGCGCGGGATGAAACGGTCGTGGTGGTAGATCAAATAGGCAAAAAACGAGCGCGCCAGCGGCGTGAGCGACCGGGGGCGGATGTCATCCCCCAGGCATACTTCCAGTGTGCCAAAAAGGCGGATACGAAGGCTGCCCATTTGAATGGCCCTCTGCTTGGTTCGCCGTCCGTGCTTGGTCGAGTGGCGGGTGCGCTCACAGCTGCTCTTATTTTAGCCTTATTCACGTTTTTTGCGAACGTTGGGTTGGGATCGTTTCCCTTTAGCATGGTGGTGGGCTAGGCTACCTTCCCGAGAGCTGCAAAAACGAACACCCTAGTGGTTTGTTAGCCCTGATTTGATGAATGTGAACAACACGTCCTGCTGATGCGTTGGCGTGGGAAATTGAGGAGGCCGGTGGTGTAGGATCTGTATTCTGCTTTACGATCCCGATGAGTGAGGGGTAGGTACATTGGTTTCCGATAGTTGGGCAATGCTGGCTGGATTTTATTTTTACAATGGCATGTTATCCGTTGAAATTAGCGTCTTTCAAAATACAAGAAAGCGGCTATGCTAACAGAAACCCAGTCTTAGGAGGTGACTGTTATGCACAACCGCTTCTGGTCTATTATACTCCTGTTTGTTTGGATAAGCCAACTGCTGTTGTTGAATGTCTTGCTCGTTGCGCTGGAGGCAGATATCAGGAACCCTGTCTGGCAGACGCGAGGTACGCAGATTTTTCTACCGTACATTAACAGGCACAGGACGAAATTGTAGTATAACTTGAATA
>JBNGCW010000024.1:0-2005 GCA_049975525.1 Anaerolineae bacterium
CCCGGCGGGCCGCGACAAGGGTGGGGGGTGGGGGTACGTTTAGAGCCCGTCGCGGACCCCTCTGCTTCACCCCCCACATTTAGTGGTTGGCGGCCGCCAAAGAGGGCCCAAACAGGCCCAAAAAGGCCCCAAACGCGACAAGAGTGCCGTTTTGAGGTCGAGTTGAGCTTGTCGCGGGGGAGAAAATGTGGTAAAATGAAGTCGAAAAGGGCCCAAAAGCGCCCAAAAACGGCAAATTTGCGGGGGGAGGGCGCAAATTTCGCCTTTTGACCACTAGATGTGGCAGTAGAAACACAACAATCCCGCTCGTCGGGATGGAAACTTTCCATCACGCCAGGCGCAGGCTCGCTGAGTTCGGTGTTCTCATCGGTGGTAGAAACACAACAATCCCGCTCGTCGGGATGGAAACGACGTCCCAGAAGAAGGGTTGCAGATACCATCCTCAACGGGTAGAAACACAACAATCCCGCTCGTCGGGATGGAAACGTCAGCATCGGGATTGGCTCGGCACTGCTGCACAAAGGCGTTGTAGAAACACAACAATCCCGCTCGTCGGGATGGAAACCAAACAAAGGTGCCCAGAGCGCGTTTCATTGAAACCTCCATGTTGTAGAAACACAACAATCCCGCTCGTCGGGATGGAAACAGCTGAGTCCGAATGGACAGGCTCGCCTACGCGGACTCCCGTAGAAACACAACAATCCCGCTCGTCGGGATGGAAACGATCAATTTCTGTTTCCCGTCCATATTGCATTCCCTCGTAGAAACACAACAATCCCGCTCGTCGGGATGGAAACCTTTTGATAGGTTGATACAAAACAACACATGCCCGTAGAAACACAACAATCCCGCTCGTCGGGATGGAAACTCTGTGCATGCGATCGATGGCGATGCGCACGATATTGTAGAAACACAACAATCCCGCTCGTCGGGATGGAAACTATATCTCCCGATCCCATCCCAATCATTTGCGATTGAGATGGTAGAAACACAACAATCCCGCTCGTCGGGATGGAAACCGTATTCATCTTACCTCCTTAAAAGGTCTGTCTAATGGATGTAGAAACACAACAATCCCGCTCGTCGGGATGGAAACTCCGCTTAGCGAAATTCCATAGTCTCTGAAACATTTGAGTAGAAACACAACAATCCCGCTCGTCGGGATGGAAACTTGCACGTCGTGATGACGATGTCGGTGTCGGAGCTATCAATGTCGCGTAGAAACACAACAATCCCGCTCGTCGGGATGGAAACGAACGAAACTGGCGAAATCGCCAGCAAGCTTGAAGCGTAGAAACACAACAATCCCGCTCGTCGGGATGGAAACGCCACACGGCTAAGCGGAACAGGCTCCGAAAAGTAAGCAGGGCTCTGAGAGTAGAAACACAACAATCCCGCTCGTCGGGATGGAAACGGATAAATCTAACTTCCGCGGGGCCCTTAGCCCCATCGATTCGTAGAAACACAACAATCCCGCTCGTCGGGATGGAAACTATATCGAGCGTATAACTTCGCGCTCTGTCGCGCGAATAGAGTAGAAACACAACAATCCCGCTCGTCGGGATGGAAACGCTCCAATGTCAACTGTCACAAACTTGATACACATCCATTTTTGTAGAAACACAACAATCCCGCTCGTCGGGATGGAAACTAGGGCCACATCATCATGGACTCCAAACTCAGTGACATCAGGTAGAAACACAACAATCCCGCTCGTCGGGATGGAAACCAACATCTCCGAGACCCACTCCATGAAGCCAGGTTCTGTAGAAACACAACAATCCCGCTCGTCGGGATGGAAACTTTTTTTGTACCACTCGTACTTTTGCAGGTGCTGGGGGACGTTGTATTCCATTTCTTCCTGTAGAAACACAACAATCCCGCTCGTCGGGATGGAAACGCACCGAGGCGTCCTCCAGATCGGTCATCGTCTGCTTGATATCAGACATAGTAGAAACACAACAATCCCGCTCGTCGGGATGGAAACTTGCTATGGTTACAATAT
>JBNGCW010000024.1:2105-68573 GCA_049975525.1 Anaerolineae bacterium
CCGCTGCACTCTCTCATCGTAGAAACACAACAATCCCGCTCGTCGGGATGGAAACCCTCGTAGATGCTTTCAAACATCTTTCCATTGGCACATCCGGTAGAAACACAACAATCCCGCTCGTCGGGATGGAAACAGAGCGTTGGACCAAAGCAACACCCAACCATAATCCGTGTAGAAACACAACAATCCCGCTCGTCGGGATGGAAACCATTCTTTTAGAAGGAAGAGGAAGAAGAGGGGACCATGTAGAAACACAACAATCCCGCTCGTCGGGATGGAAACCATATTGGCCATAACAGCCTCCAACTCGAGGGTCGTCTCAGCGGAACTGAACGTAGAAACACAACAATCCCGCTCGTCGGGATGGAAACTCGCTGTGACGGCTCCAGCGGTTTGGGGGGCGGTCCAACTGAACCCGCGTAGAAACACAACAATCCCGCTCGTCGGGATGGAAACACGACGACCAAAGGTCCCTCGAAAGGTCCCTCGACCACTTCCACTTGTAGAAACACAACAATCCCGCTCGTCGGGATGACAGCTTAGGGCGCTACGCACTCCACGCGGCCCCAAGGGGCTTGGCAGTTGGGCTGCACCCAACTGCTCCCAGAGTCGAGGTTGGCTGTAACGTGCAGTTGCCGCAGGCAACTGCCAAGCCACCGCAGGTGGCACACAATCCCGCTCGTCGGGATGGAAACCCCTCCCCCGTCCCCTCCCCTCCAAAGGGAGGGGGGCTTCAAAGCAGCTGGGGCCGGTCTCTGATCGAGCCCCCTCGTCGCCCCCTCGTTGGTGACGGACTAACAGATGCTTGAACCTCACGTGAAGGCCCCCACGTTCGTCGTCAGGCACGGAGCGCAGCGGAGTGCCGTCGTGCCGTCAAAACGTGACGTCGCCGACATCGGGCCGCTGATGCTCTGCGTTTGGCCTCAAGAAGCCTCTAAGGTATAATCGGGAACAGGCAAAGGTGGGGAGGCGAAAATGCGTGTGTGGTCGGCTGTAGGGCTTGTTTTCCTGAGCTTGATGCTCATCGTGGGGTGTGGAGGAAGGGCGACTTCCTTCAGCGACGACTTTTCCGATCCGGCCAGTGGGTGGGGCGCCGCTTCCACCGAGACTTATGTGCGCGGCTATGACAGCGGCAGGTATCTGATTCGCTTGGACGTCCCCAATTGGTTCGTCTGGGTCACCGGCGGTTATACTTATCGGGACGTCTCTTTGGAGGCTACGATACGTTCCGAAGGGGCCGTGGATAACCACTATGGCTTGATTTGTCGGGCCGGGGAGCAGGGCTTTTACTATTTTGCCGTGAGCGCCGACGGTTACTACGCCATCTTTCGACATCACGAGGACGGGACGCTGCAGCCGTTGAACGAACGTGCCATGGTGCGCTCTCCCCTGATTCACACTGGCGGCGCGAGTAACCGCCTGCTGGCGGTCTGTGAAGGGACGACGTTGACGCTGTACGTCAACGGGGAGCGGGTCGCCCAGGTGGAGGATGCCACCTTGCAGAAGGGCGACGTCGGTATGGCGGCCGGCACCGCCCGAGGGGCGAGCACGACCCTGGTCTGGTTTGACGACCTCAAGGTCACCGAGCCCTGAAGGTGGGAGCCGGATTTTCCCCCTCTCCCTTTGTGAGCAACCGGGGCGGCGGAAGGGCGTGGTACTCCTCGCAGAAGGTCAAGAGATCCCCGTTCAGAACAGTGGTGGCGCGGTGAGGAGACCGGCCTCAGCTTGGTGACCGGCCACAGCGTGGTGCGTGGTGAGGGCTGGGGAGAGCTGTCGGCTTGGATGAAGGCCGAAGGTGTTTTACGTCGATGAGTCGTTGGCCGGGAGATCGAAGATGCATGTCATGAAAGGTTTTCGTTTGCTCTGGATAGGGATGGTGATCTTGACCGCGTGCAGTCGCGGGACGATGTCCTCGGTCTGGCAAACGTCTTTTGACGACGCCGAGGCGTGGCGTATCCACTCAGACGCTGCGGCGGAGCTGAAGATCGACGAGGGGCGTCTATCCATCCACATTTTGCAGCCAGGACAGGTGGCCTGGGCGGCGGTGGAGCATAGCTTCACGGACTTCAAACTGCAGGTGGAAGCCACCCAGCTCGCCGGCCCGCCGGATAACGAGTACGGCGTGCTCCTGCGGATGGACGACGACGCGCGTTTCTACGCTTTCTCTGTCAGCGGCGACGGCTACGTGCGCGCCTCGCGCTATGAGGACGGTCGCTGGGAGGTTCTGGGCCCGGATTGGACGGCCCATGAGGCTGTGCGTCAGGGCGCGGCGACCAATGTCCTCGTGGTGGAAGCCCGAGGCCCGCATTTCACGTTTTGGGTCAATGAGGAACAGGTTTTGGACGTGGAAGACGACACACTTTCGCGCGGTGAGATCGGCCTTTACGCCGGCGCTTTCGACGAGGCCGGCGTGAATATCTCTTTTGACAACTTGTACATCGAGCCATTGCACTGAAAAGGGGAGGCATGAAACAAAAGCAGGAGGTCTATCGCTATCCGTGGCTGCGCAATCTCTTCTTACTGGTGGTTTACGTGGCCTTGATCATTTTCCTATGGAACTTTCCTGGGGAGGGTGTGAAGGTTTTCTTCCGCAATCTCCTGGGGGGGATTCTCTATCTGCTCGCGGGGCTGGTGCTCGTCGGTCTTACGCTGTTGCTGCTTATAGCCCTCTTGCCCGCCGTCCCCAAATCTTGGGTGCCAGAGGAGGAGGACGATGAGGAGCCCGTCCATGAGATGCTTCCGGAAGAAAACGTGATCGTCCTGACCGGGCGCACCCTGGGCGTTCCCAAGTTGCGTGACCCTCAGTATGTGAGAGCCGTGTGGGATATTTTGGCCGAGGTGGAGGCCTCCATTGACGGGGAGTGCCTGGTTGTCGTTGACGACCGCGTGGGGACGTTGAGCGTCTCGGCTGAGAATCCGCGGGTCTTGGACGATTTTGTCCGGGATCTCTCCGGCCGCCTGCAGAAAGAGGGTTTGTACGTGAGGCGTGTGCGTACCTGATGCGCGTTTACCTGGATACGCTTGGCTGCCGCTTAAACGCCGCCGAAAGCGAGGAGCTGGCCCGGCGCTTCTTGGGGGCGGGCTGCACGTTGGTGCACGCGCCGGCGGAGGCGGAGGTGATCGTGCTCAACACCTGCGCCGTCACCGCCCAGGCCGCCAAGCGCAGTCGGCACCGCTTGCGCGCCCTCCATCGGGCCAGTCCGCACGCGCAGATCGCCGCCATCGGCTGTTGGGTTACAGTCCATCCCCATGAGGTGCGCGACTATCCCGGCGTCTCGTGGGTGCTTCCCAACGCCGAGAAGGCGCACGCCGTGGAGCGCATTCTGGGGAGGACGGCGGATCCGGCGCCCTGGCGGCCCGGTGTTTGGCGGCATACGCGCGTCTTCCTCGGCGTGCAGGACGGCTGTGATCACGCTTGCACCTACTGCATCACGCGCGTGTTGCGCGGCCCGGCCCGTAGCCGCCCCCTCGACGAGGTCGTGCGCTCGGTGCAGACGCTGGTGGCGCAGGACGCCCAGGAGGTTGTGCTCACCGGCGTCAGTCTGGGCGCCTACGGTCATGACCTGGGGCGGAGCGAGGGGCTTGCCGAGTTGGTCGCGGCGTTGTTGGATCGGACCGAGGTCCCGCGTCTGCGCCTCTCTTCTATCGAGCCGTGGGACGTCAGCGACGCGTTGCTGCGGCAGTGGGAGAATCCGCGTCTTTGTCGACAGTTGCACATCCCCCTTCAATCCGGCAGCGACAGGGTGCTGAGGCGGATGGGGCGGCGGATCACCACGACGGCCTTCTCGGAGCTGGTGGCGCGCGCCCGCGACTTCGTGCCGGAGATGGCGGTGACGACGGACGTGCTCGTCGGGTTTCCCGGGGAGACCGAGGCAGCCTTCGAAGAGAGCCTGGCTTTCGTCGAAGAACTGGCTTTCGCCCGTCTGCACGTTTTCCGCTACTCGGAACGCGCAGGCACGCCCGCCGTGCGTCTTCCGGGGCGTGTGCCGCATCGGGTGCGCACGGCACGCTCAAAGCGTATGCGTCGGCTGGGACGGCGTCTCTCCGCCGCCTACAGAAAGCGCTTCGTGGGCCGCGTGTTACCCGTTCTTTGGGAACAGCGCGACGCCGAGGGGCGCTGGCACGGTCTCACTGACACCTATCTCGCCGTGACCACCTGCAGCGAGGACGATCTCTACAACCGCATCACGCCGGTGCGCCTGTGCGCCGTCGAGGGGCGGAGCCTGGTGGGCGAGGTCTGCTCGCAGGGGAGCGACCTCCCTCGATGAAGGAGCCCCCCATCATCGGCGCTTCTTTTTGGCTTCAATAGGATCGAGCGGCTTGTAGTTCAGCTCGTTGCTCAGGAGGTTGACCAGCGTCTTGAGGGCTTTGATGCGGGCGTAGCGTTTATCGTTGCCCTCGATGATGGTCCACGGCGCCGTGACGGTGCTCGTTCTGAGCAGCATGTCCTCGACGGTTTGCTCGTACTGATCCCACTTGGCACGATTGCGCCAATCCTCATCGGTCAGCTTCCAGGATTTGTACGGCGTGTGCTTGCGGGCCTCAAAGCGGCGTAGTTGCTCGTCGGAGCTGATGTGGATCCAGAACTTGGCGATGATCATGCCAAAGTCCACCAACCCACGTTCGAACTCGTTGATCTCCCGATAAGCGCGCTTCCACTCCGATTCGGTGCAGAAGCCCTCGACGCGCTCCACGAGGACGCGCCCGTACCAGGTGCGATCGAAGATGAGGATCTGCTTCTCGTCGGGCGGTTTCAGCCGTCGCCAGAAGCGCCACAGATAGTGGTGCGTGGCGTCTTCGCCTTTAGGCGCGGAGATGGAGAAGACCTCGTAGCCGCGCGGGTCGAGTTTCTCCGTCACCCGTTTGATGTTGCCGCCTTTGCCGGCGGCGTCCCAGCCCTCGTAAGCCACGATGAGCGTGCGCTTCTGCACGTAGAGCTGATACGCCAGCTCGCGCAGCTGGAGCTGGTAGCGAGTGAGATCGCGCTTGTACGTCTTCTTGTCCAGGCTCTTGGTCAGATCGACGTTTTGTAGCATGGTCTCCTCCTACTCCTCCGCGCTCTGGGTGGAGGCTACGTCCGGGATCTCGACTTTGGAAGCGCTCTCCTCCACGACGGGTGCGGACAGGTCGGGTTGAGCTACGTCGCTTGCCGCGTCCACCGGCGTTTCTTTTACCGCTTCCGGCTTTTCGCCGGGCAGGGGGTGCTCCCGCTGTTGCAGCGCTTCCTCCAGGCGATGAATGATCGTCCGGAAGATCTTGATGCGCGCCCATCGCTTGTCGGTGGCCTCGATAATGGTCCAACGTCCCCATTCGGTATCCGTGCGCTCCAGCATCTCCTCGATGGCGAGGACGTACCGGTCGTACTTCTTGTGATGTTCCCAGTCCTCAGGCTGCACGTGCCAGGCTTTGAGAGGATCCTTTTCCAGTTTCTTGAAGCGCTTCTTCTGCTCTTTTTTGCTGATGTGGAGGAAGAATTTGACGATGACGTAGCCGTCCACGGCTAAGGTGCGCTCGAAGTTGACGATGTCGCGATAGGCTTTGCGCCACTCCTCCTCCGGGGTGAAGCCTTCGACGCGCTCCACGAGCACGCGCCCATACCAGCTGCGGTCGAAGATCGCCATCTCTCCGTAGTTGGGGATTTTGAGCCAGAAGCGCCACAGCCACGGCATGTGTTTTTCGTAGGTGCGTGGGGCCTGGATGGCGTGCAGACTGAATCCGCGCGGATCCAGGCGCTGGGTCAGCAAGTTGATGGAGGTGCCTTTGCCGGCTGCGTCCCAACCCTCGAAGACGATCATGGTGGGGATCTCCGCGTCCCAGCAGGCCTTCTGTAGATCGTAGAGGCGTTGGCGCAGTTTCTTTTTGAGCTTCTTGTATCTCTTTTTCTTCAGCTTCCTGGTTAGATCGACTTGCTCCAACATGAGGGTCCCTCCCCTGGGGGATATCCTGCTTTAGATCAGGTCGGATACGGCGTCCATCAGCGCCCGGGTGACGTCCTCGATGGGCTGGTCGCCGTCCACGTCCACCAGAATGCCTTTGGCGCGGTAGTAGTCGATAAGGGGACTGGTCTGTTCCCAGTAGACCGCGACGCGCTTGCGCACGGTCTCCTCGGTGTCGTCCTTACGCTGATAGAGCTCGCCGCCGCACTTGTCGCAGACGCCCGGGGTCTGCGGCGGGTTGAACTTGACGTGATAGGAAGCGCCGCAGTCGCGGCAGAGCCGTCGCCCGGTGACCCGCTCCACCAGCACCTCGTCGGGGACGACGATGTTGAGGACGCGGGTGACCTCGGTGCCTTTCTCCGCCAGGGCTTTGTCCAGAGCCTCTGCCTGCGCGATGGTGCGGGGGAACCCGTCGAGCAGCGCGCCGTCATCGCAGTCGGGGCGATCCAGACGCTCCATGACCATGCCGATGGTGATATCGTCGGGTACCAGCGCGCCCTTTTCCATGTACGTCTTGGCCTTCAGGCCCAGTTCGGTCTCGTTTTTGAGGTTGTAGCGGAAGAGATCGCCGCTGGCGACGTGGGGCAGCCCCAGCGCTTCTTGCAGCTGTTCGGCCTGCGTGCCTTTGCCGGAGGCCGGCGGACCTAAGAGAATAATGTAGCAGGGTTCATTGGACATGCTAGATAACCTCCTTGAAGTATATGGAATGCTTGCACAGAAATACCTCATAAAAAATCTGATTTCTCCAAAATTTGTCCCTACATGCAGGAGCATTTGCGGTCAAAACCACCGCATAACGGCCCTTTCTCACAATACGGCCACGGTGTCCGCCACCAAGCGGCGAAACGCTTCGCTCTGGAACCCCGCCCAGACCTGCGGGAAGGTCTCGAGGCGGTGTTGGATCTCCTGTTGACGGGCGTCCAGGTAGGCGATGACGTCCGGAACGACAACCGCCTGAGTGGGCCGGCCCGACTTCGTCCCCCACGTGCCCCAGAGCAGGAAATCCTGCAGGAGGTTGCAGGCGACGACAGCGTCCTGCAGGGCTCCCAGGTGATCCTGAAGCTCTTTGACGTGGTCGATCAGCGCGTTCACCTCCGGCCCCAGAATTTCGACGAAGTACTCCAGTGTGTAACGGAAGTACTTGGCGGCGATGCGCAGACGGTGGTAGCGCACTAAATCGACTGCTGCGCCGGACAGCGCGTTCTCGTAGGCGCGCAGGTAGGCCAGCCGTTGGTAGATCAGGAGGGGAGCCACGTGTCGCAGACGATGCGGTACGGCATCGCCCTTCCCGGTAAGACGCGGTCGGGTCTCCGGCCAGGGCGCCTGGAGGTACAGGGCGAAGCGTTGTTTGAAGCGACGGTATCGCTCACCGTTCAGATGGCTCAGCAGCGCTTTGCGCGCCTTCTGGTGGGCCTCCGACCACGCCGCGTGCAAGGGGCTCAGGTCAGGGCGGACGCCTTCTCTCTCCTCCACCGCCGCCAGATACGCCTCGGTCTTCTGCCAGAAGACGTCCAGGTCGCGCACAGCGCCCAGGGTGCGGTTGGTGCGCCGGATGTCTTTGACGAAAGGTTTCATCTCCGGCCCCAGATAGGACGCGAAGAGCCGCGCCGCGTTGCGCATGCGCCGCGTGGCGACGCGCATGTCGTGGAGCGCTTCGATATCTTTGCCCTCCCGGGTGCCGGCCTCGTGGTAGAGCATCCGGGCGAAGTGGAAGCGGAAGGTCTTGCGGGCTGCCTCGGCCATGGTGTCGTCCGCCTCGATGTTGGGCGTCGAGGGCAGGGTGATCTCCTCGGTCGGCGTCTCCTTGGGCAGCCCCAGCAGTTCTTTCAGCAGCTGCCCGGTGCTGACTTCCGGCGGCTCGAAAATGAGGGGGATGTCGAAACAGTGGCGCCACAGGCCTGTGCGCCTTTCCGCGCCCACGGTGTCCTGGACGGCGTGCCTCCCCTCGACTTTGACGCTAAGGTAGCGCTTGTGCTCCTCGACTGCGGCGATCCGTGTCGTGCCGCTGCGCGAACTTTCCAGGCCTACGGCCAGGCGCAGCAGCGCCGCCAACGCCAGCGCCTCTTCCTGCGCCCGGGACGAAAGCGTCGCAAAGCAAGGTCGCTCCTTAAGGCGTTGCAGGCGCTTGCTGTCGACGGGTCCGTCGTGCAGGCCCGCGGTCACGGCAACGATGCATCGCGCTTCTCTTCCCAGTTCCGCCGGTGGGTGTTGCAGGAGCAGGCGCTCCCCGGCTCGATGTGGGCGCTGGGGAGCGACCGCTGCGCCGATCTCGTGGACCTGCGCCGCCGTCCTCAGCAGCGCGCGTCGCGCCGGCGGAAGGCGGTGAACGGAGGCCAGGGCGTCGAAGAGGGCCAGGGCCTGCGCCGCGACATTGTTCGCGTGGACCGGATCGACGTCGTAGCGCCTCAGCAGCGTCTCCAAGGGTAGGGGGGCTTCCCCGGCCTCGGAGAGAAGGGCGGCGTCAGAGGGCGACAACGGTGGCATCTCCACAGCGTAGAACTCCAGGGCGCGCTCCAGCTTGGTTTGGGGCTCGGGTTCCAGGGGCCACCGTTCCTGACAGAGCCGGATGAGGTGGTGCAGCTCCTCTTCGGTGCCCCGGGGCAGCAGCTCGAGTTCCAGGACGCGGAAGTGTGCTTGAGGCCGGCCCTGGGGCGCGTCCAGTCGTACTTCGTCGAGGCTCAGCTCGACGATATCGCGTCCCTGCAGCCGGCTGCGCCGGTGGAGACGTCGTTGGTGGAGGCGGAACAACGGCTTGAGCGGCTGCTCTGCGGTCAGAGTGGCCACGCGCCTCTGCAGCGCCGCCAGCGACGTCGCGTCCGGCGTTGTCTCCCGGGGGAGGAACGCTTCCTTCTCTTCGCGGCGCTGGACGGGGCCCGCGCCGCCGTGAAGTCCTTTGAGGGTGATCAGCACACCTTCGGGTTGCGCCCGCCGGCGCAGCGCGTAGCCTGCGGTCCACAGACGGTTGTCGGGGGTGTCGAAGTAGGTGTCGTGCACCTGGCAGCTCTCTGCAGGCGTGAGGTCAAAAGGGCCAAGACGGGTGATGTGTTGAAGCGCTTCGAAGGTCTGTTTGTTAGGAATGCGAAATTTGGCTTCGATTTCCATGACGCCCCCTCGACTCTCTACCGACCATCGGTCGCCCTGGCTGCTTAACCTTCATTATACTGAAGACGGAGGGGGGCTGCAAGTTGATCCTCTGCTGAAAAAACGCAACTCGCTCGGGCCGGTCCAGGGACCGTGCCCGCCGTGGCTCGATCGGGAGCATGTCTTGGGCGCAGGTGAAGGGAGCGGATACAGCTCCTCAGGGGGCGGGTCACGCCAGTCCGAAGAGCTTCACTAACGTTCGCGCGACCCCGTCCTCGTCGTTGCCCGGCGCGATCTTCCACGCCAGCGCTTTGATCTCCGGGCGGGCGTTGGCGACCGCCACGCAGTGCGGCAGGCGCTCGAAGACCCGCCGGTCGTTGAGGCTGTCGCCGAAGTAGAGGACCTCCTCGGGGGCGATGTCCAACCTCTGCGCCAGGGCCAGCAGCACGGTGTCCTTGCGCGCCTCGGGGTGGTTGACCTCGACCCAGGCCCGCGTTCCCGGCTGCAGGACGACGTAGGCCTCGTCGCCCAGCGCCGCTTGCAGGCTCTCATACGCCTTTAGGGCGCGCGCCTCGTTGTCGTAAAGTGCGACCTGTGCCGGCGGCACGGGGAAGAGCGCCTCCGCCGTCTCCACTGCCTCGTAGGGTTGGAAGGGCCGCTCATCGATCAGGGTTTGCATGGACGGCATGCCCTGGGGGATGGGGAGATAGCGGGTGACCAGATCCTCGCCGTAGACCTGGGGCACGCAGCCCAGCGCGCGGATCTTTTTCACGGCGCGCCGGGCCACCTCCGGCGCGATAAACCGCCCCGGCTGCACCTTGCCCTCTTCCAGCAGAAAGACGCCGTTGAGGCTGATGGCGCGGACGCCGTGACCGATCTGTTCGACGTAGCGTCGTGCGGGCCACGGGTTGAGCCCTGTGACCAGCGTCACGGGCACGCCGGCGTCCAACAGCGCCCGCAACGTCCGCACCGTCGCGGTGGAAAGGCGGCCTTCTCCGTCCGCGAGGGTCCCGTCGATGTCGCTGGCGACGAGATGGAACTGCATCTCACGCAGCGCGCCCGCACTCACCGCACGTAGCGGTCCAGCAGCTCGGGGAGCGTCGTTTGCGGTGCCTGGGCGTGGATCTCGGTCAGGCGCTCGCAGTAGCCCGGTCGGTCCGTCACCTGGCGGAAGATGCCCAGGTAGAGGGGGGCAACGCTCCGCGCCCGTTGCATGGCTGCCATCAGGTCTGTGGGGTCGTGATCCTCCGGCAGCGGGGCGGTGATCTCCTTGTAGTGATCGTAGGTGTTGAGGAAAGTGACGCAGGGCGAGAGCACCTGGACGAAGGCGAACCCCGGATGTTGCAGCGCTGCCTCGAAGACCGCCTGCAGGCGCTTGAAGTCGCCGGAGAAGACCCGTGCCACGAAGGTGGCCTCGTAGGCGAGGACCATCAGCAGCGGGTTGAGGGGCGCCTCGATGGTTCCGTAGGGCGATGCTTTGCGCCGCGTGCCCCTGGGCGTGGTCGGGGAGGGCTGCCCTTTGGTCATGCCGTAGATGCTGTTGTCCATGACGATATAGGGTATCTCAATGTTGCGCCGCGCGGCGTGGGGGATGTGTCCGCCGCCGATGCTGAACCCGTCCCCATCGCCGCCCACCGCCACCACCGTCAGCTCGGGATTGCCCACCTTGATGCCCGTCGCCAGGGGCAGAGCGCGGCCGTGCACGCCGTGGAAACCGTAGGTCTTGAGGAACGCGGGGAAGCGGCTCGAACAGCCGATGCCTGAGGCCACCACCGCCTTCTCCGGCGCGACGTCCAGGTTGGCGAAGGCCCGCATCAAGCCGTTGAGCACTGCGTAGTCGCCGCAGCCGGGACACCAGATGGGGGAAACTTCGCTCTTGTACATCTTTGCCTTGCGGTGGTTCATAGCTCACCTCCCTTCTCACGGGCCGCCATGAGCTTTTCGGCGACGCCGTGTGATCTCACCAGATCTTCCTCTGAGGCCATCCACTGCTCATGTTCTGCTGTGATCATCTGCAGCACCGCGTCGTAAATCTCGTGGATCTTCAGCGGGATGCCCCGCTCCCGCGCTAACATGTGGATGTGAATGTCTTCCTCGTCCATCTGTTTGTAGTAGCGGTGCTCGATCATGCGGGCGAACTGCGAGGAGAAGTTGAACTCCGGCACCAGAATGGCCCGCTTGCCGTGGATGAACTCGGAGACGGCTTTGTCGGGCATGGGCAGGAGGGTATGGGGATAGAGCGCTTCGATCTCGATGCCCTGTGAGCGCAACAGTTCCATGGCCTCGCGGACGGCGCCGCGGGTGCTGCCCCAGCCCATAATGCCGAAGCGTGCTCCCTGGTCGCCCCAGCGGCGGGCGGCCGCTTTCCAGTTGACCAGCCGTTTGCGCGCCGCTTCAACTTTCCTGGCGCGTTTTCCCATCATCTTCTGATGGTTGTCGGGGCTCTGGTCAGGGTGTCCGTACTCGTTGTGCTCCAGGCTCTCCGCCAGATAGGTCCCGCCTTTCATGCCGGGCAGCGCCATGGGGGAGATGCCGTCTTCCGTGTCTCGGTATCGGCGGTAGTCGTCGGCCAGCGCCTCTTCCGTGGGCAACTGCCGGTCGAGGCACTCGCTCCAGGTGCTGCCCCCGGTCTCAGGATAGGGCATGGTCTCCAGGCGGGAGGCCATGGCTTGATCGGAGAGGACGATGACGGGCATCTGGTAGTACTCCGCCAGGCTGAAGGCGTTGATCATCTGATAGTAGCAATCCTTGATGGAATCCGGAGCCAGCACGAAGCGCGGCGCGTCGCCGTGCCCACCGTAAAGGGAAAGGAACAGGTCGCCCTGGGAGGTCTTGGTGGGCAGCCCGGTCGAGGGGCCGGCGCGTTGCACGTTGACCACCACCAGGGGGATCTCCGCCATGCTCGCCAACCCCAATGCCTCGATCATCAGCGAGAGACCTGGACCGGAGGTCGCCGTCATCGCGGGCTTTCCGGCGAAGGACGCTCCAATGACCATGTTAATGGCCGCGATCTCGTCTTCGGCCTGGATCATGGTGCCGCCGAAGGCGGGGAGATACTTCGCCATCGTTTCCATGACGGGCGTGGCGGGGGTGATGGGATAGCCGGCGTAGAAACGACAGCCTGCTTCCAGCGCGCCCAGCGCCAGTGCGTCGGCGCCGGAGAGCAGCAGGCGGGGCTCCAGTTGCTCGGGTGGTTTCAGGGCGTAAGGGAAAGGGCGAGGGTAATGCTTCCTGGCGTGGGCATAGCCCTGGCGCAGTGCCTCCAGGTTGTTGGGCAGCACGTCGGGGTAGCGCCCCATCCGCGCCTTCACGATCTCCTCGCCCGTCTCCAGCCCCAGACGGAAGAACCAGAGCAGCGCGCCGACCATGACCAGGTTCTTGCCGCGTTGCCACTCGATGCGGTCGGCGATGTTCGCGGCCGGTACCAGAAAACTGCGCCGGGCCTGCGCTGCGGCGTCCGGGACGGCCTCTTCGTCGTGGATCAACATTCCGCGCGGGTTGAGCTCGGTGTAGTTTTCGGCCCAGGCGGCGCGGTTCATGGCGACCAACACGTCGCAGGTGTCGCCCTCCGAGAGCACGCGCTCCGTGCCCAGGCGGGCCTGAAACATCACTTGTCCGCCTTTGATCTCGGACGGGTAGGTGCGCAGGGTGTAGATTTCCAGCCCCCGGCGCGCCGCGGTGCGGGTGAAGAGCTCTCCCAGGGTGATGGTGCCTTCGCCGGCTTCGCCGCCGATGCGCACCACGACTGTTTTGTCCTTTTCCAGCATGCAACCTCCTAGATGAGTCTATGAGTCGGATGGTCAGGTTGTCCGATAGTCGCGTCGTCAGGCGTCACAAATCGTGAGAGATGTTGGCCGCTCGTCATCCCGACTTTTGACTTGTGAATCCTGACTCTTGATGGATGACGGCAGTTATCTTGTCATGACCCCAGGTTTCGACCTCGCCGCGCGGACCGAGGGCCAGGGCGGTTCCCCTGGGTATGCCGAGGCCCACGAAGCCGCGGTGGTCGCGCAGCAGCCGACGCAGCACTTGAGCCTCTTCCGTCCGCGTGAAGTAGGGGGCGACGATGCCGTTGCGCAAGAAATTCAAGCCTGGTGACTCGACGCCTTCCTGCTCAGGCGCACGCACCCAGGCGCCCAGGGCCGCTGCCCCGCCGCCGGTCCCCACGATGACCAGCCCTTGAAGGGTGGCAAAGCCCTGCACGATCAGCCGCAGCGCCCGCGTGCGGTGCAGCGCGGTGACGAGATCGAGAGGGCGGTCGCCTCCCAGATAGAGCAGGCCCGCCTGGGAGAGCAGCGAGAGAAACGCTTCGTCTTCCAAAGTCTTCTGGCCTTCGGAGAGCAGGATGCCTTCGCCACCGGGGCCGCCGAGGGCGACGTAGTGTTCCAGGACGCCCTCGACGTCGTCGGCCTCGCCTTCGGAGAGTATGGCGATGAGGGGGCGGTCCAGGTTGGCCAGGGAGAGCGCGTTAGCGTCGATGAGGTCGGTTTCGCCCCGGCGCCGGTCACCGCCGCCGCAGAGCACCAGCCAGCCGTTGCCGTCGACCCACTCCAGTCCGCCTTGTCGGGGCATTACGTCTCCTCGACGGGCAGCAGACGGCGCAGGGCTTCCACCAGCACGGCGACGCCGATGGGCAGCACCGCTTCGTCGATGTCGAAGTAGGGGTTGTGGTGGGGGATGTGGGATTCCGCATCCGGCGAGGTCGCCCCTACGAAGAAGTAGCAGCCGGGCACCTCCTGCAGGAAGAAAGCCGCGTCCTCGCTGCCCATGGTGCGCAGCTCCACGTCCAGCCCCTCTTCGCCGAGCAGGGTCCGCACGGCGTCTTGCACGACCGCCGTGACCGCCTCGTCGTTGACCACAGCCGGGGTGAGCGCGTGCAGGCGCAGCGTGGCTTCGGCGCCCATCGTTTCCGCCGTGCCCTCGACGATCTCGCGCAGGCGACGCAGCACCGTCTCCCGAACCTCGGGCTCGAAGGTGCGCACGGTACCTTCCAGCTGTGCCACGTCGGGGATGACGTTGAAGGTGTCGCCGGCGCGCAGCTTGCCCACGGTGACTACAGCCGCGTCCTCGGCGCCGACGTTGCGGCTGACGATGGTCTGCAGCGCGGTGATGGTCAGCGCTGCGGTGACGATGGGATCGACGGCCTCCTCGGGTACAGCCGCGTGACCGCCCTTGCCCTGGATCTTCGCCTCCCAGGCTTCGGCGGCTGCCATCACCGGTCCGGGGGCCACGGCTACGCTGCCGACGCGCCCCTCGTTCCAGACGTGCAAGGCCAACACGCTATCAGGGCGGGGGTTCTCCAGGACACCTTCCTGAACCATGATCTCCGCGCCGTTATCTCCCTCTTCGCCGGGTTGGAAGACCAGTTTGAGCGTTCCCTGCCAGTGGTCGCGCGTCTCCGCCATCAGCTGCGCCACGCCCAGGCCGATGGCCATGTGGGCGTCGTGTCCGCAGGCGTGCATCTTTCCGGGTATCTCGGAGGCGTAGGGCACGTCGTTTTCCTCCTGGATGGGCAGGGCGTCCATGTCGGCCCGCACCATCACCACCGGCCCGGCGCCGTTTTCCAACAGACCCACGACGCCGCTTTCGGCCAAGCCGCTGGAGACGGTGTAGCCCAGCTTCTGCAGCGTTTCGGCCACGATACGGGCGCTGCGCGGCAGTGTCAGTCCTACCTCCGGGTGACGGTGGAAGTCGCGCCGCCACGTCACTAACTGCTCGTAGATCACTTTTGCTTCGTCTAAGGCGTTCATGTAGCCTCCCCTTTTGCGTTATGCTCTGTTGTCTTTCCATTGTAGCATAATCGAAGTCACAAACAATGATAGGTTCACCCTGCTTGTGAGGATTATGATCACCTTTGGAACGGCGCGCTTCTCATGAGGGTTGCCGTGAGCGGCGTGGACGGACGCCGCACGAAAAAAGTCCCCTCAGTACCGAGGTACGAGGGGACTTGGTGGTCCAGGGCGCTACAGCTCGTAGATGTCCGTGTATTTGGTGGTCAGGTAGTCCAGCAGCGGCTGTGCGTCCAGCCCGGTGCCGAGCTCGCGCTCCAGCAGTTCGGCGGCGGTGAATTTGCTGCCGTGGGCGTGGACGTGTTCGCGCATCCACTCCAGCAGGGGTAGGAACTCGCCCCGGGCGAACCCCGCTTCCAGGTCCGGCAGGTCCGCTTTGGCGCGGTTGTAGAGTTGCGCGGAGATGATGTTGCCCAGGCTGTAGGTGGGGAAATAGCCAATCATGGCGTGGGACCAGTGGATGTCTTGCAGACAGCCGTTGGCGTCGTTGGGCGGGGTGATGCCCAGATAGGCCTCGTACTTGGCGTTCCAGGCATCGGGGACCTCGGCGACGTCCAGGTCGCCGGTGAGCAGCGCTTGTTCCAGCTCGAAGCGCACGAAGATGTGCATGTTGTAGGTCACCTCGTCGGCTTCCACACGGATCAAGCTGGGTTCGACCTTGTTGATGGCGCGGTAGAATTGCTCCAGGCTGATGCCGTCCAACTGCTGGGGGAAGAAGGCCCGCATGATGGGCAGGAAGTAGCGCCAGAAGGCGCGGCTGCGGCCCAACAGATTCTCCCACATGCGCGATTGGGATTCGTGCAGGCCCAGCGTCGCGCCGCTGGCCAGGATGGTGCGCTCAAACTTCTCGGGGATGCCCTGTTCGTAGAGCGCGTGTCCGCCCTCGTGGACACTGCTGAAGAAGGCCGACTGGGGACGGTTTTTGAAGAGGCGGGTGGTGACGCGCACGTCGTTGCAGGAAAAGTGGGTGGTGAAAGGGTGGGGGGCTTTGTCCTGGCGTCCTCGGGAGAAGTCGTAGCCGATCTCGCGCAGCACCACCTCGGTGAGATCCCACTGCCGATTCAGGTCGTACTCCTGTTCCGAGAAGAAGCTATCGTCGTTCTCGGCGCCGCGCTCCACGATGGCCTTCACCAGCGGGACCAGGCCCGTTTTGAGATCCTCGAAGAGCTCCACGACCTGGGCGGTCTTCATCTGCGGTTCGTAGTAGTCCAGGAGCGCGTCGTAGGGGTGATCCTCGTACCCCAGAATGTCGGCGATTTTGCGGTTCAGGTCGACCACTTTTTTCAGGTGGGGCTGGAAGAGGGGAAAGCTGTCCTCTTGGCGCGCTTTTCGCCAGGCGATGAAGGCTTTAGAGCGCACACGGGCCAGCTCGGCCACCAGCTCTGTGGGGATCTTCACCTGCTTGTCGTACTCGCGGCGCAGTACCCGCACGTAGCTGGCGTCGTCGCTGTCGTAGTCCAGGTCCTCGGCTTCGACCTCCGCTTCGGCCTGTTCGAGCAGCCTGCCGACCTCGTCAGAGACAAAGATGTCGTGGGCCAAGGCGCTGAGCGTGGCGAGCTGTTCGGCGCGCGCTTCCGCCCCGCCCTCCGGCATATTGACCTCTTGATCCCAGTTGAGGAGCCCGCCGGCCATTTTGAGGTCGTGAAAGGGGTAAAGATGTTGCTTAAGTTGCTCCAGTTTTTCGCCCATGAAGTCACTCCTTATGTGGATATTGGTTAGCTAATGACATTATATCTTTGAAAGGCGCAAAGGCAAATGTCCTGGCAGGCCGAGGCGAGAGCGGGACGGCTTTTCATTGCGTCTGCGCTTCCAGGCGCGCTGCCAACTCTTTCAGCTTGCTCCACTCTCGGCGTGCCACGTACACCATGGCCAACGATCTCAGCCAGCGCTCCGCGCAGTCGGGGTAGGCCGCCAGGCTTTCCAGGACGGCGATGGACTCCTCGTCCGAGCGCCGCGCTTCCACGAGCTTCTCGGCGACTGCTTCTAGCTGACGGCGACGGCGCTCCGCCTCTGCCTGCTTGCGCTTGCGGATCTTGATGACCACAGCGCGGGTTTTCTCGATCACCGCGCCCAACTCCTCGATGGTGAAGGGCTTGATCAGATAGGCGGCGACGCCGAGGTGGACGGCTTGCCTGACGGTGGGCGCGTCTTTCTCCACGGAGATCACGATGCACATCAGATCCGGGGAGACCTCTCGCAGTGTCTGAATGGCCTCCATCCCCGTCATGCCGGGCATGTTAATGTCTATGAGCGCCACGTCGGGCTGCAGAGACTTCGCCATCTCCACCGCCTCGCGCCCGTCCCGCGCCATGGCCACGACGCGCGTATCGGGCAGCATGGACAGCATCAGCCGCGTACTGCGACGCACCTCGACGTCGTCGTCGGCGATCAACACCCGGAGCCTTGTATCCTGGCCGTCAGACTTTTCGCTGTTCTGTGACACTTCCTGCCTCCTCACTTTATTTCAACTTTATTGTCGTTGAGTGTATCGTATTATTGTTTGGTGATTTTTGAGCATCAGGTTAGGGTATGCCGTTCGTAGTCGGGCGCAGAACGCCGTGCGGAATCGCGTTTTGACGGCACTCCGCTCCCTGCCTGACTACGAGCCTTTCGCTTGTCGTGAGCGACGCGGCAGGTAATGATTATTTAGGAGAATCCGCGTTCAAAACCACCGGACATATGGGGGGATCCACTAGAAATCCGATTTTTTCACTTTGGAGCCTTTATTTCAACATGGGCATCCAAATGCCGTGCTCTCTGGCGAAGGCGATGGCTTTCTCGTAGCCCGCGTCGGCGTGACGGACGACGCCCAGGCCGGGATCGGTGGTGAGCACGCGCTGCAGACGCGCCGCCGCGGCCGGCGTGCCGTCGGCCACGATGACCTGGCCCGCGTGTTGCGAGTAGCCGATGCCCACGCCGCCGCCGTGGTGGAAGCTGACCCAGGTCGCGCCGCCCACGGCGTTGAGGAGCGCGTTGAGGATGGGCCAGTCGGAGATGGCGTCGGAGCCGTCCTTCATGGCCTCGGTCTCGCGGTTGGGGCTGGCCACGGAGCCGGCGTCCAGGTGATCCCGCCCGATGACGATGGGCGCGGAGATCCGCCCTTCGGCGACGGCTTCGTTAAAGGCCAATCCGGCCTTGGCCCGCTCGCCGTAGCCCAGCCAGCAGATGCGCGCGGGCAGGCCCTGGAAGGCTACCTGCTGCTGCGCCATCTTGATCCAGCGTCCCAGGTGTTTGTCTTCAGGGAACAGTTCCAGGATGATGCGGTCGGTCTCGTAGATGTCCTCCGGGTCGCCGGAGAGCGCCACCCAGCGGAAGGGGCCCTTGCCCTCGCAGAAGAGCGGGCGGATGTAGGCCGGCACGAAGCCCGGATAGCTGAAGGCGTCCTCGACGCCGTGGTCGTAGGCGCGTTGGCGCAGGTTGTTGCCGTAGTCGAAGACGACGGCGCCGCGCCGCTGCATCTCCACCATGGCAGCACAGTGCTCGGCCATGGTGCGGAAGGCCTCGGCTTGATAGCGCGCCGGGTCGTCCTCGCGCAGCGCCAGGGCCTCCTCCAGCGTCATGCCGTTGGGCACGTAGCGCAGCGGGTCGTGGGCCGGCGTCTGGTCGGTGACCACATCGGGGATGATCCCGCGCCGCAGCAGCTCCGGGTAGACGTCGCCGGCGTTGCCGATGAAGCCGATGGAGCGCGGCTGGCCCGCTGCTTTGTAGCTCTCTATCTTCTCCAGCGCAGCGTCCAAATCCGTTTCGACCTCGTCGAGGTAGCGATGGCGCAGCCGCCGTTCGGCACGCGCGGGATCGACCTCGACGATGAGACCGACGCCCTCGTTCATGGTGATGGCCAGCGGTTGTGCGCCGCCCATCTCACCGAGACCCGCCGTCAGCGTGAAGGTATGCTTAAGCGAGGCGTCGTCGCCGAAATGCTTGCGCGCCGCCGCCCCCAGCGTCTCGTAGGTGCCCTGCAGGATGCCCTGCGTGCCGATGTAGATCCAGGAGCCGGCGGTCATCTGCCCGTACATGATCAGCCCTTCGCGTTCCCATTGGTCAAAATTCTCCTGCGTCGCCCAGGCGGGCACGATGTTGGAGTTGGCGAGCAGCACCCGAGGCGCGTCCTCGTGGGTTTTGAAGACGGCCACCGGTTTGCCGGACTGGACCAGCAGTGTGTCGTCGACGTCCATCTGCTGGAGTGTCTCCAGGATGGCGTCGAAACAGTCCCAGTTGCGCGCCGCTTTGCCGCGTCCGCCGTAGACGATGAGGTTTTCGGGATCGCCGGCGACCTCCGGGTCCAGGTTGTGTTGGATCATGCGGAAGGGCGCTTCCAACAGCCAGTTCTTGCAATGCAACGTCGTTCCGGTCGGGGGGTGAACTTCACGTTTTGGCATTCATGACCTCCTTAAAATAGTCGGATAGTCGGATAGTCGGATAGTCGGATAGTCGGATAGTCGGATAGTCGGATAGTCAGATAGTCAGGTAGTCGACGGATTGGAGTTAATTCGTTGGGAACGCACACAGATGTTACAGCTTCCGGCTTTCTTTGGCGTGTTTTTTCGAAGCGAGTCCGCGGGCGAAAACTCCCTCCGTTTGCCTCCATCCGTCTCCCTTTTTGCTTACAGGCGCACTTTGGCGCCGCAGTACTCGCAGACCAGCTCCTGCATACCGCGATAGAAGGTGGGCAGCTGCGCGCCGCAGGCCGGGCAGACAGTAGGGATCTCCTTCGGCAGCGGTGCCGCCGGAGGCGCAGCGACCTTCTTGTCGGCTGTGTAGCGCTGGGCCGCGATTTGCCCGCTCTTGGTCTGGGTGACCTGCTCGCGCCACGCTTCGTTATCCTCACCCTTGAGGCGGAGCGTCACCTCCTGCGGCGCTTCGCGGACGTCGGGGGCGAACTGCAGGTGCAGCAGCTCTTTGGTGAAAAGCAGCTTGCCCTTGTCCTCCGCTTCCACCGCCGTGACACTCCCCACCGGCGCTTCCCAGCGTTTCTCCTGGACCAGCTCCGACTTGGTGGTGATGAAGAGTACTTTTTTGGTGGCGATTTTCTCGCGCTGCTCGAAGATCAGGCGGAGGTTGGTCAGGAACAGGACACCTTTGGGCTCATCTTTGCCGTCGGTCCAGATGGCTTCACAGGCGGCCACGCCGTGCTCCTCCGGGTAAAGTGGAAATGTCGCGTCGCTTAGAGCGTCCAGCAGATATTGAGCCTGTTCCAGCTGCCGTCGCAGCGCCTGCAGGTCCGTCTCCAGCGACGTGAGCAGGGTGCGCACCTGGGAGTCGGCGTCGCGGAGCCAGTTCTCCACCCGCGTCAGCCGATCCTCCAGCCGGTCCATGCGGCTGTCGGAGAGACGGGCGCGATCCAGGAGCTCCTCGATGTCCTTGAGCAGAGGCGCCATCCGATTTGCCTGATCCTGGAGGTAACGGCGGGCTTTGCGGGCTTGAGCGGGCCAGGCTGTCTTGAGGGCCTGGGCTTGGGTTTCCCACTCTTTGCCATACACGTATCCCCGCTCGCGGAGCTCACAGATCTGCTCGGGGAGTTCGTCGATGGTGTTGCGCACGTTCTCGATACGATTATACAGATCACCTAACGTCGTCTGGTCGGCTATGTCCACCCACATCGAGCGCAGGCGCTCATAGCGTTCGGCCCGCAGCTGGGCAGGGGATTTTTGTGCTACGTCGGCCATTTTTCCCTCCTTAATATGGTTCTACTGAGGCTTTTCAGTAGAAGAAAAAGTGTCCCTGTTTACCTCCAGCTGCATCCTTGCCTCCGCTGAAATATAAAACTCACCGGGAGGATGACCGACGAGACATCCGATTTCTCCCATCTTTTTCCAGGTGAGTCATCCTTTTTGCAGCCAGTTGTAAAGCGTTAGGACCGGCTGGTTATGGGCCACGCAGCACGGTGGGCGCAGGAAGGTCGTTTCCCGCTTTGGGCACCTCGCTGCGGGACTCCTCTTCCATTGTAGCACAAAGAGACGTCAAAGATAGTGCGTTTTGGCCCGCGGTATAGGTGGGGGTCAGAGATCTAAAGCCGGTGAGCAGCGCGCGCTTTTCCCGGGCATGGGTCCGGTGCCCCCACGTCGACGGATGGTTGACAGACGTCTGTTTGATCTTACAATCGGGCCACCGGAGGTATGACTATGGTGGATGACGATCTGGCAAAGACGGCTCAGCGTGGCAACCCTTCTTTCGTCTGGCGTGAGGGGCAGGAACGCCGCCTGCAGATGATCCGCGCGCATGTCCCCCTGGCGGGCAAGCGCGTGCTCGACGTGGGGTGTGGTCTCGGCATGTACCCCGCGGCCTTCCGGCGTTACACCGAGGATGTCGTGGGCGTCGAGATCGAGTTCGACCGCGCGCGGCGGGCGGGTGAGAAAGCTGCCGTGGCGCAGGCGCGCGGCGAGGCGCTGCCTTTCTCCGATGACGCCTTCGATATCGTGCACTCCCACGAGGTTCTGGAGCACGTTGACGACGACCGACGCGTTGTCCGGGAGATGGTGCGCGTGGCGCGACCGGGCGGGCGCATCGTGATCTTCGTCCCCAATCGGCTCTACGCCTTCGAGACCCACGGCATCTACTGGCGCGGCAGATATCACTTTGGCAACAAGCCCTTCGTCAACTGGCTGCCTACGCCGCTGCGAGATCGATTGGCGCCCCACGTGCGCGCTTACACCCGGCGCGGGCTGCGCAGCCTCTTCGCAGGGTTGCCCGTGCGCGTCCTCGTCCACACGCAGATCTATCCCGGCTACGACAACGTCGTGGCTCGCAGACCCCGACTGGGGTATCTGATCCGTCGGTTGACCTACGCCCTGGAGCGGACACCGCTGCGCGCTTTTGGGCTTTCGCATTTCCTGGTCCTCGAGGTCGCCCATTCCCCCGGTCAGCACACGTGCCGGCGTTCGTGTCGCCCAGAGGAGAAAGACGGGTGATGCGCAACGACGCGAAAAGAAACGAGCGTCCCTACCTAGTGCTGGTGGCGATCCGCGATGCTGCAGATATGCCTGCTTTGCTTCACACGGCCGGCGCCCTGGCACGCATCCACGGAGGTCGCGTTTGGCTGTTGACGGTGAGTTCCTCCGACGAGCATCCTGCCTGGTTGGATATTCCCGAGGAGTACGCCGATATCCCTATTGAGGTGGTGGTGCGCGCCGGTCTGGATACTGCCCAAAGCATCCTGGACGAAGTCGCCGCGGTGCAGCCGGACGCCTTGATTCTGGGCTGGAGTGGGCACATCACCCGGGGGCGCTATCGGTTGGGGCAGACCCTCGACCCGGTGATCCAGAAATCGCCCTGTGACGTGTTGCTGGTGCGAGGAGATAACAGCGAGGGGGTCAACCGGATGTTGATCCCTGCAGCCGGTGGTCCCAATGCACCCGAGGCGTTCAGGATCGCACGGGCTATCGCGCCGCAGGCTGAGATCACCGCGCTTTACGTCGCCATGAAGCGGCTGGGGCAACCGGAGATCCTTATCGGCGACGATCGTCTGAAGCAGATCCTCCGGAAGTTAGACGGGGGGGAAGAGATTCGGCGGCGTGTGATCGCCGCTGAGAACCCCGTCGAAGGCATTCTTAAAGAGATCGAAGAGGGCTACGATCTCCTGCTTTTGGGCGCCGGCGAGGAGAGCCTGCTGGATCGTTTCCTCTTCGGTGATGTGGTGCAGGCTATCCTCTCGCAGTCGGAGATCCCCACCATCGTTGTCCGGCGGCGGCTGAGCAATTTGGGCACTTTGCAGCGTCAGGTCTGGACCCGGCTCCTTGGGGTGCTGCCGACGCTCACCGCCAGAGAACAAGCAGAGGCTTATCGCACAGTGCGCCGGGGAGCCCGTCCCCGCGTCGACTTCTGGGTCATGATCGCGCTGGCCTCTGCTCTGGCGGGCCTGGGTCTGCTGCTTGACAGTCCGGCGGTCATCATTGGTGCGATGCTGGTTGCGCCGCTCATGAATGCCATCCTGGGGATCGGCTTGAGCGTTGTCATGGGGGATTTGCAATTTTTGCTTCGCTCTTTCAGCACCACCTTGCGTGGCGCCCTGGTAAGCGTTCTCATGGGGTTCCTCGTCACGCTCATCGTGCCCGGCGCCAAGCCGACGGGGGAGATGCTTGCCCGTGCCAACCCCGCCCTTTTGGATTTGGCGGTGGCGTTGGTAGCCGGAGCTGCCGCCGCCTACGCCACCTGTCGCCCTGACGTCTCCGCCGCGCTGGCCGGCGTCGCCATCGCCGCTGCGTTGGCGCCCCCCCTGGCCAACGTCGGTATCGGGTTGGCCATGCAGCGCTGGGAGATCGCCTGGGGCGCTGCTTTGCTCTTCGTCACTAACCTTGTCGCCATTTCGGCGTCTGGCGCCTTGATCTTCCTCTGGCTGGGCTTTCAACCTCGCCCCGGCGACATTGATCGTACGCTTGTCCTGCGTCGGGGGGCTTGGGGAATTCTGGTGTTGTTGTTGATGATCAGTGTGTTGTTGACCACGCTGACGGTTTCTTCCAGGCAGGAAGCTCAACTTCACCAGGATATCCAGGCGGCGCTGGAAACAGAGCTCCGACATCTCAACGCCGAGATTATCGATTGGAGCTTTAACGGGCGGAGCGCTGACGACGCTTTACAGATCGATGCCACGATCCGTGTCATGCAGCCGCTCGATTACACCCAGGCCCGTTATCTCCAGGAGCGCATCGCCGCTCGCCTGGAAAGGCCGGTGGCTCTCTCGTTGGGTATGGTGCCGGCGACGCGACTCCGCGCCTACGTCCCGCCGACGCCGACCGTGACTCCCCTGCCCACCTCCACCGGGGCGCCAACCGCTACCAACACGCCGACGGTGACGCCTTCGCCCACGCGCACGCCTAGCCCCACCGTCACACCGACAGCGACCGAGACGCCCACCGTCACGCCCACAGCGACCGAGACGCCTTTTGTGCTCACCGTGAGCGGCGTAGGCGACGCCGGCCTGCGCATCCGCTACGCGCCGAATGGCCTGGTTTTGGAACGTGTTGCGGAAGGCACGTCCGTCATCGTGCTGGAAGGTCCTGTCACCATCGACGATGTCGCCTGGTATCGTGTCCGCATCGAAGCGCAGCGCCTGGAAGGATGGGTGGCGGGGAGATACCTGGCCCCGTAGATTCGTGCGGCGCGGTATGTGATGTTTGTCAAGTCATGAGTTCTCACTTACGCTTCACGTTTGGCTTTCCTGCCGGTCCCTCGTCTCCGTTTCGGTGTTTGAACGCAAATCACGCCACCCGTGGTAAAATCAGAGGTGAGTTCAGCCATTGCGAAGGAGCCTATGCCTAAACCATTCACGCTTGCGACAAATATGCGCCCCACCGGCGATCAGCCCCGGGCCATTGCCCAGTTGGTCGAAGGATTAGAGGCAAATGAACGACACCTGGTGCTCAAGGGCGCCACCGGCACCGGCAAGACCTTCACCATTGCCAACGTGATTGAGCAGGTGCAGCGTCCTACGTTGGTGCTGGCGCACAACAAGACGCTGGCGGCCCAGCTCTACTCGGAGTTCAGTGATCTCTTCCCCAACAACGCCGTGGAGTACTTCGTCTCCTACTACGATTACTATCAGCCGGAGGCCTACGTCCCTCAGCACGATCTCTACATCGAGAAGGACGCCGACATCAACGAGGAGATCGACCGGTTGCGGCTCTCGGCGACGGCGGCGGTGATGACACGGCGCGACGTGATCGTCGTCGCCTCGGTATCCGCCATCTACGCCCTGGGCAGCCCCGAGGAATGGGGTAAGGTGATCCTGCCGCTGCACGTGGGGCAGACCATCCGCCGCGAGTCGGTCATGCGCCATCTCGTCGGGATTTACTACGAGCGCAACGACCTGGACTTCAAGCGTGGCACTTTCCGTGCCCGCGGCGACGTGCTGGAGATCCGTCCCGCCTACACCGAGGACGCCTTCCGCATCTCCTTCTGGGGCGACGAGATCGAGCGCATCACGCAGATCGACCCCCTGACGGGCGAGGTGCTTGATATCCCCAAAGAGATCAAAATCTTCCCCGCGAAGCACTACGTCACTTCAGAGGCGAAGCTGCAGGCCGCGCTCAAGGACATCGAGGAGGAGCTGGAGGAACACGTCGCCCGTCTCAAAGAGCAGGGCAAGCTGTTGGAGGCGCAGCGGGTGGAGCAGCGCACACGCTACGATCTGGAGATGATCCGTGAGATCGGCTACTGCTCCGGCATCGAGAACTACTCCCGCCACATGGATCGGCGCGCGGCGGGTTCCCCGCCCTGGACGCTGTTGGACTACTTCCCCGACGATTTCCTGCTGGTGGTGGACGAATCTCACATGACCATTCCCCAGGTGCGGGGGATGTATCGGGGGGATCGCAGCCGCAAGCAGACGCTGGTGGAGTACGGCTTCCGTCTGCCCTCGGCGCTGGACAACCGCCCGCTTACCTTCGATGAGTTCGACGCGCGGCTCAACCAGATCATCTACACCACTGCCACGCCCGGCCCTTACGAGCTGGGCCACGCCGACCGCGTCGTCGAGCAGATCATCCGGCCCACGGGCGTGCTGGACCCGGAGGTCCTCGTGTTGCCCACCGAGGGGCAGGTCGACGATCTGCTGGGCCGCATCAACGCGCGCGTGGAGAACGGGCAGCGGGTGCTGGTCACTACGCTGACCAAGCGCATGGCCGAGGATCTCGCCGAGTACCTGCGCGAGTTGAACATCAAAGTGACCTACCTGCACAGCGATATCGACACCATCGAGCGGGTGGAGATCCTGCGCGACCTGCGCCTGGGCCAGTATGATGTTATCGTGGGCATCAACCTGCTGCGCGAGGGCCTGGATCTGCCTGAAGTCAGCCTTGTCGCTATCTTAGACGCCGACAAACAGGGCTTCCTGCGCAGCAGCACGGCGCTTATCCAGACCATGGGCCGCGCCGCGCGTCATGTCGAGGGCACCGTGGTCATGTACGCCGACGAGATGACCGACGCCATGCGCGAGGCCATCGACGAGACGGAGCGTCGTCGCGAGATCCAGAAGGCCTACAACGAGGAGCACGGCATTGAACCGGCGTCCATCATCAAGTCGGTACGTGACCTGACGGACCGCGTGCGCGCTGCCCAGCAGGAGGAAAGTGGGCTGGATCTCAAGCCGGAGGAGATGGAGCCCAAGGCGCTGGACAAGCTGATTCGCTCTTTGGAGAAGGAGATGAAGACGGCGGCGGACAACTGGGAGTTCGAGAAAGCCGCTGCCCTGCGCGACCAAATCTACGAGCTGCGCGGTATCCTGGAGGAAAAGGCTCCGCTCTGGAAGCGAGAACACGATGTGTGAAGTAATTCATCTGTAATTCACCTTTGAGGAGGTCCCATGGAAAAGCGTTACAAAATTTTACGATTTGTGGCCACGTTGTGGAAGATTCTGGCCTGGGTAGTCCTCGTCCTGGGCGTGCTGGGCTCCCTCGGCGCGCTGCTTGTCGGCGTGCTGGGTGGTCTGGGGCCGCAGCTTTGGCGCGACCTGGGGCTGAACCCGGCGCTCTTTGGGGGCGGTGGCGTTGTTGTGGGCATCGTCACGTTTATCACGGGGCTGATCATGACGGCCGTGCAGTTCCTGGTGCTCTACGCCACCGGGGAGATTTTCTCCGTGCTCATCGCCATTGAGGAGAACACGCGCGCGACCCGACTGTACCTGCAGCAGAGCGCCCCTTCTTACGCCGATTACGCCCATTCGTCACCACCACCGCCGCCGCCTGTTGGGGCGTAGATCCCTGCGCGTCTTCATCAGCGTGTTACCCCTGGCTGCTTGCCAAATCCCTACGTCGGCTCTGCGAGTCGGTGGGCGTCTTTGCAGGTCGAGGCGCTCCCTAAACCTGTAAGGAGATCCGGCGTTCAGTCGAGCGACCAGTGGATCTTATAGCTGCACAGAGAATCCTCGCTGGCGTGTCCCTCGACGCGCTGGATGTCGGTGCCGGCGAGTATCCTCAGCATGCTCTCGTCGATCTCGCAGGTTTCGGGATGCGCCTGGGCCACGTGGTAGTAGGGACAGTTGCAGATGTGGAGGTAGTAACCGTCTTTTTCGTCCTTCTCCCAGCGGAAGACGAACCCCAGGCGTTTCAGAAAGCGAGACATCCTTTCTCGACGTTGGTTCGGCTCTTGGGGCATGCTGCCGGCGTTGGTGGCCAGCTGGCGCGCAGCTTCCTTCAGGATCTCCACCTTCCGTTCCGGTGAAAGGTGCTGTAAAGCCTCTAGAAGCGCGTCGGCCAGACCGGCGTAGTTGCTGGGAAACAGGTCGGCGGCCATGGCTGTCAGTCGATAGATGTAGCGGGGACGGCCGGGACGGTTGGAGTGCTGCACTTCCGGATCGGTGATGTATCCTTCGGAGCGGAGAATCTCCAGGTGGTGACGCACAGTGACGCTGGTCAGACCGAGCTCGGTGCTCAACTCCTGAACGGTGACTTTCCCTTGCCGTTTCAAAATCTCTAAAATTTGCTGACGTGTATCTTGCATGACACCTTCGCTTCTCATGTATGGGGGGGCGCTGTAAAAAAGGTTTTTTAGATTAAATTTTCTCGTATTGATTGTAACACCTGTCGATTTATTTGTCAAACGCTCATTTACTTTTTAGCGTGGTGCCCGCCCTTGTCCTGTTGCGCGTCTCCTGCTCGGCGCTGGTCATCAGATCGGAATGTGCTATAATCCCTCTGACATACATGGGGAGGTAAGCAGAGGTGTTTGAGTTAGAGAAGCAGATACTGGATGACAGTCATGAGGCTATTCTTACGCTACACATTGAAGAGGAACAGGAACGGCGAGCTCTTCGTGAGACGGCTCGCCGTCTTTCGCGTGAGATCAACGTACCCGGATTCCGCAAGGGCAAAGTACCGCCTCACGTCTTGATGCGGGTGGCAGGTGAGGAATGGGTCTTGGGTGAGGTGGTGAAGGACCTTCTGGAGGACACCTACGCCGAGGTACTCGAACAAGCGGGCATCGAGGCTTATGGGTCGGCGATATTGGAGAACGTGACCCGCTCGCCGATGTCGGTGACCCTGCGCGTGCCCCTGGCCCCAGAGGTGGAGTTGGGCGATTATCACAGTGTGCGCCTGCCCCCGGAGCCCGTCGAAGTTACAGAGGAAGAGGTGGCGGAGGCCCTGGAGCGTCTCCGGGACGATCACGCGATTCTGGAGCCCGTCCAGCGCCCGGCAGAAGCGGGTGACGCGCTGCTGCTTTCCCTCTTTGAGGGCCAAAGCGACGGGGAGATGTTGGTGCACGAACACGACCTGGAGGTCGCGCTTGATCCGCAAGCGGGCTTTATCGCGCCCGGGGTGGTAGAAGCGCTCATCGGCCTGCAGGCGGGTGACGAGAAGACCTTTGTGGTGACGTTGCCGGAGGACTACGAGACGCCGGCCTTAAGGGGACGCGAGGTCTCCTTCACGGCGGAAGTTGCGCAGGTTTACGAGCGTACATTGCCCGACCTGGACGATGTCCTGGCCAACGCGGTGGGCAACTACGAGACGTTGGAGGAGCTCAAGGCCGCGCTGCGGGAACAGCTGCTCGCTTACAAGGAGGAAGAGGCCACGCAAAAGCGTCGGGACAAGTTGGTCGCCGCTTTTATGGATATCGCCACGATTCGTTACCCACCCAGCCTGGTCGCCGACCAGGCTCAGGAGACGTTCGAGGAGATCCAGGCCGCCGTGCGGCGCAAGCCCGGCCTCACGTGGGAAGACTTCCTGCTGCAGCAAGGGGTCAGTGAGGAAGAGCTGCGCGCAGTGTTACAACACAACGCCGAAAAGGTGATTCAGGAGAAGCTCCTGTTGACCGAGTTTGCCCGTCACTTTGGCTTTGACGCTGGCGAAGAAGAGATACGGGAAGAGTTCGCCGCTTCCTTGCGGGAAAAGGGCATTGAGGACCCGGCCCTGGTGGCTGCTCTTAAAATCGATTCTGAGACCGGGCAGAGCGTTCGCTCCAGTGTGATCACACGCAAGGTTCTGGAGCGTCTGGAACGCATTGCGCAAGGTCTCTCGCCTGAGGAGGCGGAGCCTGAGCCCGAAGCGGTGGAAGTCTAGGGTGCTGCCATGAGACGTGCTGAGGAGGTTAAGATGGCCACCATTCCCATGGTGATCGAAAGTACCGGACGTGGGGAGCGCGCTTACGATATCTTCTCCCTGTTGCTCAAAGAGCGATTGGTCTTCTTGGGTACGCCCATCAATACGCAGATTGCGAACTTGCTTATTGCGCAGTTGCTCTTTTTGGATCGGGAGGACCCGGAACGGGAGATTTCGTTCTACATCAACTCTCCCGGGGGGGAGATAGCCGCCGGCCTGGCGATTTACGATACCTTGCAGCTGGTCAACGCTCCGGTCTCCACCATTGCGGTGGGGATGACGGCCAGTATGGCGACGGTCCTGTTGGCGGCCGGCACGCCCGGTCGACGGTACGCGCTGCCCCACGCCACCGTACACCTGCATCAGCCCCTGGGGGGCGTGCAGGGGCAGGCCGCCGATATTGAGATCGCGGCGCAAGAGATCTTGCGTATGCGGGATCTACTGAACGAGATCCTCATGCACCACACTGGCTTGGATGAGGAGAAGATCAAACGCTTGACGGATCGGGATTATTACATGACGGCTGAGGAGGCTGTGGAACACGGCATCGTCGATCAGGTGTTGGCGGCGTCCTCGGAGGGCAAGTCGTGACATTTGAGTGAGGGGGAAAGTTACATTTCCCCCTCGCGTTTTGGAGAGTATCCTCTAACATAGAAGGAGGGGGAGGCAGAGGGTGTCGCGTGGCAGGAGAGTGCGGGACCGTTGGAGCTTTCCCCGCTTACCATGAGGCCTGCTATCGGGGATCGCCAGGGTCCCTGCTGGTTCCGTACACGAGTTCAGGAGGAAAAGACGTGGATGACGAAGCATTGAATGGTCTACTGAAACCCCAGTCCATAGCCGTGATCGGCGCTTCCAACAAGAAGGGCAAGATCGGCTACACGGTTGTCGATAACTTGGTCACGAGCGGATACGCCGGCCCCATCTATCCCATCAATCCCGGAGAGACGGAAATTCAGGGCCTCAAAGCCTATCCCTCCGTGCTGGATGTCCCCGGCCCCGTGGACGCGGCGGTGGTTATCGTGCCCGCCAGGATCGTCCCGCAGGTGGCTGAAGAGTGTGGCAAGAAGGGCGTCAAAGGGTTGATCATCATCGCCTCTGGGTTCAGCGAGGTGGGACGCCAGGATCTGGAGCAGCAGGTGGTCGATACGGCGCGCCGCTACGGCATGCGTGTATTGGGTCCCAACATCGTGGGGATCCTCTCCAACTCCCACAACTGTAACGCTTCCTTTGCCCCGGTGCTGCCCTTGCCCGGCAAGGCGGCCCTGGTCTCTCAGAGTGGGGCGCTGCTCATCGCCATGGACACATCGACTTACACGCGACGGGTCGGCTTCGACAAGATGATCTCCATCGGCAACATGTCCGACGTGAACTTCGGTGATCTCATTGAGTGGCTGGACGCCGACGAGAACACGAGCTGTATCTCCTTCTACATCGAGGGCTTGCAGGATGGACGTCATTTTATGAAAGCCGCTCGCAATGCCACCAAACCCATTATCGCGTTGAAATCCGGTGTTTCGGCCCACGGCGCGGCAGCCGCCGCCTCGCACACGGGCTCATTGGCCGGATCGGGTAAAATCTACAGCTCCGCCTTTGAACAGGGCGGCGTGGTGCGGGCCTCGGATCTCAACAATCTCTTTGAACGGACCCAGGCCCTCTCCCTCCAGCCCCCTATGACGGGCGATAACCTTCTCATCATCACCAACGGCGGAGGCGTGGGGGTGTTGGCGACGGACGCCGCCGAGCGGTTCGGCATCCCCCTACGCTTTGCTCCCGAGGAGGTGCAGAAGGAGTTAAAGAAGCACATGCCCGAATTTGGCTCGGCCAAAAACCCCGTTGACCTGACGGGCATGGCGGGGAAGGAGTGGTACGAGGAATCCATCCGCTACGCTATCGCTCACGAGTGGGTGGATGCGCTGGCCGTGCTCTACTGCGAGACGGCCATGACCGATCCGATGGAGATCGCCCGCGGTATCAAAGAAGCTATCGACGCCTCCGGCGTGACCGGCAAGCCGGTCGCCGTCTCCTTCGTCGGTGGGGAGCGGTCGGAAGAGGCTATGCAATGGCTGTTGGAGCGCAGTATTCCGGCCTACGATGCTCCCGACGTCGCCATCAACGCCCTGGCGGCGCTGCGGGAGTACGCGCGCAGCCGCAAGATCGCCGACGCCGCCTTCCGGCGCTACGCAGACGTGGACGAAGCGGCGGCCCGCGCCGTGATCGCCAAGGTGCGCGCCGACGGTGACCGCGACATGACCGAGGTCGAAGCCAAGGCCATTTTCGCGGCTTACGGCCTTCCCGTGGCCCAGACCCGGCTGGCCGCAGATGAGGAGGAGGCGGTCAAACTGGCCGCGGAGATCGGTTATCCGGTGGTGATGAAGATCGTCTCGCCGGACATTTTGCACAAGTCCGACGCCGGCGGGGTAAAGGTTGATATCAACAGCGAGGCCGAGGTACGAGAGGCGTTCCAGGAGATCATGGCAAACGCCCAGGCGTACAAGGCCGACGCGGAGATCCACGGCATTGCCGTGCAGGAGATGGCACCCTGGGGGACCGAGGTCATTCTCGGTTCGGTCAACGACCCCACCTTTGGCCCGACGGTGATGTTCGGCCTCGGAGGTATCTTTGTGGAGATCCTCAAGGATGTGACCTTCCGCGTAGCGCCGGTTTCGCCGACTCAGGCGATCAAGATGCTGGACGACATCAACGGCGCGCCCATCCTTAAGGGCGCACGCGGAGAAGAGCCCCGGGATCGCAAGGCCCTGGCCGAGGTGCTCAGCCGTTATTCCCAGATGATCATGGACCTCGGTGACGAGATCAGCGAATCGGACGCCAATCCGGTGTTGGTCTATGAGGAAGGGAAGGGCGTGGTGGTGGTGGATGCCCGCATCATCCTCAAAGACCAGACGTGAAACGCTCGCTGGAAAAGTTGACGCGAAGACCGCCGGATCTCCCCGGCGGTCTTTTGCTATGACTCACCTGAAAAGAGGTCTCTCCGTTGAAAAAGGTGTTTCAGTGGCGACTATATTTTGGGTTGGGCTTTACCCAACCACAACATATACCCCGTGATAGGTAACCGTTCCCCCTCTTGAGAACGGCCTGGCGGAGTCCGACTTGTTTCGTCGGCCAATTTAAGTACAATAGAAGCCACGTGGTTAAAGTGGGGATGTCAGCGAAGGCCGTGGGGGTGTGCGGTATCCGGTGTTTACGTTCCAGAGTAAGGTGGATTATGTCTCAAATCTCGCGTCGCGAAGTGTTAAAATTGGCCTTGTTTTCCGCCCTGGGATGGGTCGCGCCCCCTCAGTTTGAGTGGTTATTTGATTTAAAGCCTCACTTTTCTCCTGTTTCTGATGTATGTGATAAGGCCTGCGGCCTCTTACCTGCGCCGACGTCGCTGGGGCGGGTGACAAATTGGGGGCAAGTGGTGCGGGCGGAGCCCTCCGCCCAGGCCGAACTTCTGACATATCTGCGATATAACGACGTGATTCCGCTTTACGGACAGGTGGAGGGGGATCCCCCCTGGCCCTCAAATCCCATCTGGTATAAGACAGACGAAGGCTATGTGCACAGCGCTTACGTGCAACCGGTGGAGCAGCGTCCGCAGTCCACGGTGATCCAGGATGTCCCGGAGACGGGCTTCTGGGCCGAAGTCTGTGTGCCGATCGCGGAGGCCCGCTGGCAGCCCGGCAGCGCTTTCGTCGGCCGCCATCTTTACTATGAGACCGTCTATCGCGTCGTCGAGGCGCGGCAGGACGAAGAGGGACAGTGGTGGTATCGGTTGCAAGAGGGCTTTACCTTTGCGCCCGGGCTTTACGTGCCGGCCGAAACCCTGCGGTATATCCCGCCGGAGGAGTTGGCGCCCGTTGCACCAGGACGCACGGATAAGTGGATTCAGATTGATCTGAGCACCCACGTCTTGACTTGCTTCGAGGGCGAGCGTGCGGTCTACACCGCCCCTTTCGCCTCCGGCCTGCCGGGCACGGGGACCCCGCGGGGGAAGTTCCGCGTGCTCATTAAACGGTACACCCGACGTATGGTCGGCGGTGAGGGCGACGGTTTCTACGATCTACCCGGCGTTCCGTTCCCCGTCTACTTCACCTGGAGCGGTGTGGCCATTCACGGCACTTACTGGCACAACGACTACGGTCGCCCCAAGAGCCACGGTTGCGTGAACGTGCCCAGTAAGGACGCCCGGTGGATCTTCCGCTGGACTGAGCCTCCCCTCGACTACGAGATGTACAGTCGGCGCATCGCGCCGGGAGAAGGGACCCCCGTAGTCGTCCTGTGAGCCCGGCCTCCCTTTGCGCCCTTCCCTTGCTTCCAAAGGAGAGGGTCAAGGCGCCGACAGCCTGAACGAACGCACCAAAAGGAGACACACGATGATTCCACTGAGCGACGATGTGCCGGGGGAACGCTTACCCTTGGTGACCGGCGCGTTGGTGCTTATCAACACGCTGATTTTCCTCCTGGAGTCTTTGTTGGGACCGATGACAAGGTCTCTGATCTACACCTTCGGGGTCATTCCGCTCCGGCTGACGCAGCAGTGGGCAAATCCGCTCAGTTGGCTATCGCTGCTGACCTCGATGTTTCTGCACGGAGGATGGGCTCATCTTATCGGGAACATGCTTTACCTCTGGATCTTCGGCAATAACGTCGAAGATCGCATGGGACACGGACGGTTTCTCGGGTTCTATCTGCTGAGCGGAATTCTTGCCAGCCTGGCGCAGGTGGCGGCCGCGCCGCAGGCGCACATCCCCAGCATTGGGGCCAGCGGCGCCATAGCCGGGGTCTTAGGGGCCTACCTGTTGCTCTTCCCTTATGCGCATGTTCGCACTCTGGTGCCCATGCCTTTCTGGATAACCGTGATCTCCATCCCGGCGCCCGTCGTGTTGATCGGCTGGTTCATTATCCAGTTTTTCAACGGCCTGGCTTCCCTGGGCTTCTCGGTTCAGACGGGGGGCGTGGCGTGGTGGGCGCACATCGGGGGCTTTGTCGCCGGGATGGTGCTGATGCCGATTTTTCGAGAGCGCTATCGTCGCCCCTCTCACGATTGGTTTATCGAGGACGACTGGTGGAGAGAGGTGTGAGAGGTGGATCGCTTTAGGAAAGCCGTGAAGGAGTGAAAACCTTGCTTGAGCGTGCGTCGATTCGAGAGAACCTCGCCGAGGTCAGAGAGCGTATCGCGGAGGCCGCTGCGCGTGCCGGGCGCGCGCCCGAGGATGTACGTCTGGTCGCCGTCACCAAGACCTTTCCGGTGGAGGCCGTGCTGGCAGCCTGGGCTTGCGGTCAGCGGGAGTTCGGAGAGAACCGTCCCCGTCAGGCCGTGGGCAAGATCCTTCGGGTGTTGGAGCTGCTGGAAGGTGAACGACCCATCTGGCACATGATCGGCCACATCCAGCGCCGAAAGGTGCGTTGGGTAGTGGAGTACTACGATTGGGTGCATTCGGTGGATCGCCCCGCTGTGGCGGAGAAGCTGAGCCGCCTGGCTGCCGACGCCGAACGCGAAATACCCATTCTGCTGGAGTGTAATGTCTCCGGCGAGGCAAGCAAGTTCGGCTACGATCTGGCGGGTTGGGAGAAGGATGAGGACGTCCGCGAGCGCTTTTTTGCCGCTGTCGAGGCGCTCTTGGCGCTGCCCGCGCTGCGTGTGGAGGGCCTTATGACCATGGCGCCTTTGGCCGACGACCCCGAGACGGTGCGCCCGGTCTTCGCCTCGCTGCGTCGTCTGCGCGACGCGCTCCGGGCGCGCTTTCCCCAGGTCGCGTGGCCCCACCTTTCCATGGGTATGAGCGACGATTTTGAGGTCGCCGTGGAGGAAGGGGCGACGCTGGTGCGTATCGGACGGGCGATTTTCGGTGCGCGACCGGGGTACTAGGAGGCTTTGCGATGCTTATCCCTTTGTTGATTCAGATCCTCAACGTCTTCGTGGCGGTTTTTGGGGTGATGTTGATTCTGCGCGTCCTACTGCCGTGGTTTGGAGTCTCCTACACACATCCGGTGTTGCACTTCCTGGTCGGCGTGACGGAGCCGCTGGTGCAGCCCTTCCGTGACATCTTGGGGCACGGTGGATGGCGATGGATGGGACGCCGTCGCGTGGACTTGGCACCGCTCGTGACCCTCTTCGTCGCCTGGCTGGCCCAGACGGTGATCACCTGGCTGCTTTCCTGGGTCGCCGCGCCGCCGCTCTGGCTTCTGCAACCGGGACAGGATCTGGAGCGTTGGCTTGTGGGCGTCGTGGGGGTGTTGATGCAGCTCTACACCTTCCTGCTGTTGGGACGTGTCCTCCTGGAGTGGATGCGCGTCTCCTATGCCCGGCCGCTGATGCGCTTTCTGTGGGACGTCACCGAGCCGCTGTTGGCGCCCATCCGCCGACGGTTGCCGCTCTTCGCCGGCCTGGATTTCTCACCGCTGGTTGCCCTGTTCCTGCTTTCGATAGCCCAGATGCTCCTCGTGATTCTGATCCGGGCGCTGTTCTGAATTTAGCGCGCCCGGGTGGAAAGGTGCCCCGTTCCCCTCTCTTCCTCTGCTTTCCCCAACAGATCCTGGAGGGCCTCGTGCGCATCCTCTTCTCCCTGGCGGAAAAGTCGGATGTGGTTCCGACGGTCGTAGGTGGTCATCAGGCCGATGGGCAGGGGGCGATCTGGGGCTACAAAGCGGATCCACTCCAGATGGGCGTGTTGCCCGTGGCGCCGTTCCGCTTCCAGCAGCAGATAGTCGCGCCAGGCGATCTCCGTGAGCAGCATATCCAGGGCGGGCTCGAAGGAGGCCCACAGGCGTTGGGGGATCGCCAGCAGCTCGTCCTGGAGGGAGGGGAGCTTGCGCGCTCTCCACGTACGCACGGGGCGACCGGGCCAGGGGGCCATGAGGACGACTACGATCTCCGTGGCACCCAGTTCCACCGCTTTGCGGAAAGGTGCGTTGGCGATGACGCCCCCGTCCACGTAGATGTTGCCCTGGATCTGGGTGGGCTCGTACCAGAGAGGAATACTGCAGCTGGCCTGGATATGTTCGGCGGTGATGCCGGGCCTCTCGCGGTTGGTGAAATAGACCAGGCGACGTTTTTCGGCCTCCACCGCCGTGACCCAGACGTCGTAGCGCGCGTCCTCGCTGTTGAGAATCTCCGGAATGACCCACGGGCGGCCCAGCCACTTCTCGCTGTGACCCTGGAGCGTCTCCAGCAGCGGGCTGGTATCGAAGACGTGCTTGCCGCCGCGCACCAGATTGTCGATAAAGACGTCGTCCGCGCGCATCTTCTGCACGTCGCCGGTCTCCAGCTCGAGCCAACGCTCGCGCAGCGCCGCCAGCGGCAGCCCGGAGCCTAAGCTCGCCGCGTTCACCGCGCCGATGGACGTCCCGATAAGGATGTCGGGACGCCAGGCGGTCTTCTCCAGATAGGTCAGCACGCCGATGTGGTACGCGCCGCGCCCGCCACCTCCGGATAGCACCAGGGCCCGTTTCGTGGTTTCATTCGTTGTCTTTTCCATTTTGCCTCCTCAGTAGCCCAGCTCTCTGTCCACCACGTTGAGCAGCGGCTCTCCGCGCAGGTAGCGCCGCAGGTTTTGCAAGAAGAGGGCCGCTTCCCGTTCCCGCACATGAGGTGTGCTCCAGGCATTGTGCGGCGTGAGGATCACATTGTCCATTTCCCACAGCGGGGAGTCGGGCGGCAGCGGCTCTTCGGTGAAGACGTCCAGGGCCGCGCCGGCGATCTCGCCTCTTTGCAGCGCCTCGACGAGCGCCGCTTCGTCTACGACGGCGCCCCGCGCGATGTTGACCAACCATGCCTCTGGCCGCATCTGCCGGAGCTGGGGAGCGCCGATCAGACCTCGGGTTTCCGCCGTCAGGGGCACGGCCAGCACCACGACGTCGGCTTGGGAGAGCAACGTCTCCAGGGCGTCGGTGGGCAGCACCTCGTCCACGTAGGGCGTCTCGCATTCGGGATGCCGCCGCGTGGCGATGACGCGCATCTCCAGCGCCCGGCACAGCCGGGCGATCTGCGTCCCGATGCTGCCGGAGCCCACCAGGCCGACGGTCAGGTCGGCGGCCTCACGCAATTTGAGCTTCTTCCACGTGCGTGCCTGTTGCTGTGCCGCAAATTCGGGCATGCGCTTGGCGATCATCAGGATGTACGTCAACACGGTCTCGGCGATGGGCAGGTCGAAGACGCCGCGCGCGTTGGTCAGCGTGACGTTCACCTCGTCCAGCGCGTGTTCCACCCCGGCGCTGACCGAGTGGATCCATTTCAGCGTGGGGAGGCTGAGCAGGCGACGGCGCGTGCTCTCGTCCAGCCCCCAGGGCAACATCAGCACCTCGGCGCCCTCCGGGGAGGTGGAAAACGCTCCGTTCTCCTCAACGACGACGAACTCGCAAGCTTCCAGCAGTTCACAGCTCTTTTCTTGTAAAGCCGGCAACATAAAGGCGGGCAGGATGATTTTCATAGTCTCCTTTCTGAGTTGATAGGGTGGGTCTCCGCGGGTTCCAACGCTTGCTTGAGCAGGGGCAACAGGTCGACGGGGGAGGGTAGGATCAGGTGAGCGCCCGCGTGTCGGAGCTCGTTTTCCTCGCCGAAGCCGCACAGCACGCCGACAGCCCACGCGCCGGCGCGGCGGGCCGAGTACACGTCCACAGGCGTATCTCCGACCATAGCGCAGCGCTCGGGTTTCAGCCCCAGTTGGGCGGCGGCGTAAAGGATCGGCTCGGGGTGTGGTTTCAGCCGCGCGGTAGATTCGCGGGTGACCAGGAAGTCGAAGACTTCGTCGAGGGCGTGCTGTTCCAAAAAAGCCAGCGTCGCTTCCCGGGAGCGCGTCGTCACCACCCCGACCCGCTTCCGCGTCTGCAGGTAGCGCAACACCCTGTCCGCTCCGGGGATGAGGGGGAACAGGGGCGGTTCGTGGCGACCATGGAGCGAGTGACTGAGGAAAAAGAGCAGTGGATCTAACCCTATCACGTCCATCAGAGTGATGAGCCCGTTGAGGGGCGTCTCGCTGAACATCACGGTTCGGCGAGCTAACGTTTTGGCCCGCCGGGGGCCGAGGAAGCGCAGGCGGCGGCTCAACCTCTCCACCGTCTGGTCGTCGGTATCCATCAGCGTGCCGTCCAGGTCGAAGAGCAAGCCTTCGATCTCCGACCAGGGTAAAGGTGTCTGAGGCGTTTTCTTCTCCATATCTCACTTTCATGGACATCAATTGTATTCTTCTTGATTTTATGCTATCATGAAAGAAACCTCAAGGAGGTCGTTGTGAATGCTTCACCCAAGGGGAAGCCGCTGTTCGATGCAGAGAAGGCGAAATGGTTGGGAGAAGGGGGCGCTCAAGAGTTGGACGCAGCTCAGCGCGCGTTGTTGTTGGCCCTTGCCCGCCTGGAAACTGCGCAGGGTCGCGAGCTGACCGAGGTTGAAGCCCGGGCGTTGGAAGCCTTGAGTGAGCAGGCCTCGGATTTCGATCCCCAGGAGATCACACAAGCTGTGCGTCATGTTGTGGAAGCGCCGGCCGATCCCGACCGGCAGACATCGTGGCCGGAGTTGAAACGTAACTCCTAATGGGCGGGTCCCCGTACTGAAATAACTCATAAAAATCAGATTTGACTCTACTGAAAAAAGGTTTTTCAGTAGAGAAAAGGATACTATATGTTGTGGTTGGGCGCAGCCCAACCACAACATATAGCCCATATTTTTCTTTGGCTGCCCCTTTTTTCAGGGCAGTCAGATTTCTATTTGGAGAAATCCGATTCTTCCTCACTTTTTTCAGCTGAGTTATCCTTTCACTCCCCTACGGGGGATGTCTGATTTCCCTCAAGCGTGCTTCGCTTTGTCGAATCCCCAGAGATCGATGACGATCATGATGGCCATGGCCAACGTAGGGGTCGCCGTCAACAGGGGCGAGTTTGTTTTGAAGATGTAGGTCGGCCCCAGGGGAGGATGAAGGATCTCGCCCAGCCACACCCCTTCTTCTTCTGTGACCGACGCCGTAGTGATCGCTTTTGTCTCCTTGTATGAGGACGCCGGCAGCACGAAGATCTCGTAGAACTGTTCCGCGTAGCGGCTGCCGCGCGTTTCGAGCAGGTTCCCGTCGGGGAGCGCGATGCGATAGCGGGGCAGATGCAGCAACAACCGATCCACGATGTTCCAGCGCTCCTCAAAGGCGGCGATGAGGTTCTCGCTGACGTCACGGAGCTCGAAGAGATCACCGCGCCACCAGCCGCGGTCGTACCATTGGAGCTGCGCCAGGCGCTGCCCTGCAGCGTCCTCGAAGTTGACCTGCTCTGGTTGACGCGTGGCGTGTATGGTGGGCCACGTTGCCTGGAGTAACGGCGTTTCGTCTTCCGTGGTCAAGCGATAGCGATAGGTGTACACTTCGGAGAAAGCGTCGCGGTACAGATGATAGATCATGGGAGAATGCGCTCCTCGCTTTGATCGGTTTCCAAAGAGCTCAACAGTGCCTCCGCCGCCTCGCGGTTCACGCCTCGGGACTGTCCTTTCTGGACGTTCTCGGTGACGATGCCCATCTCCGTCAACAAGTCGATGATGCGTGCCGAGCGCGTGTAGCCGATGCGCAGGCGGCGTTGCAGCAGGGAGATGGACGCGCGATCCTCCGCCAGCAGCACCTCCACGGCGGTGGGAACCAGTTCATCTTCAAATTGCTCCGACGGCTCTTCGAACTCGGGGAAGAGCGCGGGCTGGACCAGGGCTTCCTGGAGACCGGGGGGTGGCTGGGGGATGGCGGCTTCCGGGACGGTGGCGCCCGGTTCCGTGATCCTGTACCAGTAGTCGATAAGCCGCTCGATCTCCAGGTTGGAGACGAAGGTGCCCTGGAGGCGCAGCGGCTGACCCACGTCGGGCGGCAGGAAAAGCATGTCGCCCTCTCCTAAGAGGCGTTCAGCGCCCGGTGTGTCCAGGATCACGCGGGAGTCCACCGACGAGGCGACGGCGAAGGCGATGCGCGCGGGGAAGTTGGCCTTGATCAGACCGGTCACCACGTCGGTGCTGGGGCGCTGGGTGGCGACGACGAGATGAATGCCGGTGGCGCGCGACATCTGCGCCAGGCGACAGACAACGCGCTCCGTCTCGTCGGCGGATTGCATCATCAGGTCGGCCAGCTCGTCGATGACGACGACAATGTAGGGGGTGGGCTCCTTGTCGTCTCGCGTGGCGGCCCGTTGGTTGTAGTCCCCGATGTCACGGGCGCCGATCTCAGCAAAGCGTCGGAAGCGGCTGTCCATCTCCCGCATCACCCAGCGCAGCGCCGGCACTACCTTCTCGACATCCACGATCACGGGCGAGAGCAGATGGGGGACGCGGTTGTACTGCGTCAGCTCGACGCGTTTGGGGTCGATGAGCAGCAGACGCAGGGTGTCCGGCGAGTTTTGCAGCAGCAACGCGACGATGATGGCGTTGATGCAGACGGATTTCCCGGAGCCGGTCGCGCCCGCGATGAGCAGGTGGGGCATGGCCCGCAGATCGGCGGCGACAGCGTTGCCGGAGACGTCCTGTCCCAGCCCCATGCGCAGCGTGCCCGTGAGACGGGCAAAGGCCGGTGACTCCATCACGTCCCGTAGACCGACCACGGAGGCCTCCGAGTTGGGCACCTCGATGCCCACGAGGCTTTTGCCCGGGATGGGCGCTTCGATGCGGATGGTCTTGGCGGAAAGCGCCAGCGCCAGGTCGTCGGCCAACGAGGCGATCTTCCCCACCTTGACCTTGGTCTTTTTGCCGCTTCGCGTGGTGATGAAGAGCGGTTCCACGCCGTATTGCGTGACGACGGGGCCGGTGTTGGTCTCCAGGACTTTGGCCGGCGCGCCCAGGCTGGCCAGGGTCTCTTCGATCGTGCGCACCTGCTTGCGGATCAGGTCAAAGCTGTAGTTCTGTTCCGTGCTGACCTCCAGGATTTCGTCGAGTTGGGGAAGCTTCCACTGGGAACCCGGCGGCAGCGGCGGGAGGACAAGCTCGATCTCCTCCTTTTCGGCGGGGCCGTTGATGCGCACCTCTTTCTCTTCCTGCTTGCGAGAGGGGGCCGGGGCTTTGGGTTTCTCCGGCTTCGCGTGGGGCGCAGGAGACGGTGGGGCGTCCGACGCCTCAGGGGGTTGAATACGGCGCTTCTCCCGTCGGCGCCGGAGAGCCTCGGCGGCCCATGCCCCGGCTTCGGCGGGGGAGAGGCCGGCGGTGAAGGCGATAACCACCAGCCAGCCCAGGAACAGGGCGATCACGGCGCCGGCCGGCCCCAAGCCCTTCAAGATCAGCCCGAGGAGCGCGGCGCCCACATAGCCGCCGCCGGTACCTTCCCCCCCCAGAGCGTAGAAATCCTCGTCCGCCCAGAGGATCCGGGCGGCGACGAAGTGAAAGGTCATCAGCAGGATCAAGAAGCCCAGGAGCACGCCGACAATCTGTTCTGGATCCGGCCAGGAGATTTTGTCATCGAAGCGGCGCAGCACCAGCCCTAACCCGAAGCCCCCGATCAACAGCGGCGTGACGTAGGTTCCCCAGCCGAAGAGCGTCGCCAGGACCTTCAACCACATGCGGAGCAGCCAGCCTTTCTCGCCGGAGAGAAAGCTGAGGAAGGTGAACAGTGCCAGGAAGATCAGCGCTATCCCCAACAGATCCATCTGGAGGTCCCGGCTGATCTGCAGCAGCGGTTTACTTTTTTTCTTGCTTCGAGATCCTCTTCTGGTCATAAACGCTTTCTTTTTTGCTCAATCCAGGAGACTTGCCGCTCACTTTCTTGCTTCCGGCTACGGGTGGACTCTCTTGTCTCTCACATGACGGTATGAGGGTTTAACCGGGAACGTGATCGGGTCATCGCAGGTGCGTTGCACCTTATGCCATCGTTTCAGCTTGTCCATGTCTCGACGTTATCTCTTTGTTGCCTCATGCCGGAGGATCAGAGGATGAGCTGCGCCACCCCGTAGATCACCAGAATACAGACCATGGGTACCACGGTACCGCTGGCTGCGGTGGCCCACGCCACGTCCGGTTGCTCTCTCTTCCAGAGGATCAGGCTTAACACCATGTTGGCGAAGAACTGCACGCCTCCCAACCCGAAGAGGATGACGAGGTAGAGGGTGTCCAGCCAGACCTCTCGCAGGAGGCGGTTGAGAAACAGCAGCGCCAGCGTCAGCCCCACAAAGATGGCGCTGTTGATGATAAAGCCCTTGACCAGTTTTGCGGTGTGGTCCATCATAGGTGCTCTTCTCCTTCGCCGGGCGTGTCGCGTTGCAACAAGAGACGATACCAGCCGTGTTTGAGGGCGCCGACCCTGGGCAAGAACTCACCGACGAAGCGAAAGCCGTGCTCGGCCATAAAGGCTTTGAGCGACGTCGGGTCGTAGGCGCGGATGTTCAGCACCTCGACGTGCTCGCCCGCTGCCAGGGTGATCCGCTCGCCGAAATAGGTCAGCGTGACCTCTTGCTGGGGCTCGATAAAGAAGGTGGTGCGCAGCGTATCCAGCCCCGCCGGCTCCGCTTGCTCCTGGCTGACGATCTTGACGGCCTCCTGGGGCACGTTCAGGCGCTCCAACAGGTTGGTAAAAAAGCGGCGATAATTCTGCGGCAGACGGGCGAAGCGGCTCTTCAATGCGCCCAGTTCCTGTTCGGCTTGGGCTTTCGGCACGACATCGAGATAGAGATAGTCGCCTGGCGCGATAAGCCGGCGCAACGCCTCGCCGATCCGGCGCTGCTCGAAGTTGCCGAAGGTCCCGCCGATCATGGTGTAGACGCGGGCATCGTAAGGCGCCAGTAGCGGCGCGATAGCGTCCCGAAAGGCGGCTGTGGTGAAATCGCCCAGCACGTAGCTTCGGGGATAGGGGGCGCCGTTGAGGTTGCGCTGCGCCAGATCCAACATGACCTTCGAGGTATCCACACCCACGTAGGCGATGCCGCGACCGTCCGCATGGAGCCGCGCCAGCAGCGGCTTCTCCGGGTCGGCGTTGCCGCAGCCCAGGCTGACCAGCGCCACGGTCTCGTGATCGGTCCACAGAGGTTGTTGCAGGAAGAAGCGGTACTCGTCCTCCCATTCGATCTCTTTGAGGTCGGCGCTGCGGTAGTAGTAGAAAGCGTGGGCGCCGTCCGTTGTGTAGAGCACGTGTTGGTCGATGACGTGCTCCTCGCGGAGGCGGGTCACGTAATCCCTCTTGCACCGCGTCGTGAAGCAGAGGTTGACGATCTCACCTTTGAGGGCGCTCATTTGTCCACCACCACCCAGGCGAAGTATCCCTCTCGTTCGATCTGTGCCCGGTAGCCGAGGGTGTGAAGGTACGCTTGAATCTTCGCGGGCTTGAGAAAATGGCTCTGCATCAGGGCCAGCTTCTCGCCCAGCGCGACCAGTTTCACAGCGAAGCGGTTGACGTCCGGCTCCTCGATGACCAGCCGCCCGCCCGGTTGTAACACGCGCAGCAATTCGGCCAGGCCGCGCCGCTGATCGGAGAAGTGATGCAGCGCGTCCACCACCAGCACGCGCTCGAAGACGCCGTCGCCGAAGGCCAGCCGCTCCACCCGGGAGCGCACGGGACAGCGCGTGCACTTGCCGTAGGCCTGCCGGAGCATGGCGTGCGAGAGGTCGCTGATGACCAGCTGACCCACCTGCGCGCGGAACTGCGCGGAGACGCGCCCGGTGCCGCCGCCCGCGTCCAGCATCCAGCCTTCGATGGGCAGGTGCAGGAGTGTCTGCAGGCGTCGGGGATCCGGTGAGCGGATCACGCGGTCGTAGATGGGGGCCAGGAGATCAAAGAGAACGTTTCTAGAAGGCATGAGAGGACCCCCGCAGGCGCTTCAGCCGGGCCAGCGCCGCGCTGTAGCCCTCGTCGCCGGCTGCCCACACCCTCAGACGGTCGCAGGGGAAATCGGCGCACTCGCTGCAGGACGAGAGTCCCTTCTCATCGACGCAGCAGTGCAAAATCCAGCACTCCGCCGACCAGTGGGCTTCACGCGGCCCGCGACAGCCTCCACAGCGGATCTGCTGGAACGCGACCTCCTTTCCGCGCTCACGCCGGAACCAGGTCGCGATCTGCTGCGCCAGCGTCGCGTCTTCCCCCGCCCGGCGGATGTCGCACTCCCCGCATTGTAGTCCACAGACGGCTAACAGCCTGTTCGCTTCGTGCATCTTTTTCGCTCCTGAGTTAGAAAGTCAACTTATCGTCGCTCGCCCGTGAATGGATCTCCGTAAGCGTCGGCGCGCTGGAAGGGCGGCGTGACCTCTATCCCGGTCAGCCGCCGGTAGCAGCCGGGACGGCGGAAACTGTCGCCCCAGGCTTCCCGCGCTCGATACGCCCGCAGCCGCGCCAGATCGAAGTGCGCGAGATAGACGTCCTCGGCGGGCCCTGCCTCCACGATGAGATTGTCCACCGAACGCCCCTTTTCGTCAAAGGCCACCGCGTCCACGGCGATGGAGTGCCCGTTCTCCTGGGGCGCAGCGTAGTTGGTCATCGCCAGGCCGACCATGTTCTCGTAGGCGCGGGTGCGGAACTGCGCCAGCCGGTGCCGCTCCAGCGTGCAGGCGTTGGGCGTCAGGATGATCTCCGCGCCCTTGAGCATCAACACGCGGGCGCTCTCCGGGAACTCGCGGTCGTAGCAGATCATGGCTCCGATTGTAACCTCGTCTTGCGCTGTGTCCAGTTCGGCGACGCAGAAGTCGTCGCCGGGGGTCATGTCCACTTCCGGCGTGTCGAAGACGCAGGTGTGGACTTTGGCGTAGGTCAGGCGGAGCTCACCGTGGCGGTCGATGAGGGAGACGCTGTCACGCGGCCCGCCGGGCCACGCTTCCAGGTAGGTGAGCGCGATCGCCATCTCCAACTCGGCGGCCAGCGCCCGGAAGTGACGCACAAACGCGCCGTCGCGGGGGACGGCCAGCGCCCGCCACGCCTCGCGCGCGCCCGGTGCGTCCGCGTCGTAACCCGCGTAGCCGATGTTCCACATCTCCGGGAAGAGCGCGAGGTCCGCGCCCATCGCCGCCGTCCGGCGGCAGAACCGCTCGCCCTTCTCCAGATTGGCCTGCCGGTCGGCGCCGTGCGACGTCATCTGCAACAGTGCAATCGCCAGCTCGCTCATCTTTTTCTCCCCATCACCAACTGAAATGGATCGTGTTAGGCGTTAGAACGTTGGAACGTTACAAACCCGCGTATGTGATCGATCAGTTTCATCGGCCGACTATTTGAGCGCCACCTCGAGGGCCTCTTTCACCGAGCGCACGGGTATGACGTCTATCCCGTCAGGGTGGGGCAGTTCGCGTTTCAGGGTGCGCGGCACGACGACGGCGCTGAAGCCCAGGCGCGCCGCTTCTTTGACCCGTTCTTCCAGCCGGCTGACGGAGCGCAGCTCGCCGGAGAGCCCGACCTCGCCGATGAGCGCCAGGTCGGCGGGGATGGGGCGGTCGCGCACCGTGGAGGCCAGCGCGGTCGCCACCGCCAGGTCCACCGCCGGCTCCTCGATCTGCAGGCCGCCAACGACGTTGGCGAAGAGGTCCAGATCCCCCAGCTGCAGGCCGACGCGCCGCGTCAGCACGGCGGTGACCAGCAGCAGCCGGTTGAAGTCGATGCCGTTGACGGTGCGGCGCGGATTGCCGAAGCTGGTGTGGCTGCTCAGGGCTTGAATCTCCACCAGCAGCGGGCGCGTGCCTTCCATAGTCACGGCGATGGCGGAGCCGGGCACGTTGACCATGCGCTCCGCCAGGAACGCCTCCGACGGATTGGCGACCTCGACCATGCCCTCTTCGCGCATCTCGAAGACGCCGATCTCCGAGGTGGCGCCGAAGCGGTTCTTAACGCTGCGCAGCAGCCGGTAGGTGTGGAAGGGATCGCCCTCCAGGTAGAGCACGGTATCGACGATGTGCTCCAGCACCTTGGGTCCGGCGATGGCCCCGGCTTTGGTCACGTGGCCCACCAGGAAGACAGGCACGCCCGTGCTCTTGGCCCAGCGCTGCAGCCGCGAGGCGCACTCGCGCACCTGGCTGACGTTCCCGGCGGCGGAGTCCAGATCCTCCGTGCGCGCCGTCTGGATGGAGTCGACGATAAGTGCCTGGATGTTTTCCATGGCGTCTGCTTCACGCAGCACGTAGTCGACGTCGGTCTCCGGCAGGACGTGGACGCTATCGTCCGCAAGCCCCAGACGGTCCGCCCGCAGTTTAATCTGGCGTGGCGACTCCTCGCCGGAGACGTAGAGCACGGGATGCGCCGCGTCGCCCAGCCGGGTGGCGACCTGCAGCAGCAGCGTCGATTTGCCGATGCCCGGCTCCCCGCCGATGAGTACCACGGAACCAGGCACCAGGCCGCCGCCCAGCACGCGCGAGAACTCGCTCATGGCGACGGGGATGCGCGCGCGCCCTTCCATCTCGACCTGGCTGAGGGGCTGTGGGCGCGTGTGTCCCGACGCGCCCGCTCGCCGGGCCCGCTTGCCGGCCTCCTTGGGCTCGACAAGGGTCTCCTGCAGCGAATCCCACGCGCCACAGTTGGGGCACTTGCCCATCGGCTTGACGAAACTCCACCCGCACTCCTGACAGACCCAGCGAACGTTGGATTTGGCCATGCTTCACCTCCACCCCTATTATACCAGAACATCTGTTCGACGCGATATTTTCGCGCGTCTCCACGCAGGCCTCCGATTTCTTTGAGAAATCGGAGGTCGTATCCGTTCAGGTTTATGAGCGCTGCGATGCACTTACGAAGAAAAAAGCGCCGAGAATTGAAAAAGGGCCTGGGGAGGCCCATGCACTCTCATAGCTTGCGGATCGAACGTGCGTTGCACCTGGCTGCTCATCATGCTAAACGCTTACGGATGTCTATCCAGGGATCGAAGGGTAGGGGGCTTATGAGCCTGGCTACAAAACACCTGTGGCCTCTAAGAACTCCCGGACGACGGCCTCGTACGCCTCCGGATCTGCCTGATAGGCCTGTGCGTGGTCTGCGCCGGGCGCGAGGTAGAGCTGCTTGACGCCGCGCTTGGCGGCGTGCAGCGCCACGCTGGCCTCCGGCGGGATGTAGGCGTCGTCCGCGCCGTGGATGAAGAGCACGGGCGTCTTGACCCCGGCGATCTGCGCGATGGGCGCGGCGTCCCCGAAGAACCAGCCCGCGCGCACTCTGGTGATCAGACTGGCGGTGGGGATGATGGGGAAGGCCGGCAGCCCGTGCTCCTCCTTGAGCCGATAGGTGAACTCGTCACGGGCGTTGGCGAAGGGACAGTCGGCGACGACGAAGGCCAGCCGGTCGTCGATGGCGGCGTGCTGCAGCGCCGTCGCCGCGCCCATGGATTCCCCGTGGACGCCGATGGCGCAGTCGGGGCAGCGCTCCAGCGCCCAATCGACCCAGGCCTTGAGGTCGTCCTTCTCATAGACGCCGTAGCTTGTAAACGCCCCGCCGCTCCGCCCGTGGTTGCGGTGCTCGATGAGCAACAGGTTGAAGCCCAGCGCGCGGAACAGCGTCGCGTAGCGCACGCTGCTGTAGAGCGTGGCGGTGATGCCGTGGGCGATGATCACCGTCCGCTTTGCGCCGCGCAGGGGGAGATAAGCGCCGTAGAGGGGGTAGCCGTGGGGTGAGTCGATCCACATCTCCTCCTGGGGCCAGCTGGGGAAACCGTCGGATGGCATGCGTCCCTGCTTGAACTCGTAGTTGTAGCACGCCGCCGCCGAGAAGGTTTTGGGATAGAGGACCACATCGGAGAAATACCATCCGATGGCGACCAGGATCGCCAGGAGCAGACCGGGGAGCAGCAGTGCCCAGAGCATGGCGCATCCCTAGGACGAATAGATGAAGTTGTTGTCCGCGTCGCGCAGGCGAGGCTGAGCCGCGTCCTTGGGCGAGAGCAGCGGTGTGTCGATGGGCCACTGGATGCCGATATCGGGATCGTTCCAGAGGATGCCCCGGTCGAGGTGGTGTGCGTACTCCGCCGTGACCTGGTAGATCACGTCGGCTATGTCGCTGAGGGCGCAGAAGCCGTGGGCGAAGCCGGGCGGGATGTAGAGCAGGTGGTGGTTCTCGTCGGAGAGCGTCGCGCCGACCCACTGCCCGTAGGTGGGCGAGCCTCGTCGGATGTCCACCGCCACGTCGAAGATCGCGCCGCGCACGCAGGTGACGAGCTTACCCTGGGCCTGGGGGCGCTTCTGGTAGTGCAGGCCACGCAGTACGCCGTGGTCGGAACGCGAGTGGTTTGTTTGCACAAAGGGGGGGATACCGTGCTGGGCGTAGGACGAGGCCTTGTACGTCTCGGCGAAGAAACCGCGCTCGTCGCCGAAGACGCGCGGCTCGATGAGAATCACGTCGGGTATGGATAGGGGGGTGAATGCTTTGAAGGGCATGGTGTTACCTCTGTTGAATGTTAATCCGTTTTGTTGCAGAAAGATGTTGCCTTGACCGTGTAAACCTTTTGATGAATCCTGGTGCTCACCTGAACACACCCTGGGAATGGGTAGAGGAAAAAATTCTAAGACAGGGAATTTTTATGAATCATCTTAAGTTTCTGAGCCATTTTCTTGCTTTGACCGCCACAGGATAGAGCGGGTGCAGCGCTTTCTCCCAGAGGCCCGCGTAGCGCACGACCTCGCCGCCGAAGCCGCGCTTGAAGCGGTAGACGCCCCAGAGGCCGTCGCTGCGCTCGGTGAATTGCTCCTCCAGCGCCGCCTCGTCGAAATCGGGGATGCCCCAGAGGTCGTAGGTGGTGCAGCCGCGCGCCTTGGCCCAGCGCATGGCGGCCCACTGCAGCGCGTAGGTGGGCATCTTCTTGCGGTGCCGGTTCGATGAGGCGCCGTAGAAGTACCACGCGGTCTCGCCCAAGGCGAAGACGATGATGGCGGCCACGGGATCGCCCGCCACCTCGGCGATGAAGAGCGCGGCCTGCTCCTGCGGCAGGAAGTGCGCCAGTACCTGGCGGTAGTAGGCCTGCGTGTGGATGCCGAACTCGTTGCGCTCCGCCGTCGTCTCCATCAGGTTGTAGTAGACCTCGGCGTCGTCCACGCTGCCCTGACGTACGGTGACGCCCTTGCGCCCGGCGTAGCGGATGTTGTAGCGCGTCTTGGACTTCATGCGCATCAGGATCTCGTCCTCGTCGGCGGTGAGATCCACGAGGATGGTGCGCGGCGGCTGCACCGTGCGCGCCGAGGCCTGGAGCCCCAACGTGGTCAGCTGCCGGCGGACCTCCGGCCCGTCGAACGCGTTGGGCTCCAGCCAGAGCGCCCAGGCGCGATGACGGCGCGCGCGTCGCTCCAGGGCCTGGAGCAGATCGCGGCTCGCTTGGGCGTCCGACCAATCGACCAGCGGGCCGCGTGGCGCGTAGGCGAGGGTGCCCACGTTGAGCGGCAGTTTGCGATAGAGGAGCAGCGCGCCGGCCTGGAGCGTGGCTTTGGGACCGAGCGCCACGATCTCCCATGCCCATCCGAAATTTGCCTTGAGGCGCCCCCACGTCGTGGTCTGTAAGATATTGCCTTGGGGATGTTGCTTGACGAAAGCGTTCCAGGTCTGCGGATCGGGGCTGTTCAGGCTCAGATAGGGCATGTCATCCTTTCTTCTCTCCGACGATGAGCAATCCGGCGCCCACGCCCCCTTCGGGCACGTCCATCTCGTAGACCTTGCGCCAGCGACGGTTCAGCCGCTTGACGACGAGCAGGCGCAGCAGCCAGCGATAGAGGAAGAGCCAGCGCAGGCGCGGCGAGGCCAGCCAGCGGTAGAGGCGACGGCCGGTCTCGCTGATGCCGTAGGTGTGATTGGCCTCGTCCCACATCGCCGTGGCGGGCGCGGGCATGTAGTACGTCGCCCGAACCAACGCCATGTCGGCCTCCTCCAGCAGGTCTGCCCACTCCTTGGGCGTGTGGTAGTGGTAGTGTTCCAGCCGCCGGTCGATCTGATCGGCGTAGGCCTCCGCGCCCTCCACGTCGCCGGTCTCCATCCGCCGGCGATAGCCGCTGAGCAGGCGCCGGAAGGCGTCGCTGGGCACCGTGGCGATGAAACGTCCGCCGGGCCAGAGCACGCGCCCCGCCTCACGGATCACCGGTTCGGGGTTGGGGATGTGCTCCAGCACCGAGTTGCTGAAGACCGTGCCGAAGGTCGCATCGGGGTAAGGCATGGCGTCGCCCTGCGCCTGCTGGACGTAGCAGTAGATCTTGCTGGCGTGGCCCTTGCGCAGCTGCGCCCACCAGGGATCAAAGCCGATTTCCACGGGCAGCTCGCCCTGGAAGAGCGCTGCGGCAATCAGACCGTCGCCGCAGCCCAGATCTAAAATGGGGCGGCGGAACCGCTCCTCGGCGACGGTGCGCAGCTCCACGGCGCGCCAGAGCGCGACGGGCGGCGCGAACCAGTAGCGTTTGAGCAAAAAACTGAGGTAATCACGGTTTGGATTTGGCATAGGCAGTCAACGTCCAAGGGTACATGACAAACGGTCAGCCGATCCACAGGCAGATGCGTGCGTGTCGTATCCAACCATACCGGCAAACCGGCAGAGGTCAAGTGCTCAGGGGAAGGCCTCGGGCCGGAGCCGGTGTTCCACCGCGCCGACGGGTGCGTCAGACGTCCGCCTGGTTGATCAGCTCCGTAAGCTCCTCGGCGCGCACGTAATCCACCACCTCAATCTGCTGGGACGTGACGCCGGGCACCTCGGCGATGGCGCGCTTGATGTCCATCGCCAGGCTGACGGCCAGCGGGCAGAGGGGGGAGGAGGGGCGGAAGCGGTACGATACCGCCCCTCCGGCCTCATCCACACTCAGGTCTTCGACGAGGCGCATGCGCAGCACGTCGACGCCGGTCTCCGGGTCGATGACCTCGACCAGTTTGGTCAAAATCTTCTCTCGCAGTGTGGGTTCCAGGGACATTGTTTCACCTCACGAACGGTTTGTCGTCAGCCCGTGGGTGGACGGCACTCCGCTGCGCTGCGTGCCTGACTACGAGCGGCTACGAGCGGGTTGTGTTCCCATCCAACTGTGCCTTTATTGTACCCCAGATTTCCCGGATTGCCTGCGTGACCTCGCCCTCGGCGTAGGCGGTGATGGGCCGGCCCTGCACCATGGCTTCCGTGACGGTGGTGTCGAAGGGGATGTGGCCCACGACGGGGACGCCCTGCTCCGCACAGAAGGCTTCGATCTCCCGCGTGCGCGCAGCGCTCAGATCGGCCTTGTTGATGATCACCGGCGCCGGGACGCCGAAGTGCGTCGTGGTCTGGAGCACACGCGCCAGGTCGTGGGCGCCGGAGAGTGTCGGCTCGACGACCAGCAGCGCCAGATCCGCGCCGGAGACCGCCGAGATGACGGGACAGCCGATGCCCGGCGGCCCGTCGATGAGCACCAGGGCGCGCCCGTCGTCCAGCGCCCGGAGGCGCGCTTGCTGCTTGACCAGGGTGACCAGCTTGCCGGAGTTCTCCGCACCGGCGTAGAGGTGTGCGTGGTAGAGTGGGCCGTAGGGCGTCGTCGAGGCGTACCACTCGCCGACCTGCGGCTCCGTTGTCGAGATGGCCTCCACGGGACAGCGGTAGACGCAGGCCGCGCAGCCCTCGCAAGCGAGGGGATCGACGCGGTAGGCGCTCCCGTTGGTCCCCGGGACAATGGCCTCGAAGCGGCAGGCTGCCTCGCATTGCCCACAGCGGATACAGGTCGCCGCGTCGATCTGCGCCAGCAGTCCGCTCCTGAAGGGATGCGTCTCCAATCGCTTCGGGGAGAGTACCAGATCTAAATTCGAGGCGTCCACGTCGGCGTCGGCGATGGCGATGGCCTGCTCCTGCGCCGCCAGGTCCACCAGCGCCGCCGCCACGCTCGTCTTGCCCGTGCCGCCCTTGCCGCTCAAAACGACGACTTGTTTGGGAGCGTTCATGAATTTTCCTTCACCTCATCTTAGAGAGCTCAGCAGATTAGGCAGGTGTGTCGCCAATGCGTACAAGGCTATGTGAAAAGCCTGACTTGACTCACCTGAAATAACGCACATTTCACCTTTTTTCAGCAGCCTCTATCTTTGCATACAACTGCTCGAACGCCGGGCGGTATTCGGGCAGCGCCTGCACCACCGGGACGCCGTCGGCGTAGGCCTCGGCGATGCGCCGATCCAGCGGCAGGCGCAGCAGGATGGGGATGTGGGCCTGGGCGCAGAAGGCCTCCACGCCCTCGTCGCCGACGCCCTCGCGGTTGATGACGACGCCGATGGGCAGGCCCAACTCCTCCCGCGCCACCTGGGCCGCCACGCGCAGGTCGTGCAGCCCGAAAGGCGTCGGTTCCGTCACCAGCAGCACGAAATCCGAGCCGCGCATGGTTTCCACCACCGGGCAGGCGTTGCCGGGCGGTGCGTCTAAGATCGCCAGTGTGCCCTCGCCGTCGGAGAGTCCCTTTGCCTTCAGCCGGCGGATGATGGGTGTCGCCATGGCCTCGCCCACGTTCATCTCACCCTGCCCGAAGGCGACCGTCGCGCCGTCGGCGGTCACCGTGCCCCAGTCCAGCCGACCTGTGGGCCGCAGCGCTTCGTGGATGGCGTGCTCCGGACAGTTGTATGTGCAGCTGCCGCAGCCGTGACAGAGCTCGGGGAAGACCAGCACCTTCTTCCCCAGCACGGCGATGGCGTTGAAGGCGCAGACCTCGGCGCAGGTGCCGCATCTGGTGCACGCCTCGAAATCGACCTGGGGCAGCAGCACTCCCACCTCCTCGGAGCGCGTCAGCTCCGGCTTGAGGAAGATGTGGGCGTTGGGCTCCTCCACGTCACAATCCAAAAACGTCAACATCTCCGGGCGTTCCGGCACATCCAACCCTGCGACGGCGAGCAACAGATTCACCGCCACCGTGGTCTTGCCGGTGCCGCCCTTTCCGCTTGCTACTGTGATCTTCATCTTTGGCGACACAGCTCCTTACAGATCAGCAGATTGAGCAAATTAAGCAGATATTTCTATTGCAAGCACAAGATCGTGTATACCGCCTGCCCCCTGCCCCTTGCCCCCTGCCTCATGCCTCTTGCCCCGTGATTTTTGTGCCAGCCTTGCACCGCCGGAAGCGCGCCGGTCCCAGGGCGTTCTGCACCGCTTTCAGGAACGCGTCGCCGGAGCAGTGGCCCAGCCATGCAATCCTCAGCGCCTCTAGCCCCTTGAGCGTGGCGACGGTCTGGTCGAGCGTGGCCTGAGTCGCGCCCATGAGGTGCGTCCCGCCGCCGATGCCTACGATGGGCGCGTCCCAGCGGCTTCGCACCTGCGCCAGCGTGTTGAGCAGGCCTGCGTGACAGCAGCCGCAGAGCAGGAAGAGGCCGGCGTCCGTCTCCAGCACCAGCGAGAGATCGTCGGTGTAGGGATCGGGTAGGTGCGCGCCGTCCTCGACGACGGTGTGGCGTCTGCTGCGTCCTTCAGGATAGGGCCGCGACGTGATCTCGCCCGTGGTCCAGACGCCGGGCAGGATCTGCTGCGGCTCGGCGCTCAGGCGCAGATCGAGTCGCGCCGCCAGTGGCTCGCGCGTCAGCCGCACCGCGCCCAGCCCCTTGCGCTCGGGACCTTCGCCGTGATCGGAGTAGCGGGGACCGAAGAGGGCGGGATGCGCGTAGAGCGGCGTCCCCGGCGCCAGGCGCTTCAACAGCGCCGGTAACCCGCCCGTGTGGTCGTGGTGCGCGTGGCTGAGGGCGACGGCGTCCAGCGTGCTGGGGTCGAAGCCCAGGTGCGCCAGGTTGTGCAGCAACACCGCGCCGCTGCCGCCCGTGTCGAAAAGCGCCTTGCCCGCCGGCGTCTCGATCCAGATGGCGAGGCCGTGCTCGTGCTTGAGCGGCGGAGCGGGGCTGTCCTCAACGATGCAGGTCAGCGTGAGCATGGCTAGCTCAGCGCGTCCAGGCGCTCGCCAGCCTCGGCGATCTGCTTATGCAGCGCGGCGACCTCCTCGCGCAGCCGTCTGATCTCGCCGTGCTCGTCGTCGTGCCCGTGATCGTGATCACCCCCGCTGTGTTCCTTGCAGGGACGCGCGTCCTCCAGCGTGCCGCCCAGATACTGCTCGATGGCGCGGCGTACGGTGCCCGAAGCGCCGGTGTACGTCTCGATACCGTAGCGCTCAAAAAGGGTGATAGCGCGGCGGCCCATGCCGCCGGCCAACATCACGTCGACGCCGTGCTCGTGGATCAACTGGGGCACGGCGCCGGGGCGGTGATCTTCATAGTAGGGGTTCCTTAATGTCTCAACGTTCTTGATTTCGTGACCGTCGAGGTCCACAAAGACGTAATAAGGGCAGCGTCCAAAGTGATGGGCTGCGATGCTCTCTAAACCTTGAGCGTTATCGGCTGATACGGCGATGCGCATGCTATCTCCTTTTTCCTTTGTGTGTGCGAATGTGAAACGTTGGAACGTTCACACATGCGAACGTTCCAACGCCTGTCTATGCTTTGGCCAGTTTAGTCCCACAGTTGGGGCAGGTCAGCGTGTAGCAGGGAACGCCGACCTGGTGCGGTTGGCTGTGTCCGCAGTTAGGGCAGACACAGGTGCCACCGGGTCCCGAACCGGGCTTGTTCCCGCCGCCGCGCCCGCGTCCGCCGCCACTGCCACGACCACCGCCGCCGTGTCCGCGGCCTCGTGCGATATATTTCATGGTATCTCCACCTCCTTTAGGCAAAAATAGACAAAAAACGTGAAGCGTGAAAGCATCATTACGTGTTTGTTCTGCCTCGATGACGTCGTCGCTGTCGTTGTCCGCCACAGCGTGAAGAAGATGAACGGCGCCCTGCCGGTGTGGACGTCGGTGTTGTCAACGTTTGCTGCGTTGGCGTGATTCGCTGCACGTGCTCCTCACGATTCTGTACCCAGAGCAGCGCCAGGCGCATCAGGCTGGCAAGCAGCGCCAGTCCTCGCTCGATCAGCTGCGCGGTCGGCGCTGATCCCTTCCGGGTGAGGGGACGGGCCTCGACGTCGATGACGGTCGGCCTTTGAGCGTCCGGAGGCGCAGTTCTCTGTACGTCCGGTGCCTCTGCGTTTCGCGTTTCAAGTGCCGTGCCGCTCATCGCACTCTCCTTGCATCTGGGCTACGATTTCTGCGTCAGCTCGTCGACTTTTTCCAATAGCGTGGCGACGGATTTGCGCAGGTCGCCCACCTCTTGCTTGAGCGCGCGCAGCTCATCTTGGGGTGGGGCCGGGGGAGCGGATGGCGCAGTGGTGTTGGGGTCCATCCCCATGCCGCGCCCCATGCCCATCCCGCCGCCCATGCCCGCGTGCGCGGGGCCGGTGGGGGCGCCGACTTGCGGTAGATTGCCGGCTTTGAAGGCCTCAATCGCCTGGCTCACCGTCATCTGGGTTGCCGTGTGGACGGTCACACCGGCTGCATCGAAGACCTGGAAAGCGTTGGGGCCCACGTTGCCGGTGATGACGGCTTGCACCCCACGCCGGGCGATGGACTGTGCCGCCTGAATCCCGGCCCCACTGCCCGCCATGACTGCCTCGTTGGGGACGATGTCCACGGCGTCGCTCTCGGTGTCGGCGAAGACGTAATAGGGGCAACGACCAAAGCGCGGATCGACCGGTGCGTTGATGTCGCCACGTGATGCACTGATGGCAATTTTCACTTTTCTACCTCCTGAATGTATCTCATTGACTCTACGGAAACAGGCTGTTAAACCGTTGTTCTATTGTACGGTTGCACGTCGTCAGATGTGGACCGCCGATGAGGCGAACTGAGCGCCTGGGTCGTCGGCGGTCCACGGGTTGCTCACGCGCTCCGTTCGCTCAGACGCCGGAGTGCCTCGTCGATCTGGGTCCGCAGCTGTTGAACCTCCTGACGCAACTGCTGAACCTCGTCCATCGGCGCGGCGGGAGGCGTCCAGGCATCGGGAGCCACGTTTTGCGCGACCATGGCGCGCCAGTAGCCGGGGCCGCCGGCCCAGCGCGACCAGGCGGGCCACGTGCCATGGGTCATGTAGTAGCTCACGCAGGCACCCCCGCCCGGGCCGAAGCCGCGACCAAAACCGCCTCGGCCCCAGCCACCCCCGAATCCGTATCCGCGTCCATATCCAAACATAGTTTTCACCTCCTGTTGCTCATGAACATGTGACTTCACTGACATAACCCCTAAATATCGGATTTATCCAAACCTTGCCCCTACATATGGGAAAATCCGTGGTCAAAACCACGAAATCCCTCACCCTTCGCCGTGCTCAGGGTTCGGGGTGACCGACTGGGATCCGATTTTCCCGCCTTTTTCAGGTGAGTCAGCCGTAATGTCAGCACCGCCGTGGGGCGGCGCTATGTGCCGGCATACGCCTGATAACGTTCGAGAAAGACTTCGGTCATCTCGTGCAGCCTTTGCATGTGTTCGGCCCAGGCTGCCAGCGCCGCCTCACCCGCCGGCGTGATCTCGTAGACTTTGCGCGGCGGCCCCTGAGCGCTCTCCATGTCCCACGAGGGAACGATCCATTCGGCTGCCTCCATGTGTTGTAGGGCGCGATAGACCGTCTGGGGTGTTATCCCCTGGACCCTGAAGATCTCTTCCAGGCGCTCGGCTAACAGGTAGCCATGCGCCGGTGTTTCAGCTAGCAGCAGCAAAATCATAGGCTCCATGATGCGCATTTGCCGCCCCCATCGGGGACGGGGACCTCTACCTCTGCCTCGATGACCTCTGGGCATACGCGCCTCCTCGTTCCGCTCGTTTCCACTATGATAATAACATAGTATTTACATTTTGTCAATACTCAGATTTAAGACTATATTCGAAGTGTGCGCAGATGCCGGAGGGAGGCCGAGGCGGGGCGATGGAAACCGAGACTTAACAGATTTGATATGGTGCTGAGGATAATTGTGATATAATAGCTCACGGATGTAGCCTTCTCGATGCATCTTAGCATGTGATCTGAAATTAAGGCCCCAGGATTGAGTCGGATGCCATGCTTTGTACCGTAACTTCAGATCCGGAAGGCTTGTGGTTGGCCACGAAGCCCCACCGTCTATGAGCTCTGTACCCGACTACGACCTTTATTATGTAGGGTGGGGATCGTTTTCATCTCTTACAGGATATAGGGGATGGCTGACCGGAAACCTGATTTTTTCACCTTCTCTCAGGTGAATCAACGTTGACTCACCTGAAAAAAGGTTTTTCAGTAGAGAAATAGGCCATATTTTCTTTGGCTGCCCCTTTTTTCAAGGCAGCCAGCGTTGGGGGACTTCAGGATTTCGAAGGGTCAGCCATAAAGCTGTGAAAATCGGCGTTGTACCTGACTGGGACCCTGATGAAGCCGTAGGTTTCGTAGAGATTATCACACCGATCTGTGGAGTTTTCCTTTGGATTGTTACAGAATTTTGTTTGTAGAGCGGTACCACACTATGGAACGGAGGGTGTTGCCGACCTTACGTCGTCACTACGAGGTCGCGCTGGTGCGGGGACGACGCGCGGCGATGGCAGAGTTGGAAGCCCGCCTGTACGACCTTGTGCTGATCGACGTGCCCTCCATCCGCTTCAGCCTTGAACGGTTCTGTCGCGATCTGCGAAAACGCCTGCCCGGTCTGATCCTCTTTTTCCTGCTTGATAAAACGTGTTCTCCTGACGGCCTTCCTCGCGCTCACGATACCCTCTGTCGTCCTTTTTCCGACCGGCAACTGCTCAACCGTCTCTCACGTCTGCTGCCGGAGGAGGTGGGGAAGGTGATCAGCTGGCAGGGATTGCAGCTGGACCCTGTGGCTCACGCTCTGGCTTTCGATACGGAGGAGACTTTTCTGACGCCGAAACAGTCGGCGTTGGCGCAGTCCTTTCTCCGGGCTCCGGGAGAGCTGCTGACGCGAGCGCGTCTTATGGGGGAGGTCTGGGGGACCGATTTCCTGGAAGACACGCGCACCTTGAACGTGCACATCCACTTGTTGCGGAAAGCCCTCAAGACGCTGGATGGCCCCTTTGTCATTGAGACGGTACGGGGTAAGGGGTATAAACTCGTTTTGAAGCCCTCCGAGGAAGAAGCGCCCGCGGACAATTGAAGGGGGGACACCGGTCCCATGGCGATGTCCTGACGGCCCTTGCCTCACGTGACGCCGCGCCCCAGACGTCAGGGTTGCAGGAGCACCTGGCTGCCCCCCATTCCCCTGAGGTTGGCATCACCTGGGATCCAGCCCGCATTTATCATCCGAGGGAGTTCGGCTATAATTAAGGAACCCCAGGACTCTCTGGTCGGGGCTTTTTACCGCAGCTGCGCATGTTTACCCAAGGAGGATTTATGACGACAGAAGAGGAAAAGATTTTGGAAGAGAAGCGACGTTGGCAGGAGACGACGTTGAAGCGGGTCACCGACCGCTACCCCGAACGTCGGGAACGCTTTACCACACTTTCCGACATCCCCCTCCAACAGATTCTGACGCCGCCCGAGGTGCCGCTGGATTACCTGGAGGATCTGGGGTTCCCGGGCGAGTATCCTTTCACCCGAGGCGTTCAGCCGACGATGTACCGGGGACGGCTGTGGACCATGCGACAGTACGCCGGTTACGCTTCGGCCGAGGAGTCCAACGCCCGCTACCGCTATCTGCTGGACCAGGGGCAGACCGGCCTCTCGGTGGCCTTTGATCTGCCCACCCAGTTGGGCTACGACGCCGACGACGAGATGGCTATCGGGGAGGTGGGCAAGGTCGGGGTTTCCATCAGCTCGCTGGACGATATGCGCACGCTCTTCGAGGGCATCCCTTTGGACAAAGTGAGTACCTCGATGACCATCAACGCGCCGGCGGCCGTGTTGTGGGCGATGTACATCGCCGTAGCCGAGGAGCAGGGCGTCGCGCCGCAGCAGTTGCGAGGTACGCTGCAGAACGACATCCTCAAAGAATACGTGGCGCGCGGCACCTACATTTTCCCGCCACGCCCTTCCATGCGCCTGATCACCGACACCTTCCGCTACGGCGCCGGGAACGTCCCCCGGTGGAACCCCATCAGCATCAGCGGCTATCACATGCGCGAAGCCGGCTGCACGGCGGTGCAGGAAGTGGCTTTCACGTTGGCGAACGCTATCGCTTACGTTGAGGCGGCCCTGGAGGCCGGGCTGGAGGTGGACAGCTTCGCGCCGCGCCTCTCGTTTTTCTTCGCCGCCCACAACCACTTCCTGGAGGAGATCGCCAAGTTCCGTGCGGCGCGGCGCATGTGGGCCCGGATCATGAAGGAACGCTTCGGCGCCGAAAACTACCGCTCGTGGCGACTGCGCTTCCACACCCAGACGGCCGGCTCCACGCTGACGGCGCAGCAACCTATGAACAACGTGGTGCGCGTCACGCTGCAGGCGCTGGCGGCGGTGCTGGGCGGGACCCAATCGCTGCACACCAACTCCATGGACGAGGCGCTCTGGCTGCCCACCGAAAGCAGCGTCCGTCTGGCGCTGCGCACCCAACAGATCCTGGCCTACGAATCCGGCGTCGCCGATGTCGTCGATCCGCTGGCCGGCTCCTACGAAATCGAGCGTCTCACTCATGAGATCGAGGCTCGCGCCTTCGAGTACATCGACGAGATTGATGAGCTGGGCGGCGCGACGGCAGCGGTGGAGGAGGGGTACCTGCAGGCGGAAATCGCCGAAGCGGCCTATGCAGCTCAGCGGGAGGTCGAACAGGGGGAGCGCATCATCGTCGGCGTGAACAAGTTCCAGGAAGAGGTGGAGTCGGAGGAGTTGGAGCGGTTGCAGGTCGATCCGGCTATCGAAGAAGCGCAACGTGAGCGGCTGGCGGCGCTGCGTCAGCGTCGGGATAAGGCCCGCGCCTCGGCGGCGCTGGAGCGCGTCCGCGAGGGCGCAGAAACCCCCGGCGCGCCCATGATGCCGCGCTTTGTCGAGGCGGTCAAAGCGGATTGTACCCTGGGCGAAATCTGCGGCGTCCTGCGCGAAGTCTGGGGTGAGTACCAGCCCAAGGTGATGTTGTAGCCTCTTTTGAAGGGAACGACTAAAAATCGGATCTCTTCCAAACTCACCCTTACCTGTGGGAAAGTTCGCGTCACGCGTTTTCTCACCTGTTTGGGGAGAGAAGAAAGAGGCCCAGGCCGTGTTCATTTTTTTCAGGAGGAGTGCAATGAGAATTATACGGTCGCCGGTGTATACGTTGAAACCCTACGAGCGAGGTATTCGAGAAGTGTTGGGTCGTTATGCCGGATTTGTGATGCCTGGGATCGGCTATCAGATTCCGATAGTGAGCGTCGTCCGCGTGCGCGATATCCGCGAGCACACCATGGAGATCCCGCCTCAGCCGGTTATCACCAAGGACAACGTGGAGATCCGCGTGGACGGGGTGATGTGGGTGCGCCCGGCCGCCGACGAGGAATCTATCAAAGAGACCTTCTACAACATCGACGATTGGAAGCGCGCGGTGGTGCGCTTGGCGATGACCAACCTGCGGCAGGAGTTCGGGGACTTGACGCTGGACGAAAGCCTGGTGGCGCGGGAGAAAATCGCCACCAACTTGAAGCGTGTGCTTAACGCCTTCACGGCCGAGTGGGGCCTGCAGGTGGGGAAGATCGAGATCATGCTCATCGATCCACCGGAGGACATCAAGCAGGCGATGCACAAGCAGAAGACGGCCGAGCAGGAGCGCCGCGCCATGCGACTTCTGGCGACAGGCAAGTTCGAGGCTGCCGAGCAGGAGAAGAAAGCCACAATCCAGAAGGCCGAAGGGGAGCGCGAAGCCACCATCCGGCGGGCCGAGGGCGAGCGGGCAGCCGCCATCCAGGTCGCCGAGGGCAAAGCTGAGGCCATCCGCGTGGTCAACGAGGCGGCCCAAAAGTACTTCCAGGGCAACGCGCAGGTGCTCCGTCAGCTGGAGGTGACGGAGAATGCCTTGCGCAACAACGCGAAGATCGTCATCACGGAGGAGGGTATCAGTCCGATGCTGTTGCTGGGGAGCCTGCCGGTCTCCGATAATGAGAAGGTAGGAGAAGGATAAGCCCCACTGTGACCCGGTCGGGAGCATGTCTTGAGCGCAAGCGAAGGGACCGGCCACAGCTCCGCAGGCCCGTGAGGGTGCATGGCAAACCCCCAGGAGATCTCGCAGCCCCTGGGGGTTGGTTTCTGGTTTGCCGTTGAAGCCGGAGCGGAGCCGTGCCTCTCCGGTACTAGGCGTCCTTTGCGATGGGCAGGCTGAGGGTAAAGGTGCTTCCCTCGCCGGGTTTGCTCTCCACGGTGACGTCACCGCCGTGCAAGCGGATGTAGGAACGCGCGATGAAGAGTCCCATGCCGGTGCCCTGTTGCTCCATCTTATCGCGCTCGACCTGTTGCAGGCGCTGGAAGATGTGCTTCTGCTGTTCCGGCGGGATGCCCGGCCCTTGATCGGAGACCCGGATGTGGATTTCGTCTTCGGTGACGACGGTCTCGACTTGGACGCGGCACGGGGGATCCGGTGAAAATTTGATGCCGTTCTCGACGAGACGCCCCAGAGCGTCCTGGAAGAAGAGTGGATGGAGCTCCACTGGCGGCAGCGTGGGGGCGATCTCCGCCTCCAGCTCGACCCCTTTCTCCTGGGCCATGGGCTGATAGGCCTGGACGGTTTGCCGGACCAGGTCGGCCGGCTCTGTGTTGACCTGCGCCAGCCTCGCATACTCCTGGGCGCTGTGCCCCGTGTCCAACTGCACGCCGATGAGGAGATCTTCCACCAGACCTTTCAGGCGGTCGGCGCCTTTCTTGATCCCCTGGAGGAAGAGCATCAGCTCCTCCGGGGCCAGTTCAGACGCGTCTTCCAGGGCCAGCTCGGTGTAGCCGGTGATGTAGGTGAGGGGGGTGCGCAGCTCGTGGCTGAGGACGTTGACGATCTGCTGTTTAAGCTCCTCGAACTCGCGGTCGGAAGCCTGCTGGATAGCGCGCGTGCGCTCCAGCCGGGAGCGTACGGTGATGGCGACCTCTTCGCTGTCGAAGGGCTTGGTGAGGTAGTCTTCAACGCCCAGCGCCTTGCCGCGTTTGATGTCTTCGTGCTGGCCTCGGGCGGTGAGGAAGATGAAGGGGATACGAACCCAATTCGGGTTCTCCCGCACTTTTTTATAGAGCGTGTAGCCGTCCATGTGGGGCATCATGATGTCAGAGAGAACCAGGTCGGGTGTCATTTCCTCCATGATCTCCAACGCCTCGATGCCGTCGAGGGCTGTCACGACCTCGTACCCCTGCGATTCTAAAAGATCGTGGATGGCCTGCAGCAGGAGTTTGTGATCCTCTACGACGAGAATGCGTTGCTTGGACATGTTTCCTGTCTCCTGTCCGTCTGAGTGGTGTGCGGGCTGCTTGCTGATGTCACGGGGCTTCCATGGCTTCAGTACGTAAGTACGTCCCCGGATAGGACTGATCTTAGCATATTCAAGCGAAAACACAATCAGAGGTCACGGCGGGGGAACAAATTGAGATATCCCCAAGCAAAGCCTCGGAGATGTTAGAAGTCTCCGAGGCTGGTGGTTTTCCCTGAGTGCTCTGGCGGGGCTTAACGAGGTAACTGTGCAACCTCGGAGGACGAGCGCGCGTACGCCGGGCGGATGTCTACGCGCCGCAGCAGGTTGGCGTTGGTGACCACGGTAATGGAGCTGGTTGCCATGGCCACCTCTGCCAGCACCGGGTGCATCCATCCAGCAATCGCCAGCGGGATCATGATGACGTTGTAGAAGAAGGCCCAGAAGAGGTTCTGGCGGATCTTGCGGAAGGTCGCCCGGCTCAGGTTGATGGCCTCGACGACGCCCGTCAGCTCGCCGCGTACCAGCGTCACGTCGCTGGCCTCGATGGCGATGTCGGTGCCCGTGCCGATGGCCAATCCCACGTCGGCCTGAGTCAGCGCCGGCGCGTCGTTGATGCCGTCACCGACGAAAGCCACGCGCCCGAAGCGTTCCTGCAGGCGGCGCACCTCCGCCACCTTGCCGTCGGGCAGCACCTCGGCGACGATGTGGTCAATGCCCACCTGGCGCGCGATGGCTTCGGCGGTGCGGCGGTTGTCCCCCGTCAGCATCGCCGTCTCTACGCCCAGCTCGTGCAGGGCGTCGATGGCCTGTTTGGAATCCTCCTTGAGCGTATCGGCCACCGCGATGACGCCCGCCACCTCGCCGTTGACGGCGACAAGCATAGCCGTCTTGCCCTCGGCCTCCAGACGCTGCAAGTGGGCCTCCAGGCCGGTGACGGCGATGTCGTTCTCCTCCAGCAGCCGCCGCGACCCCACCAGCACCGTCATCCCGTCGATCTGGGCGCTCACGCCCTTGCCGCGCAGGGCCCGGAACTCGCGGGGCTCGTCCAACGCGATGCCCTCTGCTTCGGCCCGCGCCACCATGGCTTGCCCCAGCGGATGTTCCGATCCGCGCTCGGCGCTCGCCGCCCAATAGAGCAAACTGTTTTCATTTGTCATTTTAAATTTATCATTCGGAATGACATCCGTCACCGCCGGTTTCCCCTTCGTAATCGTGCCCGTTTTGTCGAAAATCACCACGCCCACGTCTTTGAGCGTCTGGATGGCCTCGCCGCTGCGGATGAGGATGCCGTGCTCGGCGCCCATGCCGCTGCCGACCATCAGCGCCGTCGGGGTCGCCAGACCTAACGCACAGGGGCAGGCGATGACAAAGACGGAGACCATGGCGACGATGGCCAGGGTGAGCGTCCCCAGGTTGGCGTTGACCCAGGGCAGAAAGGCGCCGGCCGCCGTCAGGGCCCGCGTGGCCTCCGGGAAGAGCAGCCGCGAGAGCAGCGTCAGCACCGCCAGGGTGATGACGATGGGCACGAAGACCGAGGTGACTTTATCGGCGAAGGCCTGGATGGGGACGCGGGTTCCCTGCGCCTGCTCCACCAGCTTGACGACCTGGGCCAGGAAGGTGTCCTTGCCCACGCGCGTCGCTTTGACCTTGAGCAGGCCCTCCTGGTTGACGGTGGCACCGATGACCTCGTCGCCCACGCTCTTGGTGACGGGCATCGATTCGCCCGTCGCCATGGATTCGTCCACGGCGCTCTCGCCGTCCACCACGACACCGTCGGTGGGGATCTTCTCCCCCGGTCGGACCACCATCACGTCACCGACCTGTACCTGCTCGATGGGCACCTCGACCTCCATGCCGTCGCGCAGCACGTGGGCCGTCTTGGCGCCCAGTTCCAGCAGCTTGCGGATGGCCTGGGAGGCCCGCCCCTTTGCCGTCTCTTCGATGGCGCGCCCCGTCAGGTGGAAGGCCATGATCATCGCCGAGACGCCGGCGTAGTTCGCCACCGGCGCGAAGAACGAGGCGGGGCCGGTGAGCAGCGAGACGCCGGTGCCCAGGGTGATCAGCGTGTCCATGTTGGCGTAGCCGTGCAGCGCCGCGCGGAGGCCGCTGCTGTAGGTCTTCCGCCCGACCCAGAAGAGCACGGGCAGGGCCAGCACGATCATGCCCAGGTTGAAGATCAGGGGGCTGGGCCACGTGAGGCCGAAGAGCATCTCCGGGATCATCCAGGCCATGATCACGGCTGTGAAGATCCAGGCCACGCGCATGCGGAAGCGCGCTTCGGCGACCTTGCGTTCGGCCTCCTCGCTGGGCGACGCTCGCTGTGCCTCTGCTTCGACCTCCAGGACTTCGTAGCCTGCCTCGCCGACGGCTTTGCGGAAGGCGTCCAGGCCTGTCGTGCCGGGCACGTAGGTCACCGTCGCCTGTTCCGTCGCCAGGTTGACGTTGGCGTCCACGACGCCGGGCACGCGGCTGAGCGCTTTCTGCACGTGGGCGACACAGGAAGCGCAGGTCATCCCGCCGATGGGCAGCGTCATCGTCTCCGTGGCGACGTCGTAGCCCGATTCCCGCACCGCGTTGACCAGGGCGGCGGTGGGCACCTCGGTCTTGAAGGAGAGGCTGGCCTTCTCCGTCGCCAGGTTGACGTTCACCTCTCCCACACCGTCCACTTTGCTCAACGCCTTCTGCACGTGAGCCACGCACGAAGCGCAGGTCATGCCCTTGACCGGCAAACTCATGCTTGTCTGCTGTTCTCTCATCAGTTTTATCCTCCTCGCAGGCGAGCCCTCGATTCATTTCAACTATATCCTTAACAATTATAGCATAAAATGGGAGATAAGATAGCCGTTGAAATTACGGTATCAGGTGCAACGCGCCTGCGATGGCCCGATCATGTTGGCTAAAAACCCATCCCGGCATAGACGAGATGGCTATGTTCAAACGTTCGAAGGTGCGTCGCACTTGATTTAAGGATGGCCTTTGGGGGACGGGAACATGAAAAGGTGGCCTCACCTGCAAGTGAGGCCACGTCGCCGTCTGGGCTGCTGGCCGGGACCGCTCCCCTTGGGTACTTCATCGCCTGTCGGGGACTACGCCACATTGGGCCTCCAGGTCCCTGCAGAAGACCGGCTCAAGTCGGTAGGCACAGCTGCGGGGCCGGCCCGAGCTTTTTCTCGGAGACCGGCCCCCTTTGTGTGTCTCCCGGTTGCTACTTTTTCTTCGACTTGACCTTGATGACGCGCGGTCGGACCTCTTCGGCCTTCGGCAAGACGATCTTCAACAGGCCGTTCTCGAAGGTAGCCTCGATGCGATCCGTCTCCACCGGCACGTTGAGATGCAGCGTGCGTCCGAAGGGACCGTAGGCGCGTTCGTTGAGCAGGTAGTTGACGTTTTCAAGCGGCGCTTTGAACTCGCCCTGGATGGTCAGGGTGTCGTTCTCCAGCGTGATCTCGACGTCGTCGGGATCTGCGCCGGGCACCGGCGCGAGGATGACGATCTCCTCGTCGGTGGAGTAGGCATCTACCGGCAGACGCAGCCCTCGACGGCGGGCCGGGCGCTCGCCCTCCGCGAACCAGGAAGGCACGACGCTCTCTTCTAGCAGCCGATCCATAGCGTTACGGAGTGATACCAGATCATCAAAGGGACCCCATCTTGTCAGTGACATTGTTGACCTCCTATGCTTGTTGGATTGTTTACTTTTTAGCCTTCACGGTGATGCTCTTGCGCTTTGCCGATTCCGCTTTGGGTAATTGCAAGGTCAGGATGCCGTCCTCGAATTCAGCCTCGGCTTTGTCGGCGTCGATCTCCTCGGGCAGTGTGAAAGAGCGGCAGAAGGCACCGTAGCGACGTTCACGGTAGATGTAGCGGTCTTCCTCGCCCTCTTCCTTCTCTTCCTTGACTTCACCCTTAATGGTCAGGGTGTTGCCCACCGTGGTGATCTCCAGATCCTCCGCTTTCAGGCCCGGCACCGTGGCTTTGACGAGGATGTGGTCCTCTTTGTCGATCATGTCCACAGCCGGCACCTGAGGTCCGAAGCCTTCGCCAAAGGGTCGTACCCAACTCTCTTCCAGGAGCCGATTCATGGCGTCACGCAGCGAAACGAAATCATCTGATCGTCTACGTAGCAGTGACATCTTTTCACCTCCTTATGTTACTTTAAAGAGAATAGTTAACGCCTGAATTCCCGACGCACCTAAAAGGTACAGTCCATTGGGATTGATTATCTTATCTTCACTTTGAAGTATAGGGAGCGGAGATTAGAAAGAGATAAGCGAACCATAAGAAAAATATTAAAATTCGGTGCGCCGATTCGGGTTGGAATCTTTCTGACCTGAAAGGGGGATGATGGACGCCGGACCCGCTGGGCAAGAATGCGAAGTTATGCTAAGCTTTCTATATCATGGGGTCTGGTGTCTGTTTAGTTTTGTGAGTGGTGCGATGCACTTACGGAGAAAAAGGCGCCGGGAATTGAAAAAGGGCCCGGGGAAGCCCATGCACCTTTATGGTTTGTGGATCGAAAGTGCGTTGCGCCTGGCTGCTCATCATGTTAAACGTTGGCTGCCCTGAAAAAAGGGGCAGCCAAAGAAAAATATGGGGTATATGTTGTG
>JBNGCW010000025.1:0-62876 GCA_049975525.1 Anaerolineae bacterium
GACGTTGCACTCGGTGACGATGTCCATGCCGGAGTTGGTGAAGTCGTCGTAGCGGGTGCCCTTGACGATGTAGTCATAGAGCATCTGGATGGTGTCGTAGCCCCAGCCCCAGTACTTCTGGCCTACCAGGCCGTGGACGTAGCCGTCCTGCAGGTACTCCAGCTCCACGGGGAGAGTGTCGAAGACGATGTTGACCAGATCGCCGTTGAGGGAGGCCTCCTCCCAGAGAGGCATGGAGCCACGCTCGGCGAAGAGCGGCCACAGGCCGACGAAGAACCAGCCGTTGAGGTCCGGATGGGCCTGCATGGTCTCCTCGACCACCTGCACGCCGAGGTTGATGTCGTCATTGCAGTAGACGGTGGTGACGATCTCGATACCGGGGTAGTCGGCGACGTAGTCCTTGAAGCCGCGGATGCGCTCCTCCAGGTTGAAGGCGCCGGGGACCCCGGTGAGCAGGGCGACTTTGCCCTCCTCGCCCATGAACTTGACCAGCAGTTCGCCGGCGGCCTGACCGCCCTCGTAGTTATCGACGCCCAGGTAGGTGAAGCGCTTGCTGTCAGGGGAGTCGGAGTCCCAGGTCATGACGGGGATGCCGGCTTCGACGGCCTTGTTGATGGGATCGATGCAGGCGGTGGGGTCGTTGCATGAGATACCGATGCCGTCGACGCCCTTGGCGATGACGTCCTCGACGACGCGCGCCTGTTCAGCGGCGTCGGACTCCACGGAGGCGACGTAGAGCACTTCGACCTCGGTGTCGGTCTGCTCGGTGAGCTCCTCGGCTTTCTTGAAGGCGCCGTCGCGTCCTACCTCAAAGACGGGGTTGTTGAGTGCCTTGGGGATCCAGGCAAAGGTCAGCTTTTCGGGTGTCTCCCCTTCAGAGGCCGGCGCTTCGCTCCACTGCTCGACCTCGTCGGTCTCTGGTTCCCAGCCCTCGACGGTCCAGTCGTGGGGGATGCCTTTTTCGTCCAGGGTGGCGGCGTACTCTTGCAGGTTGGCCTGAGTGATGACATCGACGCCGGTGTCGATGACGCCGTCTACGACGCCCATCTCCTCCATCGCGGCATCTTCGCCCATCGTCGCCATCTTGTAGATAAGCTCGACGGACTTGTAGCCCATGTCGTACTCACGCTGGGCGACGGTCGCGTCGATGACGCCTTCTTTGATGCCGTTGATGATGTCCGTGGTGGCATCGAAGCAGACCAATTTGATTTCATCGACCTTGTTGGCCTCTTTGATGGCGGTCGCCCAGGCGGGGCCGTTGTAGGCGTAGACGCCGAAGGCCGCAGCCAGGTCTGGGTTTGCCGAGATGGCCGAGTTCGCTAGGTCGAGCGCGCGGCCCGCGTCCTCTTTGTCGTTCAGCGGCTCCAGTGGCTCCAGGTCGGTGTCTGCAACGGCGTCTAAGAAGCCGTCGGTGCGCTGCAGTGCGTTGAGAGCGGTGTCAGAGCCGCGACCGATGCCCACCTTGCCGCTGGTGACCAGCTGCTTCAAGGTCTCTCCGGCGATCTGGCCGGCGGAGTAGTTATCTGTGCCGATGTAGACTTTGGAGACGGAGTTTTCCACGGGTGGCGTATCCAGTGTGGTGACGATGATGCCCGCCTCGGCGGCTTTCTTCATCACCGGCTCCAGGGCGTCGGGGTCAGAGGGTGCGATGGCGATCCCGGTCACGCCCTGCGCGATGTAGGTCTCCATGGTTTGTGTCTGCTTGGCGACGTCCTCCGTGGGGGGCACGAAGAAGATCACGTTATCTTCGGGTAGACCCAGATCCTGACCGGCTGCTTTCACCCCCAATTCCACATTGGACCAATAGGGGTGGACGGACTTGCCGATCACGACGATTTTGATCTCCTCTGGTGGTGTCTCTCCTTCCTCTGGGGTGGGCGTGGTGCGTTGGCACCCCCCCAGCACCAGACTGGCGATTACCAGTAGGGAGAGCCAGATGATCCATGTGCGTTTCATTTGGATACCTCCTCCTTTGCTGCTCGAAATCAACAGGTTACCGAATCATGTTACGCAAGTAGCAGTCTTGCTTTTGTTGGGTGTTCTCACCTCCTTTCTCTAAAACTGCCCTACATCTAAGATCTTTCGCGGTCAAAACCACTAGGGAGAAGGGATGACCAACCGAAAATCCGCTTGTAGTCAGCGACGCAGCGTTAGCGGCATCGCGTAACCTTATCGACATGTCCCCACAAATGTGTGTAGCCCCGTTTGTTTTTGGTAGCAGTGAGTTCAACTCTGCGCGCGCTGTCGTAGAGTGTCGTAGACGACGGCGATCACCAGCACCAGGCCCAGGATCACGTCCTGGAGGTAGGAGGAGACGTTGAGCAAGACCATGCCGTTTTGCATGACGCCCACGATGGTTGCTCCCAGGATGGCGCCCAGCACCGTTCCCTCGCCGCCCAACAGGCTGGTGCCGCCGATGACCGAGGCGGCGATAGCCCACAGCTCGTAGGCGCTGCCCACGGTAGGGGTACCCTGTCCCAGGCGCGAAGCGAGGATCACGCCGGTTAGCGCCGCCAGGAAGCCGCTGGTGGCGTAGCAGAAGATACGTACGCGATCCACGTTGATCCCGGAGAGCCGCGTGGCTTCGATATTCCCTCCGACGGCGTAGATATGATAGCCCAGCGGGGTGTGGTTGAGAATCAGGGAGACGATGAAAGCGATTGCAAGCAGGATCAAGAACATGATGGGGATACCGCCGATGTTGCCCTGGCCCAGGATCAGAAACGGTGATTCAGAAGGGTAGACCTGAGGGTAGCCGCGGGTGATAAAACTGCCCAGACCGCGCGCGATGAGCCACGTGCCCAGGGTGATGATAAAGGGTGGGATGCCCAGCTTGGTGATGAAGAGTCCGTGCCAGATACCGGTCAACATGCCGATGAGCAGCGCCATAGCGATGGCAAGGCCCATGGCGAAGGGCGGAAGTCCAAAGACGCCCTTGAGCATCAGCCACGCGGTGATCACGCCCGTCAAGGCGGTCATGGAACCGACACTCAGATCGATGCCGCCGGTGATGATGACCAGCACCTCGCCCATAGCCAACATGCCAAAGGTGGCGACGAAACGCATGATCACCGCCAGGTTGGCCGGTTTGAGAAAGGTCTCCGGGCGTCGCCAGTAGAAGAAGAGACACAGGAGCAGCAGGGCCACCAGCACGTTGAGCTCTCGAAACTGGAAGAAAGCCAGGCGTCGCTGTTTAGATTTTTTGGGACGTTTGCTCATCTCTCTCCCCTTCCGGTTTCAGAGTTACTTTTCTCCCATCAGATGGGTCAGGATCAACCAATCCAGCTCCTCGTAGTCTCGGGCGGCGATGAGGGCGTCGACCTGGGCCTGATCCAATGAGCGCGAGAGCTCCACCAGTTTGAGGAAGAGGTGCAGGCTGTTGCGCAGGTGACGGGTGGCGAGCTCTGCCGGTTGCGTGCGCAGCGCCTTGACGTCCAATCCAACCATGCCCTTTTCCCAGTAGCGATGTTGATCCAAGACGCGCACCTGGTTGAAGGCGCGCCGCAGGTTAACGGCGCCAAAGGCGCGATCCTGATCGTACTTGGGGCCGTTCTGGTCGTTGAGGTGCACGCTCCAGAGCTTGTCGAAAGCGAGGGCAAAGCCCAGGTCATCGGCCGGGTCCAGGTTGGCCAGCACCACGTGGGCCGTCTCCATCAGCACCCCCACCCGTTCCGGTGCCTTGCTCTGCATGCCCAGTGCCAGCGCGTGCCCGATGGTGGGGATATAGGCCACGTCCATGGGCTCGTTGGGCTTGGGCTCGATCACGATGCGCAGCCGGGGATCGTAGTCCAACAACGTGTTGAGGGCCGCCAGCAGCTGCCGCGTGGCCCACACGGGATCCTTCGCCTCGCGCAGGTAGGTGCCTTCCCGCGCCAGCCAGAGCACCATCAGGTCGGTCTCCAGCTCGTTGGCGATGTCCACGGCGCGCTTGGCGCGGTCCAGGGCGTAGGCGCGAGCCTGAGGGTCGTTGGCGGTGAAAGCGCCGTCGATGGTGCGGGGATCCTCCCACAGGCGGGGTGCCACGAACTCCGCCACCAATCCCAGGTCGGAGATGCGGGCGTGGACCTCGCGGGCTTTCTTCCTGATCTGCTCTGGCGTCAGCTCGTTTAAGTTGGGGACGGCGTCATCGTCGTGAAACTGTACAGCATCGAAGCCCAGCTCTTTGTAAACGCTGAGCTTCTCTTCGAACGTGCGCGTGGGGCGCACCTCTGGGCCGAAGGGATCGGCGCCGGGTTGGATGTTCCACGGACCAAAGGAAAAGCGATAGCCGAATTTTTCCATCAGGTGCTCCTTTCGTGTGCTCTTTCTGCAGTAACCTATGCGCGGTGGACAGGCGTGTTTTGCATGAAAGCCAGGGTTTCCTCCAGAGACCGCACGCCCCCGCTGGCCCCCAGGCCGGTGACGCAGAGGGCGCCCACGGCGTTGGCGAAGCGGGCCGTCTTCTCCAAAGGCCAGCCCAACCAGACGCCGGCGATAAAACCGGCGGCGAAAGCGTCTCCGGCACCGGTGGCGTCGACGACCTGGACCTGATAGGCGGGTGTGTGTCGTGGAACGCCGTCCCGGGTGGCGACCAGGCAACCGGCGTTTCCCATCTTCAGCGCCACCGTGCCCACACCGCGATCCAACAGTGCTTGGGCCACGTCCTCCGGCGCGTCCAGGCCCGTCAACGCCTGGGCCTCCGGCAGACTGGGCACGAAGTAGTCCACGTGAGGAAGGGCGGGTCCCAGCACTTCCATCCAGCGCCCCGTGTCGTCCCAGACGGTGTCGAGGAAGGTGATAACACCCCGTGCCCGGGCTTCCTGCAGCAGATGCGCCGTGGGTTCTCCGTCGAGGCCCGGCAGCACCAGCGCGCCGGCGACGTGCAGGACCTTGACGCGCTCCAGCAGCTCCAGGTCGATGTCCTCCAGCGTGAGGCGGGCGTTGGCTCCGATATAGTGCACGAAGCGACGCTCCCCGTCCGATCCCACCATGACCATGGTGGCGGAGGTGCCGGCTTGCGGATCGCGGCTGACGTAGTCCCGCTCGATCCCCCGTTGCTCCAGTTGATCCAGCAGGAAGTCACCGAAGGGATCGACGCCCACCTTGCCGATAACGGTGACGGGGATGTGCAGGCGGGCCAGGGCCGTGGCGACGTTGATGGCGCAGCCGCCAGTGTGCAGCTGCATCTCGTCCACCAACACCAGCCGCCCGGGTTTGGGGATGCGCTGTACGGGGCGGCCGATGACGTCGGCGACCATAATCCCCAGACAGGCGACAGGGTGAGAGGAGGTTGTTTCCACGTGCTTTTGGGTGCTCTTTTTCATGGCCGTTTACAACAGGTTGCAAGTTAAGAGCTGTATTGACGTGATCGAAAACCCTAACCCTTATTATACTCAAATTGCTTTCATGCTCAAATCCACTTCCCCCAAACGCGAGGCGGAGTTTCCCCCTTTCCTCACTGGGGGATTTCCCCTAGTGCGCGGCGTGGCTTACAGATGTCCCTGCTTGTCGTCCTTGGGCCGGGTTGGAATGTCGTTCTGTGCCGGCCGACGCCGGCTTCAAGCCGGGGAGATACCTCGACTTCACTGCGCTGCGCTCCGTTACAGCCGGTATGACGCGGCCTGCTGTTCCTCTCTTTAGATGCAGATGCTCGGGCGCGGAGTCAGTTTTTCCTCTCCCAGGGTAGACCTATAATCGGGGTATGGAAAAGATCCAAGCGCTTTTGGCCGATGATCACGCCGTCGTGCGGGCCGGACTTCGGAACGCCCTCTCGACCCTGAACGAGCTGGAGATCGTGGAGGAGGTGGGCGACGGTCCCTCCCTCCGCGCGGCGCTGGCGCGTTGGCGTCCCGATCTCCTGCTGATCGACGTGACCATGCCCGACTTTGAACCCATCGAGGCCGTGCGCGAGATTCGACGTTGCTATCCTGAGATGAAAATTCTGGTCATCAGCGCCTACGACGACGACGTCTACGTCCAGGGGTTGTTGCGGGCGGGCGTCGACGGCTATCACCTGAAGGATCAGCCCCTCGACGACCTGCGGTTGGCGGTGCAACGAGTGCTTCAGGGCGAGAAGTGGGTCTCAGGTTCGTTGGTCGATAAGCTGATCGCGCCGCCCGCGAGAGAGCCCGCGCTTCCCGAGCTGACCGATCGGCAGCGGGACATCCTGGGGCTTTTAAAAGAGGGGTTGGATAATCGGGGGATCGCCGAGCGGCTGGGTCTGAGCGTCAAGACTGTGGAGAACCACCTCACCCGCCTCTATCGTCATCTGGACGTTCAGAGCCGTTTGGAAGCGCTCGCCTATGCCATCGACCATCCGCAGCTGTTAGGGGAACGGGAGGTCGCCGTTGGGTTGGAAGCGCCCTCGGCCTCGCCCCAAGAGCGAATTGATCTCCTCCTGGTGGACGATAACGGGCGCTATCGTCGTCAGTTGCGGCGGGCGCTGCGCAAGGTCTGCCCCCAGGCCGTTATCCACGAAGCAGCGACCATCGCGGAGGCGTTGCAGCTGACGGCTCAATTTGTCCCCCGGCTGGCCCTGGTGGACGTGGTCCTCAACGATGGAGAGGACGGCATTCGCTGTACGCGGCGCATCAAGGCGCAGACGCCGCAGACCCGCGTGGTCTTGATCAGTGCCTATCCCGATCGCCAGTTCCATCGGCTGGGGCTGGAAGCCGGGGCGGCGGCCTTTCTCGACAAAAAGGATCTGGACGCGGAGGCGTTGCAGCAGATCGTCGAGGACGTCGTGAGCCGGGGTGGTCGGGCGTCCTAGGGGGTGATCTTTGGTGCGTAGAGGAGGCGACAACGAGGCCAGGCGCGCAGGAGCACGGCGGTGGACCGCGCTTCTTCGACTCCTTCGGGAGCTCTGGTACGAGTTCGTCAACCGCCGCGAGGTGTTGGGGTTGGGGTTACTTCTCCTCCTGGGCGGCTTTCTAGCGTGGCGGACCGAGACGTTCTTCGGCTGGACCAATATCTCCAACATCCTGCGCGCCTTCTCCTGGATCGCCATTGCGGCCTTTGGGGAAGGCATGATTATCATCATCGGTGGTATCGATCTCTCCGTCGGCGCGGTGATGGCGCTGTCGGGGCTGACCAGCGCCCTGAGCCTGGATCTGGGCCTGCCGGTCTTCTTTGCCATTCTCGTGGGGCTGTTGACGGGGGCGCTGGTGGGTTGGATCAACGGCCTGCTGGTGGGCCACCTGAACTTGCCGCCGTTCATGGTGACCCTGGGGACCATGAGTATCGCGCGCGGGCTCATCTTTGGGTTGACGGGAGGCTGGCCGGTGCGCACGTTACCCCCCGAATTCCGCGCCTTCGGTCAAAACAGCCTGAACCTGGGTATCTTCGCCTTGCCCGTCCCGGTGTTGATTATGTTGGGGTTGGCGCTGTTGATGGAGCTTCTGTTGACGCAGACGGTGTTGGGACGCTACATCTACACGCTGGGCCACAACGAGGAGGCCCTGCGGGTCGTTGACGTCAGCGTCAGGCAGATCAAGGTGCTGGTCTACACCCTGGGCGGTTTGCTGACGGCGGTGGGAGGGCTGTTGATGACCGCGCGACTGGGGGTGGCCGTGCCCACGGCCGCTACGGGCTATGAGCTCAACATCATCGCCGCGGCCGTCATCGGAGGCGCCAGCCTCTTTGGCGGTGAGGGCAACGTGCGCGGGATCCTGCTTGGTGCCATCATCATGCAGGTGATGCAAAACGGCCTGGTGCTGTTGGGGTTCCCCGCCTACTGGCAGACATTGGCTATCGGCATCATGATCCTGCTGTTTATCCTCCTGGATCATTGGCGGCGTCAGCATCGCAGCCGGGGTGGGGGGCGGGTCGGAGGATGAGATGATCGAAGCCCGACCGCTGATGGAGGTGCTCCACCTTTCCAAAAACTTTGGCGCTTTTTCGGCGGTGGAGGATGTCAGCTTGCGCATCTATCCCGCCGAGGTGTTGGGCGTCGCCGGGCAGAGTGGTTCTGGAAAGTCCGCGCTTTGCAAATTGCTGGCTGGCCTGGAGCCGCCTACCGAAGGGGAGATATACTTCGATGGACGCTTACTTTCCTACCCTTTCCGGAGGCATGAGCTGGGGATCGAGGTGATTTACCAGGAGCCGGAGCTGGCGGAGCACCTGGACATCGTGAGCAACATCTTCCTGGGCCGGGAGTTGGGGTGGTCGCTGCTTTTGCCCTGGCTGCGGATCCCCAATCGGCGCCGGATGGAGCGTGAGGCCCGGCGGGTGTTGGATCAACTGGAGGTGAAATACCGCACCCTACGGCAGCGCGTGGATAATCTTTCGGCGGAACAGCGCCAGCTGCTCGCTGTGGCGCGGGTGATGATTTGGGAAGCGCGCCTGGTGATCATCGATGAACCTACCTTCTCTTTGAGCTATCCCTATCAGCAGAAGCTGCTCTCGTTGATCCAGAGGTGGCAGCAGAAGGGGACCGCCGTGCTCTTCACCGGCAACAACCTGGATCACCTCTTGGCCGTGACTGATCGCATTGTGGTCTTGCGCCATGGACGACGGGTGGCGGTGCATCACACCGACGAGGCGGACCGGGAGGAGATCGTGGCCGAGATGGTGGGCACCACCGATCGCCAGGAGCTCACCCCCATCATCTGGGCGTTGGACAGTTACTACCACGCGCGCGCCCAGGCCGAGCGCCTGCGTCAGCAGCGGCTGCTGCTGGAGCAGGATTTGGAGAAGCAGGATACCCTCAATCAGCAGCTGATCGAGGAGCTGGGCAAGCAGATCAAGGCGCTGGATAGCGCCAACGTCTCTCTGCAGGACGCTCAGCGGCGCCTCCTCACCGAGCGTGAACAGGAGCGCAAACGCCTGGCCCGCGAGATCCACGATCAGGTGATCCAGGATTTGTTGATCGTTAACTACCAGCTGGAAGACGCTGAGGCCTGCGAGGGGATCACGCCGGAGTTGCAGCGCAGGTTGGCCCAGGTCCGCAGCGACATCCGCGCGCTGGTGGAGGATCTGCGGCACATCTGCGGTAACCTGCGCCCGCCCACCATCGACAGCCTGGGGTTAGGGGCCGCGCTGCAATCCTACACCCAGGACTGGACGGAACGCACCGGCATCGCCGTGGACCTGGAACTGGAGGATTCTGTGGGGCGTCTGCCCGAACCCATTGAGCTCTCCATCTTCCGCATTGTTCAGGAGGGGCTCAGCAACGTACGCAAACATGCCTCCGCGCGGCGGGTGCACATCTCACTCCTCCCCATCTCTCCGCGCACGTTGATGCTCTCCATCGCCGACGACGGGCAGGGGCTGGCCGAAGATTTCGACCTCTCTACGCTCTCCGAGCGGGGTCACTACGGCTTGCTGGGCATCTCCGAGCGCGTGGCGCTGTTGGGCGGGCGTTTGAAGCTGCAAAATCGGGCGGAGGGTGGGGTGCTGATCCAGGTGGAGATCCCCCACCCACGCCTTAAGTAGGTTCGCAACCGTTTAGGTTTGTGAGCGTCCAGGGGCAACGCACTTAACGGATCGAAACCGACCGCGTCCCTGCGCTTATCTGGAGAGGCCGGATCAGCCGTCAACCAGGTGACAGGCGACCTTGTGCCCGGGGCGGACCTCGCGCAGCATTGGCTCCTCAACCTCGCACTGCGCCTGCGCAATGGGGCAGCGCGGGTGGAAACGGCAGCCGGAGGGTGGGTTGATGGGATTGGGAATCTCACCTTCCGGCATGGGTTCCTCACGCCGCTCGTGGGGGTTGGGTACCGGCACAGCGGCCAGCAACGCCTGCGTGTAGGGGTGCAGCGGGTGTGTGTAGAGCTCCCGCAGCTCCGCCACCTCGCACATCTTCCCCAGGTACATGATCCCGATGCGGTCACAGATGTACTTTGCCGTCGCCAGGTCGTGGGTGATGAACAGATAGGTGAGATTGAACTCTTCCTTCAGCTGGTTCATCAGGTCCAACAGCAGCGCCCGTACGCTGACGTCGGCCATGGCGATGGGCTCGTCGGCCAACACCAGGTCGGGTTGGATGATCAACGCCCGCGCGATGACGGCGCGTTGACGCTGCCCGCCGGAGACCTGGTGGGGGAACTTGTTGTAGAAGTAGTTGGCGGGGGAAAGGCCTACCTCCTCCATCATCTCGACGACGCGCTCGCGGTGCTCTTCGGCGCTCATCTCCGGGTAGTGGATGCGCAGCCCGTAGCCGATGGCGGCCCCCAGCGACATGCGCGGATTCAAAGAGGCCAGGGGGTCTTGGAAAATCACCTGCATGCGGCGTCGTAGTTGCCGCAGCGATCCCTTGTCCAGTTTCGTCAGGGAGATGCCGTCGAAGATGACGTCGCCGGCAGTGGGGCGCGTGAGGCCGAGCGCCACGCGCCCCGCCGTCGTCTTCCCGCTGCCGCTTTCGCCCGCCAGGCCAAAGACCTCGCCGCGTTTGATCGCGAAGCTGATCCCGTCGACGGCGTGGACGAAGCGTTTCTCTTCGCCGAAGATCCGGTTGAGCAGGCCGCCGCCCACCGGGAACCATTTCTTCAAATTGTGGATTTCGACCAGGTTGTCGTGATGCTCTCTTGTCTCGGGCATCTCAAACACGCTCCTTTTCCGGCTGGTCTTGATAGAGCCAGCAGTGCACCAGATGATCGTCGGCGTCCCCCACCGGCAGCAGGCGGGGTTCCCGCTCCGCGCAGATGGGCATGGCCCGAGGGCAACGGGGGTGGAAACGGCAGCCGCTCGGTGGATGGGTGAGATTGGGGGGCTCGCCGCCCATCTTGTAAAGCTCCTCCCGCTCGTCCAATTTGATGTTGGGCACCGAGCGTAGCAGGCCGTCGGTGTAGGGATGCCTGGGGTTGTCGAAGATCTCCGTCACCGTGCCGATCTCGGCCATCTGCCCGGCGTACATCACCGCCACGCGGTCGGCCAGCTGAGCCACTACGGCGATGTTGTGGGTGATGAGCAGCACGGTCAGGTTGAACTCGTCGCGCAAGGCCTTGAATTCGTCCAGCAGTTTGGCTTCCACGATCACGTCCAACGAGGTGGTGGCCTCATCGGCGACGATGAGGTCGGCGTTGAGTACCAACCCCAGACCGATCATCACGCGCTGGCGCATGCCCCCGGAGAGCTGGTGGGGATAAGCGCGCAGGCGGTTCTGGCGGATGCCCAGTTTTTCGATCAGCGTACGGACGCGCTCGAACGCGGTTTCTACCGGTGTCTGGGGCTCGTGTACCTGAATGGCCTCGATGAGGTGCTCGTCGACGCGCTGCACCGGATTGAGCGACGTCATGGGATCCTGGAAGATCATGCTGACGCGCCGCCCGCGGAAGTCACGCAGCTGCTTGTCGTCGTACTGCATGATGTCCTCACCGTCGAAGACGATCTCTCCCCCGCTGATCTCGCCCGGCGGGGGGATCATGCGCAGCAGCGCCTTGCCCAGCGTGCTCTTGCCGCAGCCGCTTTCGCCCACCAGCCCCAGGATCTCGCCCTTGTAGATGTCAAAGGAGACGCCGTCGACGGCGCTCAGGTCGCCCAGCCGGGTGTGATAGGTGACCGCTAGATCGCGGATCTGCACCAATATCTCTTTCTTCGCGTTGTTCGTCGTCTCTGCCATCGTTTTCTTCTCCTTCATCTACAGTTTCGCCAGGCGGGGGTTGAGGATCTCGGAGAGGCTCTCGCCCAGCATGCTGAAGGAGAGCGTCACCAGCGTTACCATCATGCCGGGGAAGGTGATGAGCCACCAGGCCCGGCGGACGTAGTCCTGGCCGCGCGCCAGATCGATGCCCCAGTCCGGCGTGTCGGGGGGGAGACCCAGGCCCAGGAAACTCAGCCCGGCCTCCGTGAGGATCGCGTCGGCCACGTTGACCGAGAAGATGGTCACCACCGAGGGGATGACGTTGGGAAAGATGTAATCTTTCATGATCTGGAAGGGCGTCGCGCCCAGGCTGCGGGCGGCCTCCACGTAGAGCTCCTCCTTCACCGTCAGCGTCTGCCCGCGCACGATGCGGAAGTAGGTGGGGATGTAGAGCACGGCGATGGCCACGATGATGTTGCCGATGCCCGCCCCCAGCACCGCTGCGATGGCGATGGCCAGGATCAGGCCGGGAAAGGAGTAGAGGCTGTCCATCAGCAGCGTGAGGACGCGGTCCAGCGGGCCGCCGATGAAACCGCTGAGCAGGCCCAACGGCACGCCCAGCACCAGCGCTACCACTGCCGAACTCAACCCCACGATGAGGGCGATGCGCGTGCCCCAAATGATGCGACTGAGGATGTCCTGTCCCAGCTGGTTGGTGCCCAAGACGAAACCGCGTTCGGCGGCCTCGCGCAGCGAGCCGGCGATCTTCAGCTCGGGGTAAGCGCCCAGCACGGCCTCCAGGTTTTTCGGCGCCGCGACGACGGCGTCTACTTCCTCGCCGCTCAGCGCCGTCAGCGCTGCGTCCAGCGTCTCAAAGCGGCTGGGACGCGGCTGATAGCGGATGTCCATACCCTTGGCCTGATCCGCCTCCGTGATTTCGGTCAAGGCTTCGCGGAGCGCCTGGGCGGCCGGCGTGCCGAGCACGTAGCCGATGCTGTGCTCGCGGGTGCCCACGTCGCGCAAGCCGGTCACCCCGGCATCCTTCCGGGTCACCAGCACATATTCCGAGGGCGGCTCCCCGGGCGCCAGCAGCGATGGCCCCACCTCTTCGCGAGGGTCGTAGGGCGCAAACCACTGAGGAAAGATGCCCACGATGATGATAAAGATGAGCAACACGGCGCTGATGGCAACGAACCACCAATCGCCCCCGTACCACTTGCGCGCAATCAGCAACCGGCGCACAAATCCGACGCGATCCACCTCTAACTGCCATTCGGGGACCGCTTCTGGTTTCGGCATTTTCTCTTGGATGATCTCTTCTTGCATGGTTCTCTCCTGGCGTCTCTCAGTAGCGAATGCGGGGATCGATGAAGGCGTACAGGATGTCTACCAGCACGCTGACGCCCCCGACGAAGAGAGCGAAGACGGCGATGACCGACTGGACGGCGTTGTAGTCGCGCAGCTCGATGCGCTTGACCAGATAGCGGCCCATGCCCGGCCACGAGAAGGTTGTCTCGGTGAGCACGGCGCCGGCCAGCAGCAGGGCGAATTGCAGGCCCAACAGGGTGATGATGGGGATGAAGGTGTTGCGCAGCGCGTGTTTGTAGACCAGCTGCTTTTCCGGCAACCCACGGGCGCGGCCGGCGGTGATGAAGTCCGATTGCAGCACCTCCAACATGTTCACGCGCGTCAGCCGCAGAAAGGGCCCGGCCAAGATCAACCCCAGTGTGAAGGAGGGCAGCACCAGGTGCATCAGTGTCGATTTCAACGCGGCCCAGTTCTGGTTCAGGATAGCGTCGACAATGTAGAAGTTGGTGACGGGCTCAAAAGTCGTCATCAACATGGCGTCCATCCGCCCGGCCAAAGGGAAGAGCGGGATGCGAACGGCGAAGATGATTTGGAAGAGCAGCCCCAGGAAGAAGACCGGGAAAGCGTAGACGACGACACTGAGCACGCGCAAGGTGTAGTCCACGGGCTTCTTGCGGTTTTGGGCGGCGAAAGCGCCGCCGTAGATACCCGTCAACGCGGTGAAGAGGATGGCGGGGATGGTTAATTCGATGGTCGCCGGTAACTTCTCGGCCAATTCCTCGCGGATGGGCCGCTCCCCCTGGGTCAGGGCGTTGCCGAAATCCAGCGTGATCATGCGCCAGAGGAAGTCAAAGTACTGCACGTACAGCGGGCGGTTGAGTCCCATGCGTTCGCGCAGCTGTGCCGCCTGTTCCTCGCTGACCTTGGGCCCGAGCTGCGAACGGATGGGGTCCCCGGGCAGAATCCGCATCACGAAGAAGACCAGGGTGACCAGGATGAGGATCATCGGGATTGTCAACAACAGTCGCGTGATAATGAAATTTCTAAAAGATGATGACATCTTCACGTCCCTTCTTCAGCTTGAAAACGTGGGGGCGAGATCCCCCGCCCCCACGTTGTGTCCTTCGTTTGCGATCAGAGGTTGGGATTACTCCCCGCCGGTCATGTACTCGTGGTTGAAGACGATGTACCGCAGCGCGGGCGCTTCGATCTTCTCGACGGTCACGCCCTCGACCTCTTCCAGACGGGCGGCCTCAACGGGGCCCAGCGTGCGCCAGGCGATGTCGATCTCGCCTGTCTCCACGGCGTTGCTCATGGTGGTGGGATCGGCGAAGTAGCGGATGATGACGGTCTCAATCTTGGGCGCCTCACCGAAGTAGTTCGGGTTGGCCTGCAGCTCCATCTGCTCGCCCTCGGTCAGGGAGACCATCCGGTAGGGGCCGACACCGTCGATGGCTTCAGGGAAGAAGACCAGTTCGTCGGTGGGATACTGGTTGGGGTTGCTGACGATGAAGGGCGCGGTGGCGGCCAGCGCCGGGAAGAAGCCGTAGGCGTCTGTCAGATGGTAGACCACCGTCTGATCGTCCGGGGCTTCAACACTTTCCACGTAGAGCTGCACCAGGCCGGAGACGTCGCCTTCCAGGCCGATGCGCTCCCAGGCGCGGACGTAATCCTGCGCGGTGACCGGGGTGCCGTCGGCAAACTGCAACCCTTCCTTCAGCTTGAAGGTGTAGGTCTTGCCGTCGTCGCTGACCTCGGGCATGGCGGCGGCCGTACCGAGAATCATCTCCGCGCTGCCGGGCTCGTAGGCCAACAGCGGAACGCCCGTGTTCTTCAGAATCTCCCAGTCATGCACGGAGTAGGCGTCCTGCGCGTCCAGGCTGTGCACCTCGTCGGTGGTGCCGATGATGATGGTGTTGGGGTCTCCGGAGGCCGGATTGGCGTCCTCGGTGAAGCTCAGCTCTTTGTAGTTGAACTCCAACGTGGAACCAATCTTGACGCCCTCGACGCCATCGCGGTAGACGATGAACTCAGGTTCCCAGAAGAGGGGGATGGTGGGGATGTCTTCGGCCCAGAGATCACCGATATCTGCGTAGAGCTCGGTGCGCTTTTCGGGATCAGAGGACGCGGCGGCCTCCTGCAACATGGTATCCATCGTCTCGTTGCAGTAGAAGACGCCCATGTCCGGTGACTGGAGGCAGGAGCCGAAGGGTGAAAGCCAGTTCTCGGGGTCGGCGAAGTCGGGGAACCAGCCCAGGATGAAGATGGGCATCTCTCCGGCGACGAAGCTGTCGACGTACTCGGCCCAGTTCTGTGTCTGCAGCTTGACCTTGATCAGGCCGGTTTCCTCCAACTGCTCCTTGAGCACCTGCACGACGTCGGCCGTGGTGGTGCCGTAGTGCTCAGGTGGGTACCAGAACTCGAATTCCAAGGGGTTCTCTTCGCTGTAGCCTTCGCTCTTTAGCAGCTCGATGGCCATGTCCAGGTCGCGGGTACCGTACTTGTCCAGGAAGGGCTCGGTGGCGTAGGGGTAGCTGGGGGGGACCATGTGATACGCGGGAATGTTGCGCCCTTCAAAGACGCGGTCCACCAGTGCCTCGCGGTCGATGGCCGCGGCGATGGCCTGACGTTCAGCCTGGCTCCAGAAGACCTCGGGTTCGGTCGCTTCTTCCGTAGGCTCTTCTGTTGCTTCTTCTGTCGGTTCCTCTGTTGGCTCTTCGGTTGGCTCCTCGGTGGGAGCTTCCGTCGGTTCCGGCGTGGGTGTACCGCAGGCCGTGAGTGCCATGCTCAGCAGCACCAGCACGGAGAGCAGGGTGTACAGGGACTTTTTAAACATCATCTTTCTCCTCCTTACATGTGTGCTTCAATCGGACGCCGAGTGTAAAGTGTCGTTGCTCTTCAGTTACTCGATAACCCTCACCCCCTTTCTCCACAGACATAGGAAAAATTATAAGGGGTTTATGCAGTTTGTCAACCCCTGGGCCAGAAGGGCACAGGGCCGCTTTGCCGCTGTCATGGGAGGGCGCTTTGAGTTCCCTCAACCCATATGCCCCTTATCCTACGCTAAGGTGTCTTCGTTGAGACCCGACAGGTTGAGGGTTTGTCACCTGTCCGGGTAGCCAGGTCAGGGGGCCAGCGCCATCCGGTCGCGTTTGGGAAAGGATAGGCCCGCCGTGGCGCGGTGGGGACACCGGCCACAGCGGACGGCGGTATCCCACCCGTTCACTCGTAGCGCAGGGCGTCGATGGGATTGAGCGCGGCGGCCCGCTGGGCCGGGTAGATGCCGAAGAAGAGGCCTACGGCCGCCGAGAAGAGCGTCGCCAGCGCCACGGAGCCGACGGTGATGACGGCGCTGAAGCCCTGCTCCTGCAAGACCAGGGAGATGATCGTCGAGCCGGCGCCGCCCAGCAGAATGCCGATGCCGCCGCCCACCAGCGAGAGCAACATCGCCTCGATGAGGAACTGCCAGAGGATGTCGCGCCGCCGCGCGCCCACGGCCTTGCGCAGCCCGATCTCCCGCGTGCGCTCCGTCACCGAGACGAGCATGATGTTCATGATGCCGATGCCGCCGACCAGCAGGCTGATACCCGCGATGGCGCCCAGGAAGACAGTGATGACGCTGGTGATCTGCTCGAAGGTGCCGATGAGGTCCGACTGGCTGATGATGGAGAAGTCGTCTGGCTCGCCCGGCGCGATGCGGTGCCGCTGGCGCAGGATCTGCCCGGCCTCGGTGATGGCCGCGTCCATGCGCTCTCCGTTGACGGCCTGCACGTAGAGCACCGAGAGCGCGGCCTCCCCCTGGGGCGTGCGGCGCGGATAGAGCCGGCTGAGCGCCGTGCTCAGCGGGATAAAGACGGCGTCGTCCTCGCTGCGGAAGCCGCTGCCGCCGCGCTCCTCCATCACGCCGATGACGCGGAAAGGGATGCCCTCGAGGCGCACGATCTGGCCCACGGGGTTGGGGTTGTTGGGAAAGAGCGTCTCGGCGACGATTTTGCCCAGCACGACGACGCGCGCCTGGGCCTGCTGATCACTGGCGCTGATGAATGTACCCAGGGTCGGACGCCAATCGCGCACCAGGCTGAATTCAGGTGTCACCCCGTTGACCTCGGTGTTCTTCTCCTCGCCGGGGATGCTGACCTTGCCGCTGCCGCTGACCGAGGGCGCGACGCGCAGGATGTCCGGCGCCCGCGCCGGATCCGCCAGTGCCTCGGCGTCCTTGAGCGTCAGGTACGCCGGGCGGTCGAGCTCCGCCTGGAAGGAGCCGGGGATTACGAAGAAGAGGTTGGTGCCGATGGACTGGAACTGCTCGGTGATGTAGGATTGCACCCCCTGTCCCACGGAGAGCAGGGTGATGACGGCGCCCACGCCGATGATGATGCCCAACATGGTCAGCGCCGCCCGGAGTTTGTTGGCCGCCAGCGCGCGCAGGGCCAGCCGCAAGGCTTCCAATACCTTCACGCCCTCACCCCCTCCCGCATGGGCACGGTCTCTCGAACGGCGAGCCCACCGGGTTCCTCGCCCTGGAGCTGACCGTCGAAGAGGTGGAGCACGCGACCCACGTAGGCCGTCAGACGCGGATCGTGGGTCACCAGGATGATTGTAATGCCCTGCTCGCGGTTTAGATCCCTGAGGATGTTCATGATCTCTGCACCGGATTTGCTGTCCAGGTTGCCCGTCGGCTCGTCGGCCAGGATAATGGAGGGGCGATTGACCAGGGCGCGCGCGATGGCGACGCGCTGTTGCTGCCCGCCGGAGAGCTCGTTGGGCATGTGATCCAGGCGGTCTCCCAGGCCCACGGCGCGCAGCACCTCCTCGGCGCGCTGACGGCGCATTTTCAAGGAAGTGCCGGCGTAGACCAGCGGCAGCTGCACGTTTTCCAGGGCCGTGGTGCGCGCCAGCAGGTTGAAGCTCTGGAAGATGAAGCCCACCCGACGGTTGCGCACGTCGGCCAGCTCGTCCTCGCTCATCTGCCCCACGTTTTCGCCGCCGAGGAAGTACTCGCCCGAGGTGGGTTGATCCAGACAGCCGATGATGTTCATCAGCGTGGACTTTCCCGATCCCGAGGGCCCCATGATGGCGATGGCCTCGCCACGTTGTACGGTCAGGGAGACGCCGCGCAGCGCGTGCACCTCCTGGGTGCCCATCCGGTAGACCTTGGTCACCTCGTTGAGGCGGATGACCTCATCGTTCCTCTCCGGCGTATGCATTGCCTAATCTCCGGTGGACGGAGGGCCGCCGCTGAACTCGAAGAGATTGCGCTGCTCGGTGACCAGCACGACGGTATCGCCCGCCTCCAGCCCGGAGAGAACCTGGGTATACGTCTCGTTGCGCTCCCCGATGGTGATAGGGGTGCGTTTGGGGACCCCGTTTTGCAGACAGTAGCAGTAAGTGTAGGTCTCGGCGCTGCTCTGGTCGGTGCGCACGGCCCAGTTGGGGATCAACAGCACGTCTTCCAACATGCTGGTCTCGATGAGCACGCTGGCCGTCATGCCGTCGCGGATTTCCGCGTCCTCGTTATCGGTCTCCACCAGCCGCACGCGCACGGGGTAGGCGACGACGCCGCCGACGTTGCTGGGCGCCGGCCCGATGGTCTCAATCTCGCCCCGGAAAACCGTGTTGGGATAGGCGTCCACGGTGACCGCGACCGGTTGACCTTGCGCCACCTTGCCGATGTCGATCTCGTCCACGGTCACGTCCACGAAGAAGACTGAGTCGTCCACCAGGGTGACGGCGGGCAGGGTGGTGTTGGCCTGGACGCCCACCTGCAGGTTGACGGCGCTGACGATGCCGCCGAAGGGCGCGACGAGCGTAGCCTTGGCCAGATCGTTCCGGGCGCGCTCCACGGCCAATTCCAGTGAGGGATCGATGCCGTCTTGCAGGCGTTTCAACGTGAGTTCGGCCCGGGTGACGTCGGCTTTGAGGATCTCCAGCCCTATCTCCTGAGCGGCGTTTTCGTCGGCGGCCCGGGCGTATTCCGATTGGGCCTGGGCCAGCTGGGCTTCGGCGCTTTCGACGTCCTCGGCGCTGGGCCCCTGTTTCATCTTCTCCAGCTGCAGTTGAGCGATGCGCACGCTCTCCTCGGCCTGCTGGACGGCGGCCTGGGCCGCGTCACACTGATCCTGAGTGGTGGTGAGGCCCACGGCGCCGCAGGTGGCGTCGCGTTGAATCTGTTGTTGCCAGAGCGCGTTTTTGGCCTGTTCCAGCTGGCGTTCGGCGATAGCGATGTCCTCGGCGCTGGCGCCCTGTTTGACGCGTGCCAGGTTGGCCCGTGCGCTGCGCACGGCCGCCGAGGCCGATCCCAACCCCGGTACGCGCAGCTCGGCCTGCTCCAGGCGCAGTTGGGCGGTTTCCAGGCTGAGTTGCGCTTCCTCGATCTGGCGCGCGTTCTCCGTTTGGGCCTCTTCCAGGCGTGTCTCTGCTTCTTCCAGTGCCAGTTCCAGCGCTTCGGCGTCTAAGGTGGCCAGCACGTCGCCTTGCTCCACGCGGTCGCCCACCTCGACGTGGACTTGCGCGACGGTACCGGGGATCTCGAAGCGCAGCTCCGCCTTCTGGTTGGCGACGACGTTGCCGCTGGCGGCGACGGTGATCCGCAGGTCGTCGCGGATCACTTTGGCCTCGCGCAGAATCTCGCTCTGCGCCTGCTGCGCCCGTTGGCGACGGTTCCACAAAAAACCGCCGATGGCGACGGCGATCACCACTGCGGCGATAATCCAAATCCACGCTCTCTTCATGCGCGTTCTCCCTCGTTGCAATGACTGGGGTCAACAATGACCGCGGTCAATAGTATAACACAGAGGGCCGGGGAAGCAAGAACGTTGGAACGTCAGGACGTTAAAACGTTTTAACGTCCCGACGTGTTCACATCTCCTGGAGGGTGCGTTCGAGGATGGCGATGCGGCCCAGCGCTTTGCCCGCGCCGATCGCCACGCAGGCCATGGGCGCGTCGGCGACGTAGACGGGCACGCCCGTCTCCTGCGTGAGCAGCTGGTCGACGTTGCGGAGCAGGGCGCCGCCGCCGATCATCGTCATACCCCGGTCGATGATGTCCGAGGCCAGCTCGGGCGGCGTCTGCTCCAGCACCGACTTGACCATGCCCACGATGAGGGCCAGGGGCTCTTCCAGCGCCTCGACCACGTCGTCGGTGGTGATCTCCACGCTGCGCGGCATGCCGCTGACCTGATCGCGCCCCTGGATCTCCATGCGCAGCGGTTCGCTTTCCAGCGGCAGCGCTGCGCCGATGCGGATCTTCGCTTCTTCCGCTGTGGGTTGACCGACCATCAGGTTGTACTTGCGGCGGACGTAGGAGGCGATGGCTTCGTCCATGCGGACGCCGCCGGTGCGCACGGCCGCGGAGGCGACCACGCCGTAGACGGAGAGCACGGCGGCCTCGCTGGCGCCGCCGCCTAAGTCGATGACCATATGCCCGCCCGGCGTGTGGATGGGCAGGCCGGCGCCGATGGCGCCCGCCAGCGGCTCCGGGATGCGGTAGGCTTTGCCGGCGCCGGCCTCTAAGGCGGCCTGGTGGACGGCGCGCCGCTCCACCTGCGTCACGCCGAAGGGGACGGTGAGCATCACCGTGGGCTTGAAGAGCCGCGAGCGTCCCACGGCGCGCTCGATAAAGTGCGCCAGCATCTCCCGGGTGACCTGGTAGTCGGCGATGACGCCGTCGCGCAGCGGGCGCCGCACCTGGATCGTCTCCGGGTTGCGACCCATCAGCGCGCGGGCCTCTTCGCCCACCGCCACGACGCGCCCGCTGTTGAGTTCCTGGGCCACGACCGACGGCTCCTGCAGCACAATGCCGCGCCCGCGAACGTAGACCAGCACGTTGACCGTCCCCAAATCGATGCCTAGCTCTGCCTGAAATGCCATGGTGTTCTCGCCTTGTCCTGTCCTCGGGGTGTTTTGTGAAACGTGATGCGTGAAACGTGAAACGTGAGGATTGGTTCTTGTCTTCACGTTTCAGACCTGAATGGTTTATCTGCGTGACGTCACAGATGCTTACCCCTGCGTTTTGTCAACGTAGATCATAACTGAAGTTGGGGTTTTGTCCAATGGCGGGGTGGGGTACGAGTCTGAGCGCCCCGTGGAGCCTCCGCCTGTACTTTTTTGGTACTTTTTTTGTACTCAGAGTTGGGGGGAGAGCCTGACTTCTATGGTAATATGGAGATGAGCAGCCCTCAGGCTTGGGTCGGTCTCCCACCGTGCTTTGCCCGATGCCGAGGAGACGAGTTTTGAACCTTTTCGAATCTCGTGCGACTATACATATATATAGATGAAGGCGTATGCTCAGGTGGAATATGCACGTTCCGACCGAAGACGACGGTTGCGGGCAACGAAAATGAGGGGGTTCCACCGTGCAGGCGTCTGTTTAGTTTGGGACCGTCCCGGGAAGGAGAGGGAGATCAAACCTTGTGGCGGTAGTGCGGTGACGTTGGACGTGAAGGGCTATTTTAGCATGTGAAAAGGAGAAAATCATGAAACGATTGTTTGGATTTCCGAAGATTGCACTATTGTTAGCTGTGTCTCTGGCACTGGTTGTGTCTGGTGTGGTATTAGCCACAGTCATCACCGTTGATGGTGACCCAAGTGACTGGCCTAGTGGGGCGAGGCTGACAACTGATCCAGATGAGGCAAATGTTAGTAATGAATGGGACATAGAAGATGTTTATGCCACTAATAGCGGTCCCGCTAGCACTGGTAAAGCGTTTTTTATGGTCCAATCTTATGGTACACCAATGGAATTTGATTTCGCCGATTATTTGTTCATCTGTGTTGATACGGATGCCGATAACACGACTGGCGCACAAGTTGGAACTACGGGTTCACCCAATGCTTGCACAACCGCTCGTGAAGGTATTGATTCGTTTATCCGTATCGCTGAAAACGCATATGGAGTGTTGTATACTTGCAATACTTCTTCGTGCTCTGCTGTTGGGTCAACCCCTGTTTGGTCATTTAATGCTTCTGACGGTACCATTGAGGTCGAGGAGACGCTTGCGAATCTTGGAATCACTGCGGATCAAGATGGAGCGACTCTGCCTTTGGTTTTTTACTATGACAATGACAGTCTATATGATGACAATATTCCTGATACTGGTTATTTGGAATGGAAGGTTGGCACTGGCAGTCCCACCGCCGTGACCCTCTCCGCCATCGACGCCGGCCCGGCGCTGGCAAGCTTGCCTGCCCTGGCGCTGGTCGTCGCTGCGGTCGCGGGAGGCGCCGGTCTCTTCCTCTGGAAGCGCCGTTCGTAACCGTTACCTCTGCGCATCACCACGGGCCTTGTCCTTCGGGGCAGGGCCCGTTTTCTTATCTATAGGGAACGGGTCTACAACAAGGGGGGGGAAAATCGGATTTCTGGTCGGTCATCCACTATCCCCCTGAAATTATGGTATGAGCATTGAATCAGGTGCGACGCACCTTCGGAATCTTGAACATGACCATTTCGTGCACGCCGGCAGGGATGTTTAATCATCAGGTGCGTTGCACCTTGCCCGGGCGCGGACGGTTGATGAGACCCAATGTAGGAGCGAGTTCTCTACCGTACATTACCTATTTCGGACGTCAGTGCGCACACTGGATAGAGATAGATGATTTTTATGCAGTTTTGACTCTGCTGAAAAAAGGTCCTAAAAATCGGATTTTTAACAAGACATCCCCTATATCTAGTGGTTTTGACCGCGAATTTTCCCACACGTAGTGGCGAGTTCCGGAAAAATCCGATTTTTTTCAGTGGGGTCAATTTTGGCTGCCCTGAAAAAAGGGGCAGCCAAAGAAAGATATGGGGTATATATTGTGGTTGGGCGCAGCCCAACCACAATATATAGTATCCCTTTCTCACCTGAAAAACCTTTTTTCAGGTGAGTCAATTTTATATACGAGAAAGCGTTAAAATCCTGTCGCATGCTGTTGTAAAACTTCAAGTGCTGAGAAATTTTAATTAAAAGACCTGTGTTAATCTGCGTCCCTGGTTGTTTGTACGGTAGAGAAGGGGCGAGTTTGGGCGAAATCCGATGTTTAGCGGATATCAAACCTCGCCCAACCATGCCAGAATGCGGGCGGGCAACGCGTCGCGGTTGCGCGGCTCCACCTCCCAGAGCGTCACCTGGGCCAGGCCTTTGAACGCCTCGGCCCCGGGATGTGGCCTCTTCACAATCGTCCCCAGCACCGGCGTCGGGCCCAACACCGCCTCCATCACCGTCAGCTGGAAGGCGTGGGAGTAGAGCTCCATCTTGCCGATCTCGTCCACGACGACGATCCGGCCGGCCTCCCTGGCGCGGCGTAGCGCGGCGACGCCCACCTCCTCCAGCGCCTTCACATCCACCCCGTAACGGCCCACGCGGGGCACGCGAGGTCCGCGTAACTCCTTGTGGGCGAGCACCGCCTCCTTCCCCTCCAACGTGATCAGCCGGAAGCCCTTGCGCCCCCCAGGCCCCGTGATCTCCTCGGTGTAAAAGCCGCCGGCCCGATCGCCCAACTGCGCCACCACTTTGCGGATCACCGTCGTCTTTCCACAACCCGGATACCCGGTCAACAACAACGTCTTGCCCATCCTCGGCCTCCTTGTTTGTCAATCGACGATCATAAACCGTCCATCGCAAATCGTCAAGGGATTGCGAAGCAAGTCCGTGGGTGAAAACGCCCTCTGTACCAAGGAAACCTGATGGGAAGCCACCTGGGGCGTTTGAGCCATTCGTTTGCCCGTCCATCGCCGGATTCGCATAATCCCGCACCCGCAGTATAATGCCTCCGGTAGATCAGCCCAACGAGGAGGACGCATGCGCATTCTGATAACGGGCGGCGCCGGCTTCATCGGCTCCCACCTCTGTGATCGCTATCTCGGCGAAGGCCACGAAGTCATCGCCATGGACAACCTGAGCACCGGCTCGGTCCGCAACATCGCGCACCTGGCCGGACAGGAGCGCTTTCACTTCATCCGGCACGACGTGACGAACTACATCTACGTGGCGGGCCACCTGGACATGGTGTTGCACCTGGCCTCGCTGCCCAGCCCCGTCGATTACCTCAACTTCCCCATCCAGACGCTCAAGGTGGGCGCGCTGGGGACGCACAACACGCTGGGGCTGGCGTTGGCTAAGGGAGCCCGCTTTCTGCTGGCCTCCACCTCAGAGGTCTACGGCGATCCGTTGGTCCATCCGCAGCCGGAGGATTACTGGGGCAACGTCAACCCCGTCGGCCCGCGGGGCGTCTATGACGAGAGCAAACGCTTCGCCGAAGCGCTGGTCATGGCCTATCACCGCTACCACGGCGTCGATACGCGCATCGTGCGCATCTTCAACACCTACGGCCCGCGCATGCGTCACGACGACGGGCGCGTGGTGCCCAACTTCATCTGCCAGGCGCTGCGGGGGGAGCCGCTCACCGTCTACGACGGGGGCAAGCACACCCGCTCCTTCTGCTACGTCGACGATCTGGTGGAGGGCCTGGTGCGCCTGATGGCCTCCGACGAGGTCGAGCCGGTGAACCTGGGCAATCCGCGCGAGATGACCATCCTGGAGTTCGCGCAGACGGTGCTCAAGGTGACGGGCAGCGAGGCGGAGATCGCCTTTGTGGAGCCCCAAGACGAGCGCACCAAAGACGATCCTCAAGTGCGCTGTCCCGACATCACCCGCGCGAAGACGCTGCTGGGCTGGGAGCCTCAGGTGCGGCTGGAGAGCGGGCTGCAGCGCACGGCGCAGTACTTCCGAGAGACCCTGGGGATCGGCTGATGGCACGCATTCCCACCGTCCTGGTTTACGCCCGACGCGGCGACGAGGTCCTGGTCATGCGGCGCAACAAGGAGCCGAACCTGGGGCTGTGGGTGGCGCCCGGCGGCAAGATCGAGGCGGACGAGGCGCCCCAGGAGACGGCCCGTCGAGAGATGCGCGAGGAGACGGGCCTCATCGTGGAGGATCTGCAGCTGCGCGCCTTCTGCACCGAAGTCTCCCCCCTGCCGGATTGGCAGTGGTGGATGTTCGTCTTCGTCACGGAGCGCTTTCACGGCGAGCTGCGCGCCGACCGCCGCGAAGGCGAGCTGGCCTGGCTGCCCATCGACGTCTACCTGCACGAGCGTCCCATCCCCCAGGCCGACGCCATCTTCGCGCCGCGCGTGCTCCAGAGCTCGCAGGGCTTTTTCCAGGCCAAGTTCGTCTACGACGAGAGGCTGCGCCTGGTGCGCTGGGTGACCTACTGATCCTGTGGCCATGAGCCGGAGCCGCTCTCCGCTCGTAGTAAGCGACGTCGCGTTAGGGGGGGCTTCGCGGCGGTGCATGCCAGAGTTCCGTCAGGCGTGATTTGATGGATGGATGAGTGATCGTTTGGGAGCATCCAGTTCAAGGAACCCTCTACTGAAAAAATCGGATTTTTCCGCAACTCGCCACTACGTGTGGGAAAATTCGTGGTCAAAACCACTAGATATGGGGGATGTCTTGCTAAAAATCCGATTTTTAGGACCTTTTTTCAGGTGAGTTAAACCATCAGAGGTGAACGATGCGGATCCGCGACCTCCCTGCGCTGAGAAAGCGCCTCCTCGCCGGCCTTGCCAGGCCCGAGGGCCGCCTGCTGCTACTGCTCGGGATGCTCTGGGGGCTGCTGCTGGCGCGGCTGCCGCTGCCGGAGGGCGGCACCCTCACCTTGCTGGCGGCCGTCGGCGTGGGCAGCCTCCTGGAGCCGCTGGTGGGCGTGGGCGCGGCCCTCCTCTTCGGGCCGCTGCAAGCCTGGCTGCGGGCGGAGTTCCCTCACGTGCCCCCCCTGCTGGGCCAGTACCTCTTCGCCTTAGCCGTGGCGGGCTGGGGGCTGCGCGGACTGCGGCGCCGTACCCTGCGGCTGCCCACGCCACCCCTCTTGGCGCCGCTGCTGGGCTTCGTGGGCGTGGCCTTGCTCTCGCTCTGGTCGTCGGCCGACGCCTGGGTGGGCTTTCTGGAGTGGACGAAGTGGGGTCAGATACTCCTTGTCTTCCTCATCACCTACGACAGGTTGAAGACCTCGACCGGAATCGACCTTCCGGCGTTCCTCTCCGCCTCGTCCCGTCGGGGGCGCGATTCGCGTTGGCTCCTCCTCACCTTTCTCTGCCTGGCCCCGCTCCTGCAATCGGGCGTGGGCCTCTGGCAGTTCGCCCTGCGCGGGACGGGGCCGGACCACTTCCTGATCCGCGAAGCCCTCTACCGTGCCTACGGCACCTTCGAACAGCCCAATCCCTACGGCGGATTTATCGGCATGTACGCGGCGTTGCTTGTGGGGCTCATTGCGGCCCCGCTGGTCGAGCGCTGGACTGATGGGACCTCGCTGCCGCGCTGGTTCTGGCCCCTGGCGCTGGTTTTGGCCCCCATCGGCGCCGCCCTGGGCGCTTCGTGGTCCCGAGGCGCGTGGATGGGGTTCGGCGCGGCGCTGCTGGCCATCACGGCGCGGTTGCCCCGCCGTGGGCTCTGGGGGATCGTGCTGGTCGCCCTCGTCGTGGTCGGCGGAGCGGGACTCTACCTCACCGGGCGGCTGCCCCCGGCAGTGGCCGACCGACTGACCGGCTTCCTGGCCTACCTGCGCTTCGAGGACGTGCGGGGCGCGCCCATCAACGACGCCAACTACGCCGTGCTGGAGCGCCTGGCCCACTGGCAGGCAGCGCTGGAGATGTGGCGCGATCACTTCTGGTTGGGCGTGGGCTTCGGCTGCTACGAGCCGGCTTACCCCGATTACGCCCTCATCAACTGGCCCTTCGCGCTGGGACACGCCCACAACTACTATCTGAACCTGCTGGCGGAGACAGGCGTGTTGGGCCTGCTGGCCTACCTGGGCTTGCTGGGCGCGCTGCTCGCGCGCCTCTGGCGATTGACGCGGACGCAGCGCGGCTGGCGACGCGGACTGGCGCTGGGGTTGTTGGGCACCTCGGTGCACCTCGCGGTCCATTCGCTGGTGGACAATCTGCTGGTGAACAACGTGCACCTCTTCGTGGGCGTCCTCCTCGCCCTGGCGGCCTGGATTGACGACTGACAGGGCTTTTTAAATTACGGTATTAGACCGTAGCCAGGGGCGACGCACCTTCGAATGTTTGAAAATAACCATTTCGTGCACGCTGGCAGGGTCTTTTAGCCAGCATGATCTTTTAACCAGCATGATCTTTTAGCCAACATGATCTTTTACCCAGCATGATCTTTTACCCAGCATGATCTTTTAACCAGCATGATCGGGTCATCGCAGGTGCGTTGCACCTTATACCGTAATTTCCAGGGGCTTGACCCTCCGCCTTCTGATTCTCTAACGCTCGTTCTCCTCGCGGCGCTGCTTCCGGCGCAGCAGCCGTCGGGCCAACGTCTCCTCGTCGTCCGCCTGTGCCGCGACTTCTTGCGAAGGTTTTGTTTTTGGTGGGAACGAGGGAGGCGCCTGGGGCCCAGACGACGACGTTTGATCGCAGGCTTCCTCCCTTGGGACCGGGGATGGACGCGGACCTTGCTGCTGCTCGGCGACCCGCGATTTGGCCTCGAAAAGGCGCTGCACCGGCGATGGCGCGGCGGCTTCCTCCCGTGGTCTCTTGCGACGCCGGGGCACCCGCGCCGCCAGCCACCTTCGCAGTCGCGCCCAATCCCGCCGCGTCAACGCCAATCTACGCACCGCCACGTCCACCGGCAGCAAGCACACCGCCACCGCCAGCAGCGTGGGCCAGAGATCGCGGCGCTCGCCCCGCGCCTCCAGCGTGGGATCGAAGGCCGCCTCCGGCGCCTCCAGCAGCCGCCCGCCGCCTAACGCGGCCAGCCGCGCCAGGTACGCCGGATCGCTGCCGGGGGCCGCGTACTCCTCCGAATACGCGGCGACCCAACCCGTCGTCAGGCCCAACGTCGCGCCGTCCTCGGCCGTGCCCGTCAGCCGCAGCAGATACGCTCCCGGCTCGGCCGGCGTGAACGTGCCGGCGTAACGCCCCGGCCCCACCTGGGAGAGCGTCACCTGCTCCGCCGCGCCCTCCGGGGCCACCACCCGCGCTTCCAGGTCCAGCCCGTTGAGAAACCTCCCTGCGGCGTCCACAGCGTCCACCGTGAGCCGCGCCTGGCGGCCCTCCCGTGTGACCGCTACCTCCACCGGCGCGTCACTCTGCTGGGGCAGCGTCCAGCGCACCACCTGCGACCAGAAACGCGGGAAGCCGTCCCACGTCACCCAGCGCTGCGCCCAGCGCGCCGTCGCATCGGAGGTCCAGGCCACGGCGCGGCCCAAGCCGTACTGCCACGTCGCCAGCAGCGGATCCTCCTGGTGCGTCGTCAACAGCACCTGCGCGGCGGCCTTGGGCGCGGTCGCCACGTAGCCCGCCAGCTGCGGTACGGCCTCAATGCCCGTGAGCATGGCGTGATCGGTGCGCAGCGTGGGATAGAAAGGCTCCTCGACGACGTAAGCCCGCATCACCTGCTGCGTCTCCTCGGCGAAAATGGCGGGCAGATTGGCGGCCTGGTCGGTAAAGTGATAACGCCCGCCGCCCAGCTCGGCGATCTCCTCCAGGAACTGCAAATCTTGGCCCGCGCCGATGGCGACGGTGCTCAGCGTAATCTGCTGCGGCGTCAGGCGCTCCTCGATCAGCGCCCGCACGCCCTCCTGGTGCTCGGCGTCGGCGCCGTCGGCCAGCAGGATGATGTGCCGCACCTTGCGGTCCGAGGGCTCCAGGTAAGCTAACGCCGTCTCCAGACTCTCGCGGACGTAGATGCCGCCGCCGCCCGCCTGCAGCCGGGTCACGCGGTTGATGACCTCCGCCCGCTGCGTCCCGGCGTAGGGTCCGATGACGTCGACGGGCCGGTCGTCGAAGGCGATGACCGTGATCTCGTCCACGTCGTTGATCAGCTCCGCCACGCGCGCCGCCGCTTCGCCCGCCAGCCGGATCTTCTCGATGCCGCCCTCCTCCACGCCCATACTGCCGGACTTATCGATGACGACGACCACGGACATGGCGGGGAAGCGTTCGGGGTCGTCCAGCGTCATCTTGACGGGCAGCGTGCGCTCCAGCGGCGTTTCGTACCAGCCGCCCACGCCGTAGGCTTGCGGCCCGCCCACGGCGACCAGCCCGCCGCCCAGGTCGCGCACATAGCGCTGCAGCGCCTCCTGCGCGCAGGCGGCCAACATGCGCGCGGGCGTATCGACGAGCACGACGCCGGCGTAGTCGGCCAACCCCACCGGCGAGCCGGGCAGCGTGCCGGGCGGGCGCACCTCCACCGCCAGCCCGCCCGCTTCCAGCGCCGCGCGCAGCTGGCGGGCCACGTCGACGCCGTCCTGGTAATCCGTTGGATCGGGGCGCACCACCAGCACCGTGGGCGCGCCTTCGATCACGGCGAAGGCCGCCAGCGCGTTGTTCTCCACGTGGGTGTCCTCGGCGGGCGTCAGATAGGCGCGGAAACGCTCGAAGCCCGGCTCGTCAGCCGTCAGCGTGACGGCGAAGGTATTGGCGCCCGGATTCAGCTGCACCTCGCGCTGACTGATCACCCGGTCGCCGGAGAGCACCGTCAGCAGCGCCGTCGTCGCGCGCGTCGCCTGTGCCTCAACCTGCAGCGAGAAATGCTCGCCCGCGCGCAGACGCTCCGGCGCCGTCACCGAGGCGACCCACGCTTCTGCAGTCGCCTCTTCGGTCAGCGGCACCACGTCCAGCGCGATGCCCTGCGCCCGCGCCAGGCGGGCGGCCTGCTCGGCGTCGCCCACCGTGGGCCGTCCGTCGGAGAGAAGCACCAGCCGCTTGGCTGCACCGGGCGGGAAGAGCGCCGTGCCGACGCGGATGGCCTGCGCCAGATCGGTCTGCTGCGTGCGGGGGACGGACGCCACCGGCCCCACCGTCGCGCCGGGGCCGCCGGGCAACATGGGCCGCTCGACCAGCGCATCGTCCCCGAAAAGCACCAACGCCGCGCGATCCATGGGTCGCATGGCCTGCAGCGCCTCCTCGACGAAGGCCAGCGCCCGCGCCTGGGCCGCCTCCGAGACGCTGTCGGAGACATCGACGAGAAAGACCACGCCCAGCGTGTCCGCGCCGTGCACAGTCTGCAACCCAGCCAGCGCCAGGATCAGCAGCAGCACCAGCGTACCGCGCAGCGTCAGCGCCGCCCGGCGCCGCGCGAGCGCGTAGCGTCCCCTCGGCCATCCCACGTACAGGAAATAGCCGAGGAGCGGGAGCAAGAGCAGGAACCAGGGACGGGAGAAAGTCATAGCGCCTCGTGGTGTGTGCCTGTCCTGAGCGTAGTCGAAGGATTGCGGGATACGTCTTTCACGTTGCTCCTATCAACCAACTCACCCAAAATCGCAAATCGCACGCCGTAGTAGCGCCCCCACTCGACGCTCAACACCAGCAGCGCGCCGACGACGAACCACGGCCAGAGCTCCTGCCGTCCCTCCGTCATGGCCTCCGCCGCTTCCAGCGGGCGTTCGCCCACGCGCACCGTCGCCTTTGGCGCGATCTCGCTCTCGGTGGGGTCGAAGAGATTGACGGCGAAGGCCGACGTCGCCACCGGCGCGCCGTCCCGGTCCAGCTGGCGCACCGCGTAGACGCCCAGGTGCTCCGTCGCCGCGAAGGTGGGCCGCGCCGCGTCCTCCGGGATGACCTGCTCCTCACCCGTTGGTGCGGTGATCACGATGCGCGCCGCCTCCGGGTGCCGACGCAGCGGCACAGGCTCGCCCGGGCGGACGCTCGACACGTCGCCGAGGCCATCGCCCGCCGGGAGCAGCCAGTCCACCAGTTGCGCCGTGAGCAGCGGGAACGCGACGCGCAGCGGCAGGTCGGAGTCGTGCAGGTCGAAAGTGAGCACCGCCAGCCGCCCGGTGGGCCGCTCGACGACGAAGAGCAGCGGCCCGCCTGCCGCCTCGATGAGCACCTCGGCGTCCGCCGCCGGCGTGACCTTCCGCGCCCGCAGCACGTGCACGTCGCTCAGGTCGACGTAACGCAGACGCGGGTCGTCGCGCGCCACGCGGGTCAGCGCCGTGTCGGAGAAGACGCCGGAGACCGCGAGCCGCGGCTCTTCCACCGTGGTCGGCGGCGCGATGAGCCAGACATTGCCCTGCGGCAGCGTCTCCGGGGCGACGGCGTCGTAGACGACGAGGTCATGGTCGCCCTCGGGCAGCGGGTCGCCGGGGGCGACGCGCGTCAGGGCCGGCGTGGGCAGCGCGCCCAGCGCCCGCTCCAGGAAGAGGTTGCCTTCCGAGACGAGCAGCACGCTGCGTTTATCGCTCGCGCCGCGCACGGCCCAGGCCGCGTCGTCGAGCGTCAACGCGTTCTCCGCCGGATCCGGGTCGGAGAGACGCGCCTCGACCACGCGGGCGTCGTAGGGCAGATCGGTCAGCGTCCAGGTGGCGGCGTCCTCCGCCGGGATGGGGAGCCGCCGCGCGTCGAAGAGCTGACCATCGACGCGTACCTCCACCAGCGGTGTGACCTCGGCGTTGCCGTAGTTGGTCGCTACGAGGAAGGCCTGCGGGCCGCGCTCGCCGTGGCGCGTCGCCAGCGCCGTCAGCGCCACGTTGCGTCCGCCGCCGCCCACATCGATGAGCCGCAGCCGCCCGGCGACGGCGGGGAGTTCCTCGGGCAGCGCGCCGTCGGAGATCAGCAGAATCTCGGTGTCGGGCGCGCCCGCCGTGCCGGCGCCTGCCAGCGCCAGCGCCGACTCCCAGTCAGCCGCACCGGCGGTGGGCGCGAGCTGCTCCAGAGCGCGCCGCAGCCGCCCGGGATCGCGTTCCGCCTGCGCCAGCAGCTCGACCTGCGGCCCCACGGCGATAAGCGTCACCGCGTCGCCCGGCCCCAGCTCCTTGATGATCTCCAGGGCCGCCGCGCGCGCCGCCTCGAAGCGACTCGGCGCCACGTCCCGCGCCTGCATGCTGGCTGAGACGTCGAGGAGCAGCACGGCGTTGCCGCTGACCACGGTCTCCGTGGGCAATGCCGGGCGGGCCAACGCCAGCGTCAGCAGCGCCAGGCCCAGCAGTTGCAAGAGGAGCAGCAGGTTGCGGCGCAGTTTCTGCCAGGGCGCGTTGGCCTCGCGGTCGCGCAGCAGCTGCTGCCAGAGCAGGGTACTGGAGACCAGCACGTCGCGCCGGCGGCGTTTGAGCATGTAGAGCAAGATAATCGGCACGCTCAGGACGGCGAAGAGCAGGGCCCAGGGACTCAGGAAGCGCACGGCTCACCTCCAGACGCCGGCGCGCCGCAGGTCGTAGAGCAGCACACGCTCGGCGGGCACGTCGGTGGTGACGGGCAGGTAACGGGCGCCGCGTCGGCGAAAGTCCGTGCGGAGCTCGGCGCGCCAGGCCGCCAGCCGACGGCGATAGCGCCGGCGCAGCGTCGCGTCGAGGGTGACCTCCTGCTGGGCACCGGTCTCCACGTCGCGCAGGCGCAGGTCGCCGCCCAGCGGAGGCTCGACCTCGTCGGGGGAGAGCAGGTGCAGCGCGGCGACCTCGTGGCCGTGGCTCAGCAGCGCCGTCAGCCCAGCGACGACGCCCGTCGGCGAGAAGAAGTCGGAGAGCAGCAGCACCAGACCCGCGCGTCCACCGCTGATGGCGTAGGCGCGCAGGTCGCCGTTGAGGTCGGTGACGCCGGAGGCGGGGAGCGATTCTATCCACCGGAAGAAGCGCAGCACCTGAGCGCGGCCCCGCGTCGGGCCGAAGCGGGCGGGCGCTTGGCCCAGCGTCTGCACCGTCAGCCGGTCGCCCGAGGTCAGCGCGACGTAGCCCAGGGCGGCGGCCAGGCGCCGGGCGTAGGTCCACTTGTGCGCAGCCGCCTCGCCCCAGTCCATGGAACCGCTGGCGTCGAGCAGGAGGTGGACGGCCAGGTCTTCTTCTTCCTCGAAGAGCTTGACGTAGGGGCGGGAGAGGCGTGCGTAGGTGTTCCAGTCGACGCGGCGCAGATCGTCGCCGGGCGTGTAATCGCGGTAGTCGGCGAACTCCACGGAGGTGCCGCGTTTGGTCGACCGGCGCTCGCCCGCCAGCTGACCGGGCCGCACGTGGCGCACGGCGAAGGTCAGCGGGTCGAGGCGGGCCAGGAGATCGTTGTCCAGCAGCATGTATCCTCACCTGAAAAGATGTGCTCTGTCCCAAAACGCGACTCTGCCCCAACGGCTTCGTCGCCTACGGCGAGCAAATCTGTTCGTAGTAAGGCACGCAGGCGAAGCCGGAGTGCCGTTGTCACTGCGGCTCCGGGACGGCGTCCAGCAGCGCGGCGACCACGTCGTCGGGACGCACGCCTTCGGCCTGTCCCTCGAAGTTGAGCAGCAGCCGGTGGCGCAGTGCCGCCGGGGCGACGGCGCGCAGGTCCTCAAAAGCGACGTTGTAGCGCCCGTCCAGCAGCGCGGTGACCTTGCCGCCCAGGGTGAGGGCCTGAGCGCCGCGCGGGCTGGCCCCGTAGCGCACGTAGCGCCGCACGAGATCCGGTGCGCTGTCGCTCTCCGGGTGCGTGGCGACGGTCAGACGCGAGGCGTAGTCCATCACCGTCGAGGCGACAGGGACCTCGCGGGCCAGCCCGCGCATGGCGAGCACCGTCGGCGCGTCGGCGACCTTCTCCACCTGCGGCTCCTGCGCGCCGGTGGTCCGCCCCAGGATCTCCACCAGCTCCGCCGACGAGGGAAAGGTGACATTGATTTTGAAGAGGAAGCGGTCCAGCTGGGCTTCGGGCAGCGGGTAGGTTCCCTCCATCTCGATGGGGTTCTGCGTCGCCAGCACCATAAAGGGCGCTTCCAGGGGATAGGAGCGGTTGGCGACGGTGACGGTGCGCTCCTGCATGGCCTCCAGCAGGGCGGACTGGGTTTTAGGCGTGGCGCGGTTGATCTCGTCGGCGAGCAGCAGGTTGGTGAAGACCGGGCCGGGCCGGAAGCGGAAGCGGCGCGCGCCGCCCTCGGCTTCCTCGAGGATGTCGGTGCCCAGGATGTCGGCGGGCATGAGGTCGGGGGTGAACTGGATGCGGGCGAAATCGAGGTCGAGGACGCGGGCCAGGATGCGGACGAGCATGGTCTTGCCCAGGCCGGGCACGCCTTCCAGCAGGACGTGGCCTCCGGCGAAGAGGGAGATGAGCGTGTGCCGCACGACGCTGCGCTGCCCCACGATGTATGCGCCGATCTCCGCCTCGATGCGGGCGGCGGTTATGCGGAATTGGTCAGGCGATAGGTTGGTCATAAAAGCCTCGCTTGTGCTGGATGTTGCTTGTCCTGAGCCTCAGGGGCACGGTGGGGACGCCGGCCCCGGTTGGAAACAGGTGGGTCATTCGTCTGGCTCCAGGGCGCTGAAGTAGTCGCGGACGTACTGTTTCATGCCCAGGGGGATGTAGTCGCGTTCCAGGGCGAGGACCGCTTCCTCGGCGTAGTCGCTGTAGACCTCGCGGTAGGAGACGCGGGCTTGTTCGCCGGTGGGCGGACCGCCCGGTGAGGTGCCGACGGGCAGGCCGTCCTCGTCCTGGCGTGGCAGTTCGACGCCTTCGCCGTCGGTGGCGAGGCGCTCCGGCACGGTAAGCTCGTCGTAGGGCGCGCCGGTGCCGGCGTCTTCGGAGTGGACGGCTTGGGGTGCGCCGGGGACACCGGCCTCAGCTGAAGAGGGGGGACCGGCCCCAGCTGGCGCAGCGGGGACAGTGGCCTCGGCTGAGGGGGCGGCGGCCCCAGCGCCCAGGGCTTCGCGGCCCTGCTGGACGGCGCTCAGGGCCTCTTCGACGGCGGCCTGCCGCGCCGCCTCTTCTCCTGCCTCCGCCAGTTGCGCGGAGGCCGAACGCAGCGCTTCGCGAGCCGCGTCGGTGTTGCCCTGCTGAAGGGCCTCGGCGACTGCATTGAACTGCTCCGCCAACTCGGGGTTGGAGGATTGCAGCGCTTCGGCGGCGCGGGCCAGCTGCTCTCCCAGTTCCAGCTCTTCGGCGCGGGTGAGGGGTTCGCCTTCCTCGCCGCTGAGGGCGGCCAGGGCCTCGGCAGCGGCGTCGTAGTTGCCGGCGGCCAGGGCGGCGGCGATCTCGCGGGTGAGGTCGGAGTCCTGCAGTTCGCCGGCCAGGCGCTCCAGGCCGCGTCGTGCGGCGGCTGCGTCGGTGTCGCGCAGGGGGGCCAGGGTTCGTTCCGCCTCGGAGAGGGCGGCGACGGCTTCTTCCGGCGTGACGCCGGGTTCCTGCAGCGCGCTCAGGGCCTCCTCAAGCGCTTCAAGCAGCGCCTGGCGCTCAGGTTCGGTGAGCGCGTCGTTGGCGGCGATCTCCGCCTGGGCCGCTTCCAGGGCCTCGGTCTGTTCTTCGAGGGCGGCTTGCATGGCGGCGCGCTGCTCCAGCACGGTTTCTTGCGGGTTGGGCAGCCAGAGGAGCAGGGTCAGGATCACCGTGGCGCCCGCCAGGGCAATGAGGGCGCGGCGCGGCAGGCGCAGGGGGAGCGCGGCGTGGGGGTCGATGCGGGCCGCCGCCGCGAGGGTGTCGCGGCGTTGGGCGGCAGCCATCGGGGGCGCGGTCTGCAGGCGGCCCGAGGTGAGTTCCAGGGCGGTAGTGAGGCGCTGGGCCAGGTCGAAGCGGTGGTCGAAGGTGTGGGCCAGTTGGATCAGAGAACGCGGTCGCAGCCAGGCGTAGAGGCTGCTGCCGAACGCAGCGGCGCTTGCAATGAGTAGGGCGATACCGGAGAGCTCTCGTCGCCAAAGAAGGGGGGTGAGGCGCGCGGCTCCCGCCAGAAGGATGCCTCCTATCAGCCCACATATGAGTCCCCAGAGGCCCAGGCGGACGCTTTCCACCAGGCGAAGCCGCAGGCCCCAGCGGTGGAGCAGGCGCTGCAGTGGGTCGGGCGCGGTCATTGTTGCTCCTGGCGCCGGACGCGCCGGATGGCGATGCGCAGCAGGATGAAGCTTGTGAGCAGGGAGACGAGGACGTAGACGATCCAGGGGCTGATGACGGGGACGCGCACGCTGCGCGTGGCGGTGGAGAGAGTCTGCCAGAAGAGGAAGAGCGAGTTTTCTTCTTCCAGCATGATTTCTGAGAAGAGGGCGGCCGGGAGCGGGGTGGCGCCGACGAGGAGCAGGAGCAGGGAGCCGCCGATGATTTGGAGGAAGAGGGGGATTTCGTCGGTGAAGGGGTCGCCGACGGTGGAGCCGACAATGCTGACGGAGAGGAGCATGACGGCGGGCAGGCCGATGACGACGATGAGGGAGAGGGCGTAGGCCAGGACGGTGGAGACGAGGGTGCGGCGGGTCCAGGTGGAGAAGAAGAGGCCGTCGACGGCGAAGAAGAAGGCGGCGGCGAGCAGCATGGCGAGGCCGGCTAAGAATTCGGGCAGGGTGACGCCGCCCAGCATGAAGGCCAGGCTCTGCAGGGGGAGCGCGGCCAGGATCAGCAGGATCATGAAGGCGAGGGCGGCGGTGAGTTTGCCCCAGACCAGTTTGCGGGCGGGAAGCAGGGTGGCGCGCAGGACTTCGTAGGTTTTGCGCTCGCGCTCGCCGCTGATGGCGCCGGCGGTGAGCGCGGGGGTGATGAAGGCGGCCATGAAGAGCTGGGTCAGGATGGAGGTGGCGAAGACGGTTTTGCCCAGCGTGGGCAGGTCGGGCAGGCTGAAGGTGGTGCGCATGTTGCTGGCGGCGGCGTAGTAGACAAGCGAGGCCAGGCAGCTGAGCAGGAGCACGTAGACGGTGAGGACGATGAAGGCGCGCAGGCCGCGCATGCGCCCTCGGAGTTCTTTTTCCAGGAGCGGGTTGTTCAGCGCCCCGAAGCGGCGGCGGTCTGTTGGGCGGTTGGCTGGGGTGGTTTTGTTTTCTGATGCGGTCATGTTGAACGACACTCCACTTCGCTCGCCCTGGGGGGCCATGCCCCAGGGTTGCGTGCCTTACTACGAACTTTTGTGTTCATGTGACAAGCCCCCGGGTCAGGCGCATGAAGGCGTCTTCCAGATCGCCGCTCTGCTCGTGGAACTCGAGGACGGGGAAGCCGGCGCCGACGAGGTCGCTGAGCAGTGCACTGAGCACGGCGTCGTCGCCGTTGACGGTGGCGGCCAGGCGGCGCTCGCCGTTCTGCGCGACGATGGCGACGTCGGTGACGGCGGGATGACGCGCCAGCCACTGCTGTGCCTCGTCGAAGCGGGTCAGCAGGTTGATGTGCACGGTGCGTTGGATCTGAAGTCGCCGCCGGATCTCGGTGAGGGTGCCGTTGGCGACCAGTTCGCCGCCCTCGATAATGCCGATGTGCGTGCAGATGCCTTCGATCTCCGAAAGGATGTGGGAGGAGACGAAGATGGTCTTGCCCATGGCCTGGAGCTCGCGCAGCAGCTCGCGAATCTCGATGCGCGCGCGGGGATCGAGGCCGGAGGCCGGTTCGTCCAGGATGAGCAGCTGCGGGTCGTGGGCCAGGGTGCGCGCCAGGCAAAGGCGCTGTTTCATGCCCCGCGAGAGGGAGTCGACGTAGTCGTCGGCGCGGTGGGCCAGGTCGACCAGGGCCAGCAGGTCGTCCACCAGTGGGCCCCGCCGGGCGACGGGGATTTCGTAGCAGGCGGCGAAGAAGTCGAGGTATTCCCAGACCTTCATGTCGCCGTAGACGCCGAAGAAGTCGGGCATGTAGCCGATGGCGCGGCGCACGGCCCGCCGGTCCTCGGTGACGGAGTGCCCGGCGACGCGGGCCTCGCCGGAGGTGGGCGCCAGCAGCGTCGCCAGAATGCGCATGGTCGTCGTCTTGCCGGCGCCGTTGGGGCCGACGAAGCCGAAGACCGCGCCTTCCTCGACGGTCAGATTCAGGCCCTTGAGGGCCGTGAGGTCGCCGTATCGTTTGACCAGGTCGTGAATCTCGACGAGCGCCATGGTTATCGCCCCCTCAGGGTGAGCGCCGGGAGCGGAACCATGCGCGATATGTTTTGCGCCTCAACCTGCACTCGGCAGCGCACCTCGCCGCTCTCCGCCACGTAGGGCGCCGGGTTGTCGATGACCGTCTCGCCCCAACCGGCGTTCAGCGTTTCCCATGAGGCGGTCTCGTAACGCCACAGGGCGATCTGCGGTGCGGGTTGGGACGCGCCCCCGCCCGCCGGCGTCAGCTGGAGGGTCAGGGATTCGGGCTGCCGGAGTCGGACGTTGGGAATGGGGGTGAAGGTGATGCTCACGGCGCCGGGGGCACCCGATGGGTGGAAGAGAAAGCCTTCCGGCGTGAGATCGACTTGCCCGGTGAGCCTCTCGTGGTCCCAGTCGAAGAGCGAGGGGGGGATGAGAATCTTGCCGCCCGGCGCCCTCGCGGGCACGTCGACGGGCAGGGCGTAGATGTAGAGCGCGGTGGTGTGCTCGGTGATCTCGCCGTCGACCAGGGTGATGGCCTCGGGCAGCTCGGTGGTCTGCCAGGCCATGAGGTAGACGCCGTTGCCGAAATCGGGGCCGGTCCAGTTGCCGTAGGTGGTGTTGGCGAAAGTCGAATAGAGCAGATTGTAGCGGCGCTGACTCACGGGATCGCTCCAGACATTCTGGAATATCTGATCGGGGACCGGCATGTTGCCCATGCCGGGGTTGAGCGCGCCGGTGGTGAGCTGCAGGTCGAGCGGTTTTTCTGTGTGTGCCTCGAGGTCGCCCAGCGGCTCGATATGCGCGCCGATAAGGAGCACGAGGCCTTCGACGGCGGTCTCGCCGGCCCGCACCGCGCCGGTGACCTGCACGTCGCCCGAGGCGTCCACGCTGAAGTCGAGGTCGGTGACCAGATCCGGGGCGGGTATGTAGCCGTCCACGATGAAGGCGCCGAGCTCGCCCACGTCAAAGCGCACGTCCTCGATGCGCACGCCCGACGCGGTCTGCCGGACGGTGAGGGCGTTCTGGATATCTTGCATGTCTGAGATATTCGGCGTGGTGACGCGAGGATTCTCGCTCTGCAACGTGTAGCGGCGTCGTTGGGGCGAGAAGAGGCCCACAGCCTGCGTCGCGCGGCCCTGATCGGCGCCAGCCGGGACGTAAGCGATCAGCAGGCGGTGCAGGAGCGGCTCATTGCCGCGCAGCTGCGATCCGCTGAGGTAGGCCAACGCGCTGAAGAGCACGGCGAGGGCGGGCACCGTGATCCAGGCCCAGATGCGCCGGTCGAGTTTGCGCAGGATCCAGTAGTTGAGGGGGCCGACGAGGAGGGTGTAGGTGACGAGGAAGCCCAGAATCAGCAGAGCCGAGGGCGCGCTGACGCCGGGGATGATGGAGAGCGCCCGTTCGAGATTGTAGCCGTTCTCGAATCTGGGGCGGGCGTCAAGGCCCAGGTCGTCGCCCAGGAGACGGCGCCAGAGGTCGATGCGCGCCGTCTCACCCCGGAAGGGGTTGAGGGAGGGCGCGAAGGCCAGAAACATGACCTCGCCCTGACCGATCTCGCGGCGCGCGACAAGCACGACGTTTTCATCGTCCAGCGGTTGCGAGAGTACCAGGACGCCGTCGTCGCGCAGCGTGGTCACGGCGACGGCAAAGGGGCCTTCGGCGAGGGTGGCGTCGACGGCGCGCTGCAGGCCGTCGAGTTGGGGGACCGACGCGCTGCCGGTCACGCGGACGGGCGCGAGGTCGTCGAGGCCGACCAACGTCGTCGCCGCAGCCGGGCCACCGCCGAGGATGAGGTTGCCGCCGTGCTGGAGCCAGGTGTGCAGCGCCTGTCGCTGCGCGTCGGAGAGCGCCGTGGTGTCGACGTCCTGCAGGATCAGCGCGTCGATGCTCTCCCAGCCCAATGGGTCGTCCGGCAGATCCGTCAGCGCCACGTCGGCGACGTGCGCCTGCCCGAGGCCGGTTGGCTCCAGAGCGCCGAAGAAGCCGAGCGCGCCGGTGGGATCGCCGACGGTGACGTAGAGGTGATCCGCTGCGATGGTCGGCTGCAACGTCACCTCCGCCGAGGCCAGCGCGCGCTCCTCCGCTACCAGTTGGATGCGCGGATAGGGCCCGTAGGTCGAGGTATACGGTGGGAGATAGAAGATGTAGGCCTTGCGGGCGTTGGTGGGCAGGGTCACGGTTCGATAGTAGCGCGAGACGTCGCCGACGGACGCGGGTCGTACCTGGAGCTGGAGCTCGCCGCTGACGTCAGCGCCCGCGTTGGTGACGATGACGCGCACCGGGCACCAGGCGTCGGCCTGGCAGAAGCCATCGAACCCGACGTCTACGTGCAGCGTAGGGCCGGGTTCTTGCGCGTGCACCGTCGCGCTGTGGCTCAGGCTCAGCAGGAGCAGCAGGATGATCAGCCGCGCGCTTCGGCAGGTGTGTCGTTGTGCGTTGATCGCTGTCATGGCTTATACTTTACCATGATCTGCGCAGATGTGTACTATGTCCTGCGGATGGGCATGGCGCCGGGCGTTGGATGCTGTTCCCCCCTGTACGGCGTCAGTGCCTTAGGGGGCAGCTATGCCCAATGCGATCAGGAGCCCCATGATGATGAAAGCAGCCGCGGAGATCCGGAGTAAGATGTGTTCCGGGATCCATTTAGAGAGCTGTTGACCGCAGATCACACCGAGCGCTGTGATGGCGGTCAGAGCGGCGGCGCCGCCGGCGAAGACGATCCAGGGCCGAGGCATTTGACTCGCCAGGCTCATCGCCGCCAGCTGGGTCTTATCCCCCAACTCTGTCAGGAAGAGCAGGCTGAAGGTCGCGCCAAAGGCTTGCCAATTCCACCGGCGGCTGCGGACCTCGCAGTCGGATGTGTTGAGCATCGCACGTTTTTCCTCTGACATTGTCAGGGTTTCGCGCCAGACAAGCGCGCCGATGACGACAAAGGCCAATGCCGCGAGATAGCGGATGACGTAGGTGGGGATGACGGCGCCGAGAAGCTGTCCACCGACGACGCCGATGGCGGTTACGAGGGTGAGGGCCAGGCTGCCGCCGGCAAAGACAGGCCACGGCGTCTGGAACTTGCAGGTCTGGGTGATAACGGCCAGCTGGGTTTTATCCCCCAGCTCTGCGATGAAGATGAGGCCAAAGGCGGAAAGAAAAGAACTCCAGTTCATCGGTGCTCCTCCGGATGCTCAACTGCGTAGAGCCGGTAGCGGGTGATCTCTCCCCGGAGTCTCATGCCGACTTTCTCCGCCACCCGGCGCGAGGCTGTGCGGATGAGGCTGATGAGGCGGGGGAGGTGCAGCGTTTCAAAGGCGAAGGTGCGGACGGCAGTGGCCGCTTCTGTGGCGAGGCCACGGTTCCAGTAGGCGCTGCGAACGTCATAACTACCCATGGGAAAATTCGCGGTCAAAACCACGAGATCCTTCACCCTTCGCTGTGCGCAGGATTCGGGATGACAAGGGGATGACCGACCGGAAATCCGATTTTTCCCACTTTCTCCCCACTGTTCTGCGCAGGGCCGTTTTCATTCCCGTGGATTTTACAGGATGGCAGGCGTTTTCACCGGCAGCGTCAGCCTTCCTCCGATCGTGGCGAGTACCGGACGCCCTGGCATGTTAAAACCTCGGGGGTGTAAGAGAACCCCCGAGGTTTCTTGCTCGCCGTCGACGGCAGCCTTGTTGACTCGAAAGGCGCTCTCACTCGCCGAAGTTGTTGGCGATCAATGTCTTCAGTGCTTCCAGCGCCGCTTCGGCGTCGTCGCCTTCGGCGTGGATCGTCACCTGGGCGCCCTGGTTGGCACCCAGGGTGAGCACACTAAGGATGCTTTTGGCGTTCGCTTCGCGCTCGCCGTGTTTGACATGGATGTCGCAGGGGAAGCGGCTGGCGGTCTGAACGAAGAGCGACGCGGGGCGGGCGTGCAGGCCCGCCGGGTGGTTGACGGTCAGGGTGATTTCAGGCATCAGATTCTCCTCCTACAAGAGTATCAGGGTTGGATTTTCCAGGGCGTCTCGCAGATCCGCGAGGAAGCGGGCGGCCTGGGCTCCATCGACGACGCGGTGGTCAGCGCTGAGGGTCAGGCGCATGACAGGTCGCAAGACCAGCTGGCCGTGACCGTCGTCCACGCCCTCCGACTGGATGGCGCCGATGGCTAAGATAGCCGCCTGGGGCGGGTTGATAATGGCCGTGAACTGCTCGACGCCGAAGGGACCGAGGTTGGAGAGGGTGAAGGTGCCGTCGGCGACGTCGCCGGGCGTGAGGGCGTCGGTCCGCGCCCGCTCCACCAGCGCGTTGATCTCCTGGGCCAGCTGCGCGAGCCCTTTGCGGTCGGCGTTGCGTACGACGGGGACGATGAGGCCGTCCTCCAAGGCGGTGGCGATGCCCAGGTTGATCTCGGGCAGCAGGTGAATGCCGTCCTCCCGCAGGGTGCTGTTGAGGTGGGGATGGCGACGGAGCGCCCAGGCCGTGGCTCTGGCGATGAGCGCCGTGGTCGTGATGTGGGTCCCGCCCTCGGCTTCGGCCTTAGCGTTGAGGGCCGCCCGCACCTCGTTAAAGGTCTGCATCTGCACGCGTGCCGTCAGGGTGATGTGCGGCGCGGTCCGGTAGCTGGTGGTCATGCGCTCGGCGATGGTCTTGCGCATGCCTTTCAGGGGGATGACCTCGGCCGGGACAGCTGGCGGTTGAGGTGCCGGTCGATAGGCTTCCACGTCGGCGGCCTGGATGCGGCCGCGGGGGCCGCTGCCCTCGATCTCCTCCAGCGCGAGACCGCGTTCGCGGGCGATGCGGCGCGCGGCGGGTGTGGCCCGCACGTTGGCGGGCGTGACGGCCTGCGCCGCTGCTTCCTGCGCCGCTTCCACGTCGGCCCGCATGATCTTGCCTCCTGGCCCCGTCCCTTCGATCCCGGTGAGGTCCACGCCGTAGGTTTTGGCCAGTCGCTCGGCCACCGGCGTGACCTTGATCCGCTTCTGTTCCGGGGTCGGCGCTGTGGGCGCTGCCGCCGTCTTCTCCGGCGTGGGTTCCTCCCCTGTCGCCTCCTCCGGGAGTGACTCTCCGGGCTCCAGAAGGTAGGCGATGACGGTGGTCACCGGCACCTCCTCGTCTTCTTTGGCGCGGATACCGGCCAGCGTGCCGGAGGCCGGGGCTTCCACGTCCATGGTGACCTTGTCCGTCTCCACGGAGAGCAGCGGCTCGCCCTTTTCGACCTGTTCGCCTTCCTTTTTAAGCCACTCGACGATGAGGGCGCGCTCCTGTGACATCTCGAATTTAGGCATGATGACGGGCGTGGCCATCAGATTCTCCCTTCGACCAGCTCGCGGGCCTTCTCGACAATGTCTTCGACCTGCGGCACGGCGTGGTACTCCAGGGTGCGGTTGTAGGGGATGGGGATGTCGCGCCCGGCCAGGCGCACGATGGGCGCGTCCAGGTAGTCGAAGGCTTCGCTCTCGGCGATGACGCCGGCCAGCTCACCGCCGTACCCGCCGGTCTTGCAGGCTTCGTGGACGATGAGCACGCGCCCGGTCTTGATGACGGAGCGGACGATGGGCTCAGCGTCGAGGGGTTTGAGCGTGCGGGGGTCGACGATTTCGACCTCGATGCCTTCCTCGGCCAGTTGCGCGGCGGCCTGCAGCGCCCGCCGGACCATGATGGAGGTCGCCACGATGGTCAGGTCGTGTCCTTTGCGCTTGACGTCGGTGCTGCTCAGGGGGATGGTGTAGGGGTCTTCAGGGACCGGGCCCCGGGTCTGGTAGAGCAGTTTGTGTTCCAGGAAGATGACGGGGTTGTCGTCGCGGATGGAGGCGAGCAGCAGGCCCTTGGCGTCGTAGGGTGTGGAGGGCATGACGACCTTGAGGCCGGGGATGTGGACAAACCAGTTTTCCAGGCTCTGGGAGTGTTGAGCGGCGGCGCCCGTGCCGGAACCGGCGGGCGCGCGTAGCACCCAGGGCACTTCGGCCGTGCCGCCGAACATAAAGCGGATTTTGGCCGCCTGGTTGACGATCTGCTCCGAGGCCAGTGTCATGAAGTCCATGAACATGATCTCGCCGACGGGGCGCATGCCGGTGAGTGCGGCTCCGGTGATGGCGCCGGCGATGCCCAGCTCGCTGATGGGGGTGTCGATGACGCGCTCTTCTCCGAATTCCTCCCACAGACCGCGGGTGACGCCGAAGGCGCCGCCGTAGATGCCGATGTCCTCGCCGATGAGGAAGACGCGCTCATCGCGCTTCATCTCCTGACGGAGGGCCTCGCGGACGGCTTCTGCGTAGGTGATCTCTCGCGTGGTCATGCGTACACCGCCTCCTCGATGGTCTCCAGGGTGGGTTCCGGGCTCTCCTCGGCAAAGGCCACCGCCTCCTCGATGATGGCGTCGGCTTCGGCCTGGAGTGCGTCGGCCTCTTCCGGCGTGAGCCCCTCCTCCTCGATCAGCTGCCTGCGGAAACGGGCGATAGGGTCTTTCTTCTTCCACGCTTCGATCTCCTCGCGGGTGCGGTAGACGTTGGCGTCGCTCTTGGAGTGTCCGCGCCAGCGATAGGTGACGTTCTCGACGAGCGTAGGTCCCCCACCGGCGCGTGCCCGTTCGGCGGCCTCGGCTACGGCTTCGTAGACGGCCAACACGTCGTTGCCGTCCACGGTGACGCCGGGCATGCCGTAGGCGGCGGCGCGGTCGGAGATCTTGTCGATGGCGAAGGCCTTATCCACAGAATAGGACATGGCGTATTGGTTGTTCTCGCAGACGTAGACGACGGGGAGATTCCAGATAGCGACCATGTTCATAGCTTCATGGAAAGGACCCAGGTTGGCGGCGCCGTCGCCGAAGAAGGAAAGCACAATCTCATCGCGTTTCTGCATCTTCAGGCTCAGGCCCACGCCGACGGCGATGGGCACGCCCCCGGCGACCACGCCGTTGGCGCCCAGATTGCGGCCTTTGACGTCGGCGATGTGCATGGAGCCGCCACGCCCCCGGCAGTACCCGGTCTCCTTGCCCAGGAACTCGGCCATCATGCGGTTGACGTCGGCGCCTTTGGCAATACAGTGTCCGTGCCCCCGGTGGGTGCTCAGAATGTAGTCCTCGGGCCGCAGCGCCGCCAGGGCGCCGACGGCAGAGGCTTCCATGCCGATGGAAAGGTGCATTGTCCCGTGCACCTTTCCCAAGGCATAGAGCTCCTCGGCTTTTTCTTCAAAGGCGCGGATGACATACATCTGACGTAGCATCTCGCGTTTTTTCTCAACAGTAAGCATATTCTGTTCCTTTAGCGTATAGCGTATAGCGTATCAACTGTAAAGTGTTCGTGTTTACCGAAAAAAGAAGCGTCGAGGCCTTAGCCCCTGCCTGAAGGCCTGCGATTCGGCCAGAAGGGGTGGGGCGCACCTCTACCCATGCTGTTTCCCAGAGGGAAAGTGCCTCCTATCTGAGCAGGTGCTCTTTGCGATCTTCTTCAACTCTTTTGTCGGCGGGTTATTCCTCCACCTGCAGGGCCTCCAGGATCTGCGCTTTGACCTGATCCATGCCGACGCCGGAGAGGAAGGGCACGCCGCTCAGCACCGGCACGCCCAGGTTTTTAGGCACCTGGGTGGTTGCTACAATGACGTCGGGGTTGAAGGTGGACATGCGCCCCCGCACTTCGGCGGCCTTGCATTGGGCGACCTCGACGGGGATCCCCGCTTCTTTGGCGATCTCTCGCACTTTCTCCGCGACGACGGTGGCGGTGGCGATGGACGTTCCGCATGCGACAAGTACACGCTTTTTCATGATAATGTTCTCCTCTTTTCTATGTTTTTGTGCAGAATTCAATAACTTGCCCCTATGATGTAGGAGAATCCGCACTCTTGGCTTATGATCTTTTCGTCAACACCGCTTTGGTCTGCTCGAGGTCCTGATTTTACGTGATTACCGCCGTGCCGTCAACGTCGAGCTTTCGCTCAAAGATGCTGACGATCTCAGCGGCGTTGGGCGCGTGGGCGATCTCCCGCAACGTCTCGGGCGTCTGAAAGATCTCCACCAGCTGTTGCAACAGCTTGACCATCAGCTCGGATTTGTTGACGGCCAGGGCGCAGATGATGGTGACCTCGACGGTGCTTTCCGGGTTCCCCATCTCGCCGAAGGCCACCGGCTCCTCCAATACGCCCACGGCGAGCCCTTGTCTCAGGACGTGTTCTACGTCGGCGTGAGGGATGGCGACGCCGATCTGCGGGGTGGGGAGCCCGGTGGCGAAGACCTTCTCCCGCTCTATGGCTGCGTCCACCCACGATGCTTTCACGTAGCCGGCGGCTTCCAGCTTCGCGCCCAGCTGCCGGATGGCGTCGTGGGCGTCGTCAGCCTGCAGGGGAAGGATCACCAGCTCTTCTTTAACCCAACGATGTTTGGTTTGAGGGTCCATTTACGTTTCCTCGATCTCGACATGATGCTGTTGTAGAATTTCCACAATGTGACGCGGCGAAAAATCCAGCTGCGGTTGCACTGTCTCCGGTTTAATGGGCACAGGCCAGAGCTCCAGGCGGTGGGGGATGAAGCCTTTGCGCTCTTTGAGCAGAGCTTCCCACCGGGGGGCGAGGGCCTCGTGCAGAGCCGTCGGCGTCATGCCGTCCCGTTCCTTTAGGAGATGCCGCCCCTCTTCGACGATCAGGGTCTCCATTTCGGCTCTGAGGCGGCTCAGTTGCACTCTGCCGGCGCCGTAGAGCGCCAGCCAAAAGGCCAGGACGCCCGAGACCCAGAGGGGGTGGGCCAGCAGAAAATCAAGCGCCCGGTTCCCGTAGGGCCCCAACATAGAGCGTATTATCGCTTCAACCATGACGTTCCTCTCCGCTTACGTTTTGGGTGGAATGATGCATAGGAACCCCAAGGGCACGTCGCCCAAGGGTTGGAACTGATGAAGGACGTTGCCGGGGATGTAGATCACGTCGCGTGGCCCCGCTTCTAGCGTGCGGTTCCCCAGCTGCACGCGGGCGTGACCGTGAAGGATGAAGACACCGTGGTCGTGGGGATGGCGTTCCAGGGACGAATGCCCGCCGGGCTCGATGCGGAAGTAGCGCAGGCGGAAGTTAGGCGCGCTATCCATGGGCCCGATGAGCACCTTGCCGCTGACGCCGGGTGCCGCGTCGTTGTCTACGGCTTTGAGGGGCACTCTTTCCCAATCGAAACGGTGTTCGTCTCCCACGAAACGGTGCAGGCTGCCCTCCTGGGCGGGGAAGTCGGCTTTCGTTTGAGACTGTGTCGTCAGCGTCAGGATCCGCCGGGCCGCAGCGTCGTCTGTGAAGAGCGTGTTGATGTACTGCCCGCGCAGGGCGCCCAGGATCACCTCGGCTTTGGGGCTGCCGCCGGCGATGCCGATGACGTCCTCGATCTGCTGGAGTGTGGAGAGATCCACGCCGATGATGCGCTGGTTGAGGGGAGTGTCGATGGGTTGACCGTGGATGTCAAAGTGGTGGCCGCAGATGTCGCCCACCGCGCCGGTGGCGCGCAACGTATCAAGCGTCTCCGGCGTGATGTAGCCGGCGCGCAGCAAGCTGGAGTAGTCCGGATCCAGCGAGCCAAGCCCGACCACCGCCACGTCCACCTGCGTGGCCAGAGCCAGGGTCTGCTTGACGCTAGGGGATTGAAGCAGAGAGTCCTTCACGTAAGCCGCCTCTACGATCAACGGCGCGTGAAAGTAATAGTAGTCTCCCTCGTAGAGCTCCGCCAGCCGGCGTGCCAGATCAGGGCCATCGATCTGCGGATTGTGCGTGCTCGCCGCGCCGATCATCTGCACGACGGTTATCGGGAACTTGCGTTTGGGTTTAAGCGCTGTTACCATGCTGTGCACGGCGGTGCCCCACGAGATGCCCAGCAACGTCTCCGCCGTGAGGATCTTCTCCAGGTAGCGCGCGGCCAGCACGCCGATGCCCTTGAGCATCTCCGCGTACGGCTGCTGCTGCCGGACGAGGACTTCGACGTGGCGCAGATGAGGAAAGTGAGCCTGAAGCGCTTCTTCCAGATCCAGCGAGCGCTTATACGGTTGGTGGACGATGACGTCGACGATGCCCTCTTCGCGGGCTTCCTGCAGAAGCCGTGAGACCGTGGCGCGAGAGCGTCCGATTTTTTCCGCAATCTCTGCCTGCGTCAGCCGGTCGTCGTAATAGAGGCTGGCGACGCGGGTTGCCAATTCCAGTCGTTTGTCCATAGAGTTGTCTTTGAGAAAGAAAGCACACGGAAGGGAAGACCCTCCGTGTGCCTCGTGTTTGATCTTACTCGGAATCCGGTTGGGGTCCACCGGCCGCGATGGCCCAGGCGGTGCTGTTCTTCTTATAAAGGTAGAGGATCACGCCGAAGATGGCCGTGGCGATGATCAGGCCGATCCAACCGCCGGCGCGGCTGAAGGTGAGCAGCAGCCATGTCAGCGGGTTGGAGCCGTCGCAGATGCTGCTGATCTCGGTAGCGCCCTCTGGGAACTCGAACTGCGCGTCGATGGCGGCCTGGGTGTGCAACGGAGCCAGGCCGGTGGCGATCACCAGGCCGACGGCGATGACGAGGGTGCCGATGATGACGCCGCGCACAATGTTCCCCCGGGTAATGGGCGCGATCATGGCGACCATGAAGGGGATGGTGGCCAAGTCACCGAAGCAGAGGACGCGGTTGAGGCCCAGCGCGCTCAAGAGCACGGAAAGCAGGATCGTGATGGGCACCAGGATAAGCGCTGTGGCGATAGCAGCGGGGTGTCCGATGAGGATGGCGGAGTCGAGGCCGATGTAGAACTCGGCGCCGGCGAAATTCTTCTTCATGAATTCGCGGGCCGCCTCTGAGATGGGGATCAACCCTTCCATGAGGATGGCGACCATGCGTGGCATGAGCAGCATCACCGCGCCCAGGTTGACGCCCAGGCCCAAGATCTTCTGCAGTTGAGCCGGGAATCCGCCCACGGCGGTGTCGCCCAACCACGCCAGTGCGCCGAGGATCAGACCGATGACAACGCCCAGCACGATGGGCTCACCGAGGACGCCGAAGCGTTCTTGGATTGTCTCGGGATCGGCATCCAGCTTCTTCAAGCCGGGGATCAGATCAATCAGCTTGTTCAAAGGAATGGCGATGGGCACGTAAGCTGCCGAGAAGCCGTGGGGGATGGAGACGGAGGGCACGTTGTAGAAGTCCTGCACGCCGGCCGCCGTCCAGTCGGCCAGGAAAAGGGCGATAGCGGCGTTCAAGGCCGCTGTGGCCAGCGAGAGCGCCAGATTTCCGGAAACAGCGTAGACCAGGGAACCGGTAAAAGCGAAGTGCCAGAAGTTCCAGATGTCCACGTTGAGGGTTTTGGTTAGACGCAGGACCAGCATCAGGACGTTGACCAAGATGGAAAGAGGAATGATCCAGGTGCCCACGGTCCCACCGAAGGCGATAGCGGCGGCGGCGGGCCACCCGACGTCCACAACGTCTAGGGTGATCCCAAAGCGCTCGACCATGGCCTGAGCCGCGCCACCCAGGTTGTCAACCAACAGGCCGATGACCAGATTGATGCCCACAAACGCCACGCCGATGGTCAACGCGGAGCGGAAAGCGCGCCCGGCTTTCGCGCCCAGAATCAGACCAATGATGAAGATCACGATGGGTAACATGACGGTCGGACCCAATCCTTGGATCCAGTCAATAACAGATAACAGGGCTTGCATAGTCTAACTCCTTGTTGGAAAATATGGGTTGGCAGACAGACGGGAAAAAATAACAATCGCCGGATGCTACATTAAGGGTGTGATACCTTTTACCACCTCCTTTCAACACGGGCTCTGAGGGAAACCCTTGTGCGAACACTTTTCGCTATAGCTGCCTTTTGCTTCACAGATCGAACCTCGCAGATGTCGGATGCGGTGATCTGTTATGCACAATTGTGCGTGAAGATGAAAATATGTTCACCCACAGTATAACATGGGAGAGGGGCGTTGTCAAGAGCTTGTTGAGGGGGCAAACGAAGTGCGCCGGAGTAGATCAGGGCATCTGTAGGGAATAAACGGATTCTCCGGAACTTGGGGCTATCTGTAGATCTTGAGATTACGGCATAAGATGCAACGCACCTGATGGTCCGGTCGTGATGGATTAAAAATCCCTGCTGGCGGGCACGAAATGGTCATGTTCAAGATTCCGAAGGTGCGTCGCAGCTGATTAAATGCTCCTACCGTAATTTCAGGGTAGATCCTTCGCGAAGGAAACCTCAGATGTGGGGAACGACTCAGACTCCGAGTTTTGGACCTTTTTCAGAGCAGCCGGCTACTCTTTGGAAGGCGGTGGCCGGAGGCGCTCTACGTCCGTTGGAAGCCGCAGGCCTGCCTTGGCCAGCAGCCAGGCGCCGGTCAGCGTGGGCACCAGCTGCGTGCCGGGCAGAAGCCCTTCCACCACCGTGATCCCGCGCAGGCCACCCAGTCCCAGGTGCGTGAGGATCAGCCAGCCGACAGGTGCACCCAGGAAATCCAGACCGAAGTCCAGCAGATCCAGGATCAATACCAGGGAGAGGGGCACATGGCGTAAGGTGGTGAAGAAGTCGGCATCGGGCGGCACCTCGATCCGCTTCAGGCGTCGATAGGTGAGCAGGATAAGGATGAGGGCCAGGACGACGCTCACGCCCATGGCGACGAGCAGGCCGAGGCCGAGGTGACGCCAGTTGAGGGATTTTAGGAACTCCATCTCAGCACGCCTTCAGACGTCGATGGGCTTCCGGCAGGGCGGCGACGACGTCGTGGGCGGCCATCCCCGCTTTTCCCTGGGCGATGCGGGCAATTTCGCCGCTCAGCGCGTGGAGGTAGGCGCCGGCCGCCGCTGCCTCGAAAGCGGCCAAGCCCTGGGCCCGCAGGGCGACGATGGCGCCGGCCAGCACGTCCCCGGTTCCCGCCGAGGCCAGACCGGCGTTGGCAAAGGGGAGCAGCACGATGCGTCCGTCGGGCGCCGCCACGACGGTGAACGCGCCTTTGAGCACCACGACGTGTCCCCAGCGTTCTGCGTGTTGCCGGGCCGTGGTCAGACGATCCTCCTGGATCTCCCTGATTTCCATGCCGGTGAGTCGTGCCATCTCTCCGGGGTGGGGGGTGAGTATGGTGTTCGGTGGCAGGGCCTTGGGCCAATCCGCCATACGGCTCAGTAGATTCAACCCGTCGGCGTCTATCACCAGCGGAGGAAGGGGGAGTGCCTGGGAGGTTTCCGTCTCTGCGGGGGAACGAAAGCCGGCGCCGCGCTTTCGGGCGCGACGTCCCAGCAGGATGCGCAGAAGATCCTCGGTTTCCGCAGCCTGCCCCAGCCCTGGCCCGATGAGCAGCGCATCGTAGTCCGGCAACACATCGGCCAGCACCGACCGCGCCTCCGCTCTCAGCGCTCCCAGCGACTCGGGCAGAAGCACGTAGGTGGCCTCCGGCACCAGCGGCACGATGCCGTCGTGCAGTGAGCCGGCGATGCCCAACGTCACCAGGCCGGCGCCCGTCCGCACAGCTGCCTGTGCCGCCAGCGCCGCCGCGCCGGTGTAGTTCACCGATCCGGCGATGATGAGGGCTTTGCCGAAGGTGCCCTTGTGGGCGTTGTCGGGGCGCGCCGGCAGCCACGCCCGGACTTTCTGAGGTGTGAGCACCTCCACGCTGTCGGGGGGGACAGTGACCTCCGGCGGGATGCCGATGTCGGCGACGAGGAGCTCGCCGACGTGCTGGGCGGCGGGAAAACGAAACTGACCCCATTTGGGGTGGGCAAAAGTCACCGTCAGGTGCGCCCGGAGCGTCAGATCGTCGACCTCCCCGCTGTCGAAATCCATCCCCGACGGGCCATCGACGGCGACGATGAAGGGACGACGGCGGACGTTTAACGGCGGGCGGTTCAGGGAGATCAGCGGCGGGCGGCGATGGTCGAGCGTGGTTTGAACGTCCGCCAGCACATCCCGGAGCGTGCCTCGCAGCGGAGGGGTGGCCCCGGTTCCCAGGAGGGCGTCGATGAGGATGTGGGTCTGGGCCGTCAGCTGGCGGAGCAAGTCGCCCCCGGGATCCGCTTCGCGGCTGACAATCTTGACGTCATGCTGGACCGCTTGTTGGAAGACGGGGTCCTCTTTTTCCTCTCTGGGACGGGAGAGGTAGGCCGTCACCTGCGCTCCGGCGTCGGCGAGATAGCGGGCGGCCACCAGCCCGTCGCCGCCGTTGTTGCCCGGCCCGACGAGGACCAGGATACGCCGCCCCTTCACCGTGTGCCGTTCAAGCAGAGCGCGGGCCACGCCTTGACCCGCCAGCTCCATCATGCGGCCGTAGCTCTGACCGGCGGCATCGGCCGCTTTCTCCAACGTTTGCATCTCTTCGACGGATAGAATCTGCATGACCTTCGCACCTCCTCAAAAACAGTCAACACCCTCGGCAAAGGGAGCTGGTGGGCGGCTGTTCATATCGTCTGGGGGCTGAACAGGTGTTGAGCCTCGCTGGACGGATCACCGCGTAGCAGCGCGATGGCGTGGGGCAACGCCGGCAGGATGACCTGTAAGTTCTCCCGGGCTGCTTTGGGGCTGCCCGGCAGATTGATGATCAGCGTTCTTCCCCGGATGCCGCAGACGGCGCGGGAGAGCATCGCATGCGGTGTGATCTTCAGCGAGGCGGCGCGCATAGCTTCGGCCAGACCGGGGGCTTCCTTCTCGATGACGTCTCGCGTCGCCTCGGGTGTGACGTCGGTGGGGGCGAACCCTGTCCCGCCGGTGATCAGGATAAGATCCACCCCCCGGACGTCGGCCCAGCTCCGCAGTTGCCCGGCGATGCGGATGCGGTCATCCGGTAGGATCCGGGTGGCGACGATGTCCGCGCGCAGGGCCTGTGTGATCAGCGTGCGCAGCGCCGGGCCGCTGGCGTCCTCGTAGACGCCGGTCGACGCCCGATCGCTGGCGGTCAAGATGGCCACGCGGATGGGCTGGATGTCGGTGCGTTCAACTCCGTTCATGATGAGGAAACCTCCGTCTTGTCGAGCAGGGGCGCGATGTTGTTCAAAAGCTCCTGAGGGGGGAAAGGCTTCAGCACGAAGCCGTCTGCGCCCAAGGCCGTGCATTGATCACGCAGTTCCATGCCGGAGATCATTATGATGGGAATCTCGCCCAGGACAGCGTCTGCCTTGAGCTGCTCCAGGGTCTTCAACGTCTCCTGGCCTCCTACGTGGATGTCCAGAATGATCAGGTCCGGTTGTTCCCTTCTCACGGCGGAGATGATTTTCTCTGGATGGGTTTCGGTAGCGACAGTGTAGCCCTCGAGCTCCAACAGCGTCGTGAGAAGTCCCAACATCGATTTGTCGTCATCGGCGATCAGCAGTTTTTTCATGTCGGCTCCTGGAACCTGCGCAAGTGGATCTAGCGCACAGCGCGTTTCGGGCAACAGAAAACTGCTCCCACGGGGCGCCTCCCCTGATATTTTACGTTTGGTTCTGTTTAGCTCCACGGCTGCGTCTTTTTAGGACAGCCGACCCTATTCTACCATATTCTCCGTGACTTTCGAGCTTGACTCTTCTGGAAAAAGGACAAATCGGATTTCTAGTCGGTCATTCCCTATAGCGAAGTCGCGTTTTCGGAAAGTAGGCCCCTGGGCCCGCTTGTAGGTGACGTGGCGTCAGAGAGCACCGCACGACACTCCACTGCGTTCCGTGCCTAGCTATGGACGAGTATACCTGAACTTGATGCTCAAAAACAACAGCCACTGCACATTAGGAGGGACGCGCTTGTTGTCCTCTTCTCACTTGTAATAACAAGTCACCCAGGGGATTTTAAGACGTTTTTAGTAAAAACGCTCTTGTCGAATTATTGTATAATAAAACTAAGCCATAATATTAATTTTCTCGGCGTCCTTAGTGCCCCTGTGGTCAGAAGGGCTTTTTTCAGGAGCTGCTCGGGTTTCAATGGGCAGCAAGGAGGTGAATGTTGAGGCTTCGGTGAGCGTGACGTTGTTCTTTCTGCGTGCGTGGGGTACAATAACGATGTCTATCATGATGCTGGCCAAAGGCGTGCGTCGGTCGTCGGTCTGCAGGGTCTGTCGCGCTTCGACGTTTCCTCCCGGCCAGGATTGGGGGGGAGTGACGCGATTTTCCATGCAGGCCATATTTTTTCAGTAGAGAAAGGGATACTATATGTTGTGGTTAGGCGCAGCCCAACTACAACATATACCCCATATTTTTCTTTGGCTCACCCTTTTTCAGGGCAGCCATGAATTAATTTGATTAAGGAGTGTATTTATGTCTGAGATTATCGTGGTTACGGATAGCACATCGAATTTGCCGCCGGATCTCGTCGCCGAACAGAACATTCCGGTCATTCCCCTGAAGGTTCATTGGGGCGATGAGACTTATATCGACGGCGTGACGTTGAAACCGGAGCAATTCTATCGCTGGTTGCAGGAACGGGACGATTTCCCCACGACATCGCAGCCCTCCGCCGGTGAGTTTGTGAAGTTTTTCAATTCGGTCGCCGAAGGACGTTCCGACTCCATCACCATCCTGGGCATTTTTATCTCCTCCGAGTTGAGTGGGACGTTGCTTTCGGCCACGCAGGCTCGGGCGATGCTCCCTGAGCTGGACATCCGATTGGTCGATTCTCGGTCCGTCTCCCTGGGCCTCGGCTTTCAGGTGCTTGAGGCCCATCAGGCCGTGCAGGAGGGGGCCTCCATCGAGGAAACGATAGCCCGCGTGCAGCAGGTGCGAGAAAACACCACCGTGATTTTCACGGTGGACACGTTGGAGTACCTCCATCGGGGTGGAAGGATCGGCGGCGCGGCGCGGTTACTGGGATCCGCGCTCAATCTCAAACCACTGTTGGCCATCGAGGGCGGTCGGGTTGAGGTGTTGGAGAAGATCCGCAGTCGTCGTAAAGCCCTGCAGCGCATGTTGGAGGTGGGGAAAGAGGCGCTGGGCGTGCGGCGCCCGGCAGCAGCTGCAGTGTTAGATGTGGATGCGCCGGAGGCCGCCGATCAAGTGGCCGCCGAGGTAGCAAAGCGGCTGCGCCCCCGCCGACTCTACCGCGCCTGGGTCACGCCTGTGGTAGGGGGACACGCCGGCCCTGGCACCGTTGGTATGGCCTTCTACACTCTTCCTGAAAGCTGAGATCGCGTTCACGTCCGGGATAGAGGGCAAAGGGGGCCGCGAAAGCCCGTTGCCTTTGTTTGTCGCTCGTCCGTTGCGCTTTCCTCATGGCGTGATATAATTTTCCTTTGGGTATTGACCGTTAGCAGGGAGAGGAGCTATGCAAACTTATCTGAACATCGTGCAGATCATTCTGGGCATCACCTTGACGGTGCTGATTCTCTTCGAGGTGCGGAGTAGCGGAACCGGGGGGGTCTTCGGCGGTCGCCAGACCGGTGTGGTCCGCAGGCGACGCGGAGCGGAGTTGTTGCTGTTTCGGCTGACCGTGGGGACCTCGGTGCTGTTCTTCCTCGTCGCTCTCGTTAACGTCCTGATCGCCGGCTGACCCAGATTGCCATTGGCGATCATGGCGGGGAGACGGGCGTCAGACGGGAGCATTGGGGGGCTTCCTCCTTGTCCGCGCGCCGCTTGCCCGGGGTTTTGAGCTCTGATTTTGGCTGAGGGATGATGTTTCGTCGCATAGGCTTACAAGTTTTTCTGGTTGGCGTGGGTTTTCTGGTGGCTGCAGGTATGCTGGTCTACATCGCCGCGACGTACACTACCGAATACCGCGCGGCTCCCGGCGGAACCTACGTCGAGGGCGTCAGCGGTTACCCTCAGTCGCTCAACCCTCTGCTCAGCTTCTACAATGAGGCGGACGGCGATGTCTGTGCTCTGGTCTTCAGCGGCTTGACCCGCCTGACGATGAGCGGGGAGCCCGCACCCGATCTGGCACAGGGATGGGAAATCGATCCTGGGGGCATCACCTACACGTTCCACCTGCGACGTGATGCCTTGTGGCACGATGGGACGGCGGTCTCGGCCGATGACGTTCTGTTCACGGTGGGCCTGTTGCAGGATCCTGATTACCCCGGCCCACCTCACATCGGACAGCTCTGGCAGACAGTGCAAGTGGAGAAGGTGGACGCGCTGACGGTGCGTTTTGTGCTGGCGGAGACCTACGCGCCTTTTTTGGATTACACGACGGTGGGCCTGTTGCCCGCTCATCTCCTCGAGGGGGTCCGTGCCGCCGACTTGCCGACGCTGGAGTTCAACCGCGCGCCCGTTGGGACCGGGCCTTTTCAGTTGACCGACGTGATAGTTGAGGAGGGGCAGATCACCGAGGTGGAGCTCAAGCGTTTCCCCCGTTACTATGGGCCATCCCCCTATCTTGAGAACCTGCTTTTGCGTTTCTATCCCACCGATCAAGCCGTCTTCGAGGCGTACCAGGGAGATCAGGTCGAGGGGATCGCCCACCTGCCGCCCGCGCTGCTCTCGGAAGCGTGGGCGCAACCGACGCTCAGTTTCTACTCCGCGCCCAAGGCGGAGATGACGATGCTTTACTTCAACCATCTGTTGACGGAGACGGTTCCCTTTGACGATACTCAGGTGCGACAGGCGCTCCTCTACGGCCTGGATCGCCGGGCCCTGGTGGAAGAGGTGCTTCGGGGACAGGCAGTGGTGCCGGAGACGCCACTGCTGCCGGGAACCTGGGCCTATGCCCCCGAGAAGGCGCCGTCCTACGCCTATGATCCCGATCGGGCCCGCGAGCTGTTGTCCGACGCCGGCTGGCGGCGCTCAAACGAGGGGGCACTGCTGAAGAACCGCGCCGGTGAGTCGTTGACCTTCTCCCTATTGGTCGCCGACGAGCCGCGCGATCTGGCCGTGGGGGAGTTCATCGCCGCTCAGTGGGCCGATCTGGGGATCTCGGTCACCGTGAAGGCTGTGCCGCCCCTCGTGCGGAACGGCTCCCTGGAGAGCCGGAACTACGAGACGGCGTTGGCACACCTGGCGCTTTCGGGTGATCCAGATCCCTATCCTTTCTGGCATGACAAGCAGGCGGTGGTGGGGCAGAACTACGCCGGTTTTCAGCACCGGCGGATCAGCGAGGTGCTGGAGCAGGCCCGGATTACGGTGGATCGCGAGAGGCGGATGGCGCTTTACGAAGAGTTCCAACAGCTTTTTATGGAGGAGGTGCCGGCCTTCCCCCTCTACGTGCCCATCTACACTTACGCCGTCGATACGAAAGTGCGAGGCGTGCAGCTGGCCCCGCTGATGCACACGGGGGACCGGTTCCGCAACATTGAGGACTGGTACGTCCTGCAACGTCGCGTCATCGTCAGCGAACGATGAGCCTGTTGATGAAGTTGGTTTCAACCGAAACCAACTTTCTTATTGTAAGGGGATGTCGCTATCCAGGATGACGTTCTCTGTTTTGAGCGCGAACGCTTGTTCCTGCTCTGTTTAATTGTATAATAACACGGATTGACAACCTAAAATCTACGGAGGGATATATGGCAAAGAAGTGGGTTTATCTAGCGCGTAACGCGAAAGAGGAGTACGCCAAGCTCTTAGGCCACGAGCCAGAGCTGCTGGAGATGAAAGAGCTGTTGGGTGGCAAGGGCGCCGGCCTGGCCGCCATGACCGCCGCCGGGGCACCAGTCCCCCCGGCCTTCACTATTACCACCGAAGCGTGTGTCGAGTACATGAAAACCGGTGAGTTCCCCGCGGGGATGTGGGAGCAGACGCTGGAAGCGCTGAAGGACATTGAGGAGCAGACGGGGAAGAAGTTCGGCGATCCTGAGAATCCGCTGCTGGTCTCCGTACGCTCCGGCGCCCGCGTCTCCATGCCCGGCATGATGGATACCGTGCTCAACCTGGGCCTTAACGACGAGAGCCGCGCGGCGCTGGCGGAGCTGACCGGGAACGAGTGGTTCTCTTACGACGCCTATCGGCGCTTCATCACCATGTTCTCCGATATTGTGATGGGCTTCGACCGCCTTAACTTCGAGCGCAAGCTGGAGGAGCTGAAGGAAAAAGAGGGTGTCGAGCTCGACCCCGAAATCAGCCTGGAGGGTCTCAAGTGGCTGGTTGAGGAGTACAAGAAGATGTACAGAGAGAAGTTCGGCGAGGATTTCCCCACCGACCCCTACAAGCAGCTGGAACTTTCCATCAAGGCCGTTTTCGACTCCTGGAACGGCGAGCGCGCCGTTGCCTACCGCGAGCACGAGGGCATCCCCCACGATTGGGGCACCGCCGTCAATGTGCAGACCATGGTCTTCGGCAACATGGGCGAGGACTCCGCCACCGGTGTGGCCTTCAGTCGTGACCCCGCCACCGGCGCCCACGAGTACCTCTACGGTGAGTTCCTGCCCAACGCGCAGGGCGAGGACGTCGTCGCCGGCATCCGCACCCCGCACCGCATCAGCCTGGCAGGCTCCCGTGAGTGGGCTCAGGAGCGCGGTATTCCCGAAGAGGAGCGCGCCGAGAAATACGCCAGCCTGGAAGAGATGATGCCCGAGGTCTACGCCGAATTCCTCGAAATCGTCGACATGCTGGAGAAGTATTACAAGGACATGCAGGACATGGAGTTCACCATCGAGCGTGGCAGGCTCTGGATGCTCCAGACCCGTACGGGCAAGCGCACCGGCGCGGCCCACGTCAAGATCGCGGTGGATCTGGCCAAAGAGGGTATCATCGACAAAGAGACCGCCGTGATGCGCGTGGAGCCCGAGCACGTCGAGTTGCTCCTGCGCCCCAGCTTTGACCCCAAGGCCGAAAAGCAGCTCGTCGCGCGTGGTTTGAACGCCTCTCCGGGCGCCGCCGTGGGCATCGCCGTCTTCGACGCCGACCGCGCCAAGGAGAAGGCCGCCGAGGGCGCCGACGTCATCCTGGTGCGCCCCGAGACCGTCCCCGACGAGGTGCCCGGCATGTTGGCCTCCAAGGGGGTGCTGACCCAGAAGGGCGGTGCCACCTCCCACGCCGCCGTTGTCGCGCGCGGCAGCAACCTGCCCGCCGTTGTCGGCTGTGAGGCTATCTCCGTGGACACCAACAAAGCGCAGTTCACCGTCGGCGATGTCGTCGTCAAAGAAGGTGATGTCATCTCCATCGACGGCTTCAACGGTGAGGTCTATTTGGGCGAAGTGCCGATGATCGAAGCCCGCTACGAGGATCAGGAAGAGCTCATCACGCTGCTGGACTGGGCCGACGAGATCCGCGATCTGGGTGTGCGCGCCAACGCCGACCTGGGGCCGGACGCCCGAAACGCTGTCGCTTTTGGCGCCGAGGGCATTGGCCTGGCCCGCACTGAGCACATGTTCTTCGATGAGCGCGCCCGCGATGCGGTGGTGCGTATGATCATCGCCAAGACCGACGAGGAGCGCGAGGCGGCGCTCGAGGAGATGCTGCCTATTCAGGAGAAGGACTTCGAGGATCTGCTGGAGGCTATGGACGGTAAACCTGTCATCATGCGCCTCATTGATCCCCCCATGCACGAGTTCCTGCCTTCCCGTGAGGAGTTGATTGAGGAGGTCGCCACCCTGCGGTGCACAGACCCCGACTCCGAGGAGTTGAAGGAAAAGGAGAAGATGTTGGAGGTCGTCAACGGCATGTGGGAAGTCAACCCCATGATGGGGCTGCGCGGTTGCCGTGCCGGCATCATGTACAAGGGCCTCACCGAGATGCAGACTCGCGCCTTCTTCCAGGCCGCCTGCCGCTGTGCCAAGCGTGGCATCGACGTGCACCCCGAGGTGATGATCCCGCTGGTCGGTCACGTCAACGAGCTCAAGCTGGAACGCAAGAAGCTGGAGCAGGTCGCTCGGGATGTCATGGAGGAGGAGGGCATCGAAGTGCCCGCCATCTTCGGCACCATGATCGAGGTGCCGCGCGCGGCCCTGACCTCCGGTGAGATCGCCGAGCACGCCGACTTCTTCTCCTTCGGCACCAACGATCTGACGCAGATGACCTACGGTTACAGCCGCGACGACGCCGAAGGCAAGTTCCTGCTGCAGTACGTGGAGCGGGGCATCTTGCCCGAGAACCCCTTCCAGTCCCTGGATCAGAAGGGGGTCGGCCGGTTGGTGGAGATCTCCGTCAAGGAAGGTAAGGCCGCCAACCCCAATCTGGAGATCGGTATCTGCGGTGAGCACGGCGGTGATCCGAAGTCCATCGACTTCTGCTACCGCGCCGGCCTCGACTACGTCAGCTGCTCCCCCTTCCGCGTCCCCGTTGCCCGATTGGCCGCGGCCCACGCCACCATCCGCAACCGCGAATAAGCGCGTTACGCAAGCCTGCCGACGGCGCATCCTCTCATGGGGGTGCGCCGTTTTTCTGTGCTTGCACGCTGTGATCTTTCAGGGCAGCCGGGGTTGCTTTTTCCGGGGACGGCGCTATAGTAGGCGTGTTGCTCCCTGAAGGAGGTTGCTGTGCCCCGGAATCTGGTCCTTGCCGTGGTCCAGATGGACGCTGCGCCCGCCCCGACAGGAGTGCGCCTGGCTCGCGCTCAAGGTTTCGTCGCCCAGGCGGCGCGAGAAGGCGCGCAGTTGGTGGTCCTGCCTGAGGTCTTCAACACAGGCTACGAGTACAGTAATGTCAACTTCGAGCGCGCCGAGCCGCTGACCGGCCCAACGGTCACCTGGATGCGGCAGATGGCGGCGCAAAAAGGCGTCTACCTGGCAGGCCCCTTCCTGCTGTGGAACGGGGAAGATGTCTACAACACCCTTCTCCTCGTTGCGCCCGACGGTCAGAGCTGGCGTTACGACAAACACCATCCCTGGGCCTGGGAGCGCGCCTACTTCCGTGCGGGCGACCGCCTCACCGTCGCCGAGACCGCGCTGGGGCGCGTCGGGTTGCTGGTCTGCTGGGATCAGGCGCACCCCCGGCTGTGGGCGTGCTACGCGGGTCACGTCGACGCCATGGTCGTCTGCAGCTCCCCGCCGGCGGCCCACGACATGACCTTCGTACTGCCCAACGGCACCCGGCTGTCCGCCGGTGAAGCAGGTCCCATCCCCCGTCACATGAAGCACACGTCGGCAGACGCTTTTGGTCCCTGTTTGCGGCGGCAAGGAGCATCTTTGGGCGTGCCGGTAGCTCATACGACGGCGACGGGCACCTTCAGTTCAGAGATCCCCTATCCGCGCCTCTCACTCTTCCTCTACGCCCCCACCCGCGTCGATCTGTGGCCCGCGTTCCTGCGCGCCGAGCGCGTTCGGGTGGAGATGGCTTACTATCATGAGACCTGGATGACGGACGCCGACGGCGAGATCCTCTCGAGGGTGCCGCCCGGGGTCGAGGGGTACATGCCGGCGGAGGTCAATCTGCCCGCGTCGCCCCCTCGACCCCGGCGACCACAGCCGGCCTTCGGCATCTCGCCCTTCGCTTACGTCTTCGACGAGGTGGCGAACCTGCTCCTGGCCCCGCGCTACCGGCGCTCGGTGCGTCGCCACCGGCGCAGGGCCGGTGCCCCACGTTGTTGAGGGGATGTGGTCGTTGGTCGGGGGCGTTGATGTTCGTCACGGGCCTGCTCGTGGTATGCCTCTCCAAACGCACCCGTTCACCCTCGTGATGCGGGCGCGGTGGGTGCGGTGGATCGTTGTGTTCCTGCTGGCGACGGCGCTGCGCCTGCCCTTCCCCGCCTGGGATGCGGCCATCGCTGCTCATCCCGACGAGCGCTTCCTGTTGGGCGTTGCCGCATCCACCCCGCTCTGGGGCGACCCCAACCGCGCCGCTCCCGACTTCCCCTACGGCCATCTCCCCGTTTATATGGCCCGTCTGCTGATCCTGGCTGCACCTGAGGCCGATCCGCTCTACACCGCGCGGCTTTTTTCTGGCCTGATCGGGGTAGCGCTCGTCGCGGTGGGGGGCGTGTTGGGCCGCCGCCTGGCGGGCGCGCAGGGTGGGGTGAGGGTAGCCGCGCTGCTGTCGGCGGCCCCGTTTTTGCTCCAGCAGGCGCGTTTCTACACCGTCGATCCGCTCGGTGCGACCCTGGCCTCCCTCGCCGTACTGCTGGCGCTGCGCCGTCGCTGGCGCGGAGCGGGCGCTTGCTTCGGCTTGGCCCTCGCCACCAAACTCACCTTGCTCTGGGTTATGATCCCCATCGCCTATCTCCTCATCACCACAGCCCGCACAACCTTCACGCGACGCCTCTCACGTTTCACGTTTTACACTTTTTTTGCCTTCGCCCTCGTCTCCCCCTGGGCTCTTCTGCGCCCCGTCGCCGCCTGGCGCGGGCCTTTGATCCAGGCGGGCATGGCGGCCGGTCGCTTCGACGTTCCGTACACCCGCCAGTACGCCGGTACGTGGCCCTTCATCTACCCGCTGGCGCAGATGGCGCTCTGGGGCCTCGGCCCCCTGGTCACCCTCGGTGGCCTGCTCGGCCTGGGGTGGGGCGCCCGGCGCTGGCGACGGCTCACCCGCGCGCAACGCGCCCTCTGGCTCTGGACCGTGCTCTTTTTCGCCGCCACCGCCGGTCTCTACGTTAAGTACCCCCGCTACCTGCTGCCCGTCTATCCTGCCTGGGCCGCGTGGGCTGCCTATGCCGTCCTCCGCTTCGACTCCCCCGTTTTACGCTGCGCGTTTCACGTTTTGCTTATCACCTCGGCGATGGTCCTCGGCCTTGCCCAACTCTCCATCTACACTCAGCCTCACCCCTGGGTCGCTGCCTCCCGCCGGCTCTACGCCAACCTTCCTGCAGGCGCGACCGTTGCCGTCGAAGTATGGGACCATCCGCTGCCCGTGCCGCTACCGGATGGAGATCCGGCGCGCTTTAAGGCACTGACGCTGCCCGTCTTCGACCCGCCGTCGCCGACGAAGGAAACCGCGCTGATGGCCGCCGCACGCGACGCCGAGGTCGTCGTGTTGGCGAGCCGCCGGGGCTACGGTGCGCTGGCGCGGCAGCCCGACCGCTACGCAGCGACGTTGGCGTGGTACGAAACGTTGCTGGAGACGCACGAGGTCGTTGCTTTTGCGCGCTGCCCGCGCCTGGGACCGCTGGCCCTCAGCGACGACCCCCTGGCGGACGTCGGGCTGCCCGTTTCGCGATCGTTGGCGGCGCGCTGCGGTGCCCGCTGGGCGCTGCGCCTGCCGCGTTTAGACGAGTCCTTCCGCGTCTACGATGCGCCGCTGACATTGCTGCTGGTGCGGTGAAGGGGATAGCGTTTAGGCTTCCGCGCGCGGATGGCACGGTAGAGAAAGAGCAGCGCGCTGAGGGCCTGGGTCTGCGTGGAGGCAGCAACGTGCATCTCAACGGCAAGGGGGGCGAGGAAGGCGCGGATTTCGGCACGGCCCATCTCCAGGGGATGCCGCCTGTTGTGGAAGAGGACATAGCGTTTGATCCAGGAGACATAGGCTTCCTCGGTGCGGATCGAGTAGTGCTTGCGGCGGATGGCCTCGCGGACGCGATCCGGTAATTTTTTCTTACGGGGTTGCGTCATAGTTACCCCCAATGTAAATTTGCACTCGCATCTTGCTCGATGTATAATAATTTCAAGTGCTGCTTTATTTCACTTGGCAGGGATGGTTTGCGAGCGTAACACGGAGGGGACAAGAATAGGGGGGTAATGAGGGCAAGCAGTT
>JBNGCW010000026.1:0-55535 GCA_049975525.1 Anaerolineae bacterium
GCCAAGCGCCGGGACACCCACCACAGGGATCATTGCGCGGGGGAAGGGGAGAGGCGAAGCCTCTCCCCTTCCTCGCCCTTCTCTTCTCCCCCTCCCTGGAGCGGCGCGCAGCGCCAGCGGTGGGGAGGGGGAAAGAGGGGGTGGGGCCAAAGGCAGCGCTGTATTTACTCAACGTGGGGTGCACTCGATTGTGCACAATTCAGATTGCAAATTCCATAATTTTCTCACACACCAAGAGAAGGGTAAACCTAACGAACCGAGAAAATGGATCAGCCCGCTCATAGAGAAGCAGATGTAGGGCTTCACCTAATTCCCGACAAGAGCCCTTATCCAAACTATGCCGCCAACGGCGATCAACCCCGGCCATGGGATTTCGAAGCAAGTCCGCCGTTGAAAACGCCCTCTGTACCGTAGAAACTGCGTAGACGAGGTTGATGTGGGAAGGAAACATGATGGGAAGCTATCTGAGGCCTTTGAGCCACCCTGGAACTGCTTCGTTTGTCCGTCACCCCCGATGGGTTTGACAATGTTACTGCGTATGCTAAAATAGCCAAAGTTTGTTCAAGGCATCCCGCGTACCTGTTGCACCTTGAGTGACGCGGGAAGCATACCGAGGAGTTGGAATTGTGGAAGATGTTAAAGAACCCCAGGTAACAGAATCACAGGATGTAGAGTCCGTAGAGTCCATGGAGAGCCTCTCTTCGGAGGAGCTGGAGGTTGAAGAGCCTCAACAAGGTCAGCTGTTAGACGGGACAGTCTTAGAGGTGCGCGATGAAGGCCTCGTGGTCGATATCAGCGCCAAACGAGACGGATTCGTGCCGCGAGCGGACCTCAAGAATCTGAACGAAGAAGAGCGGGCGAAGTTCACCACGGTTGACCAAGAGATCCCCGTTTTGGTGACCCAGCCTGAAACCGCCGATGGGAACGTCGAGCTCTCTATTTCCCGGGCTTTGGAGCAGAAGGATTGGGAAAAGGCCCGGCGTTTCAAGGAGGAGAAAACAGTCTACGAGACCGAAGTCGTAGGCGCCAATCGGGGCGGACTGCTTGTAAATTTCGAGCATCTGCAGGGATTTGTGCCCATGTCTCAGTTAATCGGGTTTTCGCGCATTCGCAACCCCGAAAAACGCTACCAGCGGCTTCAGGAGATGGTGGGCGAAACCTTGCTGCTCAAAGCCATCGAAGTGAACCAGGAGCGCAACCGCCTCATTTTGTCGCAACGCGCAGCAGCCAAAGAGTGGCGAGCGCGACGACGCGAGCAGTTGTTAGAAGAGCTGGAGCCTGGACAGGTGCGATCCGGGAGGATCAGCCAGATCACGGATTTCGGGCTTTTCGTCAACCTCGGAGGCATCGATGGTCTGGTCCACGTCTCCGAGCTCTCCTGGGGACGTATCGAGAATCCCGAAGAGGAGTTCAAGGTCGGTCAACGCCTCAAAGTGAAGGTCCTCAACGTGGATCGGGAACGTCAGCGCATCGGGCTGAGCCTCAAGGCCCTGCAGCCGGATCCCTGGGAATCCGTCGCCGAGAAGTACAGAGAAGGCGACCTCGTCCAGGGCACCGTCAGCCAGGTCGTGGACTTCGGCGTCTTTGTGGAGTTGGAGCCCGGCATCGAAGGGCTCTTGCACAACTCCGAATTGCTCTCGCCGGGGCAACGTGAAGAGCTCCAGTCTGGGGATGAGATCCTGGTCAAAATCATCCGGGTAGAACCCCACCGACGCCGCATCGGGCTTAGCGCCAAACAGGTGCAGCTCCACGAGTGGGAAGCCTGGCACGCCGAGCATTCGGAGACCGTCACCACCTCTGCAGAAGAGGCGGAGGTGGAAGAAACCGAGACGGTAGAAGCAGAGGCGGCAGAGGCTGAAGAGACGGTGACCGAAGAGCCTGCGGCCGAAGTCACGGGGATTGAAGAAGGCGTGGAAGACGAGGCCGAAGCGCCTCTTGAGGACGAAACGCAGACGCCTGCTTAGAAAGCCGGACTGCTCTCGACAGAACGGGTGTCCCGATAAAGAAAAACTGCCGTCTTTCTGGCGGCTTCTCTTCTTTGTCTATGAGCACGGAAAGCGAGCCAACGCTTTTGCTGCTCGTGGGTTCCTCTGCCTGTAGAGCGTAATGTCTCCTACGAGATCTCTGAGTTTTAGAAACTGACGTTCACCCTTCGATGTTCGGTTTCTTTCTCCGAGATCCTCTTTGGCTTCCCGGAAACCATTGGTTAAAACTCGGAGTTTTACCTGTCCAGCCTTCTGAGGTGCGACGCACTTTCGCCGAAGTTCACGAGTTGGGGACTCCTAAACCATACGCGGAGAACTTTGTAGCGTGGTTTGTTGCGATCCGTTAAGCGCGTTGCACCTGGACGCTCACAAGCCGAACAGTTGTTCGGAGTTTTGTCGGTCATCCCCTGGTCATCCGAACCTGAGCACGGCGAAGGGTGAGGGATCTTGTGGTTTTGACCGCGAATTCTCCTGTTGTGCCGTAGGGCATGTACTCCCAGATACGGGTGCTCGTGGCACAAACGGAAGGTTTGTAGTCAAGCACACAGGCGTCAGCCGGAGTGTTTTCAACCCGATGGTTCAATTTTCTCCCCACCGCTCTGTGGAGCCCCGTTTTGTTCAACACCCTCTTAACGCAAAGAGGATCACGGCCGCCGTTTTGCAACGACAGCCACCCAGTCCTCCTGACGGGCGATTTTTTCGATGGTCAGCGCGTGGGCTTCGCAGGCCGTCACCACTTCGGCGACCTGCTCTTCCAAAATCCCCGAAGCGATGAGAAGGCCTTGGGGAGAGAGACGGAGGGCCAATCCCGTGTCCAGCATCCGCACGACGATGGGGGTCAGCAAATTGGCCAATATCAGATCAAAGACGCCCTCAACATCTCGCAGCGATCCGTGGTGCAGGTGGACCCTCTCGGCGACCTCGTTGAGGTGTAGATTCTTTTGGGCAATGGAGACGGCGCCGGCGTCGTGATCAACGGCCCAGACATCCACGCGGGCGAGCTTGGCCGCCGCGATGGCCAGAATGCCCGATCCTGTGCCCAAATCGAGGATCCGCATGTCCGGGCGGATGCGCCGTTCCAATTCTCGAAGGCATAACTGCGTCGTGGGGTGGACACCGAGGCCGAAGGCCTGACCGGGGTCGATGTCCACCACCACTTCGGCGCTCGTCGCCGGCGTGTAGGTGCGCCAGCTGGGCTTGATCACCAGGCGCTCGCCGATGGGGAGAACGGGCACCGTCTCCTTCCAGCGAAGAGTCCAATCCTGGTCGGGGATGCGTTCGTAGGTCGGCGCGGGGATAGGCCAGATCTGGTCGAGATGTCCCAGGTTTTCCTCGAGCTCCTGAATACGCGCGTCCAACTCCTCATCGACACGCAGGTAGGCCAACACCGTGATGCGCGCATCCGCCTCTGGCTTGAGCACCACGCCCGCGGGCACCGTCCGCGTTAAGACCTCGGCGACGGCCTCCGCGATCTCCTGCTCCACGGTCACACTGACCGCCAGCCATTCCATGGATAGCTAGAGGCCCAAAGCCTCCCGGAGACGATCCACGAAACCTTGTTTCTCCTCGACGATCACTTCGGTGCCCAGGGTCTCCGCCAGATCCTCAAAGAGCGCCTGCTGCTCCGAGGTCAGCTCTTGAGGAACGGCGACCTGGACGACGACCAGCTGATCCCCCCGGCCGTTGTTCCGCAGGTGGGGAATGCCCAGCCCACGCAAGCGCAGGACAGTGTTGGGTTGTGTGCCGGCCGGAATGGCGATCTCGCGCTCGCCTTCCAGGGTAGGAACCTTGACTTTGGCACCCAGCGCAGCCTGTGCCACGTTGACCTTGAGCTCCAGGATCACGTCATCGTCGCGGCGCTTGAAGTAGGGATGAGGCTTGACGTGAACGCTGACGTAGAGATTGCCGGGCGGCCCCCCGTGCTCACCGGGTTCCCCCTCGCCCGCCAGACGGATGCTCATTCCGTCGTCGATGCCGGCGGGGATTTGCACGCTCAGGCGACGGCGTTTGTAAACTCTGCCCGAACCGTTGCACTTCTGGCAAGGCTCGGTGATCACGCTGCCACGACCTTCACAGCGCGGGCAGGTGGTGATGTTGACGAAGGAGCCCAGGAAGGTCTGTTGAGCCTGGCGCACCTGACCGACGCCGTTGCACTCTGGACAGCGTTGAGGCCGCGTCCCCGGCTCTGCCCCGGATCCCCCGCAGCGATCGCAACTTTCCAGACGCTGAACGGCGATCTCTTTTTCGACACCCAACACGGCCTCTTCGAAGGTGATCTCCAACCGGGTTCGCACGTCGCGTCCCCGTCGAGGACCACCTCGCCTGCCTGTGCCAAAGTCGAACCCACCCAGGTTGCCGAAGACCTCGGCGAAGATGTCGAAGGGGTCGTGGAACCCTCCGAAGTCCCCCATCCCCGGTTTCACCGTTCCATAACGATCGTAGATCAAGCGTTTGTCCGGATCAGATAACACCTCGTAGGCTTCGTTGATTTCTTTGAAACGCTCCTCAGCATCTGGATTGCTGTTGACATCAGGATGGTATTTGCGGGCCAGGCGACGATAAGCTTGTTTGATTTCCTGCTGCGTTGCGCTGCGAGAGACGCCCAAGACGCTGTAATAGTCTTTATTGGCCATGTGATTCCACTCGGTTGTGCGCTGAAAGGTCGATTAACTCGCTTCGTGTCCGGCGACGGATCGTTTTTCCAACGTGACGTCCCGCCGTCCTACCTGAGAGCCATACCGGCCTGATTTGGAGGCAGATTTGAGGACGAAGCGTCTGCGGGTTAGACATCCTCGTCCGCCGTCTCTTTTTCGGCCTGTGCCTTCCCGGCAGGCTGTGTTTCGGACGGTGGCAGAGCTTTCGCCACCACGACGCGGGCAGGGCGCAACACACGCTCCCCGTGCATATAACCGCGTTGGGCCTGCGCCACAATCTGACCGTCCTCGAAGCCGTCCACAGCCTGGGTCAACACCGCCTCGTGGTATTGAGGGTCAAACTCGTGGCCCGGTTCCACCTCGATGGGTTTGACGTTCTCCGTCTCCAACAGATGAACCAGCTTTTGCTTGACCAGGCGGATACCGTCCAGCCAGCGGTGATCCTCCAGCAAGTCCGGGACGTTATCGAAGGCGCGCTCGAAATCGTCCAGGATGGGCAGCAGGCGGGCCAACAGCGCTGCGTTGGCCGAGACGCGCCACGCTTCCATCTCCGCCTCGGTGCGACGCCGATAGTTCTGAAAAGAAGCCTGGGTACGCTGCCAGCCGTCGAGGTTTTTAGCGGCCTCCTCTTCCAACTTCGCCACCTTCTCCTGGAGGGCCTCAACCTGCGCCTGAAGCTCCTTTACATTTACCTCTTCATCTGCTTCCGTTTCTTCTACGACGGCGGCGGTCTCTTCTTGTTCCGCCCAATCCGCCGCACCCTCCTGAATTTCTGCGTTCTTTTTCTCTACACCTGCAGCTTCGTTCTCCAAAGACAAGGTTTCTTCACGGTTGTTCTCTGTCATCATGCCACCTCATTTCACAACTTGACGAAGCGCGCCGCTCTCCGACCGCGCCTCATCATGCTGCAACGGATTCGATATGATCTCCCTCTGTCGAGGGTCTCTCCACTACCAAGGGGCGGTACATCTCATAGACCATCTCGTTAAGCACGCCCGCCACAAATCGGACCACGGAAATCGTCCGCCCATAAGCCATACGGATGGGACCCAGCACGCCCAAAGCCCCGGTGGCGTAATCGGCGACGCCGTAGCGGGTGACGACCAGGCTGCACATCCGCAGCGCACTCCACCGTCCCTCGCCGCCGATGATCACGCGGATATTACCCACCCCCTCGACGGGGTCCAAGGCATCCGCGATGACGGCCCGCAGCTGGCTGGTCTCTTCCAGCACGCGGATCAACCCGGTGCCTTCCTGTTCAGCAAACTCAGGCTGTTCCAGCAGCTGCGGTACACCATGACGGTAGATCTCGTCGGCAGGCAGGCTTTCGGTCTTCTCCATCAAGGAGAGGAGCATCCTAAGGATGAAACTTTCCATCTGCGGCAGCTCCGGCGACCGCTTGCGGATCTCAGCCGCGGTCAGACCGCTGCACAGTTGGTTCAAGCGATCGGCGACCTCGCTGAGATCCTGTTGAGTCAGCGGTTCAGGCAGTGCCAACATTCTCTGCTCGACGATACCGCCCCGGAGGACCAGCACCAGCAACACGGCGCGACCGTGCGTCGCGATCAGTTCCAGGTGCTTGTAGATAGCCCGTTCGGAACGCGGCGCGGTGACTACGGCTGCGCCTTTGGCGGTTTGCGCCATCACCGAGGCCGCCAACGGCATCCACGCCTCGATATCGTCCTGCGCCTGGTAAAACTGGTGTACGATCATGCGTTGCTCTATAGGAGAGAGCGCTTGCTCGTCCATCAAACGCCCGACAAAGTAGCGAAACCCGCTCTCCGTAGGAATGCGTCCGGCCGAGGTGTGAGGCTGGAAGAGATACCCCATCTCCTCCAGGCGGGCCATCTCGTTGCGCACCGTCGCCGAGCTGACGCCCAGGTTGTAGTTCTGAACCACGGTACCCGACGCCACAGGCTCCGCCGTCCGCACGTGCTCGCGCACGATCAGGCGCAGGAGATTTTCTTGCCGTTCCGTCAGTTCTTGATCTTTCGTCATCTTCGCCTCAACCCCCGCGAAAGGCTCTCATCACAGCTCGCTACACTTTAGCACTCTGATCGTTAGATTGCTAATCACCGATTCCAACTATACCACGAAGAGAGCGTCTGTCAATGGTGCGGTTCTCTGCGCGTATGTGGATCGGGAAAGGATTGCAAGAGGTGTGGGTCATTTGTCACTTGATCGTCGGAGAGCCTTCTGCTAGAGTCGGAATAGGCAATCCACCCAGGGTAAAGGAGCAGATATGGCACGATTGCACGAGTATCAAGGCAAACAGCTACTGCAGGCGCACAAGATTCGGGTGCCCAAGGGCAGCGTCGTCTCCACCCCCCAGGAGGCCCGGTCCATCGCCGAGCAGCTGAATGGAGCGGTGATGGTCAAGGCGCAGGCCTGGGTCACGGGCCGCGCCGACGTCGGCGGCATCCGACGCGCGGAGACGCCGGCGCAAGCCGAGCAGGTCGTCGCCGAGATGTTGGGTATGAAGATCAAAGGCTTTGTCGTCAAACAGGTGTTGGTGGAAGAAGCGCTGGAGATCGAGCGGGAGTTCTTCGCCAGCCTCATCATCGACGACCGCGGGCAAGCGCCGCTGATGATGTTCTCCGGCGTCGGCGGCACCGGTATCGAGGAGATCGCCGCGAAACATCCGGACAAGGTCGCCCGAACGCACATCGACGTGGTGTTCGGTTTCCAGGACTATCAAGCCCGCAATCTCGTCCGTCGCACGGGTATCGGGGGCAGACTGCAGCGTGAGTTGGGGTCGGTGCTCACCCATCTTTACGAGGTGGCTGCACTGCACGAAGCGCGCTCGGTGGAGATCAACCCACTGGTGCTGACCGCTGACGGCAAGCTCTACGCCGCCGACTGTCGCGTCACCATCGACGACTACGCCGTCTTCCGTCACCCGGAGATGGATATCCCCATCGCGCGCGAGTACGACCGCCCGCCGACGGAACTGGAGAAGATCGCCTACCAAGTGGAGGCCAACGACTATCGGGGGACCTTCTACTTCATCCAGATGGCCGAGGACTTTGAGAAGGGCGAGGGCTACATCGGGTTCCACGGGGCGGGCGGCGGCGGCTCCATGATGAGCATGGACGCCGTGCTGCGCCAGGGTTACAAGATCGCGACGTTCGTCGATACCAGCGGCAATCCGCCCGCCAGCAAGGTCTACCGCGCGGCGAAGATCATCATGGCGGTAGGCCCCATCGACGGCTACTTTGGCTCCGGCTCCGGCGTCGCCAGCCAGGAGCAGTTTCACTCAGCGAGGGGCCTGGTCAAGGCGTTCCTGGAGGCGCCGCTCGACGTGCCCGCCGTCATCCGCCTGGGCGGCAACGCCGAGGACAAGGCCGTGGAGATCCTGGAGGCCGTCAATGCCTACGTCCCGGCGCCCGTCGAAGGCTACAAGAAGGACGACTCACCGGATTTCTGCGCGGAGCGGTTGGATACACTCATAAAGAAATTGAAAGTTGGGAAGTTGAAAGTCAAAAGCTCTCTCGTGGAGAAGCGTGAAGCGCAGAAGCCTTATCGTTTTGAGACAGTCACCGAGGGGACGGTGACGTATGATCACGCTGTCTGCGCCGATTGCGAGACGAAGGTGTGCGTCGAGGCGTGCGTGCCGCAGATTTTGGAACTCAACAATGACGGGGTTCCGGTGCTCAACATCAGCCGGGAGGAAGCGAAGCGCGGCGGCTGCATCGAGTGTCTGGCGTGTGAGGTGGACTGCTTTCTCTACGGGGCGGGGGGTGGATGCGTCGATTTGCCGATACAGGGGTTAGAATAGTCGAAGGTCAAAGGTCGAAAGTCAAAGGTTAACAATTCGGAGCAGGAATCCAGGTGGGGCGGAAGTATGGTGAAGATTGAGCGTTTTGAAGACGTGGAGAGCTGGAAGAAGGGGCGTGAGCTATGCAAGATGGTTTATCGTATGACAAATACTGGAAAGTTTAAGCGGGATTATGGATTGCGAGATCAGATTCGTCGCGCTTCCGTCTCCGTTATCTCCAACATCGCCGAAGGATTTGAAAGCCAGAATGACCGGACATTCATCCGGTACCTTTACATTGCTAAGGGCTCTTCTGGCGAAGTACGCGCTCAGGCTTATGTCGCTCTGGATCAGGGATACATTTCGTAAGGAAGAATTCAAGTCGCTCTATACACTCGCTTCTCAAATCAGCCGTCTCATCTCTGGATTCATCAAATACCTCGAAAAGCGTTCCTAACCTTCGACTTTTGACTTTGGACATTCAACTTTAGTCATTTCAAGAGGATCCTATGTCAATTCTTATCGATCAAACGAAACGCGTAGTAGTCCAGGGCATCACCGGACGGGAGGGGAGTACGCGGACAGAACTGATGGTCAACTACGGCACTCACGTCGTGGCGGGGGTGACGCCCGGGCGCGGCGGTCAGCAGGTGCACGGCGTGCCGGTCTTTGACACCGTCGAGGAGGCGTGGGAGCAGGTCGGCCCCATTGACGTGAGCGTGCTCTACATCCCGGCGCCGCTGGTCAAAAGCGCCGCGCTGGAGGCCATCGACGCGGGCGTGAAACTGCTGGTCATCGTACCTGACCGCGTGCCCATCTACGACGTGCTCGCCATCGCGCAGCGGGCCAAGGCGAAAAGGGCGCGCTTCGTCGGGCCGAACACGTTGGGCGTCCTCAGCCCCGGCAAGGCCGTGCTGGGCATGATCGGCGGGCGGGCGGCGTCGGCGCGTTCGTGGTTCTTCCCCGGGCCGGTAGGCGTCTCGTCGCGCAGCGGCGGGATCACCTCATCCATGGCCTACTATCTGGCGCGGGAGGGCATCGGCGCGACGACGCTGGTGCACGTGGGCGGCGATCCCGTCGTCGGCCTACCCCACCCCGACGTCATGTTGGAGTTCGAGCGCGACCCCGACACCAAAGCCGTCGTCATGTTCGGCGAGATCGGCACCAGCCAGGAGGAGCGCGTGGCGGAGCTCATCGAGGCCGGCGCCTTCACCAAACCGCTGATCGCCTATATCGGGGGCAAGGCGGCGAAGCGCGGCACCCGCTTCTCGCACGCCGGCGCCATCGTCGAGGGCGGACGCGGCACCTACGAAGGCAAGGTCGAGCGGCTGAAAGCGGTCGGGGCGACGGTGGTGGAGGCGTTTATGGATCTGCCGAAAGCGACGAAGGAAGTTTTAGCAACGTTGTAACGTTCGAACGTTACAACGTTAAGGAGCGTATATGACTGAGAAAGTCTGGGCCCAACCCATCACCAAGATTGCCCCGAACACCATCGCCGTCCGGGGTTATCGCATCGAAGAGCTCATGGGCCGCGTCCCCTTCGCCCACGTCGTCTACCTCGTGCTTAAGGGCGAGCTGCCCACCGAGGCCCAGGGCCGCGTGGTGGACGCGCTGCTCGTCTCCAGCGTCGACCACGGCGGGACACCGCCCTCGGCGTTGGCAGCGCGCACCGTCGCCTCGGGCGGGGCGCCGCTCACGACGGGCATCGCCGCCGGCATCATGACCATCAACAAACATCACGGCGGCGCCATCGAGGGCTGCATGCACGCGCTCAACGAAGCGGTAACCCAGAGGCGTGCGCGTGACCTCTCCCTGCCGGACGCGGCGCGGGCGCTGGTCGCCGACTACCGCGCTGCACACAAGCGCATCCCCGGCTACGGACACCGCATCCACAGCGACGATCCCCGCGCCAGACGTCTCTTCACCATCGCTGAAGAGGAGGGCGTGGCGGGCGAGTACGTTGCCATGGCGCAAGCGATCCGCCAGGCGCTGCACGAGGCACTGGGCAAGGATCTGCCGCTCAACGTCGACGGCGCCATCGCAGCGGTGCTCTGCGAGCTGGAGGTCCCGCCGGAGATGGGCAATGGCTTCTTCGCCATTGCGCGCACCGTCGGCCTGACCGCCCATGTCTTCGATGAACTGACCAACCAGCGGCCCATGCGACGCATCTCGCCCACCGCGCAGGCGTACAGTGGACCAAAGGAGAAAACGTTACCACGTTAGAACGTTTAAACCTTGGCTACCCCTTTTCAGGGCAGCCAAGGGAAATATGGGGTATATGTTGTGGTTGGGCGCAGCCCAACCACAACATATAGTATCCCTTTCTCACCTGAAAAACCTTTTTTCAGGTGAGTCAACGTTTGAACGTTGAAGGAGGCAGTATGCGGGAGGCATTGTTACAAACGATTCCTGAATTCAATTTGATCAAAGACGCTGATTTACGAGACAACACAATCGAGACCTGGGAGTTGGCGATGGAGGAGGGCGGCTGGACGCTGGAGGAGCTGGAAGCCATGCCCTTCACGCTGCTCATCGATCCCTGCCCGGTGAATTTCGTCGAGCACACGCGGGCTGTGGCGCAGATGGCCATTGCGTCCGCCAGGGTGCTGATGGCGCAGTACGGCGAGCGACTGCCGGTGAACATGGACGTGCTTATCTCCGGCGGCATTCTGCGCGACGTGGGCAAGCTGCTGGAGTACGAGCGCCGCGCCGACGGGACCTTCGTCCAGACGCGCGCGGGCAAACTGCTGCGCCACCCCTTCACCGGCGTGGAACTGGCGGCCCGCTGCGGGCTTCCCGCCGAGGTCCAGCACATCATCGCCTCCCACGCCGGGGAAGGCGCTAAGGTCCGGCGCACGACGGAATCCATCATCGTCCACCACGCCGACTTCATCAGCTTCGAGGCGGTCAAGGGGTTGGCGGAGACCAAAGCGCTCTCCTCAAAGATAGGCTGATAAGGAGCCAACCATGTCTGGAAAAACGATCATCCAGAAAATCTTTGCCGCGCACAGCGCCGGTGACGTCCCGGTCGAGCCTGGCAACATCATCTGGCTGGAGCTAGACGTGCGCACGGCGCGGGACTTCGCCGGGCCGAACGTGGTCAAGAACTACCGCCGGCACTACGGCGACGCGCCCGTCGCCGATCCGGAGAAGACTTTCTTCACCTTCGACCTCGTCGTGCCGCCCAGCAACATCCCCTACGCCAGGAACCAGCAGCTCTGCCGCGAGTTCGCCCGCGAGCACGGTATCCAGGTCTACGACGTCAACGCCGGGATCGGCTCCCACGTCGCCATCGAGGAGGGGTTGGTCGCCCCCGGCACTACGTTCGTCGGCACCGACAGCCACCTCAACATCCTGGGCGCCGTCGGCGCCTTCGGGCAGGGGATGGGCGATCAGGATATCGCTTTTGCTTTCAAGACAGGCCGTACCTGGTTCGAGGTGCCGCCGACGATGAAAGTGGTGATCGAGGGGACGCTGCGACCGCCCTGCACAGCCCGGGATCTGACATTGGCGGTGCTCCGCGAGTTGGGCTCCAACGGCGCGCTGGGCCGGGCGATCGAGTTCGTCGGTCCGGCGATCGAAGCTCTGGATCTGGCGGGCCGCATCACGCTGGCGAGCCAGGTCACGGAGATGGGCGGCATCATCGGCTTTCCGGTTGGCGTGGGAGCGGCGCAGCGGAAGAGCGGATTAGCGGAGCAAGCCGGCGACGCAGAAACCCCTCCCCCCACTCCCCTACGTCCCGACCCTGACGCCGAGTACGTTGAAACCGTCACCGTCGACATCACCGACCTGGAACCGCTCATCGCCTGTCCGCCCAGCCCCTCCAATGTCAAGCCGCTGCGGGAGGTAGCGGGCCGGCGGATCGACAGCGTCTTCCTGGGTTCCTGCACCAACGGGCGCTTCGAGGACTTCGCCGCCGTCGCGGAGGTGGTGCGCGGTCGGCGGATCGCGCCACACGTCATGGCGACGGTCGTACCGGCGACACGCCGCGTCTACGCGCAGATGCTGCGCTCCGGCGTCCTGGAGACGCTCTTCGACGCCGGCTTCATCATCAGCAATCCCGGCTGCGGCGGCTGTGCCTCGGGCCACCTGGGCATGACGGGTGAGGGCCAGGTCAACGTCAGCACCAGCAACCGCAACTACCCCGGCAAGCAAGGCCCCGGCGAGACCTACCTGGCGAGCCCCGTCACGGCGGCGTGGTGCGCGCTCAAGGGGAAAATCGCGCTACCTGAATGAGAGCCGTGATACATACGATATGCTCGCAATCAGAATCGGGTTTTGATAACGTTCGATGATGATGTTCTGGTCCCGGCAACAAGCGGGGAACCTCACGCCAGTATTGCCTTCTGTTCAGCAACGAAATACTCTATAGGAGAGTTAATCCGTGTTTTATTGCTAGTCCATGAAATCCTTACACCGGAAGACATGGAGAATCACGTAGAATTTCTATGAGCCGGAGGGTCTATCCAATGCCAAACTCCACACAAATCATCGGTCAACTCTGGGTCCTGACAACGCCGGAAGGCGCGCTCTACGACGACGTCGATACCGACATGATCTTCCACAACCGCTACCTGCACATCACCGACGTGACGGAGATGGGCCGGTACGCTCTCGATAATCTACCCGGCTGGGAGGACTTCGCGCAGCGGGCGCAGCCCGGCGACGTGCTCCTGGCGGGCAAGAACTTCGGGGCGGGCTCGTCGCGCCAGCAGGCCGTCGATTGCTTCCACGCACTGGGCCTCGGGGCCATCATCGCCGAGAGCTTTGGCGCCATCTACAAGCGCAACGCTATCAACAGCGGCCTGCCTATCCTCACCTTTCCCGGACTCACCGAGGTTTGGTCCGTCTTCGAGACCGGCGACGAGGTGACGGTGGACTTCGAAACGGGCGAGATCGTGCTTAACGGCGCGCGCACCTTCCACGCCGAGCCCTTTTCGCAGGTGCAGATGGAAATCTATCAAGCGGGGAATCTGTTCGAGTATGGAAAAACGTCAGAACGTTCAAACGTTTAGACGTTCTGACGTTCTCACGTTACGATTTTGAGGAGGCGACATGGGACATACCTTTGCCGAAAAAGCGCTGGCTAAGAAAGCCGGATTGGAAAGCGTCTCTCCCGGGCAAATTGTGACGGTGCGTCCGGATCGCTTGCTGACGCACGACAACACCGCTGACATCTCGCAGAAGTTTGCCCGCATCGGCGTCAAGAAGGTGGCCGACCCGCGCGTGAACGTCATCGTACTGGACCACGTCGCGCCGGCGGCCAACGAGACCTACGCGGCCCACCACAAGATCATCCGCGAGTTCGTGGCCACGCAGGGCATCGCGGCCTTCTACGACGTCGGCGAGGGGATCTGCCACCAGGTGTTGCCGGAACAGGGCCACGTCTGGCCCGGTGCGCTGATCGTGGGCAGCGATTCACACACGCCCACGGCGGGCGCGTTTGGCGCTTTCGCCGCCGGGATCGGGCGCACCGAGGCCGCCGCCGTCATGGCGACCGGCGAGATCTGGCTGCGTGTGCCGGAGAGCATTCGGGTCGTGGTCAACGGCGCCCTGCCCCGGCGCGTGATGGCGAAAGATCTGATCCTGCACATCATCGGCGAGGTGGGCGCCGACGGCGCGACTTACTGCTCCGTGGAGTTCGCCGGCGAGGCGATCGCCGCCCTGAGCGTCGCCGGGCGCATGGTGCTGACCAACATGGCGGCGGAGATGGGCGCCAAGAACGCCGTGGTGATACCGGACGCGACTACCTTCGCCTGGCTCAAAGGGCGCGTCGACGCCGACGAAGCGATGCTGCAGCGCTGGACCGAGGCCGTAGCGCCCGACGCCGACGCAACCTACGCCCGCGTGCTGACCTACGACGCGGATAAGATCGTACCCCAGGTCGCCAAACCGCACACCGTCGACAACGTCGCGCCGGTGACGGAGGTCGCGGGCACGCCCATCGACCAGGCCCTCATCGGCACCTGCACCGGTGGACGGTTAGAGGACTTTCGCGCCGCTGCCGAGCTCCTGCGCGGCAGGCAAATCGCCAAGGGCGTGCGGCTCCTGGTGCTGCCCGCCTCGCGGGAGGTGTTGCTGGACGCCATCGCCGAGGGCCTGGTCGCCGACCTGGTCGCGGCGGGCGCCACACTGCTCAATCCGGGCTGCGGTCCCTGCCTGGGCGCCCACCAGGGCTGCATGGCCCCGGGCGAAGTGACCCTCTCCACGGCCAACCGCAACTTCAAGGGCCGCATGGGCTCCAAGGAAGCGCAGATCTATCTGGGTAGCCCGGCGACCGTGGCCGCGTCGGCGCTCACCGGCGTCATCACCGATCCGAGAGACATTCGTTAGCACGTTTGCGAGGAGGCAACATGAAAACGAAGATCACGGGCCGCGTTTGGGTCTACGGCGACGATGTCAACACCGACGTTATCTTCCCCGGCAAGTACACCTACAGCATCACCGACTCGGCGGAGATGGCCGAGCACGCGCTGGAGGATCTGGATCCGACCTTTGCCAAAGCGGTGCAGTCCGGCGATATCATCGTCGCGGGGTCGAACTGGGGCTGCGGCAGCTCGCGAGAGCAGGCCGTCATCTGCCTCAAAGAAGCGGGCGTGGCCACCATTGTGGCGCGCAGCTTCGCGCGGATCTACTTCCGCAACTGCATCAACCACGCGCTGCCCATCGTCACCTGCGGCGCCGTCGACAGCGTCAAAACGGGCGACGAGATCACCATTGACTTCGAGGCTGGCACCGTCACCACGCCGGAGAGGACCTACACTTTCCCCCCACTCTCCCCGGAGGTGCTGGCGATTTTGGACGACGGCGGGCTCATCCCCCACGTGCGAAAGCAGCTAGGACTTCACGAATAAGGTATCTTTTTAGTCTTTGAGGTGCGACGCACTTTCGCCGAAGTTCACGAGCCGGGGGCTCCTAAACCATGCGCGGTTTGTTTCAATCTGTAAGTGCGTTGCACCTGAACGCTCACGAGCCTAAACGGTTGCCGACATAACAATGAAAGGAGAAGAACATGGCAAAATACCGTATCGCCTGGATGCCCGGAGACGGGATCGGCAAGGATGTGATGGATGCAGCCGAGATCGTGCTGGAAAAGCTCGCGCTCGACGCGGAGTACGTGCCCGCCGACATCGGCTGGGAGTTTTGGTGCACGGAGGGCGATCCGCTGCCCGAACGCACCATCGAGACGCTGAAGACCTGCGACTGCGCCCTCTTCGCGGCGATCACGTCGAAGCCCAAGGAGGAAGCGGAGGCCGAGCTCTGCCCCGAACTGCAGGGCAAGAACCTGGTCTATCGGAGTCCCATCGTACGGCTGCGCCAGATATTCGATCTCTACGTGAATCTGCGCCCCTGCAGAGCCTTCGAGGGCAACCCCCTCAATTACCGCGACGACATCGACCTGGTGGTCTTCCGCGAGAACACGCAAGGCCTTTACGCCGGCGTCGAGTTCCATCCGCTGCCCGACGGCGTCCGCTCGGCGCTGGAGGCCCACAGCCCGCGCATGTCCGCTTTTGACAATGTGCCGTCGGACGAAATCGCCCTCTCCTGCCGCATCTTCACCCGCGAGGGCTGCCGCCGCATCGTGCGCAAGGCCTTCGAGTACGCCAGGGAACACGGCTATCCCACGGTGACCCTCGTCGAGAAGCCCAACGTCATCCGCGAAACCTCCGGCATGATGGTGCGTGAGGCGCGCAAGATCGCCGCAGAATACCCGGAGATTGACCTCTGGGAGACCAACGTCGACGCCATGGCCATGTGGCTGGTCAAGAATCCCGAGGACTACGGTGTGCTGGTGGCGAGCAACATGTTCGGCGACATCATCTCCGACCTCGCCGCGCAGCTGGTGGGCGGACTGGGCTTCGCGTCCAGCGGCAACATCGGCGACGACTTCGCCGTCTTCGAGCCGACGCACGGTTCCGCGCCCAAGTACGCGGGCCAGTACAAGGTCAATCCCACCGCCATGCTGCTGGCGACACGCCTGATGCTGGAGTGGCTTGGCGAGGCGGAGAAAGCGGCGGCGCTGCAGCAGGCTATCGCTGAGGTCATCGCCGAGGGCGAAGTCCGCACCTACGACTTGGGCGGCGACAACACGACACTGGAGATAGCGGAGGCGGTGGCGGCGAAACTGTAGCGCGCGGGGGCACGGACACCCACCCGCTGCCGCCGGTGCCTCACCGCGCGGTCAGGGGACACCGGCATCCACGCCTCAAAGGCGTGCCGCTTGCGCCCTGGCCTTCGCGATCTTCTGTTCTTGCTCCGCCAGCCAGGCGCGCTCCCGCGCCAGAGCTTTCCGGCGCGCGGCGATGAGGCGCTGCATCTCCTCCGGTGCGGCGCCGCCGACGTGGGTGCGCTGCGCCAGGGCACGCTCGGGCTCCAGCACGGCCTCGAAGTCGCGCTGTGATAGGTCGACCTCCGCGCCCGCCGCGTCCCGGGCGATGGCCTGCAACCGCGCGACGTCCATCGCGTGCAGGGGGCGCTCGGCGGCGATGGCCTCTTTGACCAGCGTGCCGACGACAGTGTAGGCGCTACGGTAGGGCACCCCGAAGTGCTGCGCCAGATAGTCCGCCAGATCGGTCGCCAGCGAGTAGTTCGCGACGACAGCCTGCCGCATGCGGTCCGCGTCGATGACCAGACTTTCCAGCAGACCCGGCAGCTGGCGCAATCCGTCCAGCGTGCGCTTGAGCCCCTCGGTGACCGCCGCCTTGCTCTCCCGGCTGTCGCGGTTGTAGCCGAAGGGCAGCGCCTTGAGCACCTCCAGCGTCTCGAAGTGCCGTGCGTACACGACGCTCGCGTTGGCCCGCAGCAGCTCCAGCACGTCGGGGTTCTTCTTCTGGGGCATGATGGAGCTGCCGGTGACCTTGCCCATGCGCTGCGCGACGCGCTCTCCCAGCTCAACCATGCCGAACTCGAAGGTGTTGAAGAGCAGCAGGTCCTGGGCCAGCTTGCTGAGGTGCAGGTTGAGCAGCGCCAGATCCCCCAGCAGCTCAGCAGCCATCTCGCCGCGCGTGGCGACAGCGTCGAGCGGAAGCTCCTGGACGCCATCAAAAGCCAGCAGCCGTGCCGTGAGCGCGCGGTCGAGGGGCCAGGAGGTGCCGTAGCTCTCGGCGGCGCCCAGCGGATTGACGTTGAAGCGACGGTAGGTCTGCTGCAGCCGGTCGACATCGCGCCGGAACATATCGACGTAGGCCAGGCACCACTGCCCGAAGGTGGTGGGCTTGGCGGGCTGCATGTGCGTGTAGCCGGGCATGACCGTGGTGACGTGGGCCTCGGCGAGCGCCAGCAGCGGCGGCAGCACGTCCAGCAGCGCGCTCACCGTCGCCAGCAGCTGATCGCGCTGAAAGAGCCGCTGGGCTGTGAGCACCTGATCGTTGCGGCTGCGCCCCGTGTGGACCTTGCCGCCGACGGCGGGGCCGGTGCGCCGGGTGATCTCGCGCTCCAGCGTCATCTGCGCGCCCAGGCTCGGATCGATAGCGTAGTCGCCCGCGTCCACCTCTGCCTCGATCGCCGCCAGCGCCTCCAGAATTTGCGTCAGCTCGTCTCGGGTGAGCACGCCCACCGCCTCCAGCATGGTGACGTGGGCGCGCGTGCCCCAGATGTCGTAGGGAACCATGACCAGGTCCAGGCGGCGCTGTGTCTCGGTGACGATGTAGGTCGTTTTCATGTGACCTCGTCTCTGTTGCGGGGTGTGTGAACACTCAGGTGCAACGCATTTACGAAAGCAGCGCCGTCAGCAGCGCCATCTGCGCCCACATGCGGTTTTCGGCCTGGGGGATGACGATGGACTGCGCGCTATCCAACACCTCATCGGTGGCCACGACGTTACGGCGGATGGGCAGGCAGTGCATGAAGTAGGCATCGTCGGTCAGCGCCATCTTCTCCGCGTCAACGATCCAGTGCTTGAGCTCGCTGCGGACCTCGGCCTCCTCGGCCCAGTTGCCGTAGTAGCTGAGCGCGCCCCAGCTCTTGGCGCAGACCACGTCTGCGCCCGCGAAGGCCGTTGCCTGATCGTGGACGACATCCAGAGAGCCACCCGCCTCCGCCGCGCGGCTCTCGGCCTGGGCCAGGATCTCGGGATCCAGGTCCCAGTCGGGCGGGTTGGCGACGACGACGTCCATGCCCAGATCGCAGGCCGCCAGCATCTGCGAGTTGGGCGTTGCCATGGGCAGCGCCTTGGGGTGGTAAGCCCACGTGAGGACGTACTTCTTGCCCTGCGGTTCGTCCAGGTACTCCTTGATGGTGGTGGCGTCGCCCAGACCCTGGCAGGGATGGTAGACGTTGGACTCCATGTTGATGACGGGCACCGGCGCGTACCTGGCGAAGCCGCGCACCACTGTATCCTCCTTCAACGCTTCCCAAGGCGCAACCTCGACGCTCTCGGCGGCGGTCGTGATCAGCTCGCTGCTGCGCACCGCCAGCGCGTCACAGTAACCGGCGAGCACCGGCGCAGCTTCCTTGACGTGCTCCGCTGTCTTGCCGTCCATCACCACGCCGTCCTCGAACTCAAAGGCCCACGCGCCCTTGCCGGGCGTCAAATCGATGGCGAGACCACCCAGCTTGAACATACCCGCCGCAAAGGACGTGCGCGTCCGCACCGACGGATTGAAAAAGACCGTCGCCAGCAGCTTGCCGGTCAATTTGGGATCAATCTTGCCGCGCTTGATCTCCAACGCCAGATCGATCAGCGCGTGAATCTGCTCCTGCGAAAAATCAGCCGTATTGATAAAATCCTGCCCTTCCATACCGAACATCGTTCTCTCCTCCTGTGAAATAGTCCGGTTGTCAAATAGTCCGATTGTCAAATAGTCCGATAGTCTTTTAGTCGGATCGTCAAAGGTGACCCGCTTGTGAACGTCTCTTCTCTACTCCCTCTTCCCCTCTTCTCTAACTTCCCAACTCCTCCTGATACTCCACCTTCTCCTCCTTCCCCACGATCATCGTGCCGTGCCCCGAGCCGGTGAAAACCTCGGTTAGCAACGCGCTGGGATCAGTCCCGTCGATCAGGGAGACGCGCCTGGCGCCGCCCTCGATGGCTGCAATGCAGCTCTGCACCTTGGGGATCATCCCCGCCTGCACCACGCCGGCTTCGATCAGCGCCCGCGCCTCGTCCACATCAACGTAGGAGATCAGCGACGCCGGGTCGTCGACGTCCCGGTAGATACCGCGCACGTCGGTGACGTTGATCAACCGGTCAGCCCCCAACGCGGCGGCGACGGTGGCGGCGATGGTATCGGCGTTGATGTTGTAGATATTGCCCGCCCGGTCGGCGCCCAGGCAGGCGATGACGGGGACGTAGCCGCCGTCCAGCAGGTGCTCGAGAATCGCCACGTTGACATCGACAATGTCGCCGACGTAGCCGAAGTCCACGTCCTCGTAGCTGCCCGTCTCCTGGTTGAACATCCGTACGGCTCCGCGCTTCCGGGCGATGATGAGATCTGCGTCGACGCCGGAGAGCCCCACCGCGCGGGCGCCGCTGTTGCGCAGCGCCGAGAGGATCTCCAGGTTGACTTTGCCGCCGAAGACCATCTTGGCGGCCTCCAGCGACTGCGCGTCGGTGATGCGCCGCCCGTTGACGAAGCGGCTCTCGTGTTCCAGCTCGCGCAGCAGCTGCGTCGCCTGGCTCCCCCCCCCGTGCACGATGGCGACGCGAATGCCTACCAGATGCAGCAGCGTCAGGTCCTGCGCCAGACCCTGCAGGCTCTCGGGTTGGGCTACCAGTCGCCCGCTGATCTTGATAACAAAGGTGCTCCCCTGATAGCGCTGGATGTAGGGCAGCGCCTCACGTAAAACAGTGATGTCGCGCATATAAAGCCCCCCTCAGTCCACCAAGACCGACATGACGTCACCCAGCGCCGCCGTCAGCGCGTTGACGTGATGCTTCCGGACGATCAGCGGCGGCATCAACCGCAGCACGTGGGGGTCGCCCGACGTGCCGACGAGGAAGCCTTTCTCGCGCAGCGCCTCGCACACGTCCCTGGCCGGCGGGACCGTCTCCAGGCCGAGCAACAGGCCGAGCCCGCGCACCTCCTCAATGCCGGGCAGCGGCGCCAGTTTCTCCTTGATGTAATCACCCATCTGCGCGGCGTTGGCGACCAGGTCCTCTTCCAGGATCGTCTCCAGCGTGGCCTTGGCGGCTGCACAGGCCAGGGGACCGCCGCCGAAGGTCGTGCCCTGCTCGCCGTAGGAGATCGTCTCGGCGATCTTTTGCGTGACCAGCGTCGCGCCCATGGGGAAGCCGCTGGCGATACCTTTGGCGGAAGTGATAATATCCGGCACGACATCCCAGTGTTCGCCCGCGAAGAGCGTGCCGGTCCGCCCGAAGCCCGTCTGCACCTCGTCGAAGATAAGGACGGCGCCGTGGGCATCACAGAGGGCACGGAGCCCCTGGTAATACTCCGCGTCGGCGAGGCGCACGCCCGCGATGCTCTGGATCGGCTCCAGGAGCACGGCGGCGATGGCGGCCGTCGCGTCGGTGAGCAACGCCTCCACGGCGTCCAGGTCGCCGAAGGGCGCGAAGTGCGTGCCCGGCAGCAGCGGCGCGAACATCTCGCGGTAGTGCGACATGCCCGTGGCGCTCAGCGCGCCGACGGTCCGCCCGTGGAAGCCGCGCTCCATGGCGATCACCTCGGTCCGCCCAGTGTAGCGCCGCGCGATCTTGAGCGCCGTCTCGTTGGCCTCCGCGCCGGAGTTGCAGAAGAAAGCCTGCTCGATGCCGTCGGGGGCCGCCTGGGCCAGCAGCCGGCTGTACGCGGCGCGCATGTCGTTGTAGACGATGTTGGAATAGAAGATCAGCCGCTCGGCCTGGCTCTGGATGGCCTGCACGACGTGGGGATGGCAGTGACCCGTCAGCGTCACCGCGTGGCCGCTGTAGAAATCCAGGTAGGTCTTGCCCTCAGCGTCTGTCACCGTCAGGCCGTTGCCCTCCACAATGGCGATCGGCGCCTTGTGATAGGTCTTCAGCTGATGGCGATCCTCCAGGGTGATAATTTGCTCGCTGTTCATGGATTCTCCTCTCTCTGAATTGAACGTTCGAACGTGGGAGCGTTCAAACGTTCTAACGTCTATGGATGGGTACCGGGGAACGTCAGTCCCATGGTCTCCGGCAGGTCAAACATCACGTTAAGGTTCTGCACCGCCTGCCCCGCCGCGCCCTTCACCAGATTATCGATGGCGGAGTTGATGATGACCTTGCGCCCGTCGCAGGCCAGGCTGATGTCACAGAAGTTAGTGTGCGCCACGTAGACGCTGCGCGCCTGCTCCACCAGTCGCACGAAGGGCTCGTCGGCGTAGTGCTCCGCGTAGCGCGCATGCAGCGCCTCCGGCGTGATGGGCTGCGGCAGGAAGGCGTAGGCCGTGGTGAAGATGCCTCGGATCAGCGGCGTCGAGTGCGGGGTGAAGGTGACATCGACGGGGTGGCCCTGCGCCCGGCTCAGCTCCTGGGCGATCTCCGGCGTGTGCCGGTGGCGGAAGAGCTTGTAGGCGCGAAAATCCTGGGCACGCTCCGGGTGATGGGTGCCCTGCGACGCCGTCGCGCCGGAGCCCGAGGAGCCGGTCTTGGAATCCACGATAACGTGGTTCCCGAGCAGGCCCGCCTTTGCCAGCGGCAGCAGCGCCAGCAGCGCGCCCGTCGGGAAGCAGCCGGGACAGGCGACGAGCCGGGCGTCGCGGATGGTCGCGCGGTTGAACTCCGTCAGCCCGTAGACGGCCTCGTCGAGCAGCGCGGGCGCGCTGTGGGGCATTCCGTAGTAATCGGTGAAGACATCGGCGTCGGCGAGGCGGTAATCGCCGCCCAGGTCGATGACGCGCACCCGGTCGAGCACCGCCGCGACGCGCGCCATGGATTTGCCGTGCGGCAGCGCGAAGCAGATCACGTCGCTCGCCGCCGCCAGGGCGTCCAGATCCTCGACCTCGAAACGCAGGTCGCTCACCTTCCGCAGGTTGGGATGGACGGCTGCCACCGGCTCACCGACGTAGGAGCGTGACGTCACCGCCGTCACCTCGACCTGCGGGTGCATGATCAACAGACGCAGCAGCTCGCCGCCAGCATAACCGCTCCCGCCCACGATGGCGACGTTGATTTTTCCCGCGCTCATAGTGCCAGCTTCTCCTTGACCAGCGCACCCAACGTCTCCCCGGCGAGCGCGTTGGCGGCGGGCAGCTGCAGACGCTCATGTACGAAGGTCACGCCGATCGCTGTGTCCGTCGTCGGCCCGGAGATAACGTCGATCTCGCGTCCGTAGCGCTCGCGGAAGAGCAGTTTCGCACCCCAGGCCGCCACCGGATCGTTGGCGCAGAGCACGTGGACTTTGACGTACGCCTGAATATCGGGCTGGCTGAGGATCTCGTGGACGCCGTAGCCGCCCAGCAGCCCGTCGCCCAGCTCCAACACGATGACGTCGGGCGCCGCTTCCCGGTTGAGCGCGTGGATGATGCCCCTGGCCGCTGCAGCGACGTCCTCCGCCGGGTTCGCCGTGGACGAGATGCCCGCGTCGACGAAGGTGAGCGCGCAGACCGCGCCCTGGGCCTCCATATTGCGCGCGTCACGCCGCAACCCTACGCCCGTCAGCTTGGCCGCCGCCACCCGTTGCCCTGCCCCGGTCAACGCGGCGATGATCTTCCCGGCGACGGTGGTCTTACCCGAATTCATGTTGGTACCGGAGACCATGACGATGGGTGCGCTCTTCGTCAGATGTTGAAGTCCGGGCAGGGCGTACTGGTGGATGTTGGCACCATGTCCTTTAAGGCTGTGCGGCGGACGGACACCGCCCAGCACCTGGAGCGCCAGCGGCGGACCGACGTTGGGATGTCCGGAGACCGCGAGCCCGACGACGCCACCCAGGTTGAGCATGTGCAGCGTGTCGCCCACGTGGATCTGCGCGGGGATGACGCCCACGAAGCCCTGCAGCGCCTTCCGCGCGCCCAGCGCCCCCACGATGACATCCCCGCGCTCCAGGGTTACCATCTCGCCCGTCGTCAGCTCCAGCTGATTGTAGACCTCTTTGTCTGCCATGGCCTGCACGGCGAGCACCGTGCCCGGCTGCGGATCCACGTAGGACAGCAGCTCCACCTCGTCCGGGAGCCCCACCCGGGTGACAACTGACGCTATTTTATCAACTTTGATCTTCATTGTGCACCTCCGCGGCCCGATGGGCCAGCATAGCCTGTACGCCGTAAATTTTACAGAATCCCCGCGCGTCGCGCCCGTCCCACAGCACGTTCTCCTCACCGTAGGTGGCGACCGCCTGATCCAGCAGCGAGTACGGGCTGCGGACGCCGGTCACGAGGATGTTGCCCTTGTGCAGCTTGACCTGGGCCTCGCCCGTGACGTGAATCTGGCTGCTGTCGATCAGCGCCTCGATGTCGCGCATCACCGGGTCGAAGTACTGGCCTTCGTGGAGCAGGTTGCCGTAGACCTCCGCCAGGTGGTTCTTCCAGAAGGCCTGCTGCCTGGTGAGCACCAGTTTCTCCAGCTCCCGGTGCGCCGTGATGAGGATCAGCGGCGCGGGCGCCTCCAGGGCGATACGCCCTTTGATGCCCATAATAGTGTCGCCCAGGTGGATGACCTTGCCCACACCGTGTTGCGCGCCGAGCGCGTCTAAGCGGGCCATCAGCGCTGGCCCGTCCAGCACTTCCCCGTTCAGGCTGACGGGCAGCCCCCTCTCGAAGCCAATGACGATCTCCGCAGGGATGTCCGGAGCCGCGTCGATGGGGACGACGGTAGGGTAGACGGCGGCGGGCGGCACGCCCCAGCTCTGCTTGGTCTCCTTTCCACCGATGGTCGTACCTAGCATGCCCTGGTTGACGGAGTAAGCCTGGATCTCAGCGTCGACGGACACGCCGTGCGCCTGGAGATAGGCCGCTTCCTCGGCGCGCGTCATGCCCTGATCGCGGATAGGCGTGATGATCTCCAGCTTGGGCGCCAGCGTGCGGACGGCAACGTCGAAGCGCACCTGGTCGTTGCCGGCCCCGGTTGAGCCATGGGCGACGGCCTCGGCGCCGATCTCCTGGGCAATCCGCACCACCTCCGCTGCCTGGATGACCCGCTCCGGCCCGACGGAGAGCGGATAGACGCCGCCGCGCAGCACGTTGCCCTTGATGATGGGGCCGACCATCTGATCGTAGAGCGCCTGCTTGCCGTCCAGCGTGTGGTGAGCGGCGGCGCCCAGGTCGAGCGCACGCGCTTCGATGGCGGACAGCTCCTCCTGCGTGAACCCCCCGGTGTCCACCGTGACGGTGACGACCTCGTAGCCCTGCTCCTGCAGGTAGAGAACGCAGTACGAGGTATCCAATCCTCCCGAAAATGCCAGCACTGCTTTCTTCATTGTGTTTCCCCCTCGTAAATATCTACATGAACACAAAAACTCCCGCCCCAGATAGGGACGGGAGTTCTCAACTCTCGCGGTACCACCCTGCTTCCACCGTCGATGCTGCGTTGACGGTGACGCTCGTCGATCCGTTATCGGGGATCAGGCGGCGAACCTACTTGTCGGCGCTGCTCAATCGACTTTCTTCGGTCGCTGCTCGGGAGCGCGTTCAGTGGGCGCTATCCCCTGAGCTTCCACCCTTTCTTTCCCAGGTCGCTGGTTGATAGGAGGCTCACTTACTTCTCTCCCTCACGGCTTTTCTGTATTGGCTGCCATTGTAACACGAGGGGTGATATTTGTCAACCGTTTTCACGAGCTTTGTCATGCTTTGGGCACTGCTTGTTTCCGGTGGGCGGCAGGCAAGCGCCAGATGAAAGGGTTATAGAAAACGCCGCCACGGGTTGCATGGCGGCGTTGAGCCTCTGCTCAAAGGAGGTCAAGATCCACAGGTGCTGCAAGAACTTGCGGTGCAACCGGCGCACCCGCTGCGGCCGCCGACGGAGGAGACGGCCCTGCTGCGATCGGCGCCGACGGTGGCGAAGAGCGAGAGCTCGCGATGGGTTTGCTCACTGCCGCAAACGGGGCAGGCCAACGGCGCATCCGCTTCGCTCATAGAGCGGCGTTTGCTGAACGTGTGGTCGCATGTCTGACATGTGTATTCGTAAATTGGCATAATGCTCACCTCGAGACTCATTTTACCTCGATCAACGCCACGGTCAAGTGAGACGCGCAGGAGTATGGGCAAACGAAGCAGTTCCAGGGTGGCTCAAACGCCATAGGCGGCTTCCCATCATGTTTCCTTCCCCCAGCAACCCCAGCCGTTTGCCTTGCTTTCGTCTACGCAGTTTCTACGGTACAGAGGGCGTTTTCACCAGCGGACTTGCTTCGAAATCCCAGTATAGGAGAGAAAATAGGGAAAAAGAAGAGCGGCCCATGCTCGATCTCATCCTCAGGCTTGACCAAACACTACAAATCAACGATAATACAGTCAAGTATCCTGAATGGTTCAGGTATACGACGGAGAAGACGATCCCCAACCCTGGACCTCTGGCCCAGGAATAGAACTTTTTGGGTCGACACACATTTACGGGGACATGTCGATGGGGCTTATACGTTCCCAAACGCGACTCCGCTAACGCTGCGTCGCTTACTACCGGCGGAAGGCTTGTAGTTAAGCACATAGGCGTCAACCGGAGCGCTGTCAAACCGGCGGATCGGTTTTCTCCCCACTATTCTGCGTAGACTCAACTTTTTTCAGGGGAGCCTCGGTCTACACTCGAAGGGTTCGCTTTGTTCCTCTGAGTTGGGAAGGGAGCATCGACCACGCAGACAGAAACCGACAATCACAGGTATCAACGTCGCTAGGAGGTTTGCATGCCAAAGACTGAACTTGACCAACTGAGCATCAATACTCTGCGCGTGCTGGCTATGGACGCGGTGCAACGCGCTCATTCCGGTCACCCGGGCATGCCCATGGGCATGGCGGATGTGGCTTACGTGCTGTGGACCCGTTATCTGAAACACAATCCGCGAAACCCGACTTGGCCGAACCGTGATCGTTTCGTGCTGTCCGCCGGTCACGGCTCCATGCTGCTGTACAGTCTCCTTTATCTTACGGGCTATGCGCTAGAGATGGACGACCTCAAGCAGTTCCGGCAGTGGGGCAGTAAAACGCCCGGACACCCTGAGTACGCTCCGGAGATCGGCATCGAGACGACGACCGGGCCGTTGGGGCAAGGTTTCGCCAACGGCGTCGGCATGGCTGTTGCTCAAGCGTACCTGGCTTCGCAGTTCAATCGCCCCGGCTACCCCATCTTCGACCATTACGTCTATGCTATCGTCTCCGACGGCGACCTGATGGAGGGTGTCTCCCATGAAGCAGCGTCCTTTGCCGGACACCAACGACTCGACCGGCTCATCTACTTTTACGACGACAACGAAATCTCCATCGAGGGCGATACGGCCATCACCTTCACTGAAGATGTGGCGGCGCGGTTCCGTGCTTACGGCTGGCACGTGCAGGAGATCGACGGCCACGACCTCGACGCTATTGACGCTGCCATCCGCAAGGCCCACTCTGTGGAGGGCCAGCCTCACCTCATCGTCTGCCATACCCACATCGCCTACGGCAGTCCGAACAAGCAGGACAGCGAGAAAGCGCATGGTGCGCCGTTGGGTCAGGAAGAGGTGCGGTTGACGAAGGAGGCGCTGAATTGGCCCTCACAGGAACCGTTCTTCGTGCCGGAGGCTGTGCTGACCAACTACCGCGTCGCTCGAAGCAAGGGCGAACAGCACGAAGCGCAGTGGCGGGAGCTGCTCACCGCGTACACCGACGCCTATCCCGAGGAGGCCACCCGCCTGAAGCGCGTCTTGCGCGGCGAGCTGCCCCAGGGCTGGGAGAAAGGACTTCCCGTCTTTACCCCCAAGGACGCACCCATGGCGACGCGCGCTGCGTCGGGCACGGTGCTCAACGCGCTGGCTCCTCTGCTGCCGGAGCTGATGGGTGGATCCGCCGATCTGGCGCCTTCCAACAAAACCCATCTCCGCGGCCTGCCCGCGTTCCAGCCTGAACGTCGGGAGGGACGCAACCTACACTTTGGCGTGCGGGAGCACGGGATGGGTGGAATCCTCAATGGCATGGCGCTCTACGGAGGCTTGCACGTCTACGGTGGCACCTTCACCGTCTTCTCCGATTACATGCGTCCGGCGGTGCGCCTGGCCGCGCTGATGAAACTGCCGGTGATCTACGTCTGGACGCATGACTCGGTCTTCGTCGGTGAGGACGGGCCGACCCATCAGCCGGTGGAACACGTTATGTCGCTGCGGGCCATTCCCAACCTGACGATCCTGCGGCCAGCCGACGCCAACGAGGTGGTGGCAGCGTGGCAGGTAGCCCTGCAACACGACGGCCCGGTAGGGCTGATCCTCAGCCGTCAGAAGCTGCCCATCTTCGAAGAGACGCGCGAGCTGGCAAGAGAAGGCGTGCCCCGGGGTGCGTACGTCCTGCGCGATTCGCCCCTGGAGCGCACCGATCTGCTTCTCATCGCCACCGGCTCTGAGGTGCACCTGGCCCTGGAGGCTCAACGTTTGCTGGCCGAGCGCCGCATCGGCGCCCGCGTGGTGAGCATGCCCTCGTGGGAGCTCTTCGAGCAGCAGAGCGTCTTCTACAAGCTCAACGTTCTGCCACCCAACATTACCAAACGCCTGGCCATCGAGGCCGGCACGACCCTGGGGTGGGAACGCTATGTGGGCGATCAGGGCGCGGTCATCGGCGTCGATCGTTTCGGTGCTTCGGCGCCTTATCAGGTGATCCAGGAGAAGTTCGGTCTGACGGCGCAGCGCATCGTCGAACGCGCCATGGACCTCATGACCGAGTGATTTCAGGCGGAAGGAAAGGCGGCGGGCTAAGCCCCCCGCCTTTTTTCTTAGGGTAATGAATGACTGGCTGCCCCTTTTTTCGGGGCAGCCAAAGAAAATATGTTATGGTTGGATGCAGCCAACCACAACATATAGTATCCTTTTCTCTACTGAAAAACCTTTTTTCAGTAGAGCCGATGTTGATTCACCTGAAAAAAGGTCCAAGAAATCGGATTTTTAGGTGACCATACCCTACATCTGGTGATTTTGGTCATGAGAAACCCACATATAGGATCAAGTCGTAGAAAAATCTGATTTCTGCCGGTTATTTCAGTAGAGCCGATGTTGATCGTCAAAGACGATGATCGGTAGCCACGTTCATCCATCCGTTAAGATTTGACAAGGCACCGGTAATCCGATTCCGATTTTTCTCACCTTTTTCATCGGTAGCGTTAAGGATAGGTAGCCAGATGAACCCTCTCAACCGCAAACGCCTGTGGCTCGGGGTGGTTTTTTTCACGCTCTACGCGCTGACCACAGCCCGCGACGTGTTGCCCGCCGACAGCGGTGAGTTCCAGCTGGCGGTGGCCGGCTGGGGCGTGCTTCATCCGCCCGGCTACCCCCTCTACACGATGTTGGGCGCGCTCTGGGTGCGCCTGATCCCGCTGGGCAACGTAGCCTTCCGCCTCAACCTGCTCAGCGCGGTATTGGCTTCGGTGACGCTGATCCTGGTGACGGAGGCGGTGCGCCTCTGGGCCAGACATTGGGGCGCGTCCCGGTCGGCAGCGTGGACGGGAGGTCTGAGCGCGGCGCTGCTCTTGGGTGCCGCCCCCACCTTCTGGGCGCAGGCGACGACGGCCAACATCCGCATGCCCACGCTGCTCTTCATCGCCTGGGGCTTCGCCGCCCTGGCGCACTACTCCGCGCAGACAGAACCGGCGAGCGCCCGCACGGCAGCCGATCCGGCCCTGTTGAGCCTGGCGCTGGCCGTCGGCCTGGGGGTGGGACACCACCCCTCACTAGTTTTCGTGGCGCTGGGCTGGGGCGTCTATCTCCTGTTAGTGGAACCTGCCTTGCTCCGAAAACCGCGCTGCTGGTGGCAAGCGGCGGCCGTCGCAGCCCTGGCCTGGCTGGTGCCCCAACTCTACATCCCCATCCGGGGCGGCATGCAGAACGTCCCTCTGGCGGGTGAGGGGCTGAATACGTGGCAGGGCTTCTGGTTCCATGTGCTGGCGCGGGGCTTTGCCGGGGACATGTTCGCCTTCGCCACGGCGCGGGATCTGGCGCTGCGCCTGCCGCTGCTGAATTCGCTCTTTGGGCTGCAGTTTCCGCGCTGGACACTGCTGGGCATCGGGCTGGCGTGGTTCTGGTTGCTCCGTCGCCGGTGGCGCCTGGCGATGGGCCTGCTTGTCTCCTGGCTGGCGCACACTTTCGTCACCATCACCTACCGTGCACCGCAGACCGTGGAGTATCTCATGCCCGCCTATGTGCCCATGGCGGTGGTCTTCGGCCTGGGAACGGCCGAGGTGTGGCGACGGGCGAGCGCGCGACCGCGCGTCGCAGTGCGCCTTGTCGTCACCCTGCTGCCATTAGCGCTGCTGGCGCGTATCCCCTTGCATCTGGGCGACTTCATGACGTTGGCGCTGGATACGAGCGTGCGCGAGCGCGTCGCTCCCCTGTTGCAGCAGGCCGACACCGACGCGCTGATCCTGGCGGACTGGCGTTGGGCTACGCCCCTGTGGGTTTTGCAGTACAGCGAAGGGCTGGGGCGCGACGCAGAAGTGGCTTACGTCTACCCGGTGGAGGGAAAGGATTACGAGCAGGTCTGGCGTGAGCGAGTTGAAGCCGCCGGAGACCGCGCGCTTTACACCACCCACGCCTACGACTGGCCTGAGTGGGCGCGTGCCCCGGTGGGCGGCGGCTACCGGCTCTTTCGGCGTCCGCTGACGGCCCTGCCAACGGAACTGGGATATACGCCCATCGAGGCGGATCTGGGACCGGTGCGTCTCTTAGGGTATCGCCTGCGAGGTGAAGCGCGTCCCGGACGTCCGCTGGAAGTGCAATTGGCCTGGCAAGCCATCGGGCCCCAAGCGCCCGCACCCTCGTTGACGGTGCGTCTCTTCGACGGAAACGATCAGTTCCTGGGCAACGCCGACCGGTTCCTCGGTAGCGACGCGGCGCCCGGTGAGGTGCGCTTCACCGAGATCACCCTGGCCCTGCCCCTGAGCTGCATTGCAGAAGCAGCGCTCCGCGTCGGCGTTTACACGGTCGAGGACAACGGCTTCAACCATCTGGGCGAGGCACCGTTGACGCAGCTGAGGACAACGTGCGAGACACCCCGGTGGCCCACGGCGCACGTGCACCCCGGCGTGCTGGGGAACCGGGGGCCGTTCCTACGCGGTGTCGATTACGACGTGGGCGAGGCGGCGATAACCGCTTACCTGCATCTCTGTGGACCGGGCGCGCCGCTGCTGGTGCGCGGCGAACGCGAGGTATCGGTGGATGAGCTTGGGATCGCTCAATGCCGGACGGTGAGCGTGCCGGTGCAAGTGGACGAGCACCGTCGTCCGACGCTCACCTTTACCCGTCCCGACGGCACAGCGGTGCGGCTGATGGCGTTCCCTCTGCCCCGCCCCGCTCCTACAGAGCGATACGTGCCCTTCGGCGACGCGTTGGTGTTGGTGGGGGCCGAGACGGCGCAGCGCGGCGGGCGCTTCGTCGTCGATCTGCACTGGCGCAGCGCGCGTCCCCTGATCGAAGACTACGCCGTCAGCCTGCGGATCCTGGAGGAGGACGGGCGCCTGTTGGGCGTCCACGACACGCAGCCCGGCCTGGGTGCGCTGCCCACGCTCAAGTGGGTGGTGCGCGGGGTCCGAATCCTGGATCCCCACGCCTTCGCGCCGCCGGAGGGAGAGCCAACGAAGGCGACGGTGGTCGTTTATGAACGCTTTCGCGGCACGCCGTTGCCCGTCGGGACGGGCCTTGCGGGATCGTTTCCCCTGCACTGAGGGCCGGCGCCTTTGAGGGGGATCGCCCGCTCATTCTCTCGGCGGGCTGTGACGATTTCGTGCGCAAGCCCTTCCGCGAGGCGGAGATCTTTGAGGTGCTGGCAGGGCATCTGGACGATGCACCCGTCCTTTGCTTTCGTTGTGGCGGTGATGCCGTGGCTGGTGGTCTTTGTGCTGGAGTAGGCGCTCGGCAAAGAGCAATTCCCCGGAGGGCCACCGGAGACCGTTATCCAGTAGCTTACTGCGCAGGGTCCCGCGTTTCCAGGAACCGACGTAGGTCGTCTCGGCTTTCCACGATCCCCAGATCGACGCCGCGCTGCGTCAGCCAGGCGCGCATCATCACGTCCAGTTGGCGCGCCCGTTCGGCCAGCTCGTCGATATCGCCCGCGACGGCGGACGTCAGAAGATCCGGGAAGCCGGCCCGTTCGTAGCCGGCGATGTACTCTCCCAGCAAGTTGAAGGGCTGAGGCGCAAAGCCCTGATCCACCCGGTTCATGAACTGCGCAATTTCCTCCTGGAGCTGGAAAGCCGCGAAACGCGCTCGAACAGCGTCCTGATCCTCACGGGCGGCGAGGATTTTGTTGACGTACTCAAAGACGAAGAAGTAGAAGTCCTTGAAGACCCTTTGTGCGTCCTGCGGTGCGACGAGGGAGCGCTGGGCATCGCGCAGCGTAGCGCGGATGGCGCGGGCCAACCGCTCGGCGGCGTCTGGTAACTGCGTGACCTGTGCCGGCGTGAGCACGGCGTGCATCAGGCGTTCCAGGTCGGCGGGACGCTCCGGCAGCGCCAGGATCTGCTCGAAATTGGCGCCCCAGCCCTTGGAGAAGTAGGTCTGGTTCATCAGTGCCAGGCAGTTGGCGGCGGCGTTGACCAGTTGCTGGGCTGCCCAATGCGCGCCCGCCTTGTCGTCCCTTTGCACTGCCAGCCGTACCTGTCCCGACCGGAAGAGCACCGCGTCGTAGACATCCAGCGCCTTGTTGACCATGAGCGGACGCTGTTCCGGCTGCGTCAGTTCCTCAATACGCGCCTGCAATCCTTTGAAGCGCGCCAGTTCCTTGGGTGAGCGGTAGTAGAGCACGCGGGCATCGGCGATGAGCGAGGCGGCGACGGCCCAAGGGCAATCTGCGTCCGCGTTGGCGATCCCCTCGGCGAATTCCCACGAGATGGGCCAGAAGTCGTAAGGTAACCCGTCGATGACGAACTGGCTGGAGAGCGAGCGCGCTTTGCCCGCATCGGCGATGTAGAAGAGATCTAGATCCGACGTGACCGAAGCCGTCTCCTTGGCGTAGGAGCCGTAGTAGGCGATCAGGGCGATCTCATCCTCGTGGGCGCGCAGCGCGTGCTCCACAAAGATATCGGCGATTTCGAAAACATCGGGCATGGGGGGGCTCCTTAAAAGATAGTCTGGTCGTTTGTCAGTTGGATCGTCGGGTTGTCAGCATTCGCCGAAAGAACAGCGCGAGCGCAATGGTGAAGGCGAGCACCGCGCCGCCCATGAGCAGGTTAATGGTAACGAAGGTCAGCGCGGTGATCTCCAACGCGAAGCCGACGCCGCCTAGCAGACAGGCGACACCGTTGGTCAGAAAGGCGATGCGGATGACCCGCGTCCCTCGGCTGTCGGCGAAGGCCGGCGCCAGGAAAAGTGAGGAGAGACCGAAGCAGAGCGTTCACCCCAGCATGTTCACCGCCAGCAGGACGCCGTGGGGATTGGCCTGGACGAAAGGCGCCAGTCCCTCGGTTGTGCCCGCGCGGAGACTCAAACGCACGGCGGTCAACTGGACGAAGTAGTGCAGCCCGGTCAAGGTAGCGAACATGATCCCAAAGGAAAGTCCAATCCGGGTGAGCAGCTTATGCTCCGTGTCCGCCCAGGTGTGGATGCTATTGACGAGCACGACGTAGAGCGCGCTGAAGAGCACCATGCTCAGCTGGGCCAGATGCTTGAAGAACTGAGGGTTCCCTTGGACGTGGGCGACGTAGTCCGCCATATCGGTCCAATTGAAAAGTGGGCCAGAGACGGCAATCGCCACAAAACAGATGGTAAAGACAATAAAGGTTCCGGCGCTCAGCAAGGCGGACCAGAATCCCAGCCGAATTGCCCATGGATGGGGTGGGACAGCGCGTTGATTCATCGTACGCTCCTGATGGTGCATAGGTGTTTCAGTGGTCAAGCCCACTTTAGCACGTTATGCGGGGGAGACAAACATGATAACCCGCCTGAAAAAAGGTGGGGAAAATCGGATTTCCAGTCGGCCATCCCCTTGTCATCCCGAACCCTGAGCATGGCGAAGAAAGTATCAGATGAGATCATCAACGTTTCTTCAAATCCTCCAGCACCATCCGTGCGGCGGTGCGCCCCGAGAGCGTGACCATGGGAACGCCGCCGCCGGGATGGGTGGTGCCGCCCGCGAAGTAAAGCCCCTGCACGTCGTGGCTGCGGTTGGGCGGACGTCGTAGGGCCGCCAGCGGGTTGTTCGAGGAGACACCGTAGAGCGCGCCGCGCCAGGCCCCGGTCTGGTCACGGATCTCTTCGGGTGTCAGGGTGTGACGCACGCGGAGCCGGTCGCGGACGTCGTAGCCGAACGCGGCCAGTTGGGCCAGCAGGGCGTTGCCGTACGCCTCGGCCTCTGCCCGCCAGTCGAAGCCGCTGCCCAGCGGCGGCGCGTTGACCAGCACGAACCAGTTCTCGCAGCCGGGCGGTGCATGCACAGGGTCACGTTTCGAGGTGATGGTGACGTAGATCGTCGCCTCGCGGGGCGGGATGCCGCGCTGGAAGATGTCGGCGAACTCGCGGCGGTAGTCCGATGAGAAGAAGATATTGTGCTGTGCTAAATCAGGGTGCTCGCCTTCCACGCCCAGCAGCATGACGAAGCCTGATCCCGAAGGCGGCATGCGCGTGAAGCGCCGCCGTCGCCACGCCGGGACCACATCCCCCGAGAGCAGCTCCGCGTAGACCGTCGCCACGTCAACGTTGGCGAGCACGGCGCGGGCAGCGAGCCGCGTGCCGTCGTCCAGTGTCACGCCGGTAGCACGCCCATCTGTCACGTTGATCTGCCCGACACGCGCGCCGGTGGTGACGGTGATGCCCAGCTCCTCCGCCAATCGCTGCAACGCCTCGGCGATGGTGTAGACACCACCGACAGGATACCAGACGCCCTGGTTGATCTCCACGTGGGCGATGACGTTGAGTACGGCAGGCGCGCGGTAGGGGCTGGCGCCGACGTAGGTGGCGAAGCGCCCCAACAGCTGCCGCAGTTTGGGCGAGCGAACATAGGCGCGGACGGCCCGGTGCATGGTGCGCCACGCATCAACCTGGGGTAGATCCCGCAGGGGGACGCCGAGGATATCGCGCAGGGTGGGCGGCTCACCGTAGATGAAAACGTCGCCCGTGATGCGGTGCAGGGCGGCGGCGTGGCTCAGAAAACGCAGCAGCCCCTCGACGTCGCGTGGCTCGATGGCCTCGACCTGCGCCAGCAGGCGGGGCAGATCGCGCGTCGCATCGAAGATGGTGCCGTCGGGGTAGACGTAGTGCGTCAGCGGCTCCACCGGTTCCAGCGTCAGGTAGTCCGCAAGATTGCGTCCGGCGGCGGCGAAGAGCTCCTCGAAGACGTGACGCATGGTGATGACCGATGGGCCGGTATCCCAGGTGAAGCCAGCTGTTTCCAAGCGGCCCATCTTCCCACCAACGTGGTCGTTTTGCTCCAAGACGTGGACGCGCGCTCCGGCGCTCACCAGATGAATCGCGGCGCTCAATCCGCCGATACCGGCACCGATGACGATAATTGGGTGGTTCATAAAGGATTTCTCTCCTGTGTCGTTCCATGATCTTGTTGCGATTGCGTGTTACGTGGTGCGTGTTGCGTGAGGCTTGGCTCAACAGATCATCATGCAACACGAAACACGCATCACGCAGCCTTCTCTCACGTTTTACGTTTCGTTTTTTTGAACGTTCTCCCCTTCCACCGTGGTCCCCCATACCGTACTTTCCACCAGATTGACTGGGCGGCGATGACGGCCATGAGCAGCGTGGAGACGGGGAGCAAGATCGCGTCGCGGACCCGCTGGCGGCTGAAGGCGGCGGTCAGTGCGCGAACGCCGACGCCCAGCCCGATGAGCGTCAGGGGCCAGAGCGGCCACCCCGGCGGCCCACCCAGCCAGCCCAGCGCCAGCCAGAGCCAGGGGAGCAGGAAGAGCAGCCAGTGGAAAGCCCAGGAGAGGAGCAGGAAGACGACGTTGTCGCCGTGGCCTGCCAGGATGTTCTTGGCGAAGCCGTTTCGCACCTCGTCCCAGCCGTGGTACATGCGGCAGCAGATCACGCCGCCGCCGTCGGCAACGCGCAGCCGCAGCCCCGCGCGCTTGATGGCCTTGGCGAAGGCGACGTCCTCGACAATCTCCTCGCGCACGGCAGCATGCCCGTCGATGCGCTCGTAGGCCGCGCGACGGAAGGCCAGGCACTGGCCTATGGCGGCAGCGAAGATGGGCCACGGGATGTGGTGCACGGCCAGCAGCGGCAGGTAGCCGACGATGACGAAGGCCAGCAGCGAGACGACCAGGCGCTCGGTCCAGGTCTCTGTCTTCTGCGTCGGCCAGACCGTCTGCAGGTCGGCGTTACGCGCTTCCATCTCCCCAAAGAGGCGGCGCAGCGCGCCGGGTGTCCAGATGACGTCGGCGTCGGTGAAGAGCAGGATCTCGCCCTGCGCGGCCTGGCCCAGCTGGTGGCAGGCCCAGTTCTTGCCCAGCCAGCCGTCGGGCAGCGGTCGGCCCGTCAGGACGCGGAGCCGGTCGTCGTCTCCGGCAGCGGCGCGGGCGACCTCGGCGGTGCCATCGGTCGAGCCGTCGTCCAGCACAAGCACTTCGAGCGCGGGATAGTCCTGCTCCAGCAGGCGGCGTACCGTCGCGCCGATGACCTCGGCCTCGTTCCGCGCCGGGATCAGCACGGAGACCATGGGAAAAGCCGTCGGCTCAGGCGCTTCGTCCAGTCTGGGAAAAGTCAGCACGTTGAGAATGGTCACGGCAGTGATAACGATCAGCGCCAGCGTGGCGAAGAGAGCGGCGAGGGTCAATAGTGTTGTCATCTTTTGTGTGGTTGGCTCCTGAACATATGTCTAAGGTCGAATGTCTAAAGTCAAAAGTTGTCAACGTTCCGTTTCATCCGTTGAGCTAAGCCAGCTGCGCAGGCGCGGCGGCTGACGGAAGTCGGCGCGGTGTTTCCACGCCAGGATCAGCCCGTTGCCCAGCCAGATGGCGAGCAGCACCGGGTTGCGGTTGAAGACCGCCAGGTAGCCGCCGAGACCGATCCAGCCCAGCGCCACGGCCCAGCCCGCCACCGACTGCACGGCGTAGCCGAGGCTCATGCACACGGTCGCTACGACGGTGCCCACACCGTAGGTCAGCCCGATCCAGATGCCGCCGGTCGCCGCGACGGCCTTACCGCCCCGTCCGCCCAGGAACGGTGAGAAGGCGTGACCCAGCACCGGCGCCAGCGCGATGGGGATGACGCCCGGTCCCCGGATCTCGTAGATGACGTAGGCCAGTGAGACGGGCAGCGCCGCCTTGAACATATCGAGTAGCATGGCGACGGCTGCCCAGCCCTTGCTCCCCGCGCGCAATACGTTGGTCGCGCCCGGGTTGCCGTCGCCCACCTCGCGGATGTCAGCGCGCAGCGCGTAGCGCGCGATGAGCAGCGAAAACGGGATGGAGCCGGAAAAGAAAGCAACAAGTGTCCAGAGAAGAATGTTCATAAGCTACCTCGTGAAACGTAAGACGTGAAACGCGATGATCTGCTGAGAAAGTCTCACGTTTCACGTTTTACGTTACTGCTAACACAACAAAAAGTCCCATTCCAATGAAGCCGACCACTGCCGATGTCCTTAGATTCCAAAAAACGGCCTGTCCGATGCTCTCCAACGCCCAGGTGACGGCGTAGATGAACAGCAGCGGCGCGACGGGGAGCGCGTCGGGTCCGATCAGCGCGGTCATCGCCGCCGAGGCGGCGAACCAGCCCAAGAAGTTGACCCAGGGGATGCCGACGTAGCCGCCCGGCTGCTCCCACTGCCAGAAGTGCCAGCGGACCATCTGCGGATCGAGGAAGAGGTCCCAGGCGGTGAAGGCCAGCCCCGCGACCAGTGCCGTCGCTATCCGTCCACCGCTGGCGAGCCGCGCGCCCACGGCCCAGGCCGGCGGCAGCATCATCAGCCAGGCCAGCGGGATGAGCAGCGGCACGCCCTGGAGCTGCGGTTGCAGCCGGTCGGTGTAGTGATAGCGCCCGAAGGGCGCGCCGGTCTGCGAGCCCACGAACTCGACGAGCCACGCCAGCGCCGCGACGCCGCCCACCGTTGCCAACAGCCGGAGGGGACGCCAGGCCGTCGCCAGCACCGCCATTACGGCAGCGAACTGCAGCAGCACGCCCAGCACGATGCCCGTCCGTTCGGCCCGCGTGCCCCAGATCCACTTGAGAATGGGCACGCTGATCATCTCCAGCATCCAGAGGAGCAACAGCGCCTGCGCCATGCGTGGCAGTCCGAGGAGTGCATCGATGAGCTCCTGTGGCACGTCTTACGCCTCCGCTGTGGCGGTGACGGTGTTGCCGGGCCGGGCGCGACAGTTCTCGTAGACCTCCGGCTTATTGAGGAGGTGGCGCCGCGTGTAGGAGGCAGTCCACGCCATGAGCAGCGCGCCCAGCACGCCCACGGACCAGGTGCCGACGTTGCCGATCAACGCGCCGCCGGTGAGGGGCGCGACAATCTGTGTCAATGTTTGCATTGAGGCCGAGAGCCCCAACGTCCCGCCGGTCTCCTCTGGGGGGACGACCTTGGTCAGCTGACTGCTGATGACGGTGTTGAGGATGCCGCTTGCCAGCGCGATGGGTGCCAGGACGACGAGCAATAGCCAAACGTTGGGCACGAAGGCCCAGACCAGCAGCGCGCCCGCCATGAGGAGCGTGCCGGCGAAGATGAGAGATCGCTCCTTGAAGCGGTCGGTCAGTCTGCCGATGACCACGCCTTGCGCCAGTGCGGCGCTCAGGCCGACGTAAGCCAGCACGTAGCTCGTCGTTTGGGCCGTCAGCTCCAGGTGGCTCTTGGCGTAGAGGGAGAAGTTGGCCTCGAAGAGCGTGAAGGCCAGCGCGTAGACGAGGCGGATGTGGAAGAGCGGGCCAACGCAGGGCCGCTGCAGCGTCTCCACGAGCATGCGAAAGGAGAAGCGCGTCTTGGGGCTCTCGCGTAACTTAGCTTTGACCTCGGGCGTCAGCGACTCCGGGAGCCAGAGCACCACGGCGATGAGGTTGAGCAGGGAGAGGCCCGCCGCGACGTAGGCGGGGAAGTCGTAGCCGCCGATGCTGCTGAGGACGCCGCCCATAAAGGGACCGATGACAAAGCCGATGCCGAAGGCGGCGCCGATGATGCCCAGGCCGCGCGCGCGGTTCTTCTCGTCGGTGATGTCGGTGATATAGGCGCGGGCCAGGGCGATGTTGCCACCCAGCAAGCCGTCGAGCACGCGGCTGAGGAAGAGGACGAAGAGTGACTGAGCCGCGCCCAGCAGGACGAAGCTCACCACCGTGCCCGCGATGCTGAAGATCAGCAGCGGTCGGCGCCCGTAGCGGTCGGAGAGGCGGCCCACCGTCGGCGCGGCAATCAGCTTGGCCAGGGCGTTGACGGTGCCCAGCAGCCCGATGAGCGTGGCAGACGCCCCGAAGGTCTCCGCGTAGTAGGGCAACAAGGGCAAAATCAGGCTGTAGCCCAGCAGATCGATAAAGACGAAGCCGAAGATCAGGGCAAGGCGAAGTTTGAGTTTTTTATTCATGTGCACTCCTCGATTAGTCAGATAGTCGGATAGTCGGATAGTCAGATAGTCGGATAGTCGGATAGTCGGGTAGTCAGACGGAACACGCACCATGCATTACGTTTCACGAAGCAGAGTCTCCAAATCGCCCGCAACCTCCAGTCCTGCATTGCGTCCGTGTCCTTCGAAGATGACGCAGTCGCTGCGGCGGGCGGTCAGCCGCATGTCAACGCTGGCGTCGAGCGCCTCCGGCACGCGCACGCCCATGTCGACTTTGCTGGGGCCGCGCAGGTCGATGGTTCTGCCGCGATCCGCGACGATCTCCAGGCGGTAGAGTCGGTCGCGCAGCACCCACGCGATTCGCTCCGGCGTCACCGCCAGGCGCTCGGTCTCGGCGCCGGTGTAGGTGGCGAAACGATAGAGCGTCCCTCGGTGCAGCAACCCCGCCACAAAGCCGCGAAAGGTCCGCCCGATCCAGGGGATCATGGAGATGGCGCCGAAGAGACTGGTCTCCGGCGTCTCAAAATGGTTGCTCTGCAGCCAGATCCACGCCGAGGGAAAGGATTGCCCCCAGGTCTTCTCGCTGTAGCCGCGCCCGCCGGTGAAGGCGACGAGCTTGCCGTCGATCTCCAACACGCCTTCGATGGCGTGATCGAGGCTCACGACGCCCAGGTAGCACTCCATGCGCGGCACCCAGGCGTACCAACCCATGGCGCCCGGCGCCGCCGGCGTCGCGGGCCACGGCTTGAGCTCGTGGAAGCGCAACGCGCCCTGCAACCGCAGGTCGTCGGTATGTAGATGGAGCCGGAGCGCCCTCTCGGAGAAGAAGTTAGGCCCGACGCGGACGGCGAAGCGGTCGCGGGCGGCGCGGAAGGCGTCCGGCGGATAGCGCACGTAGGTCATCTTACCGCGCACGTTGTCGTTCACCTGGACGAAGGCGTGAGGCGTGTCTTCGGCTTCGGTCTTGAAAACGGCGGCGATGACGGCATAGCGGTGCGCCTCCGTCGCATCGACGAGTTTGAAGTACCAGCCCTCGAAGTAGGGGACGGGCTCGTGCGCGCCTTGATACCAGGCGGGGTGCAGTGTCGTCCGAAGTCTCTCTAGCATGATTCGCCTCGCAGTACGGATAACTCGATTTGGGATAGGAAGTTGAAGATACCTTGACGGATAGCCGACCAATGTTGTCCCTCGGGATTCAGCAGATCGTGGTCGGCGATGATCTCGTGGTAGGTGAGGGGGCAGGGCATCTGTTGCAGCAGCTGGCGAGTTTGCTCCGGCGCCACCAGCTCATCTTCCATGCCCTGCAGGATCAGGGTGGGGACGCGGGCGCGCGACGCGCGGCGGTAGGCGCTCCGTCCCAGGTCGCGCAGTTGGTCCAGCAAGCGCGCCGGCACGGTCTGCTCGCGGATGGCCCGGCGCACCTGCGGATCGTCCAGATCGACGTCGGGCATGAAGTCCGCCATACTCTGGCGCACCTGCGGATCGTCAAAGTCGATGTTCCTGAAGGGCTTGGTCCTACGGAAGATGACGCGCAGCACGGGCCAGAGCGCGCGCCGCCAGCCCTCCAGCAGCGTCAGCCGCCAGAAGGGCGCCAGCAGGATCAGCGCATTGGGGGCGCGGTCGACCGTAGCGGCCACGTTGAGGGCAACTGCCGCGCCCATGGAGTAGCCCACCAGGACGACAGGCTGATGATCGGCCTGGAGCGTCCGCAATGCCTGGGCGGCGCTCTCGACCCACTCGGTCTGGTCGCGGTCGAAGAGCGTCTCGAACTCCGCGCCGAAGCCGGGCAACAGCGGCGCGTGGACGGTCCATCCGGCGTCGTGCAGCACCTCGGCGAGCGGGCGCATCTCGTTAGGCGTGCCCGGGAAGCCGTGGATGAGCAGCGCGGCGGCTTTCCCACCGTCGAGCTGAAACGCCTCGTGCTCCGGGCCGTTGAATGGTTGAAACTTAATGTTTTCTTTCATGTTCTCAAAACAGGATCTATAACGGCGCTGAAGCGCCTACCACGAACTTGCAAAGTATCATCACGCATCACGCTTCAGATTCAGCGCGTGGATCAGATCGAAGACGAAGAGAAACGCGCCCTGAACAACGATGCCCTGGCCGGCGCCGCGCCAAAAATCGTCGTCTTCGCCCTTGGTGCGCGCCAGCCAGAGCCCACCCAGGACGTAGAGCACGTCCAGGCCCGTGTTGACGCTCAGGATAGTGCGCAGGTTGCGCCGTTCCCCGGCTTGCCGTGCCGGCGTATGCGCTTCGGGTTCTGCGCTCTGTTTCGGCGCGTTGCGCGCGCCGAAGAAGGCCAGCAGCCCGTTGATCACGCCCCAGCCGATGAACTGCTCGCCGACGCCCTGCTTGAAACGGTCGCCCGTCAGCGCCAGCGCCGTCCCTGCGCCGATGCTGAAACCGGCCCAGCGCATCAGCCGGGCGCTCAGTTCCATCTGGAATTGCCAAATATCAACCTTTGGTTTGCCCATCTCTGTCTCCGAAAGTTAGTCTGAAGTCGAACGTCAAAACGTTCTAACGTTCGAACGTCTATACACCTCGTCGTTTCACGTTGAGCCACGCTTTGGTAAAGGGCACCCACGGCACCGAGGCCATCACCTGCAGATCCTCAACCCAGGTCGTCTCCTCATCGAGGAAGCGGAAGATGCGCTGGATGGGGTTCTTGCGGAAGAGCGCGGTGAAGGTGCGCGCGCCCAGGTCGCCCGGCTGGACCAGCACGTCGAGCAACATGGCGTCGAAGGTGTGGAAGCGCGGCGGCGCCTGGGGAACGTCGAAGGGATCTCCGCGCGTCGCCAGCGACTCCACAATGGCGGCGCTGTCCTGCTGGATGCGGTGGAAGGCAAAGCCCGACGAAGCCTTGACTCGCCCGCCGCGCGTCCCGATGTTCATCACGCGTCGGCCCGCCCGCCGGGGGAAGGGCCGGTCGGTCATGGGGATCAGGTCTTGCTCTTCGCTGATCAGGCGGACGTCATCGGCTCCCAGCACGTCGCGGATGTAGGCGCGCAGCGCCTTCTCGTAGTCCGCGCGGGGCAAGAGTCCCCGGGAGAAGAGCGTGTACTCGACCAACCCGTGGCGCTCGTCGTAAGGCAGCACGTAGACGAAGCGCATGGCGCCGTTCTGCGGGGTGCGGAAATCAAAGAAGACCGGCACCTCCGGGTCGAAAACCGGCGCGGTGCTCTCGATCTCCCAGCCCAAAAAGTGCTGGATCAGGTGATGGTAACGCGGGTCGACGGGCCGATAGTCCGAGGCGCGGATGCGGCTGTCGAAGACCCAGTCGGCGGTGAGGGTCAGCGCGTTGACGTGGACCTCGGCCCGCGCGTCCCCATCGACGACGCGCTCGACGCGGCCCAGCAGGAAATCGACGGTGGGCTTGGGCGCCAGCCGCTCGCGGACGTGGCGGTAAAGATCGACGGCGCGCACCATGCGGTAGCGGTAGGGCGCCAGGTCGAAGGTCTGCGCGAAATCCGGCGCGATGAAGGCCAGCCGGTCCCAGACGCGGTAAGCGATCTCGTCGAAGGGCTCTGGCCCGCGCAGCCAGGAGCACCAGGTGTGGTCGTTGCGGTCCTTGACCTCCTCGTCGATGATGAGCAGACGCGCGTTGGCAAAACGCGGGTGTTGCGCCAGCTGATAAGCGAGGCTCAGCCCTGCCGCGCCGCCGCCTGCCAGGATGACATCGTAGGGGCGCATGCGCTAGAGCCTCGTACCCCGGAAGAGGCGGTGGTGCGAGAGGTCGCGCAGCAGCACCTGGGCGGCGTTGCGTCCCGCCGCGCCCATGATCCCACCGCCGGGATGGGTGCTGGCGCCGGTCAGGTAGAGGCCCTTGAGCGGCATACGGTAGTCGCTCAGTGTCAGCGCCGGGCGCAGCATAAACATCTGGTCGATGGACATCTCCAGGTGCATGACGTTGCCCTGACGCAGCCCCAGCGTCTCTTCCAGAAAGGCGGGCGTCTCGATCAAGCGGTCGATGACGGCGTCGGTGACGTTGGGGGCGTACTGCGCCAGCGTCGCCAGCATGCGGTCGGCCTCGCGTCGGGCGATCTCGTCCCACGATTTGCCGGATGCCAGCCGGTACGGGTGATACTGGCCCCAGAGGAAGAGCGTGTGCTTGCCGGGCGGCGCCAGCGTCGGGTCGACGGCGGAGAAGGTCATGGCGATGAGCGCCGGCTCCTCGGCAGGCCGGCCGCCCAGGTAGTCGCCGTAGGCGCGCTCCAGGTACTCCACGCTGGGGCAGATGAACTGCAGGGCGCGGTGCTGCGGGCCGGGCGCGCCGTCCGCCGGCGAGGGCTGCGCCAGATAGTCCGGCAGCGCGTCCATAGCGTAGCGCACGATCATGCCGAAGCCGTTACCGATGCGCGAGCGCGAGAGCAGGCGACGGGCCTGCGCCGGCAGCGCGTCGTCGGGGAGCAGGTCGAGGGTCGTGTGGACGTTGGCGCCGGAGACGACGGCGCGCCCCGTGGTGCGACGTCCGTCGGCGCTCTCGATGCCTACGGCGCGTCCCTTCTCGACCAGGATGCGGCGCACGGGCATACCCACCGTGATCTCGCCGCCGTGATCCTCGATCATGCGGGCCAGCGCCTGGGTGAGCATGCCGGAGCCGCCTTTGGGCCGCTTGACGCCGCTGACGTGGTACATGGGATGCCAGAGCGCGAAGGGCGCGCTCATCGGCTCCGTCGGCGGCGGGCCGGACTGCGAGGCCATCCACGCGATAAGGGCCCGCAGCTCGGGGCTCTCGAAGGTCTGCCGCACGAACTGCCCGTAGCCGTGCAGGATCTCGGAGAGATAGGGCAGGCTGTCGCGGCCCATGCCGCTGCCCAGCACCAGGTAGCGCCCGAAGTTGAGCAGCGTCGGCGGGTGAATGAAGGATTCGACCATGGCGCGGGCCATCGGCGTCCACGTCTCGATGAAGTCACGGTACGCCTCGGCGTCGGCGGGGGAGACCTGCGCGATGCTCTCGCAGGTGCGGTCCACGTCGCGCCAGATGGTGATCTGCTTGCCGTTGGGAAAAGGGGCGAAGAAGAGCGGGTCGACGTCGATGTAGGTGAGGCCGTAGGACGCCAGGTCGAGGTCGGCGATGATGGGCGTGTGGTGGATGAGGATGTGCGCGGAGCCGCCCAGGTCAAAGCGGAAGCCGGGGACGCGCTCCTCGGTCACCACGGCCCCGCCGACGATGGGGCGCCGCTCCATCAGGTGGACGCTGTAGCCCGCCTGCGCCAGATAGCCGGCGGCGACCAGGGCGTTGTGCCCGGCGCCAACGAAAACCACGTCATAGTCTGCCATCCCTCTCTCCTTTTGAACGTGCGCACGTTGCTGAAATTATGGCATAAGGTGCAACGCACCTGCGATGACCCGATCACGTTGGCTAAGCATCTATGACAGCGTGCACGACATGGACATTTTCAAACATTTGAAGGTGCGTCGCACCTGGTTAAACCCTAATACCGTAATCTGAGCACGTTGGAACGTTTCAACGTGCTCACGTTCCACCAAATGCGAGGCAGACGCCGTAGTTTGCCGCCCAGGCCGATGTAGGCGCGACGGTTAAGGTTATCCATCCCGTTGGCTTCCAGGTCGTCCAAAATGGCCTCGTAGAGCTGAGCGGCGGCGGCGATGGCGAAGCGCCCGTCGCGGTGCAGATAGGCGACGCCCGGCAGCGACGCGCGGTAGAGTCGCCGCACCCGATCCACTTGAAAGCGCATGAAGGCGCGCCAGCGGTCGTCAGCGTGCCCGGCGTCAATATCGGCTTCGGTGACGCCGAACGCGGCCAATTCGTCCTGCGGTAGGTAGAGCCGCCCGCGCGCCCAGTCCTCGCCCACGTCCCGCAGGATGTTGGTCAGCTGCAGCGCCACGCCCAGTTTGACGGCGTAGGGCAAGGCGTCCTCAGAGTGGAAGCCGACGATGTACATCGCCATCAGCCCGACGGTCGAGGCGACGCCGTAGCAGTACTCCGTCAGCGCCTCGAAGGTCGCGTAGCGGGTCTGCTCCAGGTCGCGGGCCACGCCGTCCAGCAGCTGGCAGGCGTAGACCTCGGGGATGCCGTAGCGCCGCTGGGTGTCCTTCCAGGCCAACAGCGGTAGGTCGTTGGGGTCAGGGGCGCGGCGGACACGCTGCCGCCACCGCTTCAGAGCCTGGCGGGGATCGGCGGAGCAACCATCGACAGCGTCATCGGTGAGGCGGCTGAAGGCGTAGAGCGCGCGGGCGCCCCGCCGTTTGTCCGCCGGAAGCAAGGCCGAAGCCAGGTAGAAGGTGCGGCTGTGCGTCCGGATGATCTCCTCGCTGGCGCGGTAGGCGCGTTCCAGTCTACCCGCTCCGGCGGCGAGATCTGTCGACACCGGCTCGGCCTCCAGTCCTTGATAGGCCTGCTCCAGGAGCCGCTGCTCCCAGGTCAATGATGGAGTGCTCATCTCGTTTGCTTTCCCTGAACTGTGGATCAGCGCCTAGCGGACAGTGTTGATCTGGGCTGCTACGGGATGCTCTTTCTGAATGCGTTGCTCGACGAGGGCCGCCGAAATCAGGACGATGGGCACGCCGGTGCCGGGATGGGTGCTGGCGCCGACGAAGTAGAGGTTGCCGTAGCGGCGGTGGCGGTTCTGCGGGCGCAGGTAGCCGACCTGCAGGACGTTATGGCTCAATCCGAAGGCCGTGCCGCGCGCCAGATTCCAGATATTCTTGTAGTCCGGGGGCATCAGCGTCTCCTCGAAGCGAATGCGCTCACGCAGCTTCTCAACGCCGATCTTCTCCAGGTTTTCGATGATCCAATCGCGGGCGCGGTCGCGCATGGCGTCCCAGTCTTGGGGCGTCTTCTCGTCCAGGCAGCCGACGGGCACCAGGACCATGATGGCGTCACCGTCCTCGGGCGCCATGCCGGGATCGGTGCGCGTGACGGCGTTGACGTAGAACGAGGGCTCGTCGGGCATCGTGTACTCGTCGAAGATCTGCTCGAAGGAGCGCCGGTACTTGTGATCGGCCAGGAAGGCGTTGTGGTGCAGGAGCGCGTCGGAGCGGTCGCCCGCGACGCCCCAGTAGAACATGATGGCCGACGAGGTGTACTTTTTGTTGTGCAGGCGACGGGCCACGGGGTTCTCCGGCAGCAGCTCGGCGTAGACGTAGGGCACGTCGGCGTTGGCGACGACGAGGTCGGCCCGCAGCGTCTCGCCGTCCTCCAGCGTCACGCCGGTCGCACGGTCGCCGTCCACGTTGATCTGCTTGACCGGGGCATCGTAGTGGAACTTCGCGCCGAAGCCCTCGGCGATCTCGATCAGGCTCTCAACCACGCGATAGAGCCCGCCCATCGGGTACCAGACGCCCTCGGCCAACTCCGTGAACTGCAAGAGGGTGTAGGTGGCGGGCGCGTCGTAGGGGCTGAGGCCCAGGTACATGTTTTGGAACGAGAAGGCGGCGCGCAGACGCGGGTCCTTGAAGTGCTTCTTGATCACGTTGATGTGCTTGCCCAGTGGCTTCAATTTCCAGAGCAGGGGTAGATGTTTGGGGGCGAAGAAATCGAAGGCGGTGTAGAAGTTGCGGCCCACGAACTTTTCCAGCGATAAATAATAGTGCCGATAGCCCTCTTCCATAAAATCAAGCAGCGATTGGAAGGAACCCGGCTCCATGGCCTCCAGCTGCTCCCGCATCTCGACGAGGTTGGGGGTGATGTCCAGGTAGCTGTCGTCGTGGAAGTGGACGCGGTAGTTGGGCTCGACGCGCCGCAGATCGAGGTGATCCTCCATGCGCTCGTCCAGGTCGGCGTAGGTCTGGGCGTAGGTCTCGGGCATGAGGAAGAGCGTGGCGCCCATGTCGAAGCGGTAGCCGTCGCGCTCCAGCAGGGCGACTCGTCCGCCCGGTGCGGCGGTTTTCTCCAAGACAGTGACATCGTATCCTATTTTAGCCAGGCGTGCGGCGGTGGCGATCCCTCCAATCCCGGCACCGATGACGAGAACTTTTTTCATACTCATACCTCTTCGCGCTGTCGTCTGTAATCCACTTCTCGGCATTCCTTTTTACGGGGCGTCGATCTCGGGGGCAAGCGGATGGCATTCCCCATCTTCCCCCTGTTACACAGGCTCATTATAGTGTTCTGTCCATGTTTTGTCAAGTTCACAAAAACAATATTGTTCAAATTCTCTTCATCTTGAAAGCGAAAGAGGAAAACATCTGGCAAAAGTCAACGAACGACGCTTCTGCCGTCGTGTGTAAACCGTTTTTCCCCTGGAAACGGTGATCCCAAAGGTGAACCTTCGGCTCCGGGCCGAATTCCCGGCTAGGGGCTTGACGCATCCCGCTTGGCCGGGCGTTATTCCAAATTTCCCAAAGTTATCCCAAATTTAATTGGGATAACCCAAGACAGCGCGGACATTGGCGGAAAAAGGGAACCTCTCATTTGGTTGACTCCACCCGTTGCCAGAGTTTGGAAAGCGGGCGTCGCAACACCCTGACGTTGAGAAAAACAAGCAACCAAAGATGCAATCGGGCGACGAAGAGCAGAGCGGTCCAGAGGAACTCACGGGGGTTTTGGGGATAACGGAACGCCAGGCGCAGGCCGTGCCACGCTTCAGAGGCCAACGAGCGCATGCGCACCGGTGAGTTCCGCACGTAGGGCTGAGCGTATCCGCCGGTGGAGCGCACCTTTTGACGCAGCCAGTCTCCGTAAGTGGTGGGGAACTTCACCAGCACCCGTGCCTCCGGTGCATAACGGATACGCCGTCCCTGCTGGGCGACGCAGTGGGAAATGACAGCATCCTCCGCGAGCGCGTCCTCGGGCACGTGCTCGATCAGCGCTTTGCGAACGGCGAACAGGTAACCGGAACAGAGCAAGAATTTACCGGTGCGGTCCCGCTCCAGACGCAGACGATGAGCGCTGTGGAGGAGAAAGTGAGACCAGTATCCCAAGAGCGTCTCCCGCGCGTTGGTGCTGACGGGCCGGCCTGTGACGGCCCCCACCTCAGGGTCGGCGAAGGGCGTCAGCAGCGGCGCCAGCGCCCCTTCCTCGACGACCACGTCGCCGTCGCTCAACACGACGACGTCGCCGCAGGCAGCCGCCAGGCCGTAGTTCAGCGCGGCCGGCTTGCCGCGCTGCGGATCGGCGACGTGGTGCACTTGGGGATAGCGAGCTGCGTAAGCGTCCACCGTCGCCGTTGTCTCTGGATCTGGACAGACGACAAGAATCTCCCCCGTCTCCGGTATCTGGGCCAGAAAGGCTTCGATGGCGCGACCGACGGTCTGAGGCTCGCGAAAGGCGGTGATGATCACGCTTATGTCCATGGTTTTCATTATACCAGGCAACGGAACAACAAGCCAATCTTTTTGGGCCCTTTTGAAAAAGAGTTACTGTTGGCTTGCAGCCACCGTTTAGTTTGCTGCTGCGCAGCCGGCCGGTCGACCCCACGACATCACGGAGTGGGGATATTTTGGGATAAGTTGGGATAAGTTGGGATAAGTTGGGATAAAAGTCACCTCGAAGCCTGGGGACACAAGAAACGCCGGACTCGTCAGATCGGCCCTTACGCCAACAGACGCTCGATGACCGCCAGCACCGAAGCGGCGGCCCGAGGCCAGGAAAAACGCTGCAAATTCACCCGTCCTTGGGCGATGAGGGCACGTCGCAGTTCGACGTCCGTGAGCAGGCGGCGCAACCCCTCGGCAATCGCCGCTGTCTGCCGGGGGTCCACGAGCAGGGCACCATCGCCCGCCACCTCCGGCAGACTGGAGGTAGCGCTGGTCAACACCGGTGTTTCACAGGCCTGCGCCTCCAGAACCGGGAAGCCGAAGCCCTCGTAGAGCGAGGGGAAAGCGAAAAGCTCCGCACCGGAGAACAACACCGCCTTGTCCTCCTCTGCAATGTAGCCGGGGAAGCGCACGCGCTCCTGCAAACCCAAGCGCGCCACCTCCTGATAAATGGGGTCGGCGAGCCAACCGGTCGGCCCGGCTAAGATGAGTTGAAGGCGCGGATGGTCGATACAAACCTCGGCGAAGGCGCGGATCAAGCGAATCAGGTTCTTGCGCGGCTGTAGCCGCCCCAGCGAAAGCACGTAGGGTCCATCGATGCCGTAGCGGGCGCAAACGGCCCGCCGACGGACAGCGTCCTGGATAGGGCGCAGCGTGGGATCGTAGCCCGGGTAGACCACAGTGATCTTTGTGGGGGCGATGGCGTAGGCGTCGACGAGCGCCTGACGGGTGGCCTCGGAATCTGCCAGCACGTGCGTGGCCACGCGCGCGTTCCAGCGGGTGCTGAGTGCCAGGTAAAGCCGCTGGCCCACCGGGTGGGCGGTGGGGAAATAACGATAGCCCAGGTCGTGGACGGTGACCAGCGTGCGAGGGGGGTGCCACAGGGGCAACACGTGCGCGGGCACGAAGAGCAGCCGTGGCGGGTTCCGCAGCATCTCCCAGGAGAGCCGCAGGTGCGTCCAGAGGCGAGGGAAGGGCATCACGCGCAGTTCAGCGCCAGGAAAGGCTTCCGGCGACGGCGAGGTGCGCAGGTAAAGCCGTACCCGATGTCTGGGCAGCAGGCGCGGCAGCAACGCGCGAATCAGATGATAACTGTACCCCTCCGTGCCTGTGGGAGCGGCGCTTAGAGCGCGGCTGGCGTCAATGCCCAGCGTGGCGCACATCGGCTCGACGGCGACGTCACGGCGTCACCAGGGTGAGGGGAATGGGGACCAAAATCAAGATGAACAGCACCACGATGCCCCAACCGACGCGCCGCCGAAGCGGATCCAGCGGCGTCACGTCGTCCAGGGGGGCCGGATGCCGGGCGCCCATCAAGGAGCTCAGCCCGGCCCAGACAATCCACGTCCAGCCAGCGTCGTTGCCTTGGAAAACCAAGACGAACCCCCAGCCGAACATGATGCCGACGAAGATCCGCGCCAGGGTCCAGGCTTTTTTGCCGAACATAGCGTAGGTGATATGTCCACCGTCGAACTGACCCACAGGAAAGAGGTTCAACGCTGTGACCATCAGCCCGGCCCAGGCGGCGAAGGCCACAGGATGCAGCATCACATCTACACCGCCGGAGGGTAGAGGACGCCCAAAGACAATCCACTTGGCCAGGAAATAAAGCAACGAGTTGCCCTCCATGTAATAGGGCTCGCCGGTGGGGAACGGCTCCACGGTGGAGAGATGAAGCCCCACAAAGAGGAGTGGAATGGCGACAATGATCCCGCCCAGCGGCCCGGCAATCCCGATGTCAAAAAGGGCTTTGCGACTGCGCATAGGCCCTTTCTGGGTGATCACCGCGCCCATAGTTCCCAGAATGTTGAAAGGCAGGGGGATAAAGTAAGGCAGACTGACCGGCGAACCGTACCGCCGTCCCACGAAGTAGTGGCTCAGCTCGTGGGCGGTCAAAATGCCCAACAGCGTGCCCGCAAAAGGAAGACCCCGCCCCAGATCAGAGAGACGCTCGAAGGGGTTGCCGCCCGCGTTCAACGAGCCGATGAAGATCACCGAGAGCAGCGTCAACAGGAAGAGCAGGGCGTTCACCCACGGTCGCCCTCTCCTGTCTTCCACCACGCCTGGATGTGCGACGAGAAGCTGCTCCCCCTCTCGTTGCTGCAATGCCGGTGTGTAACCCAGCTCCCTGAAGCGGCGTTCGATCTCGGCGAAAAAGGCTTCGCTATCGCGCCCTTCGAGATCAATGGTAAACTCCACGGTTGGGTGGTAGTTTCGATCTAAGAGACGTATAGACTCGACCCGCGCAAGGTTCTGAACGCTGTTCCGCAGGCGCTCCAACGTCAACTGTCCGCTCAAAGACTCCCGAAAGCTCTCTTCCATCATGGTTTCCCTTTGCGTCCAAACCTAACTAACGTAAGCCAATCACCCTCGGGACTACGCAGAATAGTGGGGAGAGAACTGAGCCGCCTGTTTTAACTACAAACCTTCCGCCTGTAGTAAGCGACGCAGCGTTAGCGGAGTCGCGTTTGGAAAAGTATAAACCCAGTCGACCTTTCCCCGCAAATGTGTGTAGCCCCTACCTCTTTAGATGCTCTGTTCGACAAACTCACGCCGTGCCTGCCCGGCCCCCAGCGTCAGCGCAAGCCACAGATGAAGCCAGCTGTCCAGGCGGACCCCTCCGATGATGGGCGCGGTGTCCGCCCGCAGGACGCCTAAAGCCGCGACGCTCAGCATGTACCCGGCGCCGCAGAGCAGGGCAAAGCGGGGGTACAGCGCGGCGAGCCCGGCCGCCAGCAGTGCGGAAAGCGCGGCGGCCATCTGAACCGGATAGCGCGGACGGATCGTGTGATAGAGATCGGGTAACCGCACTATCGCCCACCGTAGCCAGTCAGGCGTCGTCAGCACCTCCCGCCCCCAGGCGCATCCGGCGTCGGCGCAGCCCCACCAGGCGCCGGCGGCTACCAGCAGCGCCGCTGGCGTCAACCATGAGAGCGTCTTCCACACCTTCCGTTCGCTGCTTCGCCGACCGAGGGTGGCTGCCAACACAAGCCCTCCGCCGACCCACACTCCGACGCCGTGAAATCCACCGGTCTGACGGAAAGCAAGCACCTCCTCGGGACGTGCCCGGAAGTAGCGCAGGTGCTCCAACGTGTATCCTAGCCGTCCACCTGCCAACGCTCCGAGCGCCAGCAACCAAAGCGTAACCGTCAGCCGCCGTCGCTCCAGGCCGTAGCTCGGCGCGGCGCCCCACAGCCAGAGCAGCGCCAGCGCCAACCCCGCCCCCACTCTCCATGTATACGGCCAAATTCGCCAGGGTCCGATGTACATAACAGGTTCAAGTATAACACGGCGATGCAGGAACTACAACAGCGAGAGACATGACACCCCCTCCAGGAATCGGAGGGGGTGTTGTGGACAAAAGGCGCTAGCGGATTGTGCGTTAAAGGAACCTTAGCGCAATTCTACGGTCGCGCCGGCGTCTTCCAACTTGGCCTTGGCGTCCTCGGCGGCCTCTTTGGAGACGGCCTCCAACACGGGAGCCGGAGCGCTTTCGACCAGTTCCTTAGCTTCCTTCAAGCCCAGAGGGGTCAGCTGACGCACGACCTTGATCACGTTGATCTTCTTCGGCCCGAAGTCCTGAAGAACGACGTCAAACTCGGTCTGCTCCTCTTCCGGCGCGGCCTCTGCCCCGCCGGCGGGCATCGCGGCCATAGCGACGGGCGCCGCCGCACTAACACCTAACTTCTCTTCCAGCGCTTCCACCAGCTCGCTGGCTTCCATCAACGTGAGCTTACTGATTTCTTCGACCAGCTTTTCAATATCTGCCATGGTAAATTCACCTCTCTTGTGCAGTAAAGTTTCTATTCACGATTAAGAGGACGCGCCCTTAAGCTGCAGCTTCGGCGGGTGCGCCCTGTTCTTCCAACTTATCGACGTAGGCTTGTAAGACATTGAGCACCTGCCGGACGCCGTTGGACACCACCCCAGCCAGTTGGGTACCGGGGCCGTTGATAGCACGGAGTACCTGCGCGAAGAGCTCGTCGCGCGTCGGCAACTCGGCCAGAGTCCCTGTTTCGGCCGCGTCGTAATATTTGCCCTCTACGAGTGCGGCCCGCAGAGCAAACTCCCCCTTGTCAAGATCAGCGGCAAACTCCTTAAAGATCTTGGCGATGGGTGGGACATCCTTGTGACAGAAAGCCACGAGGGTGGGCCCGGTGAACAACTCGGTGGGGACCTCCAGTCCCTTGCCCTCCACCACACGCCGGAAGAGGGTGTTTTTGATGACGTAGACGCGACCTTCGCTGTCGCGCACTTGATTGCGCAAGGCCTCCAGCTCGGGCACGGCGATGCCCAGATAGTGAGCGAAGATCACGCCCTGACTTCGATCCAGCTGATCCATATATTCGGCGACCAGCTCCTCTTTACGCTTGCGTGAAATAGCCAATCTGCTTCACCTCCTTCATCACCCTAAATAAACAACTGAGTTCTACAAACCGCCAACTGCAAAGCGTCGTCGAAGGAGAACCTCGACATAAAAAGACCCTCGTGTCTGCCGACACAAGGGTCAAAAAGGATACCTGCGTAGCAGGATCCCCGTTGGCCTATCCTTGTCTCGGCAGGAGATTAAGCGCTTATGCGCACCTGCTGTCTTCGACAAAAACGCCGTATGCAGTCAGGTAATTCTAGGCCGACGCCTCCATAGCGTACGCTTCCATGGGATCGACTCTGACACCCGGGCCCATCGTCGGCGCCAGCGTCACGCGCCGGACGTATTGGGCGCGGTTGATGGCCGGGGGGCGGACGCGCCGCAGTGTCGCCATGATCGTCGCCATGTTCTCCAGGAGATCCTGGGTGGGGAAGCTTATCTTCCCGATGGGAAAGTGCAGGTTCCCCGTTCGGTCGAGGCGATATTCGACCTGTCCGGCTTTAGAATCCTTGATCGCCCGCGCCAAGTCGTCGGGGGGAACCATTGTGCCCGTCTTGGGGTTGGGCATCAGGCCACGTGGCCCCAGGATGCGCCCCAACCGGCCTACCTTGGGCATCATCTGAGGTACAGCAATGGCGACGTCAAAATCCGTCCAGCCATCCATGATCTTTTGAATCCCCTCGTCGTCCATGATCACATAGTCGGCGCCCGCTTCCTCGGCGGTAGAAGCTACGTCTGGGGTGGCGAAAACCAGTACCTCGATTTTCTTGCCCAGGCCGTTGGGCAATTGGATCATCCCGCGAATTTGCTGATCCGCGCGACGGGGATCCAATCCCGTCCGAATGTGAAGCTCCACCGTCGCGTCGAAATTGGCGTAGCTGACCTCTTTCACCACCTCTATAGCCTCTTCCGGCGTGTAGGTGCGTTCGCGGTCAACCTTCTGAAAAACTTCCAGGTATTTCTTCCCTCGTCGTGCCATAATTTCACTCCTTGTGGTGCGAACGGGCTATGCCCTCCCACTCCTCATCGGGTTTACTCGCGGATCAAGATACCCATGCTGCGGGCCGTGCCCGCGATCATGCGTTCCGCCGCCTCGATATCATGAGCGTTCAGATCCTTCATCTTCTTTTCGGCGATCTCACGCAACTGTTGCGACGTGATGGAGCCGACCTTGTCGCGGTTAGGCTCGGAGGATCCTTTCTCAACGCCGGCCGCCTTGCGCAACAGATCCGCCGTAGGCGGCGTCTTGAGAACGAAATCGAAGGACGTATCCTGATAAATGGTGATTTCGGCCGGAATAATGTCTGGAGCCAGGTGCGACGTCTTGGCGTTGTACTGCTTGCAGAACGCCATCAGGTTGATCCCGTGTTGCGCCAGCGCCGGGCCGATGGGGGGGGCGGGGTTCGCCTTACCGGCCGGAATCTGCAACTTGACCACTGCTTTTACCTTTTTCTTAGCCATAACTGTTTACTCCTCACTGCTTAATCCGCAATCCGCTCGGCTGCCGGATCACGTTTTCTCTACCTGCAGGAAATCTAATTCTACCGGCGTTTCTCGACCGAAGAAGGAGACCAACACGTGCAACTTGGCCCGCTCCTCGTCGATGTCTTCAACCTCACCGATAAAATCGGCGAAGGGACCTTCAATGATGCGCACTTTCTGACCGGGCTTAAAGGTGGCCCGAATCTGAGGCGCTTCGGCCTCCATGCGGTGCAGAATGCCCTTGACCTGATCGGAACGCAGCGGCACGGGCTTGTTGCCCATCCCCACAAAGCCGGTCACGCCGGGGGTGTTGCGCACCACGTACCAGGAATCGTCAGTCTGAATCATCTGTACCAGGATGTAACCGGGGTACAGGCAACGTTCCACGTTGTGGCGCTCCCCGTCTTTAATCTCGATCTCCTCAACGGTGGGGACGACCACCTGGAAAATATAGTCGTGCATGCCCATCGATTCGATGCGCTGCTCCAGGTTGTGCTTCACCTTGTGCTCCGAGCCGGAGTAACAGTGAATCACGAACCACGCTCGCTGATCGCTTTCCGCTCCCAGCTCATCAGAAGCAAAGGGATCGGGAAGAATCTCCTCGCTGGCGGACATCTCTTCCAGGGAGAGAGGTGCCTCGCTCTCCGCTTCCTCCTCCGCCTCAACCGCGACAGGAGCGGGCTTAGGAGTTAACGCTTCGGGAACGGCCCGCGTTTCCTCCGTCTCGACCTCACCTTCGAGCTCTTCCTCTTTTTCCGGCTCCGGCACTTCCGGCTCAGCGGACTCGTCGACGCCGAAGCGTTGTAGCAACTCCTCCGGTGAGAAAGCGTCGTCCAGCGCGATCTCTTCTAGCTCTTCTTCGGCTTTGTCATTCTGAAGAAGCTGTTCTTCTCCCATGATCTCTTACTAGACCCCTTCGCCTTCTCCAATCAGCACTGCTGCCACGGCAATACCGACGAGAATGACGATTCCCAAAACCACAAACAGGAAATTTTGAGTGATAATACCGCTCAATACCCAGCCGAAGAACAGATCCAGTCCACCCAGCAGGATGGCCATACCGAACGTCACCAGCGCTACAATCTGCGTCAACGCCAAGAGCTCGTCGCGGGTGGGCCAGCGTACCTTGCGCAGCTCACTGCGTGTGTCCCGCAAATACCGCAGCAGGGCATTTTCCCCTTTGCGGCCTTTATTTTTTTGGCTTCGGCCTGCCATGTTACCTCCGCGCGTGTGATCACGTCCCTACAGATGAAAGACACCGCCCATCAGCGACGGTGTCTCAAAAACGAACAGGCAGGCGAGGCAGGAATCGAACCCGCAACCTACGGTTTTGGAGACCGTTGCT
>JBNGCW010000027.1:0-52653 GCA_049975525.1 Anaerolineae bacterium
ATAGAGCGTCTGGTTGCGGACCAGAAGGTTTCAGGTTCAAGTCCTGACGGGGGTACTCAGACCTCAGATAAAGACAGGTCGCGTTCAAGCGATGAACGCACAACTCCGCTGGAATGGAATCAACACCGGTAGGGCTGTGAAGGTGCGAAGAGGGGTCACGCTTTCCTTTGGTCGGGGGGTGCGTGGCCCCTAACGGTTTTGGACGAGTCGGCAGCCTCTTGCGATTCAGATGCGTCCTCTTTTGTGTTTAGCATTATGAGCAGCCAGGTGCAACGCACTTTCGATCCACAAGCTATGAGGGTGCATTGGCTTCCCAGGGCCCTTTTTCGATTCTCGGCGTCTTTTTCTTCGTAAGTGCATCGCACCGCTCACAAGACAAAACGGATACCTCTTCAGGTGGGCTGCGCGCTCCCCGGAGGCGTGGACAGGGTCTATCGCCATCAGGGCCGACCTCGAGCGAGCGGTTTGAAATTGCGGAGCCATAATTGCAAAGCCGTGCACTTACCCGGCGAATGCCAAAAGAACCCAAAGTAACCGCTACGACTTGATAAATTGGTCAACGTCTAGCACAAAAATCACTGCGCCTCCTACCTCAAGTTCCTGCTCTTCTTCCAGAATGTAGACCTGTCCCGAGTTCATCAGCGACGGCAGCATGCCCGTTTTCTGAACCCGTGTGTGACAGTTGTCCTGGATCAGGCGCACCGCTTCTTCTACCTGCTCATCCTCGACGCCCGCGAACAGGGTCGCATTTTCTTTACGCAGAAAGCCGCCCGTGGTTTGCAAGGTAGTGACGCGATACCCCTGGGAGACCAGGGCTTCCAACGCGAGGACGGCGTCGTCCTTGTTCACGACGGCTACGATCAATTTCATCTTACGCCTCTTTGAGGGGGTTGTCTCGTCCATGTAAATTGTCCTGAACCTCCAAAACCTCCTGGGTAATCTGTTCCTGGCGTATTGTATGGTAGCGCAGCTCCAGAGCGGATACGCGTTCATCGAGGTTATTGATGGCAGCGTCCATGGTCTGCAGACGCGCGCTGTGCTCGCTGACCAGAGATTCAATCAATGCCAGATACAACCGAGTAGCCAGGTGCTCCCACAGCAGAAAACGCTGGAGATCCTCCCGTGCGCTGCCAAGTATCAGGTCTGATGGTACCGCCTGCAATTGCGCCGCGAGCTGGCTCAGATCGGGAGGTAACAGCCGCACGAGCACCGCTTTGTAGCTGCCGAAGGAGATAAATTGATTGTAGAGTATGTACAAGGCCCCAATGGCGCCGGCTTCATAGAACTCCTTGATACGCGTGATGACCTCCCGAGCTGCCACAAATGAGATCACGTGGGTGAGGGGAAACTGTTCGGTGTGCAGGATTTCGTGACCTGCTTCCCGGAAGAAGCGCTCTCCATATCCGCCAAGAGAGATCACCTTGACCTGCTGGCCTTGTCCTTGCCAGCGCTGGATCAGCTGCTGAGCCTGGCTGACCAGTTCAGAGTTGAAGGTGCCACACAGGCCCCGGTCGGAGGTCAGAGTGATCAATCCCCTCGCTTCACCGATCGCAGCTGAGGCTTGGCCAGAGAGGAGACGGTGCTGCGATTTTGCAGTCAACGCCATAACCCAACCTAACTGACGATCAACGGCTGTGGCGTAGGTTTGCGCAGTGCGAAGATGCGTGCGCGCCCGGCGCCAGCGGATGGCGGACATCGCGCGGACGGAACGAAGCAAGTGGCGGATATCTTGTAACCTCTCCATGCGGTTCTGCACTTCGATGAGGCTTTGCATGGGCGTTCAGACCTTCTTTTCCTGATCGGGAGTTGATTCTGTAGGAACATCTGCGCGGGCTTGCCGGTCTTGGAAACGTTTTAGCGCTTGCTTAAGATCGGTTTCTAGCTCGGTATTCCAATGTCCGGCTGAGAATTCTGCCAGAAGGCCGGCGTAACTTTGTCGGAGATATTGGATGAAACGGGTCTCAAACTCTGCGACCTGCTCCGTGGGCACGTCATCCAGGTACCCCTGGGCAGCGGCGTAAATGATGGCAATCTGATGGGCGACGGGCAGAGGCTCGAACTGTGGCTGCGTCAGCACTGCCCGCACCCGTTCACCCCGGGTCAGTTGCTGGCGCGTGTCCGCGTCGAGCTCGGTGCCAAAGCGCGAAAAGATACGCAACTCCAGGTATTGGGCGATGTCCAGCGCCAGATTGCGCGAAACGGCGCGCATGGCGTCATTCTGGGCCTCTCCCCCCACGCGCGAGACCGACAGCCCGATGTCAATGGCCGGTTGTATACCCTCATCGAAGAGCTTGGCACTCAAGTAAATCTGACCGTCCGTGATTGAGATGAGATTGGTGGGAATGTAAGCGGCGATGTTACCGGCCTGCGTCTCGACGATGGGCAGCGCGGTCATGCTTCCGCCGCCCTGCGCGGCTGCCAGCCGCGCCGAGCGTTCCAGTAAACGGGAATGCAGATAGAAGATGTCGCCGGGATACGCTTCTCGACCGGCCGGCCGCTGGAGCAGCAAGGAGAGCTGCCGATAGGCGATGGCGTGTTTCGATAGATCGTCGTAGACGATCAAGGCGTCCTTGACCGGCGTACATGAACGCTTCGGCTATCGCGCAGCCGGCATACGGCGCCAGGTAGCTCATGGAAGGCGAGGCCTCGGCGCTGGCCACAACCACGGTGACGTACTCCAGGGCCCGATGTTCTCGAAAGACCTCCACGATCTGCGCCACCGTGGACATCTTCTGGCCTACACAGACGTAGACACAGCGCACGTCTTGACCTCGCTGGTTGAGCACCGTGTCGATAGCGATGGCCGACTTGCCCGTCTGCCGATCCCAAATGATCAACTCGCGCTGTCCACGCCCCAGAGGGATGATCGAATCAATCGCCTTGATGCCGGTCTGCAACGGTTGATCCACCGGTGAGCGGTTTATAAATTCCGGCGCGGCCTGTTCGATGGGCCGTCGATCCTCCGCCTCAAGCGGTCCGAGATCGTCAATCGGTTGTCCCAGAGCGTTGACCACCCGTCCCAGCAACGCTTCTCCCACCGGTACATCGACCACTCGGCCTGTCTCGTAGACGACATCGCCGGCCTGGATGTTCTCACCGGGGCCCAGGAGTATACATCCAACGTAGTGCTCGTGTAAATCCATGGCCAGTCCATAAGTTCCATCGGCAAAGATCACGAGCTCGTTAGCCATCACACCGTGCAGACCCGACACAAGGGCAACGCCATCTCCCACTTGCTTGACCATGCCCACGCTTTGAGCCACCAATCGGTAACCAAAGCTATCGGCGAGCTCCTGTAGATCTTGGAGATGCTGTTCCGTCGCGAGGTATGAAGAGATGTCCAGGCCCCGGAGGCGCTCTCGCTCTCTTGCTACTAACTGCTCAACACGGGCAAGTACGTCGCTGGTACGGAGGGCTTTGTCAGCGTCGCTGGCGCTTGTTTCCTCTGTCATGTTGCGCCCAGATATCCTCACACCAGTTGATCCTGATACCGTTTTCGCAGCTGCTGCACCTGACTATGGACGCTGCCATCAATAAGCACGTCCTCCAGACGCAGTACGACGCCAGCAACGAGCGACGGATCGACGCGATAGGTTAGGTCAACGGGGCGCGTGGTGACTGCATTCAAGGTAGCCGCCAGCCGGGTTTGGTAGGCAGTAGAGAGTTCCGTCGCTGCCGTAACCTCGGCTGCCATCGCAGTTTCGTGGTTGACGGCGCTTATATGTGCCGCCAGGTTGATGCTGCGGAGTTGTTCCAGAAACTTTTCCTGGAAAGCGGTCCGAATTTCAGAGATTGCCACGTCAGAAAGGATCCGTTCTACCAGTTGTGCGGCTAATGCCCCAAGCTCCGCGCGATGTTTCTGCCGGGCGTCGCTCCGTAACTGTGCGAGGGTTTTTTCGGTCTGTGCTTCTAGAGCCTCAATCTGGGCCTGGACTTCCTGCAGCATCTGCTGGCGAGTTTGCTCTATTACAATCCGAACCTCATTCTTACGCGCTGCGATTTCGGCATCGAGATTTTCATGTTTCTGCCGGTACTCCTGCCGCAACGCATTCGCTTCTTGTTGCGCAGTCTCGGCTTTATCCAGTTGTTGGGTTGCTTCCTGCGCTCGCTTCTCCAGGGTAGTCTGCAACGGTTTGAGGAGAAACCGCCCGAGGATAAACAACAAGATGAAAAAGTTGGCCATCTGCAGTAAGAGGGTACTCAAGTTCAGCTCAAGCATCCGCACCTCGCCTGTGAACCGTATCCAACTGTGGCTGTCACGTGGTCCCCCATGCCGTCAGCCGCCCAGGATGAAGTTCCGCATCGGGTTCGCAAAGACCAGGATGAGCATCATGGCCAGCACGTAGATCGCCAACGATTCCAACATCGCCAGGGAAAGGAGAACGATGCTGTTGATCTTGTCTCCTGCCTCCGGCTGGCGGCTGATGGCCCGCAGGCCGCTGAGCGCGACCACGGCTTGCCCGATAGCGGGCATTGTGATCCCGATGATAATTCCTGGTCCTGCTACCAATACCGTCATAATGACGAAGATTTTGTCCCAAGGCAACGTGTTCCAGTCCATGACAAAGCTCTTTTGTGTGTTGGTTTGTTCGCTCACCCGTGGGCTTTAACGGCTCCCCCGATATAGACGCAAGTGAGCAGGGTGAATATATAGGCCTGTAACAATCCGGTGAAGATGCTAAACAACATCATAGGCACCGGAACGACAAACGGCGCGATCATAAAAAGAATTGCTATAATGATCTCCTCGCCCAGGATGTTGCCAAACAGGCGAAAGGTGAGCGAGAATGTGCGGGCCAGCTCGCTGGCGATCTCAATGGGGAGCATCAAGAAGATGGGGTCCACGTAGTGTTTCAGGTAACCCCATACGCCGCGCGTGCGGATGCCGAAATAGGGTACGCTGACAAAGACAATCAGAGCCATGGCCAGCGGTGTGTTGATGTCCGGCGTGGGTGAGTGAATCCCCGGGATCAACCCCAGGAGGTTGGCACTCCCTATGAACACGGCCAACGTGAACACCACCGGCAGGAAAACTGAGGTGTCTTCTATCCCCACATTGCTGCGGATGAGACCATTGAGGGCTTCAACAAGCCACTCAATCATGTTCTGCACCGGTCCAGGTCGCACGCGGGATGAGCGCCCGATGAAGAAACTGGCCACGCCGATGAGGCCCAGCATCACCCAGGTGTTGACAACCGTGGACGTCACCACCACCGGCCCCACCCTGAAGACCGGATGTGGCGCTATCTCTTCTGTGATGCTATGCTCTCCCATTTCCTGCGACGGCTTTAACAGCGAGCTAAGGACAACCATGGTCACCACCAAGACGATGACCAGGACTAAAGTGCCTGGCTTGCGAAGTCTATTCATCAGAGTCTCCCTCATCTTCCCGGGTTCGATATCCCTGGCCGTGCTCAATGTACAAGGTGTAGAGATTGCTGAAAGCTACCATGACCCCCAGTGCCAGCAGGCTCAACGTCCAGGTGTAATCTTGACCCAAACGGTCATCCAGATACCGCCCTAGCAACACGCCTCCCACGATAGGAAACACCAGATTCCAGGCCAAGGTGGTCGCTTCCGCCAGCAGCTGGGGAAAGTTAGACGAGGACGTCTCGGCTGCCTTATCGTCTTGTGATGATGACTGTCTCTCAGACATCGGCGTTATCTTCCCCTGTTCTGGGTAGCGGCAGCTTCCCGCAGTGCGTGTTCTAGCGCCGCACGCGCCTGGGTGGCTTCGAGATTCGCCTCACGCGCCAGGCGAGCCCGGTCGGCGGCCTGGCGTTCCAGGGCCTGGTGCACGGTCGCGCGGTCTCCGCCCTCTTCGGCGGCTGCAGTTAAAACCAGGACCCGGTCCTGTTCGCCCGGACGTTTCTGTACCTCAACCGTTCCCTGATAGAGTGCCACGTAGCGCGTCTCACCGGCACGTTGATAATGGAGCAGGCCGAAGACGACACGCGCGAGAAACGGCGCGTGCCCCGGCAGGATGCCCCACCAGCCGTCAGAGAGCTGCACCCGCAGAGATTCGGCTTCTGTCGTGACCACAATGCGGTCGGGTGTGATGACCTCCAGCCGCAGTCTGGGTGTCATGGGGCCACCTGCTGTGCCGCGCTTGCTTTTTTATCTCTCTGCCGGTAAGCACCCAACACCTGATCGATAGAACCGGTCATGTAGAAGTAGCGTTCTGGCACCTCGTCCAGCCCGCCTGATAAAATCATCCTGAATCCCCGCACGGTCTCCTGCAAGGAGACGAAGACACCGGGCTCTCCGGTGAAAGCCTCCGCGACGAAGAACGGCTGGGTCAGGAAACGCTGGACCTTGCGGGCCCGTTGCACGAGCAGGCGATCCTCCTCGGCCAACTCTTCCATCCCCAGAATGGCGATCACATCGCGCAACTCCTTATAACGGGCCAACGTCTCCCGGACTTCCGTCGCTACCCGGTAGTGCTCTGTGCCCACAATACGAGGTGTGAGCAGACGCGAGCCCGACTCCAGCGGATCGACCGCCGGATAGAATCCTTGGCTGGCTAACTGCCGGGCCAGGACGACGGTGGCATCGAGGTGCGAGAAGGTAGCCGCCGGAGCCGGATCGGTGAGATCGTCGGCCGGCACGTAGATCGCTTGGATCGAGGTGATCGCCCCATCCGGCGTGGAGACAATGCGCTCCTCCAATTCTCCCACCTCTGTGGCCAGGGTCGGCTGATAGCCCACCGCGCTGGTCATCCGGCCCAGCAGAGCCGAGACCTGGCCTCCGGCCTGGATATAGCGAAAGACGTTGTCGATGAAGAGTAACACGTCTTGCTGCTCCTCATCTCGGAAGTACTCGGCCATCGTCAGCGCCGTGAACGGCGCGCGGAAGCGGGCGCCTGGCGGCTCGTTCATCTCACCAAAGACCAGGACAGCGTCCTTCAGCACGCCCGCCTCCTGCATCTCCAGGTAGAGATCGTTGCCCTCCCGAGTCCGTTCGCCAACGCCCGCGAAAACTGAAATGCCTTCGTGCTCTGCCGAGGTGTGCCGGATCATCTCCATGATCAGGAGCGTCTTTCCCACACCTGCACCGCCCAAGAGTCCCACCTTGCCGCCCCGCACAAAAGGCGCTAACAGATCAATCACCTTCATGCCGGTGACGAAGAGTTGGATCGAGGGGCGCTGTTGGACAAAGGCCGGTGGCGGCTGGTGGATACCACACAACTGCACCTTTTCAAGCGGCCCTTTCTCATCAATGGGCTGGCCGAGCACGTTGAAGACTCGGCCCAACGTACTCGGCCCCACAGGCACGCGGATCTGAGCGCCGGTATCGTGAACTTCCATCCTTCTACGGAGACCGGCAGCTGATTCCATCGCGACGCCACGGACAGTACGCTCATCGAGATGCTCCAATACCTCGATGGTAACCGTCCGCTCCCCCACGGAGACGTTCAGGGCGTGCTGTAGGGGTGGCAGGTTGCGATCTTCAAAGCGTACGTCGATCACCGGCCCAACAATCCGTACGATGTTTCCCGTATGCGGGTGGTTGTCTCGGCGGCTGTCAGACATTGGCCCCTGACGTGCCTGTGCTTGCTTGCGACCCTCTGTCATGGCAGAACAAACGCCTGACGCAGGGCGTCTACCGCTCTGGTGAGATCATCGGCTGCGATCATACAGCTGATAGTTGAGACCGACGTACTGATGCCTTGAATGTTGATGTCGTGATCGCCCAAAGTCTTGAACATGTGGCCGGCGATTTTCTGACTATCCTCAAAATCAGCGCTGAAGATGCAGACCAGAGCCACGTCGGGATCCTGGATCAGGGCTTCGGCCTCCGTAGCCTCTTGGACGTCGCGAGCGATCTCGAGCGTGGATTCCAGCGCTTCACGGTTCACACACAGCATGATGTGATCACGGCCCTTCCAATCATAGATGTTGACAATCAATTCAACGTGGATTCCTGCCTCTGCGACCGCAGAAAAGAACTGTCCCCCCACGCCGGGACGCGAGGGAATGCCCATCAATCCCACCATCGCCAGGTGATTCTTGTACAGAAGTCCGCCCGCTTCTAAATTTTCCTGGGTGGTCATTCACGAATTCTTTTGATGACGCGCCGCATCCGCGAAATCAGTTCCGGTTCGTACTTGCGGACCATTAAGACCGAACAAGGCACACTTTCTGCTATCTTGTCAGGGATAGATCCAAAGAGCCAGCTCTTTAGGAACCACTCTTCCGACGCACCCATGATGACCAGGTCGTAATTTTCCCGTGCTTCTGCCGCTACGCCTTTGACTATGGTGTCGGCCTGCACGATTTTCGTCGTAATGCCCTCCAGAGGCTCACCTTGCTCATTCTCAATCAGGCGTTGCAGAGCTTCCTGCTGAGCTTCTCCGTCTTCATCGTCCGGGTCCATAACCCGCAATACCGTGATCGTCCCTCCGTAAGATGCCAGCAGCTGACAGGCCAAGCGCACGCCTAATCTGGCGTGTGGCCCACCTCCTGCCGGGACCAGAATCCGATCGAGGCCATTTAGGCCGCGATCAAGGAATACCGCTACATCATGAGGGGCAGAACGGACGACCTCTTTCGTAATATGCTCTGCAATGCGAGCACGTGTTAAGGGTCCGTGCCACCCCAGTAACAGCAGCCGCGTATGTGTATGATTCTCAGCTATGGCTACAATACCAGAGGCTATGCCATGCGCTGGTTGCTGCCGGACCCGGATTGGCACATCATGGGTCTCGGTGTAAGTGAGTGCGCGCTCAATAGTTTCCTTGTTGGGCAGCTCCGCTTGATGGATGTAATATTCCGCAGCTTCAAGCGATATACTGCGTGGAACTTGAACCACATTGAGGGCCAGAATTGAACCATCCGCGTCGCTTTTCGCCAGGCGGAGCGCAAACTTCATCAACATGTCCACTGTTTTGGGGTTGGAAATTGCCACCAGGATTTCATGTCCCGACGTGGCTGCAACACGTTCCGCGCGGGCAATGACGGGTTCCAGCGGGCGTTCGCGCGCTAGCCAAGACTTCAAAGCGCCCTCAACCCCAGATTTACGCCGACCCCAGACGAAATACCAGGCCAAGCTGAGGACGACCAGGCCGATACCGGCCAGCTGAGATAGCGGCTCCATAGTAAAGATGACGGCGATAGCCAACACGCCGCCCAGCAAAGGCACGACAGGATAAAGCGGCACCCGGAATGCTGGCGTGTATCACGCGGGACGAGATCGCCGCATAACCACCACCGAGAGGGCCAACAGGCCGTAGGAAACCATGAAGAGAGCGCTAGAAATCTCCGCCAGCACCTCGGCCTGACCACTCAACGCCAGCAGCGTTGCGCCCACTCCGGTCACGATCACGGAGCGGTACGGCGTGAGAAATTTCGGGTGGATCTCGTTGAACCAGCTCGGCAATATTTGGTCTCGTCCCATGGCGTAGTTGATGCGGGACGAAGCAAAAATCGCCGCATTGGCGGAAGATGCCGTCGCCAACAACGCTGCCGCGGACATCCCCACGACGCCGATTGTGCTCATAAAGCGATTCGCCGCTTCGACCAATGGAGCTTGATAGGTGACTTGCTCTGCATAGGGAATGATCCCTGTGGAAACGTAGAGCACTAAGCCGTAAAGAAGTGTAGCGATACTCACTGCCCCGATGATGGCCAAAGGTAGATTCCGGCCGGGCCGTTTGATCTCCTCGGCAATCGTGGAGACCTTTTCGAAGCCCGTGAACGAGACGATGATTAAGCCCACGCCTGCCCAAACCGCTCCCCACCCGTTAGGTAGGAAAGGCTTGTGGAGAGCCGGATCAATGCTGAAGAGACCTCGGACCACAAAGAGCCCTAGAATCAAAAGCAAGATGATTACGATGATGTTTTGCACACGACCTGAGAGTTTTGCCCCCCGGTAGTTAAGCCAGATAAACAGCGCTCCGGCTACAATGGTCGTAATCTGAGGAGGAATAGGCAGGAAATAGGCAACATACTCGGCAAACCCTAACAGGTAAAAACCTGTGGCGAAGGTCAGGCCCAGCCAGTTGCCTGGCCCCACGACAGCACCGGCCAGAGGCCCCAGGGCGCGCGAGATCAGATGGTGGCTGCCGCCAGCTTGGGGCATACCAGTCGCCAATTCAGAGATATTCATAGCGGTAGGCAGACAAATCAGCCCAGCGATGATATAGGAGAGAGCGGCGCCGGGCCCTACATCACGGGCAGCTAACGCCGATAATACGAAGATACCGGCCCCGATCATGGTGCCCAATCCAATGGCTAAAGCTTCAGTTAGGCCCAGCTCTCGCACCAGGCCGTTTGAATGCGAGTCACTCAAGATAATCCTCCTTCGGGACGTAGAGAAAAGGGGTGTTTGTCACTGATTTGTGGAAGCATCATTTGTCAGGCAAGCGGCTTTTTGATACCGCTAAGTTTGCTTCTGACAATAATCTTTAGACGGCAGGGTATGTAATTCAATGTAACCGCACTTATAGAATACCCAGACGTCAAGGACTTTGTATCTATCATCTCGCTCGTACGCTTCGTCTTCGACAAAAATGTGCGAATCTGCTATTCCACTTGTCCGGAGGGCAGCATGGTGCATCTTTCCACCGCAGTTCGGACACGGGGTAGGCTTTACACACGGCATCATACCGCTTCGATCTGGCTTGAACTCACGTTTGTTCATGGAACGCTCTCCTCCTCTAAGAATTAGTCGGGAGTTGCTAGTTGTGAGATAGGTGTCAGTCAACAACTGCCTGTCTGAATCGTGCCTTTTCACCCCGCTGATGCGTCTTTAAACTAGCGTATCACAAGATAATGGGCCGCGATTTCAACTCATTTTTTTTGATTGTCATTGCGTTCATCTCTGTTGATTTGAAATGTACCCAAGAGACTTAAATTACGATATTAGAACTTAGCCAGGTGCGACGCGCCTTAGAATGTTTGAAAATAGCCATTTCATGCATGCTGACATAGGTTTTTAGCCAACATGATTGGGCCATCGCAGGTGTGTTGCACCTTATACTGTAATTTCAGCCAAGAGATTTTCAGGTAAGTCGGTCTTCTACTCCATACGCAGCCGATACCCGACACCGGGTTCGGTGATGATGTAATGCGGGCGAGTTGAATCTGTCTCTATCTTGTGGCGCAGATTACTGATGTTGACACGCAGCAGATGGGTGGCGTTTTCATATCCGCGGCCCCACACTGCGTCCAAGAGTTGCCGATGGGTGACCACTTTGCCGGCCTGTGTCACCAAGACGCGGAGAATATCATATTCGGTAGGAGTCAACTGGATTTCCTCGTCCCCGCGCGTGACACGCCGATGCGCCAGATCCACCTCAAGCTCCTGTACTGTAAAGACTGGCTTTTCTTCTGGGTGGGCCGCGCGCCGCAGATTGGCGCGCAAGCGTGCGCGTAACTCTCCCGTACTGAAGGGCTTTGTCAAGTAATCGTCAGCGCCTGCATCTAGCGCCGCGATTTTGTCCTGCTCGTGTTCCCGTACCGAAAGTACAATGATGGGGAGCATCTGAGTCCAATCGCGCAAACGTCGGATAACCTCAATTCCATCAATGTCCGGCAGTCCCAGGTCCAGGATCATCAAGTCCGGACGGAAGGCCACGACAGCCTCCAAGGCCTCCTCTCCAGCAGCGGCTTCGGCAACCTCATACCCATGGGCTGCCAAGGTAGATCTGAGAAAGCGTCGGATGGCCTGTTCGTCATCCACGATGAGTACTCGCACCTTAGTTTCATCCATCCGCAGCTCCTCCTTTCAACTGGTTATCTCTTTGCTGCCGCTCCGAGGTGGGAATAGCCACTGTCACCCGTAAACCACCATCATCACGGTTTTCGGCCCAGATACGTCCCCCATGGGCCTCTACAATGCCACGGCTTATCGCCAACCCTAATCCCGTGCCCATGGCTGCCCCGGTTCGAGAACTGCGATAAAACTTGTCGAAGATGCGCTCCAGATCCTTGGGCAACACACCGGGTCCGCGATCCGCCACGCTAATTTCTAACCAGGGCTCATTAAGTTTGGCTTGGATCTTAATCGGACTGCCTTCTGGGGCATACTTATCTGCGTTCTCGATGAGGTTGTGGAGGACTCGAGACATGAGCACGAAATCCATAGGGATCAGAGGCAAGGAGGCAGGAAGATCAACCTCAATGGGGCGCTGCGATAGTCTCTGTTCCAGCTCTACGAGCACGGTACCGATGAGATCTTACACTTCGTTGAGATCCCGGGTCAAATGCAGCGCCTCGGCCTCGACACGACTCATGTCAAGCAGATTCCTCACCAGATGATTGAGGCGCTGAGCCTCGCCCAGGGCGGTGCTCACCAATTCATACTGAGTCTGTTCGTCGAGTAGATGGGCTTCCCAACGTACTCAGCACCCCCGTGATAGAGGAAAGCGGAGAGCGCAGATCGTGGGATCCCGAGTTCAGGAGCGCGGTTTGCAATGCTTCGGTCATCTTGAGCACCTCGGCTTCTTGAGCCTGTTGGGCGAATTGCACCCGCTCAATGGCAGAGGCCGCTTGATTCGCAAAGGCCGCCATGACACGTTCCTGTTCTGGGGTTATCGATCTCTCCTCGTCCTCGTCTTGCTGGGTGAGCAGCACCCCAACAATACTTTGGGCGGTTTTTAGTGTAATTTGGGAGGTCGCTTGTGTACCTGCGGCTGAATCCGCTCTTTCCAAATCGGCTACCAGGCCTTGACCTTGTTCATATGTCTGGATCGCCCTCTTCACTGCCCCCCGGGTGACATCGAAATCCCCACTCCTGGCTCCAATCTCGATGCGACCGTCCTCGTCTCGCACGATGACAGCAACTTCATCGCCAAAGATCCGCTGCCAATGCTCGACGATCACATCCAAAATCGTAGACATGTCCGTGCCTTTGGCAAGATCGCGACTCAGGAGATAGAGCGCATGGGTATGTGCTTCGCGCTGTCGTACAATGTCAGCCTGTTGTCGTGAATGACGGACCAGCGTACTAATCACACCCCCGATCACCAAAAACCCAATCAAAGGAATTAAATTTTCCCAGTCTGATAAGGCCAGGTTATAATATGGGGGAGATAGAAAAATCGAAAGCCAACACGGAACCGAGCGCGGTGAGGGCTGCCATTCTAAAGCCGAGATACACCGCCGCAATGACCAGGGCCAGCAAATAAGTGGTGATGAAATCACTGGGTACGATCAAACCCCGCGCCGGTAAGCCTATCAAGGTCGCAACGGCAACCAGCCCTATCGCTGCCACGTACTTTTTCCACGCGATTTGTGTGCTTTGTGTACTTCTGGACCGGCGGGCGGGAGAAGATACAGGCTCCACTTCCTCTCCATGATTGATGATCAGAAAATCGACGTTGTTGGTGTGGCGCAGCAAGTGATCGACCGGCGTCAAACCCAGCATACGACGCCAGACCGGTTGTTGAGAATTGCCGATGACAATCTGCGTGATGGCATTCTCCCGCGCATAGTTCAGGATAACGTCCGCCGGTGAAGGCCCGGTCAGAATATGGGTGGTGGCACCTAAAGATTCTGCCAGTTGTATAACTCCCCAAACCCTGTTTTGGGCCTGAGCCGTTAGCGCCTCTGGCTTTCGTATGTCCACGTAGATGGCGTGCCACGGTATGCGTCGGCGTGAGGCAATCTGGTGACTAAGCCGGACTAGATCCTCACTGTAAGGGCTTGGACCGATACAAGCCAGAAGGCTTTCATCTCCAGCTCTCTGTGTGTTAGTATTCATAGTTGTGTCATGCCAGATCTGCTCACCCATATCCTCATCAACATTCTTCTGTCAGAGGGTCTCTTTCCCTGTTCTCCATTTGACCGCAAACGGATAGGGAACCGATGGCTAATGTTCTTATGTGTATAATCACCTTCTGCCTCTTCCTCTGCCCTTCCTCTGCCATTTTACTCCATACTGTATCAAGTTGGTATCAAAAAAGCACCTGAAAGTATCAAGAAAACGTCAAATCCAAACCTTTCTACCCGGCTGACCGGGGTTCAATTGACCGAAGTGATAAAAGGCCAGGCATTATTGCGGCCAGTCAGATATAGCAGTTCGTCCAGCCAGCGCAATGGTACCCGCAGCGCGCTGGGGGACTTGGAGTCCGAACAACGCTTAAAGATACAGTTGTCGGTGACAAGCGAGAAAGTCAGTGGCAATGTCTTGGCATTCTATCACGGTGCGCTCACCTCGCCCAATAGTATGATTGACACCACTGAAATGACTCACTCGCAAAGAGGGCGCAAGGATAACGCCTGTGAATACAACAACTGACGATAAGTTCTCGTTACGACGTAACTGAGCATTCGCCAGGCACCTCCTCCAATGGCTAACGGCGCCGGGCGATTACACGGCGAAACAGGCCCTGGCGGCTGAAGAGACCGATGATTGCCGGAGTTCACTGAGGCTGCCACCAAATCGAGAGGCGGATGCCGCTTTCACAGTTCTCCACGTGTCCACCATCTACCATCATGCCCACGATGCGCAAATTGTGCGGGTAGAGAGTCTCCTCCCCCACCAGTCCTCCATAATACTCCCGCATCTCATTGCGACTGGGGGAGTTCAAGAACCGTTCCACATTTTGACACTCCTGCTCGCTCAACTGCAGTCCGATGTCCTCAATGGTGATCTGCACCCGGTCCTCCAACTCTTCGATGATAATCGTCACCTTCTGAGGATGGGTGCGCAGAGCATAATTGAGCAGCTCGTCCAACATTCGCACGATCTTCTGTTTCTCTTTGAGCATCTGTTTATCCTTTCTTTACATGTTCATCGCGCCAACTTGACCACCAGTTGATCACGCTGACAAATAACGTAGCCGTCAGACCGCCGGCAAAGCCATTGTTGTACAGATTCAAGCCTGCGTGCCAGGCGCCCGTGCGCATCACCAGCATCAGATGGACCATTCCGGCACCGACGCCCAGCAACGGTCCGAACTGCCCGCTGAGCGGGGCCAGGGTGGTGGCAAAGAGAGCGGCCAACAGCGGTCCCGCTTGTGCCGGCTCCCAGACCAGTAACCGGCTCCCCAGATAGACCCCCGCCATCACCGGGGGGACGTTGAAGATATGTTTGCCAAAAGAGGCAAACCCAACCATGGTGAGGACGCCACCCAGGGTCGGTCCGTTGAAGGTCCCGCCGACCAGGACGATGTAGCCCCAACCCAGCAGGCCGACCACGCCCATGTTGATCAGCGTCGTCCCCCCACCGTAGAGCTCCACAAAATCGGTGGGGAGCGTGCCGGCTTCTCTTACTAACGCCCGCAGGCGCCCCGGCCCGCGCGTCAGGAGCAGACCGATCACGAGCAGCGAGCTCACGTAGACCAGCAGAAATCGCCCCAGCACGGGGCTGTACTGCTCGGCCCAAGAGAACGCGGGGGCGATATCGAAGCCGGCCCCGGCCAACAGTGCGGTCACGAAGAGCCCCAGGAAGCCACAGGTGAGGCCCACGTTGTAAATGTTGAAGCCCTGGTGTAGACGCAGCATATAGACAGCCACCGGGGGCAGCAGGAACCCCATGCCCAGGCCGAAGAGCGTCCCAGGAAGGACACCCCAGCCGAATCCATAGGCGACCTGCGTGACCAGGGGCGCCAGAGCCGTCCCGTACATCGCCACCAGGATGTAGCTCTTGAAGGGATGACGGGTCACGCGGCTAAAGAGCGCTACCCCCAGAATGATGGGCCAGATGCTCCACCAGGTCTTGCCGAAGAGGCCGAAGCCCGCCATGGTGAAGATGGCAGCGATGGTCGGCCCCGACAGCGACACGTCGTTGACGTACACCAGCACCAGCCCGGTCAGCCCGACCAGGCCCGCGTTGACGAAGGCCGCGCTCAAACCGGCGATAGCGAGATAGTCGCTGACCAACAGACTGGGGCTGCGGGCGATGCGCAGCAACCCCGCCGGGATCGTCTCCGGCTCATACGCCACGCCCCACGCGATCAGCGCGAGCATGTAGGCGGCCAGCAGGATCAGCCACCCCTGCCTGGTGATCTTTCCGACGTCTTTGTGTATCTCAGCGCCTTGTTGCGACATAGACTGCTCCTCCTTCTTTTGACAAACCAGCCGGGCTAACGTTGGATCCGCCCGCCTCCCATCTCCACAGGTTCTACGACACGACGCATATCAGTGGCAGCAGACCCGCATCGAAGTCTCCCGGGTTTCCAGACTTGTCGTCTCCAATTGAGTCGTGTATACTTTCGTTTAATCTCGTTAACCTGGCCTATTTTTGGGAGTAGGTGGGCCGAGATTGAGCATCCCTCCACCTTCGGCCATCATTTTTTCAGAACAAAGGAGCGATCATGACGACCTTCACAACCAAGTATCAACCGCGAATGACCCCCAATGAGCCAGATGAATTAAACATCAAACGCACCATTTTCCTGTCCTTGGCTTTTATGTCGGTTCTGGCCGGGTTGGGCTATTACAATCTGGCTGTGCCCTTGCTGTTAGGGGATGCGCAACATGGTCTGGTCCCTGAGGAGCTGCTGTTGTTCGGTGTTTTCGGCCAGCAGACCGTGATCGGGGCCATATTGGTCCTCGACAATATCCTGGCCCTCTTGCTCCAACCGTATTTTGCCGCGCTTAGCGATCGCGCCAGGAGCAAGTTGGGCCGGCGGATGCCTTTCATCCTCATTGGCGGAATCTCCGCCGCGTTCTTTTTCATCATCACTCCTTTGTTCAAAGTGCTATTGGGGCTCATCGCCATCCTCTTCTTTTTCAATATAGCGATGGCCTTTTACCGGAGTGCTGCTCTTACGCTGCTGGCGGATTACACGCCGGATGCGGTAAGATCCAAAGGCAGCGGCCTACAGCAGCTGATCGCCAATGCGGGGGCAATCTTCGCTTTCCTGCTCCCCACATTTATTAACCTCTTTCGTCCAGGGATTTCCACTTTCGACGCACGGTATCTGGGCTTTCCCATTACCGGGCTGGTGATGATCGTCATCCTGGCGATTCTGTTCAAGACGATCAAAGAGACTCCCACCGGGGATGGTTTCTTAGCCATTGGGGACACCCCCATCGAGATTGATCCGGTCAGCTTTGAACTGACTTCGCCAGGTGCTACCGCAGAGAAGAAAAGACGGGACTGGGCCTATTTTAGAGATGCCCTCTTTGGCGGCAAGGATCGCAGTATGTTGTTCTTGATGTTCTACACCTATTTATCCTATACGGCCTTCGCTTCCATCGAGGCATTCTTCACGATCTTTGCCAATAACTACCTCGGCATCAGCGATGGAGAGGCCGGGCGACTGCTCCTCGTCTACACAGCCACCATGATCCTTTCAGCGTTTGTGTCGGGCATGGTGGGACAGAAGTTCGGGCGTAAAAAGGCGCTGAAGTTGGGCACCAGCGGGCTGATTGTTGTCATGTCGCTGTTGTCCTTCGTGGTGACCTTGAAACAGCCGCTGTGGATCGCGGTGTTGTTTGTGCCCGTTGGCTTCTTCTGGATGACGGTGATTGTCAATATCTTCCCGGTGTTGTGGAGCCTATCTCCAACTGGTAACGAAGGCGCCTACACCGGCATTTACTACTCCTTTAACCAGGCGGCGTATGTTTTTGGGCCGATTATCATGGGCCTGGTTTTTGATTTCCTCGGCAAAGGGATGGGCACCGACAAATATCTACTCATGTTCCCCTTTATCGTTTTCTGTGAGATCTGCGCCTTTGCTTTGCTTTATGGAGTCAAGGGTGGAGAAGCCCGCTTGAGTGAGGCAGAAATCGCCTCCCTACGCGAGCAACTGGTAGAAGCAGACTAAAGAGGCCCAGGCGTTCACCTGTAGATTCCCGATCTGGTATTCGTTTAGCCACTCAGGAGGCAGACTCACAGACAGCCACCGCTTCAATTTCGACGAGGCCGCCCAGGGGCAACGCGGCAACTTCCACGGTGGAGCGGGCCGGTGGAGCGTTCTCGAAGAACTCAGCATAGACGGCGTTGACAGTCTTGAAGTCACCCATATCTACGACAAAGATCGTTGTCTTGACAACCTGCGCCAGGCTTGCGCCGCCGGCCTCCAGCACAGCACGCAGGTTCTCCAATGCCTGCCGCGTCTGCGTCGCCACGTCCGGCCCGGCGAGCTGCCCCCTCGTCGGATCCAGGCCCAGCTGCCCGGCGGTGAAAACCAGCTCCCCTACCCTGATCGCCTGAGAGTAAGGCCCGACGGCAGCCGGCGCTTTCTCTGTTTTGATCACGGTTTTCATGCTCCCTCCTCAAATAATATCCGTTTAGCCTTCTGAGGTGCGACGAAAGTGCGTCGCACCTCACGAACCGAGGACTCCTAAACCATGCTCGGATAACCCCGTAGCGCGGTTCGTTTCAATCCGTTCAGCACGTTGCACCTGAAAACTCACAAATGTTTTTAGCGTGCTTCGGTCTCTGAAACCGCTCTGACCAGCACTTTATCGACACGCCGCCCATCCATATCGACGACCTCGAAGTGCAGGCCTTCCCACTCGAAATGCTGCCCCTCGGCGGGAACACTGCCCAATTGCGACATCATCAACCCGCTGACGGTCTGGTAGTTAGCCGATTCCTCCGGCAAGCTGTCGAGATAGAAGATCTCTTTTAGCTCGTCAGTCGGCAACATACCATCCAGCAGCCAGGAGCCGTCGTCACGCTGAAGGACTTGCGGCTCCTCGAACTCGTCGGCGGGGATGAAACCCACGATGGATTCCAAGATGTCGTGGTGCGTGACCACACCCTGGATGATGCCGTATTCGTCGGTGACCAGCGCGATGTGCGTGCTCTGATGCTTGAAGAGCTCCAGGACACGCAGGACGGACATGCTTTCCGGCACAAAGAGCGGAGGCTGCAGGAGTGCCTGCAGCGCTTCGGGGCGGTACGGCTCCTCCTGATCGAGGAGATCCTTAACCCTCAGGATACCCCTTACGTTGTCCAGACTATCTTGGGCCACGGGAAAGCGGGAGTGGGAGCTCCCGGCAATCTTGCGTCCTATCTTCTCCGGGGGCTCGTCAAGATCGATCCAGATCACCTCGGGACGGGGGGTCATCACCGCGCCAATGCAACGCTCGTCGAGCCGCATGATACTTTCAATCATCTCCTGTTCCGATTCTTCCAGCACCCCCGTCTTGGTCCCCAGATCGATGAACATCTTGAGTTCATCGGGCGTGATGGAGGGTTCATCCGAGGGTTTCACGCCGAGGAATTTGACGACGAGGTTGGTGGAGAAATCCAGGAGGTTGACCAGCGGCGCCGTGAGTCTGGACAGGGCGTTCATGGGCCCCGCCAGCGCAGACGCCACGCCCTCGGCGTCGTTGAGCGCCAGACGTTTAGGCACCAATTCGCCGATGACCAGAGAGAAGTAAGTGATGATCACCACGACGGCGCTGACGCTGATGCTCTGCGCGTACGGCGCCAGAAAGGGCACCTTGTCGAGCAGAGCGGCCAGCTTTCGCGCCACCGTTGTGCCGCCGAAAGCCCCCGCCAGCGTACCGACCAGGGTGATGCCAATCTGGATGGTCGCCAGGAACTGGTTGGGCTCCTCGGCCAACGCCAACGCCGTCTTGGCTTTTCGATCCCCCTTCTCAGCCCGGCGTTGCAGACGCACCTTGCGGGCCGAGACGACGGCAATTTCCGCCATGGCGAGCACGCCGTTGAGTAAAATAAGCAAGAATAAGATCAAAATCTCCAGCGCTGCGTTGTTTTGCAAAAATCCCTCTTCTTTCCTGCAAGCAGCAAATATGACTCTACTGAAAAAAGTTTTTCAGTAGAGAAAGGGATACTATATGTTATTTGGCTGACCCTTTTTTCAGGGCAGCCAAATATGACTCACCTGACTCGACGTCGGACTGATCAACCTCATCCGCTCGATTTCCCTGCTTTCCGCCGACATGTACGAGCGCTCCCGGGTTTTCAGCGACGAGCGCGAGGCGCTGGTCTGGCTGCGCGAAGGGTAGCATAAGGAGCATCAGAAAGCAAGAGAGGGCCTGAGCAGCCCAGGCCCTGCACCTTCGCCCCTTTCAGTACGGCGGCTCCGCCGGCCCCGAGTAAGCGCACATCCCTAGGCGCGGCGAGTTGACAATCTCCATGGGAGGACCATAGTCATCGTGCATCCTATGCTCCTGAATGTGTTCCTCGCAGAACGCACCGGACGTTTCCGTTTCGTACAGGCATTGAACGCAGAGCCAGCTCGCCGGCTCTCCGCATTCTATGCACAAAATCTCCGGCGGATTGTTGCGCGCCATAAGATAGATGGGGTGCAGTGTGAGCGGCTTGCCCTGGCGCGTGTCCAGCGCCCGAACCAGCGTATAAGAAGATGTCCCGAAGTCATAGATGTGAGTAAGCTCCACATTGGAATCACCGGAGCCGAAAACTCGGTTGATACGTCGACTCATGGGAATCTTTTCACCGAGCCGGCCGCTGATGGAAAACTGACTCAGATGCCCACAACACTCCAGCCAGATGGCGCGCAGGTAGCGGTCCAGATCGGCAAGCCTTGCCGACCCCTTCATCTCCAGGTAAAGCCAATAGTTGCCGCTCGAGGCATCACGCACCTGCAGCGTATAGAGCGTCTGCTCCTTGCCCGATTCCTGACTCGCGGTCTTCATCGCCGCTTTACGCTCCGGGCAGGCTCGTAAATGTAGCGACATGCCACCGCGCGTCATCTCCCGCCCACAGAATGCACACTTACCCCGCGTTTGTTTCTTCCGTGCCATGGTCACCTCCACTTGAAATAATCAGCAGAAATCGGATTTTCCCCAGCATTCGTCACTACATATGGGGAAATTCGCGACCCAAGCCCCTAAATATAGAGGATGACCGCCCAGAAATTCGTTTTTTACCTTTTTGTAAATGACTGCCTCTTCAACGTACCTGGCCCGAATGCGTAAGTTTGACTCTACTGAAAAAGGTTTTTCAGTAAAGAAAGGGATACTATATGTTGTGGTTGAGTGCAGCCCAACCACAACTCTTTGGCTGACCCTTTTTTCAGGGCGGCCAAGTTTCTATTGTCGCTGCGCTGCAGCCCGCCGGACGTAGCGCTCGGCCGAGCGGCGGTTCTCCTCGATCTCCTCGGCGGTCAGCGGGCGCACCACGCGGGCCGGCGTTCCCAGGATGAGAGAGCCGGCGGGAAAGCACTTCCCCTCGGTGACCACGGACCCGGCGGCGACAATGCAGTTCTCGCCGACCTCCGCACCGTTGAGCAACACGGCGCCGATGCCCACCAGCGTGTTAGCCCCCACGGTCGCGCCGTGGACGACAGCGGCGTGTCCCACCGTCACCCCCTCCCCCAACACCACAGGAAAGCCCCGCGAGGTATGCAAGACACAGCCGTCCTGAACGTTGGTGCGGGCGCCGATGATCAGCGGCTCGATATCCCCGCGCAAGGTGGCATTGTACCAGACGCTGCTCTCCTCCGCAAGACGCACGTCACCGACGACCACCGCGCCGGGCGCGACGTAAACGGTGGCGTGCAGAGACGGTGTCGATCTTTTCCGGCCTTCTTGGGTCATAGGCTTGCTCCTCGAGAACAAACGTGAGAACTTAGGAATGGTCTGAAATTCCGGTATTAGGATTTAACCAGGTGCGACGCCCCTTATACCATACTTTCAGAGCCTTCTTTTCATCCCAATCATCCGGGATACGAGAGACTCTACGTGTTCTCCGTCATATGGAACGCTCTCATCAAAAAATGTGCATCTGGCAGACGTTGTGGAAGTGATACCCATAGATCGCCAGGGTCACCGCCAGCGGGAAAAGGGTCGGGCGTCGGAACAGCGTCCACAGCAGCAGATCCCAGTAGTAGCGGCGCTCCTCACCCACGATGCCCAGCTCATAGATGGAGCGCAGAAAGGCGTGGATGTGGTGGATCTGCAGCGGGGCTTTGATGCGCGGCGCTTCATACTCCCGCAGGAAGGTTTTGACGCGCTCGTAGTAGTGCTGGGGAGTGTAGATGTTTTTCATGATGGTACGATAGCCTTCCTTAAGCGTCTCCAGCCCCATCTTGGGCAGAATGTTCGTCGCCAGGGAGACGTTGTCCCCCATCATCTTGCCCAACAGCCGACCTTCTTCCTTCAAGCGCCGGTAGAGAGGGGTCCCGGGCGGCGCCTGCAGCAGACCGACCATGGCGGTCACGATGCCACTCTGCTGGATAAACTCAATTTGCTTTTTGAAGATGGAAGGCGTATCGCTGTCGAAGCCCACGATGAAACCGCCCTGGACGCGCAACCCGGCCCGCTGCAACTTCTTCACGTCGGCCAGCAGGTCGCGGCGCCGATTTTGACTCTTGTGACATTCGGCCAGACTTGCATCATCGGGCGTCTCGATGCCGATGAAGACTTTGTCGAAACCGGCGGTCACCATCATCTCCACCAACGTCTCATCATCCGCCAGATTGATGGAGACCTCGGTATTGAAGGGCATCCCCCGCTTGTCCTTACGCCACTCGATGAGCGCCGGCAGGATCTCACGTTTCAACTGGGCTTTATTGCCGATGAAGTTGTCATCCACGAAAAAGACACTCTGCCGCCAGCCCAGGCGGTACAGGGCCTCCAGCTCGGTCAGAATCTGCTCGGCGCTCTTGGTACGCGGTCGATGTCCGAAAAGCGCGGTCACATTACAGAAGTCACAGTTGAAGGGACAACCTCGGGAGAACTGAAGGCTCACAGAATCGTAACGATCCAGGTTAATGAGCTCCCACAGAGGCGTGGGCGTGGTGCGCAGGTCTGCGAACTCGTCGGTGGTGTAGAGATGGCGGGCTTTACCCCGCCCCAGATCGGAAAGAAAGCGAGGCAAGGTAATCTCGGCCTCGTTGAGCACCAGGTGATCAACGTCTTCAAAGTCCTCGTACTCGGCGGTGAAGAGCGGCCCCCCCGCGACCACGGGACGTCCCAGCGCCTTACAGCGCTCGATGATCTGACGCACCGAGGGGCGCTGGATCGCCATGGCGCCGATCATCACGTAGTCCGCCCAACGCAGATCTTCATCTCTAAGCGATGTGACGTTCAGGTCCACCAGACGCTTCTCCCAGCCCTCCGGCAACAACGCCGCCACGGTCAACAACCCCAGTGGCGGGGAAGCGGCCTTCTTGCGAATGAACTTCAGCGCGTGCTTGAAACTCCAAAATGTGTCCGGAAATTCCGGATAGACAAGCAACGTTTTCATCGGTCTTCCCTCCTTGCCTTTATACTATACTCATCCATACAACGCTTCAATGATCGCCTAGAGTGAGTGCTCGATGGGGATAAGGTAGAGGACGTCCATGAGTTGCGCATCCACAAATCCTGGGGCCCTGGGAATCCATGTTGGGGAATCACGCCAGGCACTGCGCCGCCGCGTCGATTTCCTTCGACGCCTCCACGTGGGAACAAGTGCCGACAAAATACTCATCGGCTGGCTGCATATCCCAGACGATTATCTGCGATACGTGTCCCCCTCCTCAACGCAAACGCCGACCAGATTCTCAGGCGGCAAACGGATACAGAGAAAGGACCTCACCGCCTCTCCTGGCCCTTTCATCCCTATTATACAGCTGCTGTAAAGAACTGCTCTCGATCTCTACGCATCTCACAGGGGCCGGGACGACAAGGCAACAACCGTTGCCTCGGTTTTGAGAGGCTACTTTCTGCCCACCTTGAAAAGCGAGTTGCTAGATCAGGGGAATGCTGATAAACTTAGATATGGCTGCGGAGTGAGCTTGCGGACCTGATCCGTCCAGGCCTCTTCTCGTCGTGCTGGGGAAAGCCAACCTTTGAAATTCAAAACGGTGACATGTTGTCCTGATGACACAAAAACAGTTCGGCGTTCTCCTTTTTTTGCTCATCGCTCTGCTCGCGTTGGGCGTGATTATGCTCTACATGGCGTGCACTTCATCGTTCCCTGCACCGGCGACGGTCGCCGCGTTGCCTGTGACCTCCATGACCTCTGCGCCCCCCTCGCCCTCCCCAACAGCTGAGCGCCCGACGCACACCCCCCTGCCGCCGACGTGGACTCCCACAGCAACCCGCACCCCGTGGCCTACGCCGACGGAAACGCCAACGCAGACGCCTACCCAGACGCCCACGCCTACTCCGACGGAGACCCCGTCCCCGATACCCACGATCCCGCCCCTGCCCCTGAATCCCCTGCGCCCCACCCTCGCGCCGACGCGCATCGCCATTACACCGCATCCTTCGTCCACCCTGGCGATCCCCACACCGGTGCCACGCTTCCACATCCCTGAGGACGCCATCACCGTGATCCTGCTGGGCAGCGATCAGCGGCCCGACTGGAACGAGTGGCACACCGACGCTATCCAGTACGTGGTCATCTATCCCCACCTCCGCTCCGTGGCGATGCTCTCCATTCCCCGCGACCTCTACGTCTTCATTCCAGACTCCGGGATGAGTCGCATCAACATGGCCCACGTGAGCGGTGAGAAGAGCGGCTACCCGGGCGGCGGCAAAGGACTGCTCAATCAAACGCTGCTCTACAATCTGGGCATCACGGCGGATTATTACGTCATGGTCAACTTCGACGGCCTCATTGGCCTGGTAAACGCCATGGGCGGCGTCGAGATCCCCGTCCACTGCCGGCTGGAGGATTACTGGCCCTATCCCAACGAGGCGGGGGAGTACCCGTGGTTCGTTCTGGAGCCAGGAGTGCACCACCTAGATGGAGAACAGGCGCTCTGGTACGCACGCTCGCGCAAGACGACCAGTGTCTTTTCCCGGGAGCGCCGTCAGCAGCAGGTGCTGGAGGCGATGTGGCACAAAGCCAAACGCACGCATCTGCTGGCCACAGTGCCCACGCTCTACGAGCAATGGGGCAACCTGATTCAGACGGACATGAATCCCGGCAAGATCGTCTCCCTGGCGGTCGTGGCGGCTCAGATAGATATGGCCGACGTCCATCGCTACAATATCGGCTACGGCCAAGTCACCCCCTACCTCACACCCTACGGCGGCAACGTCTTCCTGCCCATCTGGTCCGAAATCGAGCCGCTCTTGCGCAACGTCCTGACCCCGCCGGCCTCCAGTCGCGCCACGCAGGCCGCCATCCCCGTCGAAATCTGGAACGGGACAGGGCACGCCGACTGGGATCAGTTGGCCGCCGACCGTCTGGCACACGCCGGCTTCGCGCCGGTGTTGGGCGGCGCCGCGGGCGAGCGCTATCCAGAGACGAAGATCGTCTTCTTCGGCAGCACGACCAAAGGCAGCGGGCTTTCGAGCTTGCAATCCCTCTTCTACGTCCCCCAGGAGCGCACGCTTATACGCGAAGACCCTCATCGCTTCCCTCAGCTGCTTTTGATCCTGGGCGAGGACTACAATCCCTGTAGGTGAGGAGAGGGGCTTTGTTCACAGACCTAGACGCGGACTCGCAGGCGGCGGAAACCTTTCGGGTCCGGCGACACGCGTTTAAATTACGGTATTAGACCGTAGCCAGGTGCGACGCACCTTCGAATGTTTGAAAATAGCGATTTCGTGCACGTTGGCATGCTCTTTTAACCAGCATGATCGGGGCATCGCAGGTGCGTTGCACCTTATACCGTAATTTCAAGACACGCAGTTGCCACACATACAATGGGGAGGAACACAACACATGGAACAGGTGAACATTGAACGCAGCGACGAACCCATCCGGCTTTTCAAATCGGATGTCCTGGAGTTTTTCACCCATATTCATCCCGCTGTGGTGGCGGTGATCTGGTTGCCGGTGATCGTCTTCTTTCTCGCCCGCGCGGTGCGGACGATCCCCCCAAACACGGCACCGCTCTATCTTCCTCTCGCGGTACTGACGGGACTTTGTATCTGGACCCTGGCCGAATACACGCTTCACAGGTTTGTCTTTCACTTCAAACCACGCACCTCGTGGCAGAAGCGCCTCTCCTTCCTCTTCCACGGCGTCCATCACGCTCAACCGCGCTCCAAAACCCGCCTGGTCATGCCGCCGGCGGTGAGCATCCCCCTGGGCCTACTCTTCTACGGCCTCTTCACCTGGCTCGTCGGAACAGGCCTGGGCGCAGCGCACTGGATCGCGCCCCTTTTCAGCGGCTTCACGCTGGGCTATCTGCTATACGACCTGCTACACTACGCCATGCACCACCTGCGCATGCCGGGCAGCTATCTCAAGCACCTTCGTCGCCATCACATGCGGCACCACGCTCAGACACCCAATCAGCGCTTCGGCGTCAGCACGACGCTGTGGGATCACGTCTTCGGTACCGAACCGGGAACCTGAACCCCCCACACACGTCGTTCTCACGCCGGAAAGCCCGCCGCCAGCAGACATCCGCTCCCTCCTGAGCGAACCTGAATACGGTACAAGGGACAACGCCTGCGCCTATCTGATTACGCCGGATCAATGCCGCCGAAATTCATCTAAACGTGCACAAGCGGGCTATGTTCAAATCTAAAGGCGCATCAGCCCGAACCCTCATGCCGTACTTTCCGTTCCCGGGTGCCATCCAGTCGTATCTTCTCCATAAGTTGGGGAGCTGTAGCCAATCCCCCGACCGAGCCGCAGCGGGCCCGGTCCCCGGCTTTGGGCTTCCTAGCCCACGCAGGAGCCCAAGCGAGTTGCCCCACTTCATTGAGATGATACGCCGAGCGTATCCTTGCAGCGTCGTTGAACTATGTTACAATCGATGTCTGGAAAGCTATCCGACACAAGGAGGCATTTGAATGAACAAGGATGAAGCGACCTGGCATGCGTTGAACAGCGCGGACGTGCTCCGCAAGCTGGAAACCGACGCTGAAGCCGGGCTTTCCTCACAAGAAGCAAAACAGCGGCTGGAGAAGTACGGCTACAACGAACTTCAGGAGCGTCCCCCGACGCCTCTATGGCAGCGCATCCTCGCCCAGCTGAGTGACTTTATCGTGATGATCCTCATCATTGCCGCAGTGATCTCCGCTTTCATGGGTGATGTGATCGAAGCTATCGTCATCATGGCGATTGTGGTGCTCAACACAACCATAGGCGTGATCCAGGAGAGCAAGGCAGAAGAGGCGCTGGCGGCGCTTAAGAAGATGGCTGCGCCCGACGCGCACGTCATCCGAGATGGGCACCGGGTGACCATCCCGGCCCGCGAGCTGGTGCCCGGAGACATCGTACTTCTGGAAGCCGGCAACGTGGTGCCCGCCGACGTGCGCCTGTTGGAGAGCGTCAACCTCAAAATCGAGGAGGCCTCGCTGACGGGCGAGTCCATGCCCGTCAACAAACGGGCCGACGACGTGTTGGCGGAGGACGCCGGCCTGGGAGATCGACGCAACTGCGCCTACATGAGCACCCTGGTCAGCTACGGACGCGGGAAGGGCGTCGTTACGGCCACGGGTATGCAGAGCGAGATAGGTAAAATCGCCGAGATGATCCAGTCGGTGGAAGAAGAACAGACGCCGCTGCAGCGCAAGCTGGATCAGTTGGGCAAGACGTTGGGCATCGCCAGCCTGACGATCTGTGGCGTCATCTTCGTCGTCGGCCTGGGACGGGCGGCACTGACCGGCACTCCCCTCACCTTCGAGCTGGTCAAAGAGTTCTTCATGCTCGCCGTAAGCTTGGCCATTGCCGCCGTGCCGGAAGGGCTGGCGGCCGTGGTCACCATCTGCCTGGCCCTGGGCATGCAGGAGATGGTCAAGCGCCACGCGCTGATCCGCCACCTGCCGGCCGTGGAGACACTGGGCTCCGCGACGGTTATCTGCTCCGATAAAACCGGCACCCTGACCCAGAACCAGATGACGGTCGTCAAGATCAACGCAGCAGGCCACGAGTACAAAGTGAGTGGGCGCGGATACAGCCCCCAGGGTAACTTCACCTACGACGGGCAGACCGCCGATCCCCAAGAGGATAAACTGCTCCGGCAGGTGCTCTGGGCCGGCGCACTCTGCAACGACGCCCTCCTGGAGACCAGAGACAAGGAGGAGGGAGAAGAAAAAGACAACAACTACCGTATGATCGGAGATCCTACCGAGGGAGCCATGATCGTGGCTGCCGCTAAGGCCGGTTACTGGAACCAGGAGCTCTCCGAACGCTTCCCCCGCGTCTCCGAGATCCCCTTCGACTCCGAGCGCAAACGCATGACGACCATTCACAAATGGGATGCGAGCCAAGACGACACCTTCCCCGTGGACGGTCACGCTTACCTGGCGCTGGTCAAGGGCGCACCGGACATCGTCCTGGAGCAATGTACGCACGTGCAGACCGCCAACGGCGTGGAACCGCTGACCGACGAGAAACGCGAGGAGATCCTTCAGACGAACGCGGCGATGGCCTCTGAAGCGCTGCGCGTGCTCGCCGTGGCCTACCGCCCCCTGGACGAGGTGCCCGAGGAACCCAAACCCGAAGAGGTCGAACACGACCTGGTCTTCATCGGCCTGCAGGGGATGATCGACCCGGCGCGTTCAGAGGTGAGTCCGGCGGTGCAGAAGGCGCGCGGCGCCGGCCTGCGCACCATCATGGTTACCGGGGACTACGCCGCCACGGCAAAAGCCATCGCCGGTGAGATCGGTATCCTGCGGCGCAACGGCGAAGTCATCTCCGGCAAAGAGCTGGAGAAGATGAGCGACGAGGAGCTGCGGGAACGGATCGAGGACGTGGACGTCTTCGCGCGGGTCGCGCCGCACCACAAAGTGCGCATCGTCGAGGCGCTGCGCGACCGGGGCCACGTCGCTGCCATGACGGGCGACGGCGTCAACGACGCTCCGGCGCTCAAACGCGCCGACATCGGCGTCGCCATGGGCATCACCGGCACGGATGTCTCCAAGCAGACGGCGGACATGGTGCTCACCGACGACAACTACGTCTCCATCGTCAGCGCTATCGAGCAGGGCCGGATCATCTACTCCAACATCCGCAAATTCGTCTACTTTCTGATCTCCTGCAACATGGCGGAGATCACCATCATCTTCGTCGCCACCTTGCTGGGCTGGGACACACCCCTGACGGTGATCCAACTGTTGTGGCTTAACCTGTTGAGCGACGGCGCACCGGCCCTGGCCCTGGGCCTGGAGAAAGGCGAGCCGGATCTGATGGAACGTCCGCCGCGTCCGCCCGAGGAACCGGTGATCAACCGCGAAATGCTCTCCGGCGTGATCGTGCAGACCATCGCCATTTCGGCCACCGTCTTAACCGCCTACTGGCGCGGCCTGCACTATTTCGCCGCTGAGATGGGGACCGATCCCAAGGCGACGGCCCAAAGCATGGCCTTCGTGACGCTGGTGCTTGCGGAGCTGATCCGCGCTTACACGGCTCGCTCGGAACGCTACCCCCTGCTCAAGATGGGTATCTTCAGCAACAAATACATGCAATACGCCATCGGCTTTTCCATCGCTTTGCTCCTGGTCGTCGTCTACGTGCCGGCATTGCAACCCATCTTCAACACCATCCCCCTGCAATGGGACGAGTGGTTGGAAATGCTGCCGCTGATCTTTATCCCCTCCATCGCCGCCGAAGTGCAGAAGTGGCTCGCGCGCCTTTCCAGTGAGCAGATGGCGCCGGCGGCGACGACGTAACAAACTTGATGACCGACGACGGCCCAGCTACAGATTCAGATCCCCTACCTGCCCCCTCAGGGACAGACGAGCCCGATGTTCCCTGGAGTGAGCATCGGGCTCGCCGCGCCGGTCTTCCGGTCACAGGGAGCCTCCTACCCGTAGCATCAGACCTCAACAAATGTTTCCGGGTGAAGCGGCTCCCTTTTGTCGCCTCGCCTTTTGGGTTGCCCTTCCGACACCCAGGCCAACCTCACCTGCGCCCCGGTTGTGCACGACATCCGAGCTACGATTGGAATTTTGACTCTATTGAAAAAAGGTTTTTCAGTAGAGAAAAGAATACTATATGTTGTGGTTGGGCTGCGCCCAACCACAACATATCCCCCCTATTTTCTTTGGCTGACCATTTTTTCAGGGCAGCCATTTTTGAGGTATAAGGAGCGATGAACAGCTTACGACGTTTGGTGTTAGACGTGTTGAAACCTATGGAGCCCAGCATCGTGGAATTATCCCAGATGCTGGCAGACCTGGCGGGTGTGGAGGGCGTCAATATCTCCATCTATGAGATCGACCGGCGGGTTGAAAACGCCAAGATCACCATCGAGGGCTCGGAGATCCCCTACGACGTAGTGGTGGAGATGATCGAGCACAACGGCGCCACCGTCCACTCCATCGACGAGGTGGCCGCGGGCAAGATCCTCATTGAGGACGTGACGACACCTCAGGACTGAATTTCAAACGCAGGGGAGCATGACCGGGAGACCGGCTAGAGCTAGCCGGGGCCGGTTGCCCCCTGTTTCAGTCAACTGAACATGAAACCCTGAACCCAAGACGTCTCCGGCAGCCCTCCAGGGGTGGGAGTAATTAAAAAAGACCGTCCTAGGAGACAACCTAACCTCCGAGGACGGTCCCGAGACGTCTCTCGATCCTTCAGGGTTCGGTGCGCGGCTTCACCCGCACGGTAACGGGCTCCGTCTTGGTCTCGTTGCCGGCAGCGTCGTAGACTTTGACGTAGAAAGAATACTCCCCCACCCCTTCGAGCGTCCAGTTGATGTTGTAGGGAGCCACGCTCTTCACCTCAAAGGGCTCCTCTTCGTCGTTCTTGTAAAACTCCACCCGGTCGATAGCGTAGGCATCCCTAACCTCGGCGTTGATGTTGACCCACTCGTCAAAGCCATACTCATACACCTGACCTTCGGGGGGATAGGTGAGATCGACGTCCGGCGGCGTGTTGTCCACCGTCAGCTGCAAGATCGCCTGCCGCACGTTCTGGTTGTGCCCCACAACCTGCAGTTGCAGCGTGTAGAAGCCATCTTCGAGCCCCGTGGTGTCGAAAATCTCCAGCACGTTTTTGTCCACCTGATTGTGGTGATCGGGACCTATCTGCGTCCATTCCGTGGGATTCATGCCCGCGCCAAAGACCACGCGGTAAAAGGCGAAATCGCCGCCTCGCGCGTTACCGATCAACGGTACTGCGCCCCGAACGTAGGAGTAAGCCGTCGGGCTGATAATGGCGACCTCGGCACTGGCCAGATCGGGGCCATAGATGGTATCGTACTCGGTGGGCGGCGTGGGCGGGCGTTGATCCTCCGGAAGGCTGTTCAGCCAATCCTGCGCCTCAGAGGGATACACCTCATACACGCGCTCCTCCACCAGCTCGGGCGGTGTGTAAATCGTCGCCAGCTTACCCGTCTCTTTGTTGACCGGGTAGACCTGATAGAGCGTGTCCTTCTCCTGCGGTTCGGTGCCCGGAATCATCAACTCCGTCGTCACCGGGCAGTGTTCGTGGGGCAACTTACCCGACTTCTCACAGACCTGCACTTCAATCAGCCCTTCCGGGCGCGAGAAAGGCACAATAGGCTCGTCCTGATGAAGGTATTCCATCACCGCATGCCAGATGTAGGCTGCGCCGCGCGATCCGGGGGTGTTCTTCATCTTCTGGCTGTGATCCGTGTTCCCCATCCATACGCCGGTGACGTACTGCGGCGTGAAGCCGATGGTCCAATTGTCGGCGAAGTCGTTGGTCGTGCCGGTCTTCGCTGCAGCAGGCCGTCCGTTGGATAACTCCAGCGCGTTAGGTGAACCAAAAGCCGGAAGGCGCGCCCGCCGATCCGAGAGAATGTCGGTGATCAGATAGGCCAGCCGGGCATCCAAGACCCGCTGGAATTGCGGTCGGTCGTATTGATAGAGCACATTGCCGTTGCGATCTTCCACCCGCAGAATCGCCACCGGATTCAACTCACGGAATCCGGGGCGCTGTTCCTCTTCTGGCACCGGTTCGCCGTACATCACCCCGTTGGTGGCAAAGAGACTGAAGGCGTACGTCATGTCGATGAGATGTACCTCGCCGCCGCCCAGTGTCAGACTCAGGCCGTAGTGCTGCAGGCCCTTATCAAGGGTGTTGATGCCCATGCGGTGGGCGGTGCGCAACACGTTGTCGACCCCGGCGAGGGACATAGCCTCTACAGCGGGGATGTTCAGCGACTGGGCCAGCGCGTCTCGCAGACTCACGGGCCCGTGATAGGTGCGGGTGTAGTTTACCGGCACGTAGGGCGGACGCCCCTCACCCTGTTCAAAGGCTTTGCGCACGTCCAGGAACATATGCGCCGCATTGTAGCCCTGGGAAAGCAACGTCACGTAGGTGAAGGGCTTGAAAGCCGAACCCGGCTGGCGCAAGCCGTCGACGGCCACGTTGAACTTTCCGTCGATCTCGTCGTTCCAATAGTCGGCGCTACCCACCATGGCCAGGATCTCACCCGTCGTCGGGCGGATAACCATCACCGCCGCGTTGTGGACGTTGTGATCCTTCCCGATGCGACTTGCCGGCACGTCGGGAAGATGCTGCGCCGCCTGGCAGCCGGCCGCCACCGCTTCCGGGATCACCGCTGCGGGGTCCTCTCCGTTGAGAATGCGTAGATAAGCCTGGGCCACACACTGCGCCTGGCGGTTCAGATCAAGATCCAGCGTGGTGTACACCCGCAATCCACCGCCGGCGACCAGCTCAGGGCCGTACATCTCCTCCATCTTGCGTCGCACGTACATGGAAAAGTGCGGCGCTTTGATGTCGAAACGCTCTTCTAACTCCGCGTAGGTCAGTGGTTCGACGGCTGCGGCGTCGGCTTCCGCCTGCGTGATGTAGCCTTCCTCCACCATACGACGCAAGACAATCTCCTGGCGCTTCTTGGCCTCCTCCGGCGCGTCAAAAGGATTGAGCGCCGGAGACTGTGGAATGGGCACTAACATCGCCACCTCGGGCAATGTCAGGTCGGTCGCCGACTTGCCAAAGTAGGTGCGCGCCGCAGCATCGATCCCGTAGGCCAGATTGCCGTAGAAAATCGTGTTGAGGTACCACTCCAAAATCGTCTCCTTATCATAGAGCCGTGTGAGCTCCATGGAGACCAACAGTTCGATGACCTTCCGACTGTAACTCTTTTCGGCCTGTTCTTCAACCGAAAAGACCGAGCGCTTGACGACCTGCTGGGTGATCGACGACGCCCCCTGCACCGGCTTGCCCTGCAAGTTGTTGATAAAAGCACGCGTGATCCCGTACCAGTCAAAACCCGGATTGGCCCAAAAGTTTTTATCCTCCATGGCCACGGTGGCGTTGATGAGATGCTCAGGTACCTCGTCCAACGATACCCAATTGCGGTCGCCGGCGTTGGGATCGATCACCTCATAGAGCAGATGCTGACCAGTGCGGTCGTAAATTTTGGTGGTCTCAAAGCTCTTGACGCTGGCGGACTCCACCTCCTCCGGCGTCGGCAGATCCTGGGTGACGAGAGAATAAGCGGCTGCTGCCGTCCCCACGGTCACCCCCACAAAAAGAAAAGAAGCCAGTAGCGAAAGCATCGTGATCAAACCGACAACACGCAGGAGCAAATTGACGCCCGTGCGGCTTCGTACACGACGCTGCTCCCGCTGCGCTACGATCAGTGAGCGTATGATGTTAATCGGAACCCGATCACTCATAGCGTCCGTCCACCTCCCCCCACACACTTCACCCTATTCACCAACAGCATCCAATATACCTTCCCACGCTGTTATTATGCCCTGAAATTGACTCTTGACAAGGGGAACGGTGGAAACTCGGCCAAGCAAACACCGGGCACCGGGAGCGACTCGAATCTCCCCGATCCCCCCGCGTCTTCCGCAACCGCCGTCCGGTGCTTGACGAATTCTCAATATACATTAAAATGTAGAAAATTGTCTGCCCTGAACAGGCTCCATTAGGCAGAGCGAACATCGAAACGCCCTAGCAGGGGCAATCTTACAGAGCTTACGGAGACTTATGTTTGAATCTCTGACAGGCAAGCTTCAGGACATCTTTGATCGCCTGGGCAAGCACGGCGTATTGCGCGAAGAAGACGTCAAAGCAGTTCTGCGCGAAATACGGCTTGCCCTTTTAGAAGCGGACGTCAACTACAAAGTGGTCAAGGACTTCACCCACCGGGTCCGTGAGCAGGCGGTGGGGGAAGAAGTTTCAAAGGCCTTGAACCCCGCGCAACAGGTCGTCAAGATCGTTCACCAGGAGCTGGTCAAAACGCTGGGGGAGCCCGGGCGCCTGGAGCTCACCGGATCCACCCCTTACGTACTCATGCTCGTCGGCCTCCAGGGGTCCGGCAAGACCACCACGGTGGCGAAATTGGCTCGTCACCTGCGGGAGAAAGGACGCTTTCCGCTTATGGTAGCCGGTGACACCTACCGACCTGCCGCCATCACCCAGCTGGAAGTGCTGGGGCAACAACTGGATCTGCCTGTGTACAGCGAGCACGGTCGCGATCTACACCCGCCGGATATCTGCGCCCGCAGCCTGCAGGCCGCCAATCAGCAGGGCGCAGACGTCGTGATTCTCGACACAGCGGGGCGCCTACAGATCGACGAGGAGATGATGGCGGAGCTGGAAGCCATCCGCGACCGGCTGCATCCCATCGAGGTTCTGCTGGTAGCGGACGCCATGACCGGGCAGGAAGCGGTCAACATCGCCCAGGGATTCCACGAGCGTGTGGGGCTGACGGGCCTGATCTTGACCAAGGTCGATGGCGACGCTCGCGGTGGTGCGGCCATCAGCATGCGGGCGGTCACCGGTGTGCCCATCAAGTTCTTAGGCACGGGAGAAAAACTCGGCGCCCTGGAGCTCTTCCATCCTGATCGGTTGGCCTCGCGGATTCTGGGCATGGGCGACGTCATGACCCTCATCGAGCGCGCCGAGGACACCTTCGACCGGGAACAGGCGGAGCGCATGGAACGCCGCCTCCGCCAGGGGGAGTTCGACCTGGAAGATTTCCTGGAACAGCTCCGGCAGGTGCGCCAGATGGGCCCCCTGGGCGAACTGCTCAACATGATCCCCGGCCTGGGGCGTCAGATAAAGGGGCTCTCCATCGACGAAGCGCAGACCGAGGAGCAGCTCAAGCGCGTCGAAGCCATCATCCTCTCCATGACGCCTGAGGAGCGCCGCAACCCGCGCATCATCGACGGCAGTCGGCGGCTGCGCATCGCCCGGGGCAGCGGAACCGAGGTGCACGACGTCAACGTGCTGCTCTCGCAGCACCGGCAGATGAAAAAAGTGATCAAGCAGCTCAACCGGGGTAAGCTGAAGGGGATGCCTATCCCACGCTTGTTCTAAAAACCAATCACCATCATCAAATCGATTTCATTAGGAGGCATATGCTGAGAATAAGGTTACGTCGGGTTGGTAAAAAAAAGCAACCCAGCTATCGAATCGTTGTAGCGGAATCCACCGCCCCCCGGGACGGCACGTTCGTGGAAAACATCGGCTTTTACAATCCGTGCACCGAACCGGAGACGGTGAAGATCAAGGAAGCGCGGGCGCTGCACTGGCTCAGCGTCGGTGCGCAACCGTCCAAGGCCGTCACTCGGATCTTCAAAACGCACGGCACGTGGGCTCGCTTTGAACGCCTGAAGGCCGGGGAATCTGTAGAAAAGCTGGTCGCCGAGGCGCAGGCCGAGGTTAAGGAAGCAGAAGAGGAGACTGAGACAGCGCCTGAAGCCGAGGTGCGGGAAACCACTGAAGTCGAGGAGACGACGGAGGCCCAGGACGCCGAAGCGAAAGCCGTCGAACCCGCAGCAGCGACTGAGACCGAATCCGTAGTATCCACCGATCCAGCAGCTGACGAAGAAGCGTAGAGACTACTTGACGTAGGCATGAAGAAGCGAAGGCTGTCAAGCCCGGCTTCGAACACCATCGTTGTTTACCGGTCCCGTTTACCAAGTTATAAGGAGGCACGCCATGTCCAAGGTCTACGATCTGGTCGAATACATTGTCAAGTCGCTGGCGGATAAACCCGAAGAGGTCAATCTCTCGGAGATCGAGGGGGAAACATCGATTATGCTGGAGCTGCGGGTGGCTCCTGAAGACATGGGCAGAATGATCGGTCGAAAGGGCCGCACCATTAACGCCATGCGCTCGCTGGCCCGTGTGCTTGCGGCTAAGATGGGTAAAAAGGTCACCCTGGAGATTCTATGACGAGCGGGGTGACCATCGGCGCTATCAACCCGGGCTTAGGACGTGCCTAAGCAACCGCCTGAGCCTCGTTATTTAGCCGTGGGGCGCATTTTGCGCCCCCACGGCCTTCGGGGTGAGGTGCGGATGGAGATTTTGACCGGTTACCCCGAACGCGTCGCCGAACTCCCCGCCGTCTACGTGGGGAGCGAACGGCGGCGCTACGCCGTCAAAGGCGCGCGCCCCCATAAAGGACGCCTGTTGCTGCACCTGGAAGGCATTGAGGATCGGGATGCCGCCGAGACGTTGCGGGGTCAGCTGGTCGAGGTGCGAATCGAGGACGCCGTCCCCCTGGAAGCGGACGAATACTACGAATTCCAGCTCCTCGGTCTACAGGTGCAAACCGAGGAGGGGAAAGCGTTGGGCGAGTTGGTAGAGATCCTCGATACCTCCGGCGCCAACGACGTCTACGTCGTACACGGACTGCACGGGGAGATCCTCTTGCCTGCAACTGAAGAGGTCATCCGCGAGGTAGACGTGGACGCCGGCCGCCTGACCGTGCGCCTGCTGCCGGGCCTGGTGGACCTCGATCCGGATTAGATTCGCCTCTGGATCAACCCTCGCCCGAATCCGCCCCTACCGCTCAACTGAAAGAAACACCCCGGTTGGGCCAGGACCCCTTCAAGAGGACGTATGGACGAGCTGTGTTATTGGCTGGGTTTCAACCTGGTGCGCGGCATTGGCCCCGTGCGCCTGCGCGCCCTGCTCAACAGGTTTGGTGACGTTCGGGCTGCGTGGGAAGCGCCCACCGAGGCCCTGGAAGCCGCCGGCCTGGATCAGCGCTCCCTCAACAACCTCCTCAAGGTACGTCGGCAGGTAGATCTGGAACAGGTGCAGCGCAAGGTGGAAAAAGAGGGCGTTCACGTCTTGACGTGGGAGAGCGCCGACTACCCCAAGCTGCTGCAGCAGATCCCCGATCCCCCGCCGGTGCTCTACGTCAAAGGGGAGCTGACCCCAGCCGACGAGTGGGCCGTGGCGATGGTGGGCACCCGCAAGGCAACGGCCTACGGCAAAGAAGTCGCCCGCCAACTGAGCGATGAACTGGCACGCAACCACGTGACCGTTGTCAGCGGCCTGGCGCGGGGCATCGACGGCGTCGCACATCGGGCAGCGCTTGAAGCCGGCGGCAGAACCATCGCCGTGCTGGGCTGCGGTGTGGACCGCGTCTACCCTCCGGAGCACCGCAAGCTGGCCCGTGAGATCATCACCAACGGCGCCCTGATCAGCGACTACCCCCTGGGTACCCGCCCTGAGGGGAAAAACTTCCCCCCGCGCAACCGCATCATCAGCGGCTTGAGCCAGGGCGTGGTGGTCGTCGAAGCCGGACTGCGCAGCGGCGCCCTTATCACCGCCGACTTCGCCGCCGACCAGGGCCGTGACGTCTTCGCCGTGCCCGGCAACATCTTCAGCCCCGCGTCTCAGGGATGCAACCGCCTGTTACGCGAAGGCGCCTCCGTGGTCACCGAGGGCCGCGACATCCTCGAAGTGCTGCACTTCGACCACCTGGCCGAAAAGCAGGTGGCCCGCGTCGTCCTGCCCGAAAACGCCACCGAGGCGACCCTCTTCGAGCAGCTCTCCTACGAGCCGCGCCACGTCGACGAGCTGGCCCGCGCCTCGGCCCTGCCCGTCGAGGAGGTCAGCAGCACGCTGGTCATGATGGAGCTCAAAGGCATGGTCCGCCAGGTCGGCCCCCTGCAGTACGTGCTCGCCCGAGAAGCCCAGGCGACCTACGAGACCGACGCCGAGCACGAAACGTGAGGTGGCCCTTGTCCACCGTCGATCTCTTCGCCCTCATCCATCGCTACATCCCGCCCGATTCCCTGACTTACCGCTTCTACCTGCCCCACGTCGCCAGCGTCACGACCATGGCCGTGCGGGTGGCGCGACGGCTGCAGCTGGCACCCGCGCAGATTCGCTTCATCGAGGAAGCGGCCCTGTTACACGATATCGGCATCGTCAACGTGAACGCCCCACATCTGGGCTGTCACGGAGATCGACCCTACCTGGCGCACCTGGAAGAAGGGCGCCGTATCCTGGAGCAGGAGGGGCTGCCCCGCCACGCGGAGGTGGCCTTTAACCACGTGGGGTTGGGGCTTACCCGGGAGGAAATCCTCACCAAAAACCTGCCTTTGTCCCCTCAGGACATCTTCCCGGAGACCGTCGAGGCGCAGATCATCAGTTGGGCCGACCTTTTCTTCATCAAGGTGACCGGGAAGTGCTGGTCCCAGCTGGCGGCCGATGAGGTACGCCAACGCGTCCTCACCAAATACGGCCCCCGCCAGGCCCAGACCTTCGATCTCTGGCTGACGCGCTTTGGACTTTGAGCCCCTTCCAGGCGTGGTTCGACGCGGAAGCAACTCATAAAATCGAAGTTCTACACAACTCGCCCCTACATGTGGGTAAATTCGCGGCCAAAACCACTAGAGATAGGGGATGACCGACCAAAAATCCGATTCTTCCACCCTTTAAGTAGAGAGATGGATTTCCTTGTGACCGCGCCCTTTTTACGGGCGGCCGAGTACAACATCCAGGAGGAAACGTGAACAACAAAACACACTTCTACGCCGTGATCATGGCCGGCGGCGGTGGGACGCGCCTGTGGCCCCTGAGCCGCACCGCCCACCCCAAGCAGATGCTCACCCTTTTCGGTGAGCGTTCCATGTTCCAGATGTCCGTGGACCGCCTGCGCCCCCTCTTCCCGCCGGAACGGATCTTTGTGGTGACGGCCGGCGAGCAAGTCGAGCCGCTTTCCAACCAGGCGCCCGAGTTGCCCCGCGACAACTTCATCGTGGAGCCTATGGGCCGGGGAACGGCCCCTTGCATCGGCCTGGCGGCTATCCACCTCCAACGGCGGGACCCCCAGGCGATGATGGCCGTGCTGACTGCCGATCACTACATTGAAGAAGAGGCCGTCTTCCGTGCCGCGCTGACGGCCGCGCGGGAAGTGGCCGAGGAAGGGTACCTGGTGACATTGGGGATCCCCCCCACCTTCCCCTCGACGGGCTACGGCTACATCAGCCGGGGTAAAACGCTGGGCGAAAAGGGCGACTTCCCCTACTACCGCGTGCAGCGCTTCACCGAAAAGCCCGACGCCGAGACCGCCCGAAGGTTCTTAGAAGCAGGCACCTACAGCTGGAACAGCGGCATGTTCATCTGGCGGACGGAGCGTATCTTGGAGGAGATGGCAACACTGATGCCCGAGCTTCACAGGACGCTCGAACGGCTGCAGGATACCCTCGCCGGGGACGACTACGACGCGACGCTGAACCAGGTCTGGCCCCGGGTCGAAAAAGAGACCATCGACTACGGTGTGATGGAACGCGCCGGGCGCGTGGCCGTCATCCCGGTGGAGATGGGCTGGTCTGACGTGGGCAGCTGGGACGCCGTCCAGGCGCGGTTGCCCGCCGACGAGCACGACAATGTCTGTCGCGGAGATCACATTGCCGTGGAGACGACGGGCACGATGGTCTTCTCGCGCAGCGATCACCTGATTGCCACCGTGGGGGTGGAAAACCTCATCGTGGTGGATACGCCCGACGCGATGCTGATCACCACCCCGGAACACGCCGGGCAGGTGCGGGAGGTCGTTCGACGGCTGCGCGAGGCCGGGCGCGAGGACAAGCTCTGAACGCACAGCGTCCCACGACGCAGAGGGAGGTCATCGCCATGCAGGGCGTCATCTTAGCGGCGGGGAAGGGCTCGCGCCTGCACCCCATCACCGTCAACCGTTCCAAGGCCATGCTGCCCATCCTGGGGCAGCCCATCGTCGCGCGGGTGATGGAGAACCTCTGGACCAACGGCGTGGAGGACTTTGTCCTGGTCGTCAGCCCGGAGGACCGCGAAATCACCCGCTACTTCCAACGCGAAACGGCGCCGGGGGCCGACGTGCGCTTCGTCTACCAGACGGAGCGGCTGGGCATGGCGGACGCGCTGCGTCAGGCCGTGCCCCTCATCGAGGGCGACTTCGTCCTCTCGGCCTGCGACAACCTCGTCTCGGCGGAGCACATCCGGCGGATGTTGGCAGCCTGGCGCTCGGAACCGCGCCCCAACGCGGTGTTGACGCTGATGCCCGTGGAGCCGGAGCGGCTGGGCAGCGTGGGCATCGTGGAACGCGAGGGGCATCGGATCACCCGTATCGTGGAGAAACCCAGGCCGGAGGACGCTCCTTCGGACATCGCCAGCCTGCCGCTTTACATCTTCTCGCGCCGCATCCTCGACTACCTGCCGGAGGTGGAACTCTCGCCGCGCGGCGAATACGAGCTCCAGGACGCCATCCAGCTGCTCATCGAGCGGGATGACCGGGTGACGGGCGTGATGGCGGAAAGCCGACTGACGCTGACCAACGCCGCCGACCTGCTTGCTCTCAACCGTCACTACCTTACCCACGGCGACGGGCGTCCACAGCTGGCGCCCGACTCCGTGGGCCCGGCGACGCACCTGATCACGCCCCTGCGCATCGAGGCGGGAACCGTCATCGGCGCCCACTGCGTCATCGGCCCCAACGTCTACGTGGAACAGGACTGCCGCATCGGCGACGCCGTGACGCTCAAGAACGTCGTCGTGCTGCGCGGAACGACAATTTCGAGCGGGGCGCACATCGAGGATGAAGTCGTAGCAGACACATTAACTGCGTGAAACGCGATAGGTGGCTGAAGCAGGTCTCACGTTTCACGATGCACGTTTTTGGAGGTATGTTTAACCGATGAACGTACTAAAGCGCATGACGCGCTTCTTGCGCCCCCATTGGCGGCCCCTGCTGGCGACAGGAGTGCTGCTCCTGCTGCGCGTCGGGCTGCGGCTCCTGCCGCCCCAGGTACAGCGCCAGGTGGTGGACGACGTCATTCAGAACGGGAATCTGACGCGCCTGCCCTGGCTCATTGGGGCCCTCATCGGTGTGCAAGCGCTGACGCAGTTGACCGATTTCGGCGACATGTACCTGCGTCACGCCCTGGGCGAGCGCTTCATCCTGGATCTGCGGGTGCGGCTGTACGAGCACCTGCAGCGGCTCTCCCTCTCGTTTTACAATCAGACCTCGACGGGCGAGCTGATGTCCCGCGTCACCAACGACGTCAACGCCATGGAGCAGTTCGTCACCCATGGCGTACCGCTGACGGTGGTGGATCTGCTGCGTCTCTCAGGTGCGGCGATGGTGCTGCTGGTGATGAGCCGGCGCCTGGCTTTGATCGTGCTGGCACCGCTGCCGCTGCTGGCGTTGGGCCTGCGCCTCTTCAACACGCGCGTGCGCCCCATCTACCGCCGCGTGCGGGATCGCCTGGGCGACATCAACGCTCGACTGCAGGATAACCTCGCCGGCATCCGCGTCATCCAGGCCTTCGATCGGGAAGAGAGCGAACTCCAAACCTTCCGAGGCGTCAGCGAGCGCTATTACGACGAGCGTGTGCAGGCCATCCGCCTCTGGGCGACGTTCTTTCCAGCGCTGCACTTCCTCTCGGCGGCGGGCGGCGCGCTGGTCCTGGGCTTCGGCGCCCGCATGGTGATCCGCGAACAGCTCTCGCTGGGGACGCTGGTCGCCTTTCTCTCCTACATCACCTCCTTCTACGAGCCCTTGCGCCGGCTGACCGAGGTGGATAACACCTTCCAACAGGCCACGGCTGCCGCCGAACGCATCTTCGAGCTGCTGGACGAAAAACCGGAGATCGAGGACGCGCCGGACGCCGTGACGCTGGACGAGGTGCGGGGCGAGGTGCGCTTCGATGACGTACACTTCCGCTACGGTAACGGCGACGAGGTGCTCCACGACATCGACTTCCACATGGCGCCGGGCGAAGTGGTAGCGCTGGTGGGACCCAGCGGCGCAGGGAAGACCAGCATCGCCAACCTGCTCTGCCGCTTCTACGACCCCGGTCACGGGCGCATCCTGCTGGACGGGCACGATCTGCGCGAGCTCTCCCTGGCCTCGCTGCGCCGTCACGTCGCCGTGGTGCTCCAAGACACGTTCCTCTTCAACACCACCGTCCGCAAGAACCTGACCTACGGCCACCCCGAGGCCGGCGAAGCGGAGCTCATCGCAGCCGCCAAAACCGCCTACGCCCACGACTTCATCATGGCGCTGCCCGAAGGCTACGACACCGAAATCGGCGAGCGTGGCGTGCGGCTGAGCGGCGGGCAGAAGCAGCGGCTGGCCCTGGCGCGCGCCATCCTCACCGATCCGCGTATTCTGATCTTGGACGAGGCCACCTCGTCGGTGGACGCCGAGGCCGAGTATCTGATCCAGCAGGCACTGAAGCAGGTGCTGAAAGGACGCACGGCGCTGATCATCGCCCACCGTCTGAGCACCATCCGCGACGCCGACAAGATCATCGCCCTGGAAAACGGGCGCATCCGCGAGGTGGGCGATCATCGGGATCTGCTGGCGCGGGACGGGCTGTACAGTCAACTCTACGAGCGGCAGCTGGCACGGGAACGCGATGCGTGAAGCCTATGCCATCGGGCCGTTGTTGAAAGCGCGCGGCTGGCGCATCGCCGTGGCGGAATCGTGCAGCGGCGGTTTGCTGGGACACGAGATCACCACAGTCTCCGGTAGCTCGGCCTACTTCCTGGGCGGCGTTATCGCCTACGCCGACGAGATCAAAATAGCCCTGCTCGGCGTCTCGGAGACGAGCCTCCGGCGGTGGGGGGCCGTGAGCGCGGCGGTAGCGCTGGAGATGGCGGCGGGCGTCCGTCGTCGCACCGGCGCCGAGGTGGGATTGAGCATCACGGGCATCGCCGGTCCCACCGGCGGGACGCCCCAGAAACCCGTCGGCCTGACCTACATCGGGCTGGCCGCACCACGCGAACGTCGTGTCTGGCGACACGTCTGGAACGGAGAACGCAACGCCAACAAACAAGCTTCAGCGCAGGCCGCCCTGGCGCACTTGTTGCGCTATCTGCGATAAGCGAGGGTAACGCACGCACCGTTTTCGACTGGCCCCATCAGGGCTCGCAGGTAACCACGCAGCCTTGCCCTTCATTCATCATCGCTTTTGACGATCAACATCGGCCACTTCCACGCCTTGTCGCTTCATGCTGGCTGACGTCTGCACGCTTGACGACAAGCCTTCCGCTCGTAGTAAGCGACGCAGCGTCAGCGGAGTCGCGTTTTAGGAAAGAAGCCCCATAGGCTTGCTTTTAGGTGATGTGGTGTCAGAAAGCGCCACCCCAAGGCCTCCCCTCTCTACCCCTTAAACCTCGATACGGGAGACAAATTCCGGTCGCCCACGGATCCCCAGATTCAGGCGGAAGAGCGCCCCCGCGCCCGGCCCCTCTTCGGCTTTGCGATCCCCGCCCGCCGTGGTGACGTAGAGATCGGTGCTGTCAGCGCCGCCGAAGGCCACGCTGGAGACCTTCTTCGCGGGAAAGGAGATGCGCAGGGCTTCCTCACCCTGGGGCGTGTAACGCACCAGACAACCACCGTCCCATCGCGCCGACCAGACGTAGCCCTCTGCGTCCACCGTCAGCCCGTCAGGCACCCCCTCCCCCGGCGGCGTGCGCACAAAAACACGGCGGTTGGAAAGCGTTCCCGTGGCGCGGTCGTAGTCGAAGCGGTAGATGGTCCGACGCAGGGACTCGGTGTGATAAAGAGATTGCAGATCGGGCGAGAAACCCATCCCGTTGGAGATGTGAACGGCGTCGAGCACCCGCGCGAGCGTCCCGTCGGGGTCGAGACGGTAGAGCCGGCCCGGGCGCTCCCCGACGGGCATCGTGCCGCAGAAAACACGCCCCCTCGGATCGGCGATGACATCGTTGAAGCGTCCTCCTCGCTCCTCGGGGATCTCCGCGACGACGGTGGTCAACGCCCCGTCATGCCAGCGTCGCACCGCGCCCCGGGCCATAAAGAGCAACAGCGCCCCATCGGCCTGCACGGTGAAACCGCCGATGGCGGCCTCGTCCTGATGACAGCACTCGTGATCCCCCGTGGCCGGGTCGTAGCGGAAAAGACGCCCCTGAGGGATATCGACCCAGTAGAGCCGCCGCTCCTGGACATGCCAGAGCGGCCCCTCACCAATGACACAGGCGTAATCTGCGATCAGCTCCGGTTTCATCATCATACACCCTCTTTCAAAACTGGTGGGAAAATCGGATTTCTAGTCGGCCATCCCCTCGTCATCCCGAAGCCTGCGCACTCACTGCGAACCGGATAGGCGTGCCACGGCGGCGCGGATCTCGCGCCGAAAGCGCACCACGGAGAAGCGCTCCGCGTTAGCCCGACAGGCCAACGGATCTACGGCCTCAGTATCGAAGGCCAACACCGCTTCGGCCAGCGCTTCGGGCGTCGGCTCATAGAAGAAGACGCCCGTCTCTCCGGGGATCACCGTATCGAGCGCCCCACCCTCACCATAGGCGATGACGGGGCGACCCGCCGCCTGTGCCTCCACAGGCGTGATCCCGAAGTCCTCCCGTCCGGGGAAGACCAACGCCCGGCAACGCGCGTAGAGCGAGACGATCTCCTCGTCAGGCACGTAGCCCAGGAACTGCACGTTGGGCGCAGCCAGCGCCTCCAGCGCCGCCCGATCCCGTCCCCTGCCCACGATGCGCAGCGGCCATCCCAGGCGGTTGAAGGCCCGCACCGCCACGTCGATGCGTTTGTAGGGAATCAACCGCGAGACGATAAGGTAGTAGTCGTCGTGATTGGAGGCGGGCCGGAAGCGCGCCACGTCCACCGGCGGATAGATGACCTCCGACGTACGTCCGTAGTAACGGCGGATGCGCGCCCGAATTTCGCGGGAGATGGCGACGAAGTGCGTCGTCTCCCGCTGCGCTACGGCGTAGTCCCAGCGACGCAGCAGCGCCACCAGAGGCACCAGCGCAGCCCGCAGCGCCGGGTGGAGGGCCTCGCGGGCCGCGTAAGACTCGTACTCCCACACGTAGCGCGTCGGCGCCAGGCAGTAGCAGAGCTGCGGGGTCTCCCCGGTGCGCACGCCGTGACAGAAGCCACTCTTGTTGGTCAGCACCAGCTCGTAGCCACGATCCCGCAGGTCCAAGCGCCCAAAGGCCAGCGCGTAGAAGGGAAAATAACGCTGGTGATGGCGGTAGATGCCCGGCAAACGGTCCATCCACGTGGTGCGCACGTCCCAGGCGCGGTAGGCCGCCGGCATGCCCTCGCGCCAGTACATGCTGGTATAGATGGGGGCCTGAGGGAAGAGCGCCTGCAGATGCTCCAACACGCGCTCGGCGCCGCCGTACTGGTTAAGCCAGTCGTGGACGAGGGCTATCTTCGCCACGCCACCGCTCACTCGCTGCGCCGGGCTGTGGGCAACGTGGCGAGGGTCTCGCCCCCCAGAGCTAACCGCAGCGCCTCACGGTCGTCCCAGGGGTACTCGGTCGTGCCGAAGCACATGCTCTGTTCGTGGCCTTTGCCACAGACGATGACCACGTCGCCCGGCCGGGCCAGTTCCACGGCGTGCCGGATCGCCTGTCCCCGGTCGGGGATGCGCCAGAAATCGACGCCTTCCCGCCGTCCCTCCGCCGCCAACGCCCGCGCCGTAACCGCCATGATCTCCTCCAGCGGCTCGGTACGCGGATCCTCGGCAGTCACCACCGTCAGATCGGCCTCTGCCGCCGCCACCTCGCCCATCAGGCGACGCTTCTCGCGGTCGCGCAGGCCGGCGCTGCCGAAGACAACAATGACGCGCCCCCCCGACCCCGCCAGCGGACGCACGGCCTCCAGCGCCTGCCGTAGCGCGTTGGGCGTGTGGGCGAAGTCCACAATCGCGGTGAAGGGTTGGCCCGCGTCGATGCGCTCCATCCGCCCGGGGACACCCCGGAACTCCGCCACAGCCTCCACCACCGTGGAGAGTGGCACCTCCAACGCCAGCGCCGCCGAGGCCGCCGCCAGGATGTTGCTCACATTGTAGCCCCCCACCAGCGTCGACGTGACTGTCGCCTGCCCCCAGGGGCTTGCCAGCGTAAAGCGGACGCCATCGGGCACATAACGGACATGGCGCGCTGCCACGTCCACACCTTCGGAGAGACCGTAGCTGAGCTGGCGATCCACCGGCATGCTGCGCAAATAATCGTAGGAGAGCACATCGTCGGCGTTGAGCACGCTGATCTTGGGCTGATGGGGCTTGCGGTACGCCGAGCTCAGCCCGGTGAAAAGCCGTCCTTTGGCCGCGCGGTAGGCCTCCAGGGAGCCATGGTAATCCAGATGCTCGTGGGTGATGTTGGTGATCACCGCCACATCGAAGTCGCAACCCGTCAGCCGATGCTGCTCCAGCCCGTGCGAGGTCGCCTCCAGCACAGCGTAGGTCATGCCGGCCTCAACCATCTCCGCCAGATAACGCTGGATCTGCCAGGCGGGCGGCGTGGTCACGTGCAGCCCCGTGTCGCTGGTGCGCCCGCCGATGCGGGCGTTGACGGTGCTGACCATACCCACCTGTTTGTCGGCCCGGGTCAGCATGGCGTGAAGGAGATTGGTGGTGGTAGTCTTGCCGTCGGTGCCGGTGACACCGATGAGCGTCAGATGACGCGAGGGGAAGCCATGCCACGCCGCGTGTAGCCAGCCCAGCGCCGCCCGGGCGTCCTCCACGCGCACATAGGGCAACTCTGCCGGCAAGTCAAGCGCCGCCCGTCCACGCTCCCCTACCACGGCAACGGCACCGCGCGCCAGAGCCTGGGGGATGAAAGCGTGCCCATCGACCTGCAGTCCCGGCACGGCGACGAAAAGCGTGCCCGGCTCAACTTCACGGGAATCCGAAATGATCCCGGCCAGCGAAACGTCCGCGCCCGCCGGGGTAAGATGCGCCGTCACCGGCGCCGACGCAAGCAAAGACTTCAGTTGCACCCTCGCCTCCTACCCGCCGTTTCCATGTCACTCCGCACCCGCATAGGATACCACAGCTTGGACAAAACAGCCACCTTTGACTCACCAACGCACATGGCAATTGAAGCCAACCCAGGTATAATACCACCCGAGTATCATTAAACCGGGGCAACTCGCTCGGACCGGTCCCGGGACTGTCCCCGCCGTGGCTCGGTCGGGAGCATGCCCTGAGCGCAAGCGAAGGGACCGACCACAGCTACCCAACTTATGGAAAAGATACCCGTCTGAGCCGTGGAGAGTATATGAAAACGAACGCAGCCACACCAGAGATGTTGCACTTCTACGCGCAGCCCGGTCCGATGACCGGAGTGGAGAAGCACGCGGATCGTCTCAATGCCCTACCCCGCGACATCCAGGGCCTGGTCCACGTCGTGCAAGGCCTGCTCATCCACGTCTTTTGGGCCGAGCGTTACGGTGTGACGCTCCCCGAAGCGCGCCAAAACGAGGTGGAGATCCGCGCCGCCGAGGCCATGCTCGACCACGCTCTGACGCTGGATGACCGCCCCCTGACCGAAGCGCGCCCTCTGAAGAAGCGCCTCGTCGGTAACTGCCGCGACTTCACCACCCTGCTCTGCGCCCTGCTACGTCACCACGGCATGCCGGCACGGGCCCGCTGCGGCTTCGCCACCTACTTCCTGCCCGATCATTACGAGGATCACTGGATCTGTGAGGTGTGGCGACCCGATGCAGGTCGCTGGGTGCAGGTGGACGCACAGCTGGACGCCTTCCAGCGTGAGGCGCTTGAGATCGACTTCGATCCCCTGGACCTGCCGCCCGGCGTTTTCTGGCCCGGCGGACGCGCCTGGCTGGCCTGTCGCGCGGGCGAAGCCGACGCCGAAACCTTCGGCATCTTCGACATGCACGGCATGGGCTTCATCCGGGGTAACGTGCTGCGCGACTTCCTGGCCCTCAATAAAGTCGAGCTCCTGCCCTGGGACGGACGGGGGATCATGGCGCTGCAGGAAGAGGCGTTGACCGAAGACGATCTGGCGTGGCTGGACGACGTGGCCACCTTGACTCTGGCCGATTACGCCGGCTTCGAGAAGATCCGCGCGCGCTTTGAGCGCGATCCGCGCATCGCGCCGCTCAAGCGTTGGGCGCCCGGCGATGAGACTCCCCTGGCCGTGGACGTGTAACTACCTACATCTTCACAGGAGGAAAAGAGCGTGGAAGAGACTTTATGGGGCTTAATCCCCTGGGGATACCAGGTGCTTCTGCAGATCGAGCTGTTGCGCACAGGCATACTCGACGTGTGCTTTCCCCTTATCACCGACCTCGGCAGTGAGATAGTCTATCTCGTGATCCTCTCTCTTGTCTATTGGTGCGTCAACAAGGAGATTGGAAAGGGGCTCAACTACGCCTTTCTCTACACGGCGACGCTGAACACCTGGCTCAAGGACCTCTGGCGCCTCCCCCGCCCCGACTCCCCGACCCTGGAGACCGCGCTGGAGCAAGCGGGCATCACCGCCCGGCTCACACCGCTGCGCCACGAGACTTCACCCTCTTTTCCCAGCGGGCACACTCAAAACGCCGTGGTTGCCTGGGGCTATCTGGCGGCGCGCTTCGCCAAAAGATGGTTTTGGATCGTCGCCGCCCTCCTGGTGGGATTGATTGCCTTCTCGCGCATGTATCTGGGCGTCCACTTCCCTCAGGACATCATCGGCGGTTTCATCATCGGCGTGCTGTATCTCGCCGCCTGGCTCTGGACCGAACCGCGCCTGCGGGCACGCGCTGCAGCGTTGAAGCGCGGCCGGCGCTACGCCCTGATGGTGCTGATCCCCTTAAGCGTGCTGCTGATCCACCCGGTGGATAGCACGGCGACGACCCTGGGGACCGTCATCGGCCTGGGGCTCGGCTTCGTGTTGGAAAGCGAGACGCTACACTTCGACGTGTCAGGGTCCCTCCAACAGCGGATCGTCCGCGCGCTTGTGGGCCTGTTCACCGTCGGCCTCGTCTACTTCGGGCTGAGCGCTCTCTTCGGCCTCTTCGACGAGCAAGCAGGCACCGTCCTGGAACTCGTCTGGCGCACGCTGCGTTACGGACTGGTGGGGTTTACAGGCGGCTGGGTCGCGCCATGGGCGCAGATGCGTCTGGGTGTATTGACAACAGACAAAGAACCGAAAGGAGCAAACACATGAGTACACAGCAGATCTCTGAAAGCAAGTCTGAAATCCGGAAAATCCCCTGCGAAGTCTACTCCCGCATCGTGGGCTACCTGCGCCCCGTGCGCAACTGGAACGACGGGAAGCAGCAGGAGTTCAAAGATCGGCGGGTGTTCCAACCCGAAAAGGCCGAAAAGTCGGCGGGCAGCTCCTCGTAAGGCGCGCCCCCGGCATCCCATGCACGTCGCCGGTTGGGTCAAAACTTCCCTGATCGACTACCCGGAGCACATCACCACCGTGCTCTTCACATCGGGCTGCAATTTCCGCTGTCCCATGTGTCACAACGCCGACCTGGTGCTTTCTCCCCAATCGCAGCCCCGCATACCTCTGGAGGAGATATGGACATTCCTGGAACGTCGCCGTGGCATCCTCACAGGCGTCACGGTGACGGGCGGCGAGCCCACCCTCCAACCAGGGCTCACGGCTTTCGTTGAGCACGCTCGGGCGCTGGGCTACGCGATCAAGGTGGACACCAACGGCTATCGTCCCGAGGTGTTGGAAAAGTTGCTCGACCGGGGGATCGTGGATTACGTGGCGATGGACATCAAGGGGCCGCCGGAGACGTATGCCCGGCTCGCCGGGGTAGCCGATGTCGAGGTGACGCGCATCGACCGGAGCTTGCAGGTGCTCCGAGAGAGCGACGTTGCCTATGAGCTGCGCACCACCGTCGTGCCGGGTCTGCTGGACAGCGGCGACATCATCGCCATCGCGCGATGGATCGCGGGCAGCGAGCATTACGTGCTGCAACAATTCCGGGGGCGGAAGACGCTCGATCCGACGCTCAACGGCGCAGCGCCCTATCCGCCCGACCAACTCCGGCAAATGGCGGAGGCGGCCCGGGCCCACGTGGGGCGCGTCTCCCTGCGCGGCCTCTAATTCGGGGAGACAGAAACGTTCAAGCGATGGAAACACTCAGGCGAGACGAGTCAACCCTGCGTCTCGTCCGGCATAGGCCAGAACTCGAAGAGCGCCCCCACCGATTCACCCATCACGTTGCGGCGAATCACCTCACCGAAGATGTGCCCCACCGAGAGGATCTTCAGGCGCTCTGGTCGCCGTTCTTCCGGGATATAAACTGTATCGGTGACGACGATCTCGTCGATCTCCTCGACGCTGTTGAGATTCTTGACGGCATTGCCGGAGAAGAGACCGTGGGTGCCCAACACGGTAACGCGCGAGACGCCCAGGTTGCGCAAGTAGCGGATGGTCTCGACGATCGTTCCCCCGGTGGCGATCTCGTCATCCACCAGCAACACCCGCTTACCCTGCACATCCCCCATAATCCCGTCAATAATCACGTGCTGTCCGTCGATGCGGCGTTTCTCCGCCGCTGCCGCCGGCAGCCCCAACGCCTTGGCCAGCTTCAACGCTCGCTTGGCATGCCCAATATCCGGGGAGACGACCACCGCGTTGCTGAGATCCTGATCCTTGAAGTGTTTCACGAAGACCGAATGGGCCGTCAGGTGATCGGCAGGAATGTTGAAGAACCCGTGCACCTGAGGTGAATGCAGCGTCATGGTGATGACGTGCGTAGCGCCTGCCGTCGCAAGCAGATCGGCAATCAAGCGAGCCGCAATGGAGATCCGGGGGGCGTCTTTCTTATCGGAACGGGCGTAGGAGTAGTAGGGAATGACAGCCTGCACACTGTTGGCCGCCGCGCCTCGGGCAATATCCAACATCAGACAGAGTTCCAGAATGTTATCGCTGCACGGTGGCGACAGCGGTTGCACGATAAAAACGTCTTTGGCACGCACACTGACGCCCAGCTGCACATAGAAATTGTCGTTGGTGAACTTGCGCACGGTCGTAGGGCTGAGATCAAGCCCCAGGTAGGCGGCGATATCCCTCGCCAATCCTTCGTTGGCCGAACCGCTGAAGACCAACACCTGATCTCTCAGCTCTTGCACATTTTTAGGCTTCACAACGTACCTCCTCGGTTGGCTCCTCACCTGACACTGAGTGTAACATAGATAGAACTTCATAGCAAATCGAATCGCTGCTTGAGCCCTTTACACAGGCCCGGACTCTCTCGGTTTTCGTAGTAAGACTAAGGAAGGGATGTCGACGGCGCTTTTGACTTTTCCCTCAAAACATTGCATAATGAGGACAGAATGCCCGCGTTGGCTCTGCAAGGGAGGAGGTAAACAGTGGCGGAAGTCACCTTACAGGCCTATGAGAACGAGATAGATGAAATGTTGGAAGAAGCGCGTTACGTTGAGGCTTTTGCGCACCTCCGACATCTGATAAAGCATTATCCGCGGTATTACAAGGCTTACTATCTATTGGGGCGAATGATGCTCGACGCGGAGCTGCATATCCTGGCCCAGGATATGTTCCGGCGGGTGCTAAACGCCGATCCCGAAAATCTGCTCGCCCGCATCGGACTGGGCCTGGCCCACGAGGATGATAAAGCCTCGCTCTGGAACCTGGAACGAGCGTTTGAGTTGGACCCCGGCAACGAGGAATTAGCCTCCGAGATCCTTCGGCTACGGGGGAAACTCAGCGGTGTGCAACCGGATTACGTCCCTCTTTCCCGCGCCGGCATGGCCCGCCTTTATCTCAAGGGGCATCTCTACAGCCGTGCTGTGGCCGAACTTCGTTCGCTCCTGAAAAAAGAACCCCAGCGCGTCGACCTTCGCGTGGCGCTGGCGGAAGCCTACTGGCGGGATAACCAGATCGTCCAGGCCGCAGACACCTGCCAACAAATCCTGGAACAGTTGCCCTACTGCCTCAAAGCAAACCTTATCCTGGGTACGCTGTGGCTACAAAGCGGTCAGGAGGAAGGACGTCGATACCTCAAGCACGCCGAAGCCGTCGATCCCGAAAACCGACTTGCTACCGAGCTCTTCGGCGCAGAGAGCTTCCTGAAGGAAAAGACGGTCACGCTCGAACGGCTTGCTTACGATCCTGAAGCGCTCTCCATCGATCAGGAAACTCGCTGGTTCAAACGCCTGGAGGCCATTTCCGTCTCCGTGGGCATCTCCGAAGCGATGCCCGATATGAGCGAGGAAGAAATGCAGCTCGTCGACATCGCCGCCGGCTTGGACTCCCAAATCCAGATCCCCGACTGGCTGGAAGAGCTGGGGCCTTTGGACGAGGAAGGAGAAGGGCTGGCGTGGCTTGAGGAAGAGGAAATCCAGGACGAGGAACTCGCCGCCTGGCTGGAGACCGAAGCGGACGAAGGCACGCTGCCTGACTGGCTCCAGGAACGTGTAGAAGAAGAGGCAGAACCTGAGGCAGCCATCGCAGCAGAAGCGGACGAGGAAGCCCTCGATTGGTTGCAGGAGATGGCGCCTTCAGAAAAAGAGGAGGTTACCCCTCCCATGGAAGCGGTGGAGGAAGCTCCGTTAACCGCCGAGGAGGAAGAAGAAGGCGTCCCCGATTGGCTGTGGGATCTCCGTCCGCCGAAAGCAGGGGAAGTGGAAGAATACGCCGAAGCGCCATCCGACTGGCTGGAAGAAGAGCCCCAAGAGGAGGAGGAAATCCCCGATTGGCTGCGCGAGCTGCAGGCGTCCCAAGAGCCGGAGGAAGCCCCGAAAGCCACGGCGCGAGAAGCACCTTCTGAGAAATTGGAGGAGCCAGAAGAAGCAGCAGAGTTGCCCGACTGGCTCCGCGAACTGCAAACCCAAGAAGAAATCGAGGAACGCGCTGCCGCAGAAGCGGTTGAAACCGAAGAGATGTTCGGATGGACCTCCTTCGACGAAGAGGAGGAGGTCGCCGAAGCCGCGGCGCTCGAAGCCCTCGAAGAGGTTGAAGAGGAAGAGGTAC
>JBNGCW010000028.1:0-50001 GCA_049975525.1 Anaerolineae bacterium
TTGAGGTCCACGCCGTAGATGCAGCGCTTGAGCACGTGGCGCTTGAGCAGCTTCAGGTCGGTCAGCTGCTGCAGATCGACCGTCACCTCCTGCCGCTGCAGCTCCGTCACGATGCTCTCCCGCATCCCGTCGAAGAAGGTGGTCATGAAGCTGAAGCCCTCCAGGAAGCGCGTCAGCCGGTCGGTGACGAAGTCCACGGCCTCCACCAGGAAATGCCCGCTGCCCATGGCGGGATCTAAAATTTTGACGTCGAAGAGGTCGCGCAGCACGTCGCCCGCCACGTTCTGCAGCAGCGCCGGCGCGTCGGGCTGGGCGACGCCCTCCACCTCGCGCTTGTGCTGCATCGCCTGGTGAAAGCGCCGCTCGGCCTCGCGCAGCCGGGGTTCCAGCGCCGCCAGTTTCTCGTCCAGCACCGGCCCCACGGTCTGCTCCACGATGTAGGCGACGATGTAGTCGGGCGTGTAGTAGGAGCCGGTCGCCTTGCGCTCGCCCTTGTCGCCCACCAGCGCGACGCCGTCCGCCGTCAGCCGGATCTTGAACTCCAGCAGGCCCTCGTAGATGCTGCCCAGCTGGCGGACGCCCAGGTCCTTGTAGTCGATGAGGCCCAGGTCGCCGCGCTTGGGGTCGACGTCGCGGGCCAGCCGATCCAGGCCCAGCGCCAGGTGGCGGTCGGGGAGCGGCACACGTTGCAGGAAGCGCGCCGTCTCCGCCTCGCGCCGCGTATCGTCGGGCGCGGGATCGGTGATGAAGAGCCCGCCGTTGTAGGTCGGCACGTTGCGCGCCTTGCTGCCCCGGTCGATGACGGCGAAGAGGTCCTGCAGTCGTTCGTAGAGCGCCGTGCTGTCGGCGGCGTAGGCGTTCTCCAGCAGACGGGGCGCCTGATCCTCCAGCAGCCCGGCTTTGGTCGCGAGCTCCTCCTTCATCCGCCGCAGGCTGATCTGATAGTAGCCGCGCACCTCGCGGACGGGCAACAGGTCGCGGCTCTCGGCGTAAAGCAGGAAGAGGAGCCGGTAGAGGAAGGTCAGCGTGGCCCGGTAGACCGCGTCCAACTGCTGCGCGCGCTCCTCTTGGGAAAGCGCCCGCAGCGCCTCGGGCCCACCCAGACTGGCGATAAAGCCTTCGGCAAAGTAGGGGAAGATCTCCTCGAAGACGCGCGTCTTCAGCCGCCGGCCCAAGTCGCGGGCGTAGGCCGCGCTCTCCTCCAGCAGCCAGTCGACGAAGGAGAGTGTCCGCGTCTCCCCGGCGACGGCGCGTTCCTCCGGGGTGAAGGCCGCCGCGCGGAAGAAGAGGTAGAAGTAGCGGAAGGCCTCGCCGGGATCGGGCGCCGCCAGCGTCTCCTCCAGGTCGATCTCGTAGTAGTTGGTGGCGCGCGAGTGGGCGCGGGCGCTGTAGAGCCGCCAGGTCTTGCCGTTGGTGACGATGGCCCAGGGCGCCACCTCGGCCTCCAGCAGCGCCACGACCTGCGCGCCGGGGTTCTGCTCCGGGCGGTCGGGGTCCTGGGTGTCCTTGCCGTCGAGGTAGCGGTGCCAGGGATAGGCCAACACGCAGACCGCCGGTTCGTCACCGCCGTCGAGGTGCAGCAAGAAGTCGGCGCCGTCGTCCGCGCCGTCCGGCGCCACGCGGAAGCCCAGCGTCTCCAGGATAGGGCGGATCAGCGCGTCGGGCGCCTGCGCCGCATCCTGGCGCACGGTGCGCCGCGCCTCGGCGACACACTTGCGCACTGCCCGGAAGGCCTGATTGCGCGCCGGGGCGTTCCAGGCGGGCAGCTCGGGCAGCCGCGCGTTGAGGTAGTAGTCGGAGAAGAGCGCGACGTTGTTGAAATAGGGCTCGGCCCACGCGGCGATGGTGAAGGCGCTGCGCAGCTTATCGTACTGCGCGTAGGGATCGCGGTCGCCGTCCGGATCGATCTCGGTGCAGGTGAAGCGGCGCAGCACGCGCAGCGCCACGCGGTCGGGGTCGCGCCGGTCGACGGAGAGCACGCGGGGGTGGACCAGCACCTGGCGCGCGCTGACGCCGGTGCCGGGCTGTCCGGGCAGCTCGCGCTCCAGCAGCACAAAGTCGAGGCGGCGGTAGTCGTCGGTGAGCACCAGCAGGAAGTTGCCCGCGCGGTTGCGGAAAACGCGGGCCAGCGCGCGGGTGTGCGCCACCGTCACCGAGGTCAGCTTGAAGAGGTAAATCATCAGCGCCCCATCGACGCTCGCCAGCTGCTCGACGCGCTGCACCACGTCCTTCAGCCGCTGATTGAGGTCCAGCGCCTCCGCCGTCATCGGCACGCGCGTCCCCTCCGGGTAGCCGAGATAGGTGAAGAACTCGGCCAGCCGGTCGGCGGACGAGAGGCCCTGGATCTGCTGAACGGTCAACGGGCGATCTTCCTGCGGGATATGCATCGTCATCGGGTCGGCTCCTGTTCAGAATCTCAGGTCACAGTTAAAAAGCACAACGCCCGTCGGCGCTTGCACCGGCGGGCGGATGGTGTAGACTGGTGCTCACCTGGGTGGTGCAGACACCTGGGTCTTTCCAAGCCCCCGGCGGTAGGACGCTGTGGGGCTTTCTCTTTGTTGACTTCACCTTACAGTTTAGCACCGGTTTTATGAACGTGCAACCGTCTTTTTACCTGCGCCGCGGTCCCTCCGCCCCTGTTTTCACCCCTTACACGTCACTGACGAGCCGTGATCCCAGAAACAGCGCCTGCTACCCTCCCAAAGCACGATATAACCCGCGCAAATCCGCGCGGACAACGTTTCTACGCCGGCCCATGCAGCCGGCCATGTACTATTCCATCCGAACCCGGTCCAAAACCTGGCCGTGGTCCGGCCTGACCAGGTGTGGGTCTCGGACACCACTTACATCCGCCTCCATGCCGAGTTTATCTACCTGGCCGTGATAATGAACGTGTTCACCCGGGGTATCCGGGGATGGCAGTTGGGGCACAACGCTGACGCTGCGGGCTTTGCAGCGGGTGTTGGCCCACCATCAAGCCCCAGAGATTCACCACTCTGATCAAGAGCGTACAGGTTCTACGCACTTAACGGATCGAAACAAACCGCGCTACAAAGTTCTCCGAGCATAGTTTAGCATGACCTTTACCCCGTGGTTACAAAACGCATAATTGGAATCCTGGTAGGGACGTCGCTCCACAGAGGAGACAAGAACGCCGATTTTTAGGGAAGCGAGGCTATTTTCGGGCCACCTCTGATGCTGTTTGCCTCACCAGTCGGCCTCCTTTAGCTCTAATGGTGCGGTTATAACGGCACGGTCAAAGGTGATGTTAACAAGCGGATGCAATGTAAAGAACCGCACAGAGGGTCTCAAAAGAAAAAGAGCCACCCCCCACGTGATTGGCCTCACAGGGATAGCTCTTGCTTGCGGCTCCTTTGCACCTTTGCCTTCAGGGCTACGGGGTCAAATTTACCACCAGACGGGAGCGACGGGACTTGAACCCGCGATCTTCGGCTTGACAGGCCGACATGTTCACCACTACACCACGCCCCCTGAACGCGCCTTATCATAGCATACCCCCCGGATTTGTCAAGAGTTGTTCTTCACCAATATCTCAACTCTCTCGCCTTTCACGATACAGGAGAGATGATACCTTGCCCGACAGGCTCTATATTTGCTCACAGAAGCGGGAGCTGTATAATCCCTCTACATCGTGAGCGCCACGACGACAGCCTGAGGTGATGGAAAGGGTGATCCGGGTGCATAGAGGACATCTTGTCCGCACAAAATTGATTCCCCCACGACTGAGCCGGCGGATCCTGGGCCGCCCCCGCCTCACCGAACGCCTTCACGAAGCGCTCGACTATCGGCTGACCATCGTTCAGGCCGGAGCGGGCTACGGTAAGAGCACGGCCTTGGCTCTCCTCGCCCAAACGCTGCCCACTGCCTGGTATCACCTCGAAGAGGAAGATGTCGATCCGCTGATCTTCCTTTTACATCTGACCCATAGCCTCCGCCACCTCCATCCCGATCTCTTTGAGAGCGCCCTCTCCCTCCTGGATAGCTGGGAACGGGGTGACGCGACGCTGGGCTGGACGTCGGTGGTGGACGCACTGCTCAACGATCTCGTCAGAGCTCCCTCGGACCCCTTCCTGCTGATCCTGGACGACGCGCACCATCTTAAGCAGAGCGCGACCCCGCTGAGCATCCTCGACCGGCTGATCGACCGCGCGCCGCCAGGGTTGCACACCATCCTCTCCACTCGCTCTCCGCTCAAGTTGCCCTCTCTGGTCACCTGGCGGGCCAGAGGACAGGTGCTCGACATCGGTCAGGCGGAGTTAGCCTTCACGCCGGCGGAGATCACGACGCTCTTTGAGGAACGTTACGGAGTGCACCTTGATCCCACCAGCGTCGCACGCCTGGTAGAGCAGACCGAGGGCTGGGCCATCGCGCTGCAGCTGGTCTGGCAACGACTGCGTGGCGGCGCCGATGTCAGCGCGGCCTGGCGTCCCTCGGTTTCCACCGACGACCTCTTCGCCTATCTGGCCCAGGAGATCTTCGATCAGCAGCCGGCGGATATTCAGGCCTTCTTATTGGATACTTCGGTGCTGCGGGAGATGACCCCGGCGATCTGCAATGGGGTGCGAAACGCGGAAAACAGCGCAGTTTATCTCCACCATCTGTTGGAAAGTGGCCTCTTTCTGTCCGATGAGGGCGCCGGACACTACCGATACCATAACCTCTTTCGGGAGTTTCTGCGCCGGCGGCTCACCGTTGCAGGGCGGCGGGAGCGTCATCGTCGAGCCGCGCGCTGCTATCTGGAGGGAGGACGGCGCGAAGAGGCACTCTACCACTTTCTGACGGCGGGCGCTTTCCCCGAGGCCGCCGAGGTGCTGGAGGAGTTGGGGCGGAAGATGGTCCGCGTGGGCCGCCTGGACACGCTCTCCACCTGGCTGCAGACACTGCCGCCGGAGATTCTGGAGTCACATCCCACCCTGCTTGTCTACCTGGGCGACATCGCCCGGCTGCACAGCCGTTTTGACGAGGCATTGGGCTGGTACCGACAGGCGGAGGCACGCTGCCGCGCCCGCGATGATCAGGTGGGATTGGGCCAGGCGCTACGAGGCCAGGCGCGCGTCTATCTCGACACCGTCAATCCCAGTGAGGCCGAGGCCCTGCTTCAGGAGGCTCTCCGTCTCTCCGATGGTCAGCAAGACCGCGAGGCGCGGGCCCGCCTGTTGGAGCTGATGGCCGAAAACCGGCTCAACTCCGGCGATCCTGAGGAGGCAGAGCGGTTACACGCCCAGGCCGAGGCGTTGCGCTCCGAAGGCCCGGGGGAGGCTGAACTGGCGGTGCGTGTCTTGCTGCGCACCGGACAATTCGACCAGGCGCGGCGGCTTCTGGAAGAGCGGGCGGAGATCGAAGCCGAGGCGCCGGTGCAACGCCCGCGCGCCCATCGTGAAACGCTGCTGCTGCTCTCGCTGATTTTGGCTTTCCAGGGAGAAGGCGAGGCGGCCTACGCTTACGCACTTGCCGGCATCGAGCGCGGTCAGGCGCTTGCCTCCCCCTTTATCACTGCGGTGGGCTATATGCGACAGGGCCATGCCTGGCTGCTGTGCGACGACCCTGCACGCTATGAGGCCGCCTGCCGCTGTTACCGCGAAGCCATTCGGATCAGCGAGACGCTGGCGGTGCCGCGCCTCCGGGTCGAGGCTTACTGGGGACTCTGTCGCGCCCACGGCTTTCAAGGCGCGCTCCGGGCGGCGCAGGACGCAGCCGAGCGCGGACTGACCATCGCCAGGCAGGCGGGCGATCATTGGATCGGTGCCCTGATCCTTGTCTCGCTGGGCGCGAGTTACGCCCTCGCCGAACAGTACGAGGAGGCTGAGGGATGGCTGACCCAGGCCTGGACCACCTTCCGGGAGTCCGGTGATCACTTCGGCCCCGTCGTCACGCGGCTCTGGCAGTGCTGGGTCTGGCAGCGCACCGGCGCAGAGTCCCGCCTGAAGCAGGGCATCGCCTCGCTCTTCCCACCGTTGCGGCGGTACGGCTACACATACCTCTTCACCCGCCGCACGCTCCTCGGCCCACCCGATCCCCGCAGCCTGGTGCCGCTGCTGATCTACGCCAGGAACACAGAACAGCGCCCGCACGCGGAAAGCCTTCTGCGCCGATTGGGACTGGAGGATATCACCCTGCATCCCGGCTACCAGCTGCGCATTCAGGCTCTGGGGCCGTTCCGACTCTGGCGCGGAGACGAGGAGGTCGAAGCAGGGGATTGGCGGCGCGAGAACGCACGACAGATTTTCCTGCTCTTCCTCACCTACCGCGGGCAGCTGCTGGAGCGCGAGCGGATTGTCACCCTGCTCTGGCCTCGGCTCGACGCCGAGACGGCGCTGCGGGACTTCAAGGTCGCCCTGAGCCGTCTCTACAAGGTGCTGGAGCCGGACCGCGCGCGCGGTGCGCCTTCCGCCTACGTGGCACGGGATGGGACGCGCTACGGCCTGCGACCTGAGGCTGACATCTGGCTGGACGTGGCGCGCTTCGAACAGCAGGTAGAAGCCGGGGACCGCCGGTTTGACCAGGCGCCGGCGATGGCAGCAGAGTACTACCGCGAGGCACTGGCGCTGTATCACGGCGATTATCTGCAGGAGTATCTTTACGAGGATTGGTGCAGCGAGGAGCGGGAGCGGCTGCTCACCCTCTACCTGCGAGCTGCCGAGCGATTGGGCGGTATCCTCGCGCAACAAGAGGCCTGGGAGGATGTCGTCGAAATCGGGCAGGCGATTTTGCTGCGCGATAACTGCTGGGAGCAGGCATATCGCCTGTTGATGCGGGCCTATGTCGCGTTGGGCAACCGTGCTCAGGCGCTGCGCCTCTATCGGCGCTGTGAGGCGACATTGCACGAGGAGCTGGATATCGCGCCGTCCCCCACCACGCGCCGGCTCTACCGCGATCTTTTTGAACATCCGCTTGCTTAGCTCGGCTGGGGCCGTCTCCGGCCCTCCCGACGCTTGTCAGAAACCACCTCCCTACTCCACAACGCGACCCTGCCGACGCTACGTCGCTGACTACGAGCCTCCGGCCTTCGCCCCACAAGGTTTTGTAACTCCTCGGTAACCGGTCTCTGCTATCCTAAGGATGTCATCAAAGCTTTCATCCTTTCTGTGGATGAGCTGCTGATCACAGAGTGAAGATAGGAAAACTCCATGGCAGACACCAAAATGGTCTCCTTTGTCTTGCGTTTTACGCAAGAACCGCACACGGATGCAACGTCACCCTCGGTTTGGCGCGGCATGCTACGCCACGTGCAGACCAACGAGCAGATCTATTTCACCGAGCTTGAGGAGGCCCTGGCGTTTATCACCCGATATGTCGATATTCAACTCCCTACCATTCAAACAGATGACAAGTAAATCACCCGCAGAGGCGGGCAGGAGACCGGACACCCAGCAAACATAGGAGGAACAAAATGCGTTTGAAAGATAAAGTCACATTGATCACCGGCGGCGCGGCCGGCATCGGCAAGGCCACGGCCTTACGCTTCGCGGAGGAAGGCGCTACCGTCGTCATCTGTGATGTCAACGAAGAGGCCGGTAACCAAGTCGCCGAGGAGATTGGAGGCGACTTCTACAAAGTTGATGTCACCGACCGCGAAGCCGTCCAGGCCTGGGTCGACGACGTGGTGGAGAAGCACGGGCGGGTCGACGTGCTTGTCAACAACGCGGGCATCACGCGCGATGCGCTCTTCGTCAAGGTCAAAGACGGCGAGCTGGTCAAGCAGATGGGTGAGGACGCCTTCGATATGGTCGTCGCCGTCAACCTCAAAGGCGTCTTCAACTGCACGCAGGCTGTGGCGCCCATCATGATCAAGCAGGGCGAGGGCGGCGTGATCCTCAACGCCTCATCGGTGGTCGGACTGTACGGCAACTTCGGGCAGACCAACTACGTGGCGACCAAAGCCGGCGTCATCGGCATGACCAAGGTCTGGGCCCGGGAGTTGGGCCGCTACCAGATCCGCGTCAACGCCGTGGCACCGGGCTTCATCGCCACGGAGATGGTCATGAAGATGCCCGAGAAGGTGCTGAATTCCATGCGCGATCACACACCCCTGGGCCGGTTGGGCCAACCTGAGGACATCGCCAACGCCTATCTCTGGCTCGCCAGCGACGAGGCCGGCTTTGTCCACGGCGCGACCATCAGTGTGGACGGCGGCATCGTGATTGGTACGTGAAACGTGTGAGGTCCTCACACAACAGGCAAAGCGGAAGGAACACCCACACTGCAAGGAGAAAATCTATGAATCGCTACGCTAAGATTATCGGGACGGGCGGCTACGTTCCCCATCATTTCGAGATGACCAACGAGAAGTTTAAGGAATACATGGCCAAAGTCAGCCCCAAGCTGCCGGAGGTCGTGGATAAATTCGAGGCGCGCAGCAACATCAAGACGCGCTGGTACGCGCCCGACGACTGGGTCACGTCTGATCTAGCCGTGCGCGCGGCCGAAGCGGCATTGGAGGACGCGGGCGTGGAGCCGGAAGAGCTGGACATGATCCTGCTGGGCACCGACACGCCCGACTACATCACGCCGGCGACGTCGGTGGTGGTGCAGCACAAGCTGGGCGCCGTCAACGCGGGCACCTTCGACATCGGCTGTGCCTGCGCCTCCTTCCCCACGGGACTGGTGCAGGCCGCCGGCATGCTGGCCACCAACCCCCACATGAAGTACATCCTCGTCATCGGCGCCTACATGATGCACAAACTGGCGGACTGGGAGCACGACGTGATCTCCTTCTTCTACGGTGACGGCGCAGGCGCGGCGGTGCTGGGTGTCAGCGATGAACCCGGCTTCCTCAGCTCCACCTTCTTCGCCGACGGCTCCTATCACAAGCATTGGGGCATCTACGCCGGCGGCACCTACGAACCGGCGACGGTGGAGGCGGTGCAAGAAGGGCGCACCCAGGTGCACCTCATCGAACCCTTCCCCCCCTCCGTCAACAACGAGGGCTGGCCCCGGCGCATGCGCGAGTTGGCGGAAAACGGCGGCTTCGCACTGGAAGAGATCGACCTGGCCATCTTCACCCAGGTGCGCTTGAACAGCATCAAGATCGTCATGGAAGAGCTGGGCTTGCCGCTGGAGAAGGCACACTGGATCATGGACAAGTGGGGCTACACCGGTTCCGCCTGTCTGCCGCTGGCCTTCGACGACGCGCGAAAGCAAGGCAAGGTCAAGGCCGGTGACCTGGTGACCTTTGTCGGCTCCGGCGTGGGCTACAACCAGGCCGGCGCGGCCTTCATCATGTAGTCAGGTGATCGTTTAGTCGGGGGGTCACGTAGTCGCTTCGTCAGGTGGTCGCGTAATTCGACGGTCCGGTTTGACAAAGGACTATTAGACTATCCGACTATCAGACTATCAGACTATCCGACTATCAGACTACCCGACTACCCAAAGGAGTAAGTATGGATTTCAGAACCCAGTATCACGATAAGTTGATCACCATCCCCGAGGCCGTGGGAAAACTGCAGTCGCGGCAGCGGCTCTGCGCGGCAATGTGCGCCTCCGAGCCCGTCGGTCTGCTCACCGAGCTGGAGCATCACGCCGACCATCTGGAGGACGTGCACGTCTTCATGTGCCTGCCCATGCGGCAGTACGGTTTCTACACGCAGCCGGAGATGGCGGGCCACTTCTTTCTCGAGAACTGGTTCTACGGCGTCCCCGATCGCAAAGCGCACAAGCTGGGGATGGTCTCCTACCTGCCGAACAACCTGCACCGCGCCGCCACCGACCGCATCCACGCCGGCGGCATCGACGTCTTCTGGGGCACGGCGACGCCGCCCAACAACCACGGGATCATGTCGCTCTCCACGTCACTGGTCTTCGAGCGCCAGCTCATCGACGCCGCCGATCTGGTGATCCTGGAGATCAACGAGAATCTGCCCTGGACACTGGGCGATACACAGATCCACATCTCCGAGGTGGACTACCTGGTGGAAAACCACCAACCGCTGGTGGAACTGCCCGCCATCGAGCCGACCGAGGTCGAGGACGCTATCGGGCATTACATCGCCGATCTCATCGAGGACGGCTCGACGATCCAGCTGGGCATCGGCGGGATTCCCAACGCCATCGCCATGAGCCTCTTCGACAAACACGACCTGGGCGTCCACACGGAGATGTTCACCGACGGTATGGTCGATCTCTTCGAGGCCGGCGTCATCACGGGCAGGCGCAAAACCCTCTGGCCCAACAAACTGGTCGGCACCTTCGCGCTGGGCACCCAAAAGCTCTACGACTTCGTAGACAACAACATCGCCGTGGAGTTCCAACAGGGCAAGGTAACCAACGATCCCTACGTCATCGCCAAGAACTACAAGATGGTCAGCATCAACACCGCCCTGCAGGTGGATCTGCTGGGCCAGGTCTGCTCACAGAGTCTGGGCTCCTATCACTTCAGCGGCACCGGCGGGCAGCTGGATACCCATCGGGGCGCGCAGATGTCTGAAGGCGGACGCGGTATCATCGCTTTGCGCTCCACGGCGAAGAAGGGCGAGATCTCCACCATCGTCCCGCAGCTTTCGCAGGGCGCCGAGGTCACCGTGCCCAGCCAGGACGTGGACACCGTCGTCACCGAGTTTGGTGTGGCTGAACTGCGTGGACGGAGCGTCAAGGAGCGCGCCGAGGCGCTTATCAACATCGCGCATCCCGATTTCCGCGCCGAGCTGCAGGAGGAAGTCGAGCGGTTGGGCATCGTGCCTAAACTCGTCGTGCCCGGTGTGGATCTGTAGAGATCAATAGGCGAATCGGAGGTCATGATCATGGATGAGAAGTTGTTAGGAAAGTGGGCACAAGTCGAAGGTCAGCCCTATCCGGGGCTCTGGTTCGAGTTCCGAGAGGACGGCACGTTTGAGGCGTTCTACGAGCCGATGTCCATCGAGTCCGGCGGGACATATAAAGCCGAAGACGGCATCATCGACATGGATCAGACGGAGCACACGTTGGGCATGACGGGCCGGTTCAAGGGACGCTACGCCATCGAGGGCGATACGCTGCGGCTGGCGCTGAACAAGACCGACGAGACACGCCCTAAAGATCTGAGTGAAGCCCGCATTTACGGACGCATAGCGTAAGCAAGGAGGATGAGCACGATGTTGAAGAAACCTGAGACGTTAGAGGGTATCACGACCAAAGAGATTGAGACGCCGCGCTTGACGCAGCACGTTTACTTCTCCGGAGCGGCGGAAGGCGTGCCGGTCATCTTCATCCACGGCAACTGCGCGTCGGCGCTGCACTGGGAAGAGACTATGCTGGCGCTGCCGGAGGGCTATCGCGGTATCGCGCCGGATCTGCGTGGCTACGGCTGGACCGAGGCCCGGCCCATCGACGCGACGCGCGGCCTGCGCGACTGGGCCGACGACCTGCATGCGCTGGTCGCGGCGCTGGACATCGACCGCTTTCACCTGGTGGGGCACTCCATGGGCGGCGGCGTCGCTATGCGCTACGCCATCGATCACCCCGAACGGCTGATCAGTCTGACGCTGGCGGACACCGTCTCCCCCTTCGGCTTCGGCGGGACCAAAGGCGAGAGCGGCGAGCCCATCTGGGAGGACTACGCCGGCTCCGGCGGCGGCACCGTCAACCAGGACTTCGTCAAGTTCATCGCGGAGAACGAGCGCGGCAGCGGCAACCCCCAGTACCCGCGCGACGTCATCAACAGCGCCTACTACAAACCGCCCTTCACCTACCACCGCGAGGAGGCGATTCTGACCTCGCTACTCAGCACCCGCACGGGCGAGGATTTCTACCCCGGCGATCTGATGTCCTCGGAGCACTGGCCCAACGTGGCGCCGGGCACGCGCGGCGTCGCCAACGCCTTCGCGCCCAAGTACATGGACACCAGCGGCATCGTTGAGATTGAGGAGAAGCCGCCCATCCTCTGGATCCAGGCAGCCGACGACATCATCGTCTCCGACGCCTCCATGTTCGACCTGGGGATGCTGGGCAAGCTGGGCTACGTCCCCGGTTGGCCCGGCGAGGACGTCTACCCGCCGCAGCCCATGGTCAGCCAGACGCGCTACGTGCTGGACCAGTACGCGGCCAACGGCGGCGCCGTCGAGGCGCGCGTCGTCGAGGAGTCCGGGCACTGTGTCTACCTCAACCAGGCGGAGGCGTTCAACGCACTGCTGGCGGAGTTCTTGCGGGCCTCGTAATCCGGCGAGAACGCAAACCTGAGTCAACGGATTGAGCGGATTTGTAGTCAATCGTCTCATCCGTTCAATCCGTTGACCATCTGACTACCCGACTACCTGACGACCAGACCATTTCAGGAGCCAAGATGCTTGACCGTCTCTTCCAGCGATTCAAACCGTCGCGGTTAAAACCTCAGGACACGATCAAAATCGGCGTCCTGAGCGCTCAGACCGGCGTGTTGGCGCACTACGGTAGGACGGCGGTCGAGGGGCTGCACCTGGGCATTGAGTACGCCACCGGCGGCACCTGGGAGATCGCCGGCAAAAGGATTCACCTCCTGATTGAGGATGACGGCGGCGACCCGGCGTTTGCTCAGCAGAAAGCCCGCGCCCTGATTGAACAGAAAGCGGTGGACATACTGCAGGGGTGCACGTCCAGTTCGGCGGCGGTCAAAATCGCTCAAATTGCGCAAACGCACGAGCGCCTCTTTGTCGTCGCCGTCGCCGCCACCGACGTGCTGACTGCCGAGTGGTTTAATCCCTACATCTTCCGCACCGCCTCCACTACGTCCCAGGACGCGGCGGCCGGAGGGCAGTACGCCGTTCAGCACCTCGGTCGGCGGTTTGCCTTCCTCTCGCCCGATTACATCTGGGGCCACCAGAGCAGAGCCGCCTGGTGGCGGGCGGTGCTGGAACAGGGCGGCGAGATCGTGGGAGATTTTCTGGTCCCTCAGGACGAAAGGGATTTCCGCAACGAGCTGCGCGCGATTCTGGAACGCCGACCCGACGTGCTGGTCCCCTCGTGGGCCGGTCGAGGCACAGCGGCGCTGTTGCTGCAGATGCGCGAGGTGGGTGTCTTTGAAGCGGTAAGCGTCATCGCCGACATGCCCGATTATCGGACCGTGGAGGCGGCAGGCGCAGCGTTGGAAGGGATGACGTGTGTGGTCAAATACTATCACGGATTCCCCCGAAACGCCGTCAACGACTGGCTGGTACGCCGCCATCGGGAGCAGTATGAGAGGCTACCCGACATCTTCACCGCCGATGGGTTCGCCGCGGGCGTTGCCCTGGTCGCGGGGCTGAAGCGCACGTCGGGCGATCCCGGCGCCGCCCATCTGATCCCTGTCCTGGAGGGAATGTCCTTCGAGGGGCCCAAGGGGACTTACACTTTTCGAGCCGAGAATCACCAGGCGCTGCAGCCCATGTACATCGCCGAGATGGAGAGGACGCCGGGGCAAGAGATCTGTGTGCCGCGCCTCATCCGCGAGGTCTCGGCGGAGGAGTGTGCGCCGCGGCCGGTCGAGCCGTGTGCGGATACGTGAATCTCACCTGGATCACAAGGAGTGATAATGCCTGAACTTCAAGTCAACGGTGTCAATCTGCACTACGAATGGCACGGCCCGAAGGATGCGCCGGTGCTGGCACTGCTCAACGGCGTGCTGATGAGCACGACCAGCTGGGCCTACCAGACGCCGGTGCTCTCCAGGCACTACCGCGTCCTGCTGCACGACTGTCGCGGGCAAGGCCGGTCCGATCACCCCAAGGAGCCGTATTCGATGCTGCAGCATGCCGAGGACGCCATGGCGCTCTTTGACGCGCTGGGCGTGGAGCAGGCGCACATTGCGGGCATCTCCTACGGCGGCGAGATCGCGCAGCTGCTGGGCATCCACTGGCCCGACCGCGTGCGCTCGCTCTTCCTCTCGTCCACCGTCAGCGAGGTGCGCCCGCTGCTGCGCGGCGTCATCGAAGGTTGGATTGCGGCGGCGGAACGCGAGGACGGCGAACTGCTCTACCGCTGCTCCGTCACCGACAACTTCAGCGAGCCGTGGTTGGCGGCGCACCCCAACTGGGGCGCGCTTTCCATCCCGCGCTACGAACAGCTGGACTTCGAGGCCGTCGTCAACCTCTGCCGCGCTTTCCTGGAGATCGACTGGACCTCCGACCTCGACCGGATCAACGCGCCCACGCTGGTCGTCGTGGGCGAGCTGGACACACTCAAGCCGCTGGAACCCTACGCCCGGCTGCTCGCCGAGCAGATCGACGGCGCCGACCTGCTAGTGCTGGGCAACGCCGCACACGCCTGCTGCATTGAGACCCCTCGCGCCTGGAACGCGGCGCTCCTGGGCTTTATTGAGCAGCTGGATCAAAACAGCGCTGAAACGTAAAACGTGAAGCCATCTTCAGTCACGCAAACGTAACACGCTGTGAAGACAAAAACTATATCGAAAAACGGACAACGTTCAACTTGTAACTTGTAACTTTCAACCCATACTGGAGGATCTATGAAACAACGTAAACTGGGCCGGGGCGTTGCACTGGTCGGCGCGGGCATGAGCAAATTCGGCGCCTTCCCTGGCAAGACCACCCGCGATCTCTTTGTTAAGGCTTTTCGGGAGATGTTAGCCTCGGTGGATAACAGCTTCGATCCTCGCGATATCGAAGCGCTCTACATCGGTAACTACAGCAGTGACCTCTTCGAGGGGCAGGGGCACACCGCGCCCATCATGGCGGATTGGGTCGGGCTCACGCCGCGACCGTCCACCCGCATCGAGGATGCCTGCGCCAGCGGCGGCGTCGCCCTCCGCGAGGGCATCATCGCCGTGGCCTCCGGCCTCTACGACATCGTCCTGGTCGGCGGCATCGAGAAGATGACCGATCTGCCCACGTCAGAGGTGACCGACACGTTGGCTACCGCCGCCGACGTGCTCTACGAAGTGCCGGCGGGCTTCACCTTCCCCGGCCTTTACGCTGCTATGGCGACGGCCTACATGAACGCCTACGGCGCCACGCCGGAGACCTTTATGAAGATCGGCCTCAAGAACCACGAAAACGGGGCGCTTAACGACAAGGCGCAGTTCGGCAAGCGCATCGTCGACATCATGGCGGGCAAGAAAGCCAAGGCCGAGCGCAAGGGCTATCCGGTTCCCACCTGGGAAGACGAGATGGACTTCTTCCACGACAACCGCGCCAATCCCACCATCGCCTGGCCCCTGCGCCTCTACGACTGCTCGCCCATCTCCGACGGCGCTGCGGCGCTGCTCCTGGTCAGCGAGGAGCTGGCGCGGCAGTTCACCGACGCGCCGCTGCACGTCATCGGCTCCGGTCAGGCCAGCGACGCCGCGACCCACGACCGTCCCACGCTCACGGGCATCCCGTCAGCGCGGCGGGCGGCGGAGATGGCCTATGCCATGGCCGGCGTCACGCCGGACGATATCCGTCTGGCGGAAGTCCACGACTGCTTCACCATCGCCGAGATCATGGCGACGGAGGATCTGGGCTTCTTCGCGCGCGGCGAGGGCTGGAAAGCGGCGGAGGAAGGCCGCACGGCCCGCGACGGTGACCGCCCTATCAACACCTCCGGCGGACTCAAATCTAAGGGACATCCCGTGGGCGCGTCCGGGGTCGGGCAAGTGGTCGAAATTTGGAAGCAGTTGCGGGGGGAAGCCGGCGAGCGCCAGCTGCCGGGCGACATCCGCCTGGGCTTAACCCACAACGTCGGCGGCACCGGGCAGACCTGTGTGGTGCATATCTTCGAGCGGCGCTGATCACATCCGGCGGACATAGGAAATCTTAGGTATCGGTTTAGTCTTCTGAGGTGCGACGCACTTTCGCCAAAGTTCACGAGCCGGGGACGCTTAAACCATGTTTGGAGAACTTTGTGGCACAGTTTGTTTCGATCCGTAAGTGCGTTGCACCTGGACGCTCACAAACCTAAACGGTTGCAATCTTAGGAGATCATGTAAGATGACGAATGCGTTTACAGCTGTAGAATTTAGCGAGAAATTCGTTGATAAGAAGCTCATGGGTTCTCGTTGCCCCACCTGCGGCGAGATCTACGTTCCCCCCCGTCCTGTCTGTGTGGAGTGTCTGACCGATGAGATGGCATGGGTCGAAGTTGAGGGCAAGGGCAAACTCGTTGCCTACACCATCATCTACGTCGCCCCCACGGCGATGCTGGACGCCGGCTACGGGTTCAAGAACCCCTACTGCACCGGCATCGTCGAGCTGGAGAACGGCGAGCGCATCAGCGCGCAGATCGTGGGTGTCGACGTGGCGCATCCCGAGTCCATCGAGATCGGCATGCCCGTGACCATGACCTTCGTCGAGCGCGGCGCGGAGGACGCCAAACAGACCTTTCTGGCCTTTGAACCGGCATAACGGTGTTGGACGTGGGTAAACGCGAGGTCGAAAAAAACGACATCACCCTTACGTTTCAGAATAGGAGGTGAGAACTGGTACCAAACGTACCCTGGCGATCCTATCCCTGTTGTTTAGATAACCTAGTTGTTTAGATAACCTAGTTGAAGGAAGGAGATTGAAATGAAGAAGCTATTAGGTTTCCTGAGTTTACTGGTCATCGTCAGCCTGATGCTCAGCGCCTGTGTGGAGCAGGTGGAACCTACGGACACCCCTGTCCCCACTGAGGAAGAAACTGAGGCACCAACCGAAGAACCCACGGAGGAACCCACGGTAGAAGAGACCGAGGAGCCCACGGTGGAGGAGACCGAAGAACCCGAAGCCGAGCTCGGCCCCGTGCTAAAGATCGGGCAGCTCTCCATGCAATCGGGCGTCATGGCGCTCTATGGCCAGCAGCAGCATCGCGGCTTCATGCTGGGCCTGGAATACGCCTCTGGCGGCGAGACCGACGACGAAGGCCGTTACATCATCGCCGGACGGCCCGTTGAGGTGCTTCTGCGCGATACAGAAGGCGATCCGGAAAAGGGCGTGCAGCTGGCTCGCGAGCTGATCGAGGCCGAGGGCGTGGAACTGCTCCAGGGTCCGGTAAGCTCCGCCGTCGCCGTTGCACTCACCACGGTGGCCGAGGAGAACGAGATCATCCTGATGATCGATCCGGCGGCTTCGGCGTTCCCCACCGGCCCCAATTTCAACCCTTACGTCTTCCGCACCAGCCGCACCAACTATGACGACGTGCTGGTCATCGCCAAGTACCTGGTGGAGAACGTCGGCGACACCTTCGCCCACATCGGCATCGACAACGCCTTTGGTCAGGGCAGCGGGCAGGCTCTCGCGTACGCCGTAGGCCAATACGGTGGTGAGGTGATTGAGGACGTCTACGCGCCTTTCGACACCACCGACTTCACCCCCTACATCCAGCAGGTCATGGACTCCGGCGCCGACTGCCTCTTCCTGACCTGGGCAGGCACCGGCTACGTGACGCTTTTCCAGCAGCTGGAAGATCTGGGCGCGCTGGAGGAGATGACGGTGGCGACAGGCTACGGCGACAACGCTTCCTTCACGGCGGTCTACGGCGCAGCGCTGGGACAGATCGGCCTCAACGTCTACCACTACACCGTCCCCGACAACGAGATCAACGACTGGTTGACCGAACGTCACTTCGAGGAGTACAATGAACCCCCTGATCTCTTCACCGCGGGCGGCATGGCGTCGGCGCTGGCGCTGGCAAAAGCGCTGGAAATCACCGGCGGCGACACCAGCGGCGAGGCGATGATCCCGGCGCTCGAGGGCCTCAAGTTCCAGGGGCCAAAGGGCACCTATTACATCCGCCCTGAAGATCACGTCTGTCTGCAACCTATGAACATCCTCAAACTCGTTAACCTGGAGCCCGATAAGGACGGTGACGGCACCCCTGAGTACGAATTCTTCGAAACTATCTACGTCTCTAAGTACGACGAACTGGGCGTGCCTTGCACGTTGACGGGTGAATACGCCGATCGCTGCGGCGATTTGCCGACACCTTAACCTCACCGTATCATTGTGGGAAGCGTGCGCCTCGGCGTGCGCTTCCCGCACCTTACGTTGTGGTACGTGCTTCGTGTTGCGTGGTGCGTGACGGTCTAAAGATTCATGCATCACGCAACATGCACCACGCTTGACGGATCAAAAACGGAGATTGATTTATGAACAAATCCATACGAAGCGGCGACGTCATCCTCGAAGCCCAGAAACTGCGCAAGGAGTTCGGCGGGCTGGTGGCGGTGGCCGACGTCAGCGGCAAGGTCTACGCGCACACGCTGCACTCCATCATCGGACCAAATGGCGCCGGGAAGACGACGCTCTTCAACCTGCTGAGCGGCACCATGCCCCCGACGAGTGGACGCGTGCTCTTCAAGGGCAAGGATATCACTCACCTCCCGCCCCACAAAATGGCGCATCTGGGCATCGGACGTTCCTTTCAAATCACCAACATCTTCCCCAACCTCACGGTACTGGAAAACGTGCGCCTGGCGGCCCAGGCTCGAGGCGGGGATAACTTCAAGATGCTGCGCCACTACCGGCACTTTCCCCAGTATGAACAAAAAGCGCTGGAGATTCTCGCCCAGGTTAGTCTGACGGGGAAGGCGCTCGCGCTGGCGCGCAACCTCTCGCATGGCGATAAGCGCAAGCTCGAGCTGGGCATCATGCTCGCCGGTGAACCCGAGCTGCTGCTGTTGGATGAGCCGACGGCGGGCATGTCGTCGGAGCAGGTCCCGGCACTGATAGAGGTCATCGATAACATTATGCAACGCGGTGACAAGACCATCCTCCTGGTCGAGCACCGCATGGACATCGTCATGAGCATCTCCGACTTCATCACCGTTATGCATCAGGGCCGCATCCTGGCAGAGGGCGCCCCGGAGGATATCGCCGACAACGAGGCTGTGCAAAACGCCTATTTGGGCGCCCTGTACGGAGACTTTGACGCAAAACGTGAAGTGTGACATGATGACGTCAGGAGTCACGCATCACGCAATCCTTCGACTATGCTCAGGACAGAGACCCATCACGCTTAGAAAGATCAGGAGATAGGTATGCAAAATCAGTCAGATAACATCCTGACCGTGGATGGCATCCACACCTTTATCAACCAATTCCACATCCTGGAGGGAGTTTCGTTGACGGTGCCGCGCCACAGCATCACCGTGCTGCTGGGCCGCAACGGAGCAGGCAAGACCACCACGCTCAAGTCCATCCTGGGGTTGACGCCGCCGCGCCGGGGCACCATTCTTCTTAATGGAAGGGAGATCCAGGGCAAGCGCGCCTTCGACATCGCCGCCATGGGTATCGGCTACGTGCCGGAACACCGCGCCATCTTCCGCAACCTCACCGTCGAGGAGAACCTGCGCATCGCCGAGCGAAAAAAGGGGGATCTGGAACGCCGGGCCGATTTTATCTTCGGCCTTTTCCCCGATTTGAAGCGGCTTTACAGACTGCCCGGCAACCATCTCTCCGGTGGTCAGCAGCAGATGTTGGCCATCGCCCGCGCCCTGGTGGCCGACAATCGACTGCTGCTCATCGATGAGCCCAGCGAGGGCCTAGCGCCCATCCTCATCGAACAGGTGATGGAAGCCATTCAAGAGCTCAGTGCCTCCACGACCATCCTGCTGGTCGAGCAGAACTTCCTCATGGCGAGTCAGCTGGGCGACTACTATTACATCATCGACGAAGGCCGAACGGTACACAACGGCGAGATGGCGACCCTGGTCGCCGACGCCGGATTGGTCCAGCAGTACTTGGGCGCCTCAGTACGTGTCAGAGGGTGAGATTATGCGTTCTGAAGAAAACCACAGGGTATTACGTATCATCGCTGTGCTACTGGCGTTAAGCGTGATGGGATGGGTGACCATGGGACAACGGCCCTTCGTCCGCACCACTCTTTCCGGCCTGACGTTGAGCGCACTCTACTTCATGGTCGCCGCCGGTCTGACGTTGGTCTTCGGCCTGATGGACGTGCTCAACTTCGCCCAAGGCTCCATGTTCATGATCGGCGCGTACGCCGGATGGCAGTTTTACACCAACCCCACTTTTATCTTCGGCCTGGCGCCGCTGGTGAGCGCGCTGGTCGCCGGCCTCGCCGCCAGCGCACTGATGCGTCCCCTCGTCGCCCGGTGGAGACTGGCAGCACAGCGGCAACAGCAACTGCGCCTCTTGTTGATCGTTGCGGCTCTGGTCGTGGGGGTGGCGGGCGTCTGGGGCGTCGATTTCAAGGGTCTGGCGGAGACCGCCATGGTCACGGTCATGGTGGCCGGCGATCCGCTGGGCGAGATCACGCCGCAGGAGCCGCTGGCCCAATTCTGGTATCGGCCCGTGCTCCTCGTCATGGCGGGCCTGCTGGTTGCGGTAGCACAGGCGCGCCCCGGCGACGAGACCAAGGTCGTTCACCGGGATCAGGTGCGAAAGAGCGGCATCACCGTCGCTGTGCTGCTGGTGCTGACCGCGGTCGCCACCCTGACGCGGGAGGCGCTGCCCATCGCCGTGCTGCAGGTGGGCGGCAATCTGCGCTTCGTGTTGGCGCTGCTGACCGGCGCGCTGGTCGGCGCCGGGTTGGGCGTCGCCATCGAAGCGACGCTCATCGCCCCCCTCTACGTCCGCCCGCTCTACCAGATCATCGTCACCATGGGACTGGCTTTTGTCATCGCCGAGCTGATCCAGGTGTTGTGGGATCCGCTGCCGTATCAGATGAGCCGCCCACCGGCCTTCTCGCAGCCGGGTAAGGCCGCAAACCTCTGGGCCTGGTTGCAGGGGGGCAACACCACCGTCGACATTCTGGGCGTGACGTTTCCCAGCTACCGGCTCTTCATCATCGTCCTGGGCGTCTTGATGTTTGTGGGACTGACCCTCCTGCTCAACTACTCGCGCCTGGGCATGATCATCCGCGCCGGCGTACAAGATCGCGAGATGGTGGAGGCCCTGGGCATCAACGTCAAGCGCGTTTTCACGCTGGTCTTCGCCCTGGGCACGGGGTTGGCGGCGCTGGGCGGCATCGGCGCCGCGCCCTTTATCCCGGTGGAGCCCATCATGGGCGATAAGTTTCTCATGCAGGGCTTCATCACCGTCGTCATCGGCGGAATGGGGAGTACCACGGGAGCAGCCGTAGGCGCGCTCCTGTTGGGGCTGGCGCGCGCTTTTGGCGACTATCTGGCACTGCGCTTCAATCTGACCCCGGCTATCTCCGAGGCCTCGACGGTGATCATCATGGCCATCGTGCTGCTGGCGCGACCGGCCGGCTTGTTGGGTAAGAAGGAGTGAAGGATGAGTGAAAACATGACCAAACCCCTGGGTCAATCGACGGCAGAGGCATCTCTCGACGAGTTGTCGGGGCTGCAGAGAGCACGACGGTGGCTCCAAAATAAGGGGGGCATGCTCTTGATCCTGGCGGCTTTCGTGCTGTTTCCATACGTCTTCAGTCTGCTCAGCGGCACCCCCATCGACGAAGGACGGCCCAAGTTCTGGCAGGGGCAGCTGATCGTGATGTTCATCATGGCCATCTACGCCATGAGCTACGATCTGCTGCTGGGGTATACCGGCGTGCTCTCCTTCGGGCACGCGGCCTTTTTCGGCAGCGGCGCCTACGCCATGGCCCTCTTTCTCACCCACGTCGCGGCGGACTTCACCTCGCAGTACCGGGTGATGATCAGCGCCCTCAACGTCACCGAGCCGCTGATGCTGCTCGTCGGCTTCTTGCTGGCGCTCATCGTCGCCATCGTGCTGGGCTTGCTCTTCAGCGCCGTCTCTTCCCGCGTCAAGGGCGCGTACTTCGCGATGATCACGCTGGCCATGGCCGAGGCCATTCACATCCTCTCCAAGGCCACCGATTTCGTGGAGTGGACAGGCGCTGACGAAGGCCTGCACGGCGTGCCCATCCCCGCATGGCTCAACCCGACGCAGTTCCGCCTGCGCTTCTACTTCATCGCGTTAGCCTTCATGCTGTTGATGTACTTCGTTGCCCGCCGCATCATCCACTCGCCCACCGGTCGCGTCTTTATCGCCCTGCGGGAGAACGAGAGCCGTGCCCAGATGATCGGCTACAATCCTGCCGTCTACCGCTCGCTGGCCTTCCTGACCTCGGCCGTCATCGCCTCGCTGGCCGGCGCGCTCTATTCGCTCTGGACCATGAGCGCGACCCCAACCATGACGGGTGCCGGTCTCACCATGGACGCGCTCATCATGACCGTCCTGGGAGGCATTGGCACCCTCGTCGGCCCGATGCTGGGCGCGGTGCTGATGGAGTTCTTCGGACACTTCTTCTACCAGTGGTTCGGCGCCCGCTGGCCCCTGGTCTTCGGCCTCATCTTCATCGCCCTGGTGATGTTCCTGCCCTACGGCATCGTGGGGACGTGGCGCCTGCGCCGCCGGCAGGCCAGGCGTGGCTGGGAGCGTCTGAAAAAGCTGATCGGGCTTTCGTAGCGGCCCGGTAGCCTGGCCGCCCGGCAGTTAAAACCGACGCTGCGAAAATAGATAACGAATCGAGGCGTCTCCGCACTGCGACGTAGGGTTGCCATCGAGCCGGGGAGATACCTCGACTGCACTGCGCTGCGCTCCGTTACGCTCGGTATGACGAGGAAGTAAGATGTGCGGCCCGCGGTGGCGCGGACGGTTGTTGAAGCCATCTTCACCTCCCTGAACGGAGGCGTCCAGAGAGGTGAAGTTCGCCACCCCGGCCCCCAACTTCAGTCCCCGCCCTGTCTCCTCAGAGACCGATTCCGTGTTTCGCCAGCAGCTCGTCGATCATGACGATTTCCCCGCGCTTGACGGATTGCTCCGCCGCGTAGCCGACGACGATGGACCAGAAGCCCTCTTCCGCCGTAGCGGTGTTGGTCTCCTTGCCCTCGATGTTGTCCACAAAGTTCACGTGCTCGTAGAAGGTCGCACCGTCGTGCCCGCTCTCCTCGATAAAGGTCGGATAACAGGGCGTGCTGATGCGCGAAGGACGCCGGTCGCCTTGCACGATTTCCAGGTGCGTATGGGCGCGCGGCACCGGCAGGAAGTCCGTGTTATGGTAAGAGCGCAATCGCCCCTCATCCCCGCAGACGATCAGCTCTTCGTAGAACATCGGCGCGAACATACAGAGATCGAAGCGCGCTCTGACGCCGTTCTCGTAATTGATCAGGACGAAGGCATTGTCGAGAATGTCGGAGGCCTCACCCTCGTACTCAAAATCAACGAAGTTGATGGCCATGCTGCCTGTGGCGTAGACGCTGGCGGGCCGAGACTGCGCGAAGAGATTGAGCATATCGAAGTAGTGACAGCACTTCTCTACCAGCGTGCCGCCGGAGTACTTGGAGAACTTGTTCCACTGGTTGACCTTATCGAGGAAAGGGATGCGGTGCTTCAAGATGCTGATGATCTTGATGTCGCCCACCGTGCGACGTTCCAGCGCCTCGTGGATCGCCTCATAGTACATGGCTTTGTAGCGGTACTGCAGCCCGATTTGGAAGACGGCCTCGTACGTCTGGGCCAGCCGCATGATCTCGTAGGCGTCTGGGAGCGTCGTCGCCATGGGCTTCTCCAGCAGGATGTGCTTGCCGGACTTCACGGCAACGCGGATCACGTCGATGTGCGTGTAGTTGGGCGTGGAGATGATCAACCCATCGACCTCGGGATCCTCGCAGGCCGCCTCTAACGAATCGTAGACGATCAGTTTTTCATCGGAGAACTCCTCGTGGGCTATCTTGGCCCGCTCAACGCTGCGGGGATTGGGGTCGTAGATACCGTGGATGCCGGCCCGCCCCTCCAGATGGGTGATGCGGATGTGCTCCTGACCGTTGGCGCCCGTGCCGATGACGTTGAACTTGTACTTAGGCTCGTCAAGGGCAAGAAGGTACCTGTCCTCATCGGGCAGATAATCGAAGTGAGGACTGCGGGCGAAGAATCTGTTGCGTAATTCCTTTGTGTTGCTCACTGAAATAGCCTCCTGACTAAGTTGATATATATAAATTGGATAGGTACTGACTGCTAGAATGGATTCAACGAACGGGATATGGAGTTACCCGGTCAAATCTGTTAATTCCGTTGACATAAACTTACCAGATTCCCGGTACCAGCCGATAGCGGACGTTGCGCGCATACGCCGCGTAGCCTTGCAGCTCTTGGTGAAGAAAACGATCTTCCTTTGCCGTACGAACAACCATCAGCAACGCGCCGAGCACACCGGGGATCAACGCCCACCAGGAGCCCAGTGCGATGGGCGAGAGCAGCTCAAAGAGGATGGTGCCCACGTAACCGGGATGGCGCACATAACGGTAGGGTCCGCCGGTGGCCACGGTGTGTCCCCGGTCGCGCTGGATGCGCACGACCTTGGTGAAGTAGGCGTTGCACGCCACCGCCCAGTTCATCAGCGCGTAACTCAGCACACAGCCGATGAGGGCCAGGATCTGCGCCGTCGTGGAGATACCCGCCGACCAGCCCAAGCGATAATCCAGACCCGCCATGATGTACTTGGCCAGCTGAGCGATCCCGGCGACGCTGAGCAGTGCCATATCCCACGATTCGGCGTCGCGCACGCGCTGCGCCCGCTCGGCCAGCAGCTCGGGATGGGTAGGCCAAAGGATCAGGGCCATGCTGATCTGCCAGAGCGCGTAGACGGCGACGATACCCCAGCCCATGGGCCACGCCAGGGTCCCAGCCGAGACGAAGAGCATCACGCCGACCATGGCGACGCCGATGATGCCGGTACGCAGCCAGCGTCGGATGCCCTTTGCTACCTCCGGTTCCATCTTCGAGAACAGTTTCATCATGCCTCCTCACCTTCCACCTTCAGGATCGTGTATACCAATGTTTTTGAGCATCAAGTTCAGGTTTTAAATTACCGTAGCCAGCTGCGACGCACCTTCGAAGGTTTGAAAATGGCCATTTCGAGCACGTTGGCATGGTCTTTTAGCCAACATGATCGGGGCATCGCAGGTGCGTTGCACTTTATAGCGTAATTTCATTCAGGTATCCTCTTCATAATCAGGTACGGAACGCAGGAGCGCGCCGTTCGGTGCTCTCTCTGACACCACCTCACCTGAAAGCGGGCCTCTGGAGCTACTTTCCCAAACGCGACTCCACTGACGCTACGTCGCTGACTACGCGCGGAAGACTTGTCATCAAGCGCACAGACGTCAGTCGGCATGAAGCGACAAGGCCTGGAAGTGGCCGATGTTGATCGTCTTCCGGCTCCATTTGGCAACTTCAACCGTTTCCGTCGCCGGGCCAACCGGCCCGCCGGCCCAGCGGCACCTCGTGCAGCGACGCAGGCAGCAGCACCGCGCGCACAGCGTCGACGAAGGCAGTGAAGTCCACCGTCCTTTGCTCGCGCTGAGGTCGCGTCAGACCGACAAAGAGCCGTTCCCGCAGGCCCCGCGGCAGTTCCAGCTGGATGCCGCGTTGCAGCCGACCGCGATTGCAGATATTGGCCTTGAAGACACCAGGGTGGTGGGTGGCGTCGTTTCGGGCCTGAAAGCCCGCGTGGCGCAAGCGCACGATCAGCCGTTCCTTGAGCGAAGTGTGCCGTCCCCCTACGTAGACGACGGTCTCATCACCCCGACACCCGTGCACCGAGACCGCAATCTGGGCGCGGGCGACGAGCGCCACGCAGCGCGGCGCGTCGAAGCAGGTGCTGGCGATGTGCAGAACATCGTTGGCCTCGCGCTTGAGCCCCTCGAAGCAATAGAGCGAGAGTTCGTCACCGGCAATGGCCGCAGCGAGCTCCGAGGTCCCCCGTTCGATGCCGCCACCGTGGGGCGCCAGCACGACGATGGCGCTGTCCCGGTCGCGGACAATCTCGCGGTAGTCCTCGCCGACCTGCTCGTGCGCGGTCAGTTCGACGAAGGAACGATAGGATCCCTTGATGATCGGCTCCCTCACTTTACCCCCCGTCAACAGCGCACCGGCCTCTGCCTCCTACTCCCTCAGTCGAGGCGGTTGCAGGATCTGATACGTGAAGCCGTTCAGGCAGACGCTGTCCACGAGCTTGTAGGTGAATCCGATGGCGCCCAGCACAGGCTGCGGGTAGAACTGCGCCCGCAGGATGATGAGATCGAACTCCTCGCGGTAGATGCGCAACATCAGATCCTCCACGTCGAGCAGACCGTTCTCGTAGAGGTTGCGCAGCTGCGTCGGATTGGTCACCACGGGCTTTTCCGCCAGCAGGCTGAACATAGCTTCCTCGCCGAGCACCGGCCCCTCGGCGGCGCGGACGTAAGCCATGATGGCCTCACCGGCGGCGTAATCCGCCGCGGTCGGATCATGCCCCACCTGAGTGTAACCGATGCTATCGTAATAGGCATAGGCGCGGCAGGCCAGCTGCATGGGCCGATGGGCCACGCCCAGCACCTGCGCCAGCGGTTTGACGACCGGCCCCTCCGTCGGCAAATGGAGCGTGAAGCCCGCTTGCGCCAGGTAGAACACCGCTACCGCGCCGGACAGCACCGGTTTTACCCAGGCGTGTTGAATGCGCCGCACCAAAGCCGACCGCAGACGTCCTAACGCCAATCCCACCGCGACGCAGGACGCCGCCACAGCGGTCAGGAAATAGCCCGGTCCCGCGCCCCATTTGCCGCTCAACGCACCCATCCCCAGCGAGAAGAAAAACCAGAGCGTGTAGATGGAAAGCCTATCCCAGTAGAGCTCGTAGATCCCATAGACCAGAGAGACAACCACCAGGATGGGATGCAGACGGAACCACTGTCTGAAGAGCGAGAGGGTCATCAGATAATCGATCTCGTTGACGTTAGCCTGGATGACGTTGACCCACCACTGCCCGTCGGTGGCGACGTTGAGGCTCCAGAAGATAGCCCCGGCGACCAGCGCCAGCACCGATCCGGCTGACAACGCAGTCTTGACGTCGCGCAGAAAGACGTAGCCCAGCGTCGCCGCTACGGTGAAGACCGCCATCTGCTTGGTGTAGCCGGCACAGAGCAGCATCAGCAATCCCCACACCAAATTGCGCCGCCGCTCGAAGCGCGCCAGGAAGAAGATCGCCAACGCCTCAAACATCACCATGGTAGCGTGCATGCGGCAGAGCGGCCCGATCTGATAGACGTAATTCGAGGCCAGGTAAGAGAGACCCGCCAGCACCGGCGTGAACCAACCCCGGACCTCGCGCCGGACGATAAAACCGAGGACGCACGCCGTGACCAGCGTCGCCGTGAAGGAGACAAGGCGTCCGGCCGCCGGCACGACACCGACCAGAGGCAACAACGGCACCACGAGCAGATGGAAGAGCGGGGGATAGTTGGAGGCGTAGTAGGGATAGACGGCGTTGTCGCGATAGGGCCATACGCCCTGCCGATAGAGCACGGCGTCGTAGAGCTCGAAGCCTTCCCCCTGATCGTAATCGTAGGGCCAGCGGAAGAGGTTCACCGCGTGTGCAGCGTAGAGCGCCAGGTAACCGACATAGACGAGAAGTGCCAGCGTCGCCAGCATCCGCCCCAAGATGGAGAGCGCCCCTGCGGCGGTGATCTTGTGGCTCACGCGGGCCGATCTCCCAGACGCACCAACGGCACCCCCGCGACGAGGGCTAACGCACCCAGCCCCACAGCAAGCCACTGGAGCGGACCGAACTCGCCCCACCCGCCGGCTCCCACAAGGTCCACGACGACGGCGGCGAGCAGCAAGAGCACGCCCACCGCGATGATAACAAAACCCAGCTGACGTTTTGTCACCACGCTATGCACTTGTCCCTTCGCCGAACGGCAATCCCTTGCGTGCCCAGAAAACAGCCCGCGGCGCGTCCTCGGCATAAGGGGCACCCGTATAATCGCCCAAACGCCGCTCGATCATCATACCTTGCTTGACAAGCCAACCCGCGAGCGTCTGCCGCCGAAAGCGGATCAGGCGCCGCGGGACATCATACCAGATAACCTCCCAGCGACTCTCCAGGCGCACGCCGTCGGCGCATTCACCGGTGGGAAAGACCCCCTCGCATACGGGCGGATCGTACCAGGCACGATCCAGTCCACCTTCCATGTGATCGTTGTCCACGAACAGATACCCGCCCGGTCGCAAAGCCTCCGCCGCGGCTGCGATGACCTGCGCCTGCCCCTCCGACGTCGCCAGCTCGTAAAGACAGTTGCTTCCTAAAATCACCACATCGAAACCTTGGGGCCATGGTGCCTGAAGAACGTCAACCCGCCTCAACGTCGCCCGGTGTTGCGCCTCCGACGACAGCGCGCTCACTTTGGCCTGCGCCCGCGCCAACATCTCCCCCGCGCGGTCCAGCCCCACCACGGTGTGCCCCTCCTGCACCAGGGGGACGAGCACACGCCCGGTGCCGCAGAAAGGCTCCAGGATGCGCAACGCCTTGCGTGGGCCAATCAACCGCTGCAGCAGGCCAACATCTCGGGTCTCCACCATCTGCCTATCGTATAACTCCGCCACGTGCGGATCTACGTCATACATCCCCTAGCCCCTCCAGGAAAGCGTCCACCGTCCTTCGAAAGCGCCGGGGGCGCGACCACATCAAGGGATGATCCCCACCGTTGATCAACCACAGCTGGCTTTCGGCGATCTGCCCGGTCATCTCCAGCATCTGCGCCGCGCCGTTGTACAGCAGCGTGTCCTGCAAACTACCGGTCAACAGGACGGGACAACGGATGTCGGCGAGACTGCGTTCGAACCAGCGCCCGTCACGTTGGGCCAATCGGAGTAGCAGGTCGTTATCGGCCTCAACGACCTGCGCCCAATCCTCGCCGTGCATGGCCTGCCAGAAACTCACGGCGCCGGGCAACCGCTCCCGACGCCGGGCGACCTCGGCCCGCAGCATCTCAGGCGGCTGACGTTGCACGCAGCTGTCGGCAACCACCGCATGCACACGCTCTGAAGCGTGTTGAGCCATCAGCAGCGCAATCACGCCTCCGCCGCTGGCCCCCATCGCCACACAGCGTTCCACCGCCAGATGATCCAACAGGGCAACGGCCGCGCGGGCGCCCTGCAGCCACCAGTCGTCCGGCCAGACGGCCACCCGCTCCGAACGCCCGGTGCCCGGCAGATCCAACGCCACGGCGCGATAACGCCGCCCGAAATAGGCCAGCTCCTCCCGATGCGCAGCGGAAGCAGCAGTGTTCCCCGGCAGTATCAGCAACAGCGGCCCTTCTCCTTCTTCGCGATAGAAGAGACGTTGTCCCTTATGGGTGAAATATGGCATCAGCCCTCCAATCGGCGACACAAGCGGCATGCCGTTGCACCGACCCGCGCCCCACCCTGAGCAAACAGATCCAAAATAGCATAAGTCCGCGTTTGCGCAACTAGAACGCAACGTTGCCGGTACCCAACAGCAAAAGCATACCTCTTAACCGAGGCCTGCCAGCGCTCTTTAGCCAGGGCCGGCTTCCTGACCGTACCCCAACCCCGGCGACCACCCACTTGACGTCCGCGCTCTTCACGATAAAATCCCTAGCCACCCTCAGTTTCAACGGCAGGGCACGGCGATCTTAGAACAGAGATGCTGTAAACTCGATGAAAGCCTCAGAGAGTAGAGAGATAGGGCGACGAAAACCGGTGACCAGACCTCGCGGAGGTCTCTAACGTTAGCCACAAAAGGACACCTATGAGCGAAAGTGAATTCACCATCGAACGCGATTGGCGGGTCAATCACAAAGGCCCCTGGCTGTGGGTACTCTCTCACGCCATTCGCTCTCCCCTGGTCATCCTGGGCATCTTTGCCGGGGCCATTGGAAACGCCGCCATGGCCGCCGTCACCCCCATTCTCGTCGGACGCGCCTTCGACGCCATCACCGCCACGCCCGCCGACCTGCCCGGACTGAAGCAGGCGGCGCTGTGGATCGTCATCTCGCAGGTGGTGCGCGGCCTGCTCCTGCAGATGCTGCGCAACCTCTCCAGCGAGACCATGGGGCAACGCATTGAACGCGATATTCGCGACGAACTCTATATCAGCCTCATCGGCAAGAGTATGTCCTTCCACGACTCCTATCCCACCGGGGAGCTGATGGCGCGCGCCACCAACGACGTCCGGCAGATCAACCTGATGTTCAACCCGGGCTTCAACCTGGTCATCGGCTCCGCCAACTTCATCTTCATGCCTCTCTTCGTCGCGCCCACCATCCATCCTCAGTTGATCATCACCCCGCTCATCTACCTGCTGGCCTACGGCTTTGTAGTAAACCACTACCTGCGCCGACTCCGTCCGGCGGCCGAGGCCGTGCGTCAGAAGTTCGGTGACGTCAACGCGCGGCTGGCGGAGGCTATCGAGGGCATCGAAACGGTCAAAGGCGCCGCCCAGGAAGAACACGAGATCAAGCGCTTCATGAGCAAGATCAGGGAGTGGCGCGACGCTTACGTGACTCAGGCCGAAATCGAAGCGCAGTTTATCCCCCTCTTGCTGCTGGGACTGCTGCAGGCAGTCGGGCTCCTGCACAGCCTGCTCCTCGTCCGCGCCGGGGCCATCGGCGTGGGCGACGCCATCGCCTTCAACGGGCTGCTGTTGCTCTTCGGCTTCCCCACCTGGACAGCGCAGTTTGCCTACTCGCGCGTCGCCTCGGGCATCGCCAGCGCGCGGCGACTCCTGGAGCTGATCACCGCCCACACAGAGCTGGGACAGAACGAGGCGGGCTACGACGCGCCCATGCGCGGCGCCGTGACTTTCGAAAACGTCAGCTTCTGCTACAAGCCCGCCACCGCGGCGGAAGCCTGTGACGTCGAGGAAGATACCTTCGCCCTGGAGGACATCAGCTTTCATGTAGAGCCCGGCCAGACGGTCGCCATCGTCGGCCAGACGGGCACGGGCAAATCGACCATCGCCAAACTCATCAACCGCATCTACGACGTGGACAAGGGACGCGTGCTGGTGGACGACGTGGACGTGCGCGATTGGAACCTGGAAGCGCTGCGCCGCCAGATCTCCATCATCGAGCAGGATATCTTCCTCTTCTCGCGCTCCATCGCCGAGAACATCGCCTTCGGCTGTCCCCAGGCCACGCAGGCGCAGATCATCGAGGCGGCAAAGGCCGCCCAGGCCCACGATTTCATCACGAGTTTTAAGGAAGGCTACGAGACGGTGATCGGCGAGCGGGGCACGACGCTCTCCGGCGGGCAGCGACAGCGCCTGGCCCTGGCCCGTGCCTTTCTCACCGACCCCGCCATCCTGATCCTGGATGACGCCACCAGCGCCATCGACAGCGAAACCGAGGATCGCATCCAGCGGGCTATCGAGCAGGCGGCCTCGGGACGCACCACTTTCCTCATCACCCACCGTCTCTCCCAAATCCGCTGGGCCGACCTGATCATCGTCATGCGTCAGGGGCGCATCGCTGCCATCGGCACCCATGAGGAGCTGATGGAGACGTCTCAAGCCTATCGCAACATCTTCGCGCGTTATGAGTAATGGGTGACTACGCGCCACCTGTTAAATCGGAGGGATCATGGGATTTTTTCACGGCCTCGACCGCGAGGCGTACGACCGCGAATACAGCGACCGCGAGCTGTTGCGGCGCATAGCACGTTACTTCAAACCCCACGGCTGGCGCGTTGTCACCGTGGGCGCTGTCACCACTTTCATCTCTTTGATCTCGGCGCTGCAACCCATCTTGATTTCGGAAGCGCTGGACAGGATCGTCGCCAACGCGCAACGCCTCGACGTAATCCTGGCTATCGTAGCCTTCATGCTGCTCTACGGCGTTCTCAACTGGGGCGGCAACTGGATCCGCCGCCGCACCACCGCCTACGTGATCGGAGACATCATGTCGGCGCTGCGCAACGATGCCTTCGCCGCCTCGGTCAACCACGATATGTCCTTCTTCGACGAGTTCCGCTCCGGACGCATCATCAGCCGTATCACCTCCGACACCGAGGAGTTCGCCAATGTGGTGCAAATGGTCACCGATCTCATCGGTCGTGTTCTGGAAGTGCTCCTCCTGCTAGGCTACCTCATCTACACCTCATGGCAGCTGACGCTGCTGCTGTTGGCCATGGTGCCTGTGGTCGTCGGCGTCGCCATGAGCTTCCGCAAACTGGCGCGGCGCGTGACGCGCAAGGGCTTTCAGGTGCTGGCGGAAGTCAACGCCGCCATCCAGGAAGCCGTCACAGGCATCAGCGTGGCCAAGAACTTCCGTCAGGAGGGCAAGATTTACCGGGAGTTCGCCGAGGTCAACGAACAATCCTATCGTGTCAACCTGCTGCGGGGCTACGCACTGGCGCTGACCTTTCCCACACTCAACGCGCTCTCCGGGATCGGCACCGCGATCCTGGTCTACTTCGGCGGTCTGCCCGCCGCAGCGGGCACCATCTCCGTGGGCAACTGGTACCTCTTCATCAACAGCCTGGATAGATTCTGGTTTCCCATGATCAGCCTCTCCGCCTTCTGGAGCCAGATCCAGGGCGGGCTTTCGGCGGCGGAGCGCGTCTTCGCCCTCATCGATGCCGACCCGGCGGTGCAACAGCAGGGCCAGGAGCGGGTCGAGAACCTGCGCGGTGAGATCGTCTTCGACCACGTGGACTTCCAATACACCGAGCAGGAACAGGTGTTGCAGGACTTCTCTCTGCACATCGCCCCCGGAGAGAGTGTGGCGCTGGTGGGACACACGGGCGCGGGCAAAAGCAGCATCGCCAACCTCATCGCCCGCTTCTACGAGTTCCAGGGCGGCGAGATCCGCATCGACGGACACGACATCCGCACGCTGGACCTGCACACCTATCGTCAGCAGCTGGGCCTCGTCTCCCAGATGCCCTTCCTTTTCACCGGCACCGTAGCCGAAAACATCCGCTACGGGCGGCCCGACATCAGCGACGCAGAGATCGAAGCGCTGGCGCGGCAGATCGGCGGGGGAGAGTGGTTGAAAACGCTGCCCCAGGGCCTGGCGACCCACGTGGGCGAGCGCGGCGGCAAGCTCTCCATGGGTCAACGCCAGCTGGTCGCGCTGATGCGTGTGCTGGTGCAGGAACCCGCCATCTTCATCCTGGACGAGGCCACCGCCAGCATCGACCCCTTCACCGAGATGCAGATCCAGGAGGCCACGGAGCTGCTCCTTAACCGCAGCACGTCCATTCTCATCGCCCACCGCCTCTCCACCGTGCGCAGCGTCGACCGCATCATCGTCTTGCGTGAGGGCAAGATCATCGAGGAGGGCCACCACGAGGCACTGATGGCCCGGGGTGGACACTACGCCGAGCTCTACAACACCTACTTCCGCCATCAGTCCCTGGCCTACGTGGAGGAGGTCGGCAAGCGCAAGCAGACCGCCGGCCCCATGCCGGCCTGATAAGTCCTTGCCCCCTCTCATGGAACAATCTCCGCCCTTTTCTGCGTCTATAGGACGTAAACATGTCAAATCCAACCGAGGGAGGTTGTGCCATGAGATACCTTTGGCTGCTGTTGATCCTATCGCTGCTTGTCAGCGGCTGCACGCCCGCCGGGTCCGTTGGCGCGCAAGAAGCGCGTTCCGGCGAGCCACGTGAGACGTCCCCCGACGTGCCCTCCGACGACCTGCAGGCCCTCGTCGACGGCAACACGGCCTTCGCCGTCGATCTCTACCGGCGGTTGCGGGAAGCCGACGCAGGCAACCTCTTCTTCTCGCCCCACAGCATCTCCGTAGCGCTGGCGATGACCTATGCCGGGGTACGGGGCGAGACCGCCGAGCAGATGGCCGAAACCTTGCACTTCACGCTTCCTCAGGCGCGGCTGCACGCAGCCTTCAACGCGCTGGACCTGGCACTGCAACCCGCCAAGGACGCCGACGAGGAGGCGTTCACCCTCAACATCGCCAACTCACTCTGGGCCGAGGAGACCTACACTTTCCGCGACGAGTTCCTGGACCTGCTGGCACGCCACTACGGCGCCGGCCTGCGGCTGGTCAGCTTCAAGACCGCGGCCGAAGCCGCCCGTCAGACCATCAACGCCTGGGTCGAGAAGAAGACCGAGGGCAAGATCAAAGACCTGATCCCCAAAGGCGGCGTCGACGATCTGACGCGGCTGGTGCTCGCCAACGCCATCTACTTCAACGCCAAGTGGGCCTATACCTTCCCCGAGGATCGCACCCAAGACGGCATCTTCACCACGGCGGACGGACGTGAGGTCAGCGTGCCCATGATGTCCTGGGACCAACCGGAGATGATCCCCTATACGCGGGGCGAGAACTACCAGGCCCTCGAACTGCCCTACCGTGGCGGCGAGGCCAGCATGGTCATCCTGGTGCCCGACGCGGGCGCCTTCGCCGACGTCGAGGCCGGCCTCACGGGCCAACGCCTGCAGGAGATCGTGGCGGAGATGGAGACCAAGGGCGTCGTGCTGACCATGCCTAAGTTCGAGTACCAAGCAGAAGCCAGCCTGGCCGACACGCTCAAAGCCATGGGCATGACCGACGCCCTGGATCCGGATCGCGCCGATTTCTCCGGCATGGACGGCACGCGCGACCTCTACATCACCAACGTCTTCCACAAGGCCTACGTCGCCGTGGACGAAGAGGGCACCGAGGCCGCGGCCGCCACCGCCGTCATCGTCGGCCTGGAATCCATGCCCATGACCGACGTCGAGATCACCATCGACCGCCCTTTCATCTACCTGATCCGCGACAGGGAAACCGGGGCCGTCCTCTTCCTGGGCCGCGTCGTCGACCCCAGGGGATGATCACACCCACCACAAGTCAGACGTCGGAATCTGTCGAGTGCATGGGGTCCACAACAGGATCTGAAGCGTCGCGTTTCACGATCCGTGAAGCAGATCAAGCACATAGAGCGTACGTAAAACGTGAGGCGTGTCCCGTCTCACGTTTTGCGTTTCAGGGCCTGCCGAGTGGCGTCGCCTCCCCCGGCGATTTCGGGTCCACGCGGGATAGGGGGAGAAAACTGAGCCGCCGCTTTGACAGCACGCCGACCGACGGCTGCGGGCTTGACGACAAACCTTCCGCTTGGAGTCGCGTTCGGGAAAGTACAAGCCGGCGCTTATTGGATTTCGCAGGGTTGAAATTACGGTATCAGGTACAACGCACCGGCGATGACCCGATCATGTTGGCTAAAAACCCATCCCAGCGTGCACGAAATGGCCGGGTTCAGACATTCAAGGGTGCGTCGCCCCTGGCTACGTTCTAATATCGTACTTAAGTCAGCGCACATCGACCCCCGCTTGGCCCAGAGCGGCTGGCTATTCGATATCTACGCATAGCCCTCTCCGTGTACCCAATGTCGAAAGTCGATTGAACATCTCGACCATCGCCGCCGCCTGATAGGGAGCGTCCTGCTCCTTCCACCAGATGATGGTCTCTTTCATGGCGCCCCAGAGATAGGCAGCCACGAAGCCAATCGGCGTCTCCAGTTGCGTCTCTTCCGCTTCCATTTGCGCCTCTAGGATGCGCCTAAAGAGCGCGAGAAAGATCCGCCGGAACTGCTCCAACACCTGCACGCCGCAGCGCCCGCTGATGATGGCCCAGTACATATCGGAATGCTCCTCGGCCAGGTGGAACAATACCTCTGCCACGTCTTCCACCCGCACCGGCGCGGTTTCAAGGCGCTCCAGAAAAACTGCTTGCACCTCGTCAGCAAAGTCGCCCGTCACCTCCAGCAGCAGCGCGTCCTTATCTTTGTAATGAAGATAGAACGTCGTGCGCCCAACGCCGGCCCGGTCGGTGATCTCCTCCACCGTGATCTCGTCGTAGCGTTTCTCCAGAATCAAATCCAACAGCGCATCCTGCAACGACCCTCGTGTCCGCAGCACCCGGCGATCAAGACAATTCCCCATACGTCCTCCTTGACAAAAAATAAACACTGTGTAGAATAATGAGCGTTGTGTTCATCATAGCCCAGGTCTTATTTATCGTCAACCTGGCAGATAGGCTTTTATCGCGTGCAACGCACTTATCCGGGGTCGAACCACGGGGCTAGAAACCCTCCGGTTCGATTTACCTGACAGGCGTTGCATTTTGTTTTGGGATCATTGCCATCTGACTACCAGGAGGATTGAGAGATACTATGCCACAATCACCAGCGACGTTGGAAAGAACGAGGCAGTCAAAACCAAAGGCCGCAGAGAGGCCCTTCGTTCGGCTGCAGGAGATCGAGAAGGTCTACGAAAGTGCAGCGGGACCGTTCCGCGCGCTCAAAGACGTCACCGTTGAGGTGCGACACGGCGAGTACGTAGGCATCATCGGCAAATCGGGCGCGGGTAAATCCACGTTGCTCAACATGCTCACCGGCGTGGACGATCTGACACGCGGCGACGTGCGCGTCGGCGATACACACGTCCACGCGCTCAGCGAGAGCGAGCGCGCGTTCTGGCGCGGGCGCACCATCGGCATCATCTACCAATCCTTCGAGCTGCTCCCCACCCTGTCGCTCATCGACAACGTCCTGCTGCCCATGGACTTCTGCGGGCTCTACCAGGGCAAAAAAAGCGTGGCGCGCGCCATGGCGCTCCTGGACCGGGTCGGATTGGCCGATCACGCGCAGAAGCCGCCGACACGCATTTCCGGCGGACAGAAGCAGCGCGTTGCCATCGCCCGCGCGCTCGCCAACGACCCGCCGCTCATCGTCGCCGACGAGCCAACGGGCAACCTGGACTCCGTCACCGCGGCAGGCATCTTCGCGCTCTTCGACGCGCTGGTCGCGCAAGGCAAAACCATCGTCATGGTCTCCCACGACCCCAGTTTGGCCCGGCGCGTCGACCGCGTGTTGCACCTCGCCGACGGTCGCCTGGTCGGAGAGGAGCGGGGAGGACGACCATGACCGACCCCAACAAATCGCCGCTCATCCAGATGCAGGACATCGTGAAGATCTTTCGCACGCCGGCGGGCGACTTCCCAGCGCTGAAGGGCATCAACGTCGATTTCTACGCTGGCGAGTTCGTCAGCGTGGTGGGCAAATCGGGGAGCGGCAAATCGACTTTGATCAACATGCTCACCGGCATCGATCATCCCACGTCCGGCTCCGTCATTATCGACGAGACGGACATCCACACGCTCAACGAGAGCAAGATGTCACGCTGGCGCGGACGCAATCTGGGCATCGTCTTCCAGTTCTACCAGCTGCTGCCCACGCTAACGCTGCTGGAAAACGTGCTGCTGCCCATGGATATCGCCGAGGTCACGCCCCCCGGCGAGCGTGAGGCGCGGGCCATGGAACTGCTGGAGATGGTGGGACTGGCGGAACACGCGCACAAAATGCCCGGTGCCGTCTCCGGCGGACAGCAGCAGAGCGCCGCCATCGCCCGCGCGCTGGCTAACGATCCGCCCATCATCGCCGCCGACGAGCCGACGGGCAACCTGAACAGCCGCGCCGCCGCGCGCATCTACGACATCTTCGAGACGCTGGCCGATCAGGGAAAGACCATCATCATGGTGACCCACGATCCGACGCTGGCGGAGCGCACCAACCGGACGCTCCTGCTGGCGGACGGCGAGGTCATCAACGCGACGATTGCCAACGTACTGAAGCAGCTGGATCACCGTCAGATGCTCCACGCCACCCATCACGCCGTCGCGCAACGCTTCGCTCCCGGCGAGACCATCATCCACGAGGGCGAGCCCAACGACGCGCTCTACCTCATCGCGCAAGGAGACGTGGAGATTGCGCTGGGCGAAAACGGGCAATCGCAGACCGTCGCCCGGCTGGGCCCCGGTGAGTACTTCGGCGAGATCGACGTGCTACACCGAGGCGGCGCCATCGCCAGCGTGCGGGCGGCGCTCGCAACACCGGTGGAAGTCATCGCGCTGGGACGTGATGTGGTTGAGCAATTGCTACACGAAGCGCAAACGCTGCGCGAGGAGCTGGCCCAGGTCGCCGAGGCCCGGCGCGCCGAGAACGCAACCCACCGGCACCGACTGCGGCTGACCCAGGAGCAGGCCCATGCGTAAGCGACAAGCCCATCCGATGCGCCCGCGCTGGCGGAAAGTCCTCCTCGATCTGTGGAACAACAAGATGCGCAGCCTGCTGGTCATCGCGTCCATCGCCGTCGGTGTCTTCGCCATCGGCATGATCGTCGGCTCCTACGTGCTCATCTCCCAGGACATCCGCGCCGACTACGCCAGCGTCAATCCGGCCAACATTGAGATCGTGACAGACGCCTTCGAGCCGGGCTACGTCAAGGCCATCCGGCGGCTCGACGGCGTCGCCTGGGCCGAAGGCCGCCGCCGCGTCACCGTGCGGCTGGAGACCGCGCCTGACGTCTGGGAAGAGCTGACGCTGGAAGCGCTCCACGACTTTGAAGAGGTGCAGATCAACCGGCTGCGCCCCATAGCAGGCACCGCCGTGCCCCGCGACCGCCAGATTGTCCTGGAAGGCAAGACGGCGGAACAGCTGGGCGTCGGTCCCGGCGACGCGCTGACCGTCGAGTTACCCGACGGCACGCAGCGCAATCTGCCCGTGGTCGGCGTGGCGCAGGATCCCACGTACAGCTACGGCGCGATTTTGGGCGACGCCAAGGGCTACATCACCGACGAGACGCTGGCCTGGCTCCACTTTCCATCCGGCCTCAACCGCCTCGTCATCACCGTCGCCGAGCGCCCGGACGACAAGCAGCACATCACGGAGATCGCCGGTGTCATTGCCGATCGCGTGGAACGCAACGGGCGCCAGATTTACGATACGACGCTCTCCGGGCGGAGCGAGCACCCGCTGGCTTCTATCATCCAGGCGCTGCTGGGCGTGCTGAGCATCATGGGCGTGCTGGTGCTCTTCCTGAGCGGCTCCTTGATCGCCAACACCATGACGGCGCTCTTCAACCAGCACCTGCGGCAGGTGGGCGTGATGAAACTGGTGGGCGCGCGCCGCCGCCAGATCATCGGCATGTACCTGGCGCTGATCTCCATCTTCGGCCTGATCGCGCTGCTCATCGCGCTGCCGTTGGGCAGTTGGGCCGCCTACGAACTGGCGTCGCTGGCGGCCGACATCGTCAACTTCCGGCTGCAGGGATTCCGCGTCATCCCGCCGGCGCTGATCATCCAGACAGTGGTGGCGATTCTGGTGCCCATCGGCGCGGGGATGCAGCCGGTGCTCAAAGGCTCGCGCGTCACCGTGCAGGGCGCCCTGGGCGGAACCGGCCTGAGCGGTGAAAAAACGTCCCAGGGCTGGCTGAACCGCGCCCTGGCACGACTCCAGATCCTCTCGCGCCCGCTGATCCTCTCCATTCGCAACACCTTCCGGCGGAAGGGACGGCTGGCGCTGACACTCTTCACGTTAACATTGGGCGGCGCCATCTTCATCGCCGTCTTCAACACGCAGACCGCGCTCAATCTCAAGATCACGGAACTGGGACGCTACTTCCTGGCCGACGTCAACCTGGATTTCGGGCAGCCCTACACCGTCAGCACCGTGGAGAGGCACGCGCTGCGGATTCCGGGCGTGGAGCGGGTGGAACCGTGGATCGTCACGTCGGCCGAGCGGCTCTATCCGGGGAATCGCCCGTCGGACAGCCTCGCCGTCCTCGCGCCGCCGGTGGACAGCGACCTGCTGGAGCCGATTCTGCAGGAGGGCCGCTGGCTGCAGCCCGGCGACACCAACGCCATCGTGGTCAACGACGCCTTCTGGGATCAAGACCCGGATCTGCAGCCAGGCGATACGCTGCGCCTGGACGTGGCGGGCGACGAGCGGGATTGGCGCGTGGTGGGAATCTTTCAGTACGCTGGCAGCGGCGAGCTGCTGGCCTACGCCAACTACGAGTACCTGGCGCGTGAGCTGAACTTGACCAACCGCGCGTCGGCCTTCCGCCTGGTGACTGCCCGGCACGATCTGGCGTACCAGCAGCAGATCAGCAAGAAGGTCGACCGTTACTTCCGCGACCGGGGCTACGTTGTGCGTCAGGTGGAAGCGGGCAACGCCCTGAGCGCCACCATCGGCGATCTCTTTGGCATTCTCACCGCCGTGCTGCTGGTGATGGCGCTGCTGACGGCCGCAGTGGGCAGTATCGGGCTGACGGGGACCATGAGCATGAACGTGATGGAACGCACGCGGGAGATCGGCGTGCTGCGCGCCCTCGGCGCCTATGACGGTTTTGTGATGCGGCTGGTCATCATTGAAGGGGCGCTCATCGGCGTGCTGAGCTACCTGCTGGCTGTGGCACTCTCCTTCCCCATCACGCAGGTGCTCTCCAATGTCATCAGCCTGGCGATTTTCAACGCGCCGGCCAAGGCCGCCTTCACCTTCGAGGGCTTTCTGATCTGGCTGGGCGCCGTGGTGCTGCTCTCGGTCACGGCGAGCATCCTGCCCGCCCGCAACGCCTCCCGGCTGACCATCCGCGAGGTGCTGGCCTACGAATAGGCGTCCCGTCGTCGCTCCGCACTCACTCCACGCGAAACCGCTTTCTGCCGGTTATTTCAGCAGAGTCAAAACGATGACAAAGGGGATGACCGACTAGAAATCCGATGCCCTCCTTTGCAACCAGACCGAATCGCGCTATACTCAAAGATAGCAAAGCAGCAGATTAGCCTTCGCCAGACCCCAGACCAGGAGAAGACCATGGACTTTGAGTACATTATCGCAGAAGATTTTGACCGCGCATGGCTCAATTTTGAACTGGATTTACCGCTGGAGATGAAGCCCGACGGCCAGCCCAATCCTTTCTACGTGAATAGGCCCGGCAACCCCATCGCGGAACTGGAACAAGCGCTCTTGGCGCCTTTTTACCAACTGCCCAAGCACTTTTTCTCCGGTCATCGCGGCTGCGGCAAATCCACCGAACTGCGCCGTCTGGCCATCAACCCCGAGATCCGCGCCAAGTTCTGGCCCGTGCACTTCACCATCCTGGACGAGGCAGATCCCCACAACCTCGACTACCGGGACGTGCTGCTGGCCATGGGAGGGCAAATCTATCGACAGTATCGCGCGGAGGGCGGTCGCCTGCCCAAGACATTGCTCCATGAGTTGGACCGCTTTCGAGGAAAAGTTGAAAATGAGATCACCCTTACAGCGGGACGTGTTACGGAAAGCGGGCTTGAAGGGCGGCTTTCGTGGAGTTACTCAGGGGCTGGATACTTACAGCGGGACGTGTTACGGAAAGCGAGCTTGAAGCCCAATTGGATGCATTTTTCGCCCAGGCCGGGCTCAGATTAGTTGGAACCCAAAACACGTCAGGTCATTCGTCAGGTCATCGAACAAGACATCACCGGCCTCATCGATTTGCTTAACGTCATCTCGACCACCATTTACAGCCGGTCTCAACGCTGGCCCCTGGTGCTCATCGATGACCTGGACAAGCCAGACCTGCCCGTGGCCCGGGATATCTTCTACGATCATCGCGGCGCCATGCTGCAGCCCAACCTCGCCATTGTGTACACCGTTTCCAGCCCCCTCTTCTACAGTCCGGAGTTTGAAGCTATTCGGGACCGCGCGATCTTCTTGCCCAACGTCAAACTTCATCCTCATCAAAACGCAGAGGAGCACGACGCCGAGGGATGATGAAGCGCATCAGCTCGCCCAGCGATTGGAACACCACGTACTCGCCGCTGGTGACGTGCTGCACTCTTCCTCGCCACAGCGGGCGTCCACCGGGCCGCAGCGAGTCCGATTCCCACCAGATGCGGACAACGAAGGCGTGGAACCGCGTGGGGGAGCGCCCTGCATTGGACAAATTACCTCCTTGGTGCTCACTGTACTGGAACCAGCGTTCGAGAAAATGATACTACAGCGATGTCTCACTGGTGTCTCAACCGGAGGTTGGCGGCGCGAAACCATGCCGCCATTTTTCGGGGGGATTGTATTGGGGGTCTAGCGAGAGCGGCTGCCGCGCGTCTGTACGGCGTGGCCGGCGTCGCGCAGGGCGGCCAGATCCCGCTCAATGGTGCGGGTGCTCACGCCCAGCGCCTGCGCCAGGTCGGGCACGGTGGGCGCGGCGGATTGGTCGGCGGCCTCGCGCAGCAGGCGCAGGATGCGATGGCGGCGACGAGTGACCTTGCCGGTGACGATCTCGTCCTCCGGCAATTCTACCGTCCAGGTGATGGTGACGGTCTCGCCCTCGCGCCGGGGGCGGCCGGTGGGGGCGGAGGCGGCCGGGAGACGGACGCTGATCTGGCCAGGTGGCAGGCAGGTGGCGAGATCCTCTTTGAGCCGGGCCAAATCCCAGGCCATCTCTAACTCCTGGAACGACGCCCGAGCCTCGTTGAGCAGCGCCGTGCTACGGCTGGCTGCTGCGACGCTGGTCGAGGAGCGCCGCAGGTGGAGGCCATAAGCGGCCAGACTGCGCGCCAGCTCGGCCGCCGCGCCGATCTCGCGCAGGATACGGATGCTCTCCTCAAAAGTGGTGGAGCGACTCTGTCCCGGCCTCCTGGCCGAGGTGTGCGGTGACCTGGCCCATCACGCGGTGGGTCAGGCCCAGGGTCCAGGGCTCGTCCAGCGCCCGGGCTGCTTGCAGCCCGGCGCGCGCCTGGGCCAACGCCTCGGCCTCCCGGCCCACCGCCTGGTACACCTGGGCCAGGTAAGCGTGGATCAGCGGGACCTGGTGGGCCAGGCTATCGCCGGACACGTCAAGCGCCTGCTCCAATGCCTCCTGGGCCTGTTCCAGGTGGCCCAGGAAATAGCGGGCTCTTCCCAGTTGGTAGAGAGCCTCGGGGCTGGCCGACCGGTCGCCGACTTCCCGGGCCATCTGTAAGGCGCGCTGGAAAAGAGAAATGGCCCGGGCGGGGAAACCCTGTTCCAGGATCGACTGTCCCAGGTTGCCCAGGGCAAACCACTCCGCGGAGGGTTCTCCGGTCGCTCTGGCGATTTCCAACGCCTCCCGCGCGGCATCCCTGGCCGGAACGAGCTGTCCCTGGTAATAATAGACGGCTGCCAGGTTGATCAGCGCGTAAGAGACCCCCTGCACGTCGTCCAACTGGCGGCAGATGTCCAGAGCGCGCTGCATGGCAGAGCGGGCCTGGGCATAGGCGCCGGTGAATATCAGGGCCCCGCCCAGGCGGTTGAGGCAGTCGGCCAGGCGCACCCGGTCGTCCAACTCCTCGTAGATGGCCGCTGCGCGTTCGTAGAGTGCGATGGCCTGCCGATAGTGGCCCGTGTTGCGCAGCGCGGTGGCTCTGTTGAACAACGCAGCGGCGATCTCAGACGAGAGTCCAGCCGCCTGGGCTACGCCCAGCGCCTGTTGGGCAAAAGCCACCATGCCGTCGAAATCGCCCCGCAGGTAGCGGAGGTAGCTCAGATCGTTGAGGATGCGCGCCTGACCGGCCCAGTCGCCAGCGCGCTCCGCCAGATCGTAGGCCGTCTGGAAATCAACCGCAGCCTGGTCAAGCCGCCCGGTGTCCTGGCAGATGCGTCCTCTTTCCCCATACAGGCTCAGGCCGAGCGTTTCGTCCTTTGGCCGCAGGCGTTCCCAGGCCTCGATGGCGCGGTTGTAATAATCAAAGGCCTCTGCGCCGGCATAGACGTTCCTGGCCCGTTGCCCGGCTCGACGGTTGTACACGACCGCCTTGTCCCACACCTGCCCCATATCAAAGTGGTGGGCCAGTTGCTCGACCTGATCCGGGTGCAGCGCCTCCAGCGCGTACCCGGCCTGGCGGTGCAACCTGCGCCGGTTTCTCTCGTCCATCCCCGCATAGGCCACCTGGCGTATTTTGTCGTGGCTAAAGCGATAGACCTGTGGCTCCTCTACCAGGAACCGCCGCCGGAGCAACTCGCCCACCATCTTCAGGACGGTCTCCCTGTCCAGATCGCCGGCCCGGGCGAGCAGCGTGAAGCCAAAGTCGCTGCCCAGCACCGCCGCCGTGTTCAACGCCGCCCGCTCGCTGGCTCCCAGGCGGGCCAGCCGCCGGTTGATCACCTGGTATACGCCGGCCGGCAGGGGCAGTTCGGTGTAATCCACCGTCGTATCGTCCCAGCGCGTGCTCCACTTCCCGGCCTCGTCGCGGTAGAGCAATCCCTCGTCCTGGAGCGCCCGCAGCGTCTCCAGCACGAAGAGAGGGTTGCCATCAGTCTCCTGGTGCAGGCGTTTCTCAAACAGGGGAGCCCTATCCACCAGCCCCAGCCCGCGCCGCACCAGCTCCCCGGTCTGATCGGCATTGAGGCGTTTCAGTAACAGGCAAGGGTGGCCGCTGCCTCGCTCCAGGGCCTGCAAAGCCTCCCAGACGGCGCGCGTCTCCCGGGCTTCCTCGCCCCGATAGCTGCCGATGACCAGGACGCGGCTCTCCGCCAGCCTGGGGGTCAGGTGAACCAGCGCAGACAGGGTGGCCTCGTCGGCCCACTGCAAATCTTCGAGGATCAGCAGGTGGGGCGCGATGTGGCCCAGGGCCAATACGGTTCGCGCCAGCGCTTCCAACAAACGCGCCCGCTGCTGCTCCGAACCCGCGCTCACGTGAGGCGGCAGATCGGGCAGCCAATCCACCAGCTTGGGCAGCAGCCGGCTCGCCTCCCGCAGCCAGGCGCCTTCCACCAGCTCCGCCAACTGGGTCGCCCGCAGCGGCGAGAGCGCCGCGCGCAGGGCCTCTTGCAGCACGCCGTAAGGCGGCAGCCCGGCAAGCTCCCGACCCCAGCCCCAGCACACCTGCGCTTCGCGCCACTCTGCACCTCGCGCCACCTCCTGCAGGAGCCGCGTCTTGCCCACACCCGCCTCCCCTTCGACCAGGACCGTCCCACCCCGCCCGCTAATGGCCGCTTCCAGGTGGGTGAGGAGCGTCGCCCGCTCCTCTTCCCGCCCCACCAGCGGCATGAGATCGGGCCGTTCAAAGGCCAGCGCCTGCCTGGTCTCCAGCGGCAGGTAGGGTGCTTCGACCTCTTTGAGCCGGGCCGCGATCTCCTGGGCCAGGAGCACCGTTCCGTCCATAGGCTCCTCTCCTATCTCGTCGGCCAGGATCCGGCACAGGGCTTGATACTGCTCCAGGGCGGCGCGGTCACGACCCAGCAGGTGATACAGGCGCATCAATTCCTGATGGGCGGTCTCGCGCAGCGGGTCGGCGGCGACCAGCCGTTGTGCGAGCTGCAGGGCGGCCTCGAAGTCACCGCGCCGTTTGTGCAGGATAACGAGGTGTTCCAGGGCAGCAAGGTACTGTTCCCGCAGGCGCTCGCGTTCCAGGAGCGCCCAGTCCTCGTAACAGCCCTCGAGGAAGTCGGCCTGGTACAGTGCCACAGCCTCGCGGAGCTGGGCCGGATCGTCACTGCGGATCGCTGCCTCGAAGTCGGTCACGTCGAGGCGGTCGCCGGGTTGCAGTGTGAAGGTAACGTGCTCCGGCTCGGCGACCACCCAATCGGCCGAGGGGCCGAGGGCCGTGCGGATTTGCCAGAGGGCCTGGGAGAGCGCACGCCGCGCACGGACGTTGGAACGTGTGGGCCAGAAGACGCCCGCCAGATGATCGCGAGTCAAGGAACGGTCATGATGGAAGATCAGATAAGCCAAGAGGTTGCGCGCCGTGCGAGACGGCAGCTCCACAGCGAGGCCATTTAGCTCTATCTGCAATCCGCCGAAGGTCGTAATGTGCAACACCAACGCTTATCCCCCGTGCAACACCCGACAACCCACCGAGACGAACGCCCTCATCTATACTTTACCCCATTTCAGCACGATTCCAAAACAGCCCCTCCGGGGCAAACGCCGACGCGCTTCGAAATCCCCCCTTTGTCCGTTTCCGCTGTGTTACAGGATATGCGTACTTGGCAAGAGGTGATAATCCACTATTGCCCTCGTCTTCCCGACACGATATGATAGATGTATGAATGCCATCAACACGCTGCAACCGAGCAGAAGACTGATGTTCTTTGGCTGCCCCTGGATCATGGGCAGCCATTTGCTTTTACTCACCCCTATGCCTGAGATTGGAGAGCTGCTATGAGTGAACTTTTCGCACGACCGATCCGCGCGCGTGAGATTCTGAACAATCCGTCCTGGGAACAACTGCGGGCATGGGCGTCCGTCGAGGAAACGACGACGGTCCACGGCTCGGCCCGCTACGTGACCCGCATCCGCAGCCGCAGCGCCAAGTTCACCGATATCGTCTTCGACGAGCCGACGGCGGAGCAGACGCGCTGGCTGACCAACGCGCAGGCCACCCTGGGCACGCTGCGGCTGATCCGCCTGGATCGCGTGATGGGCCAGCACCCGAACTTCCGCCTCCACTGCCGCTTCTACGTCCCCATCGACCACGCGCGTCTGGCCTTTATGTGGGGCCAATCGCTCTTCGATGCGCCGCCGGAGATGATCGCCCGCGAGCGCGCCGACCTCACCACCGTCATGCTGCCCAAGTGGCGGGACAAGGTGATGGAGCGCCGCATCCTGGTCGATCCGACCACGGCCACGACCTACGTGCTGGGCAGCGACTACATGGGCGAGGTGAAGAAGTCCTTCCTGCGCATGGCCATGGCCTGGGTCAAGCAGCACGGCGGGTTGGGGTTGCACGCCGGGTCGAAGGTGCTGCGCGTGCGCGACGTCAACGGCGCGCGGGTGGAGAAAGGCGCCATCTTCTTCGGGCTAAGCGGCACGGGCAAGACGACGCTCACCTGCCACCACCACTTCTTGAAAGGGGAAGGGGAAGGCGTCGCCATCCGTCAGGACGACGTGATCATGATGCAACCCGACGCCAGCTGCTACGGCACCGAGGACAACTTCTTCATCAAGACCGAGGGGCTGGATGAAGCGAGCCAGCCGCTGTTGTACAACGCCGCCATCTCCCCCCGGGCGATGCTGGAAAACGTCTGGGTGACACCGGACGGCAGCCTGGACTTCCTCAATTACACGCTGGGCAAGAACGGGCGCGCCATCGTCTTCCGCGAGGATATGGACTACACCGACGACTCCATCGACCTGCCCCGCGCCGACATCATCGTCTTTATCACACGACGCGAGGACATCGTGCCGCCGGTAGCGCGGCTGACGGCGGAACAGGGCGCGGCCTTCTTCATGCTGGGCGAGTCCATCGAGACGGCCGCCGGCGATCCCGCGCGGGCGGGAGAGCCGGTGCACAGCGTGGGCACCAATCCCTTCATCATCGGCTCCTACGCCGACGAAGGCAACATCTTCCTGGAGATCCTGCGGAACAACCCCGACGTCCAGGTCTTTCTGCTCAACACCGGACGCGTCGGCACGCGCGGTGTCGAACGCCAGGAGCGCACGGATCCGGAGGGCAACCTGCTGGGCGCCAAGATCCAAGTGCTGGATTCGACGGAGCTGATCAAGCAGATCGCGCGGGGCGGCATCACCTGGCGACGGGACCCCGATTGGGGATACGAGGTCGCTGCCGCCGTCGAAGGCATCCCGGATTACGCCGAGCGCCTGAACCCGCGCCGCTACTACACCGACGGCGAGTACCGCGCGCTGACCGAGGTGCTGCGCGAGGACCGTCGCGCCTGGCTAGCCCAATTTGACGACCTCGACCCCGCCATTCCGGCGTCGCTGAGCCTGTAACCGCAAAGAGGCAGACCCATGTACCTGAGCCGGCCGCAGCAGAGGCTCTCGATTTTCCTGCTCACGATAGCGATAGGAGGTTTATGTATGACATCCTGCACAGCATCCTCGGAGTCCCCTGTCCCCGCTGCAGAAGCAGCGCACTCTGCGTTGGAGACGTTGATACCCGCTCCGGCCTCGGTCACAGCAGGAGAGGGCGTGTTTACCCTGACGGCGGAGACACGCATCTACGTGGACGCGACCCCGGAGGTCTCGGAGGTCGGTTTCTACCTGGCGGAGGCTCTGCGTCCCGCCACGGGCTACGCACTCCCGGTGATCGCCACAACGCCCCCCCCACCGCCGGGCCACGTCCTGCTCACGACGCAGGGAGCGGACGTGGATCCCGCGCTGGGGGAGGAAGGCTACGTCCTGAGCGTCTCCACGCAAGGCGCCACCCTCACCGCGCACCGACCCGCCGGTCTCTTCTGGGGCGTCCAGACACTCCGGCAACTTCTCCCCCCGTCCATCGAGCGAACGCGCGTACAGCCCGGCCCCTGGAAGCTCCCCGCCTGCACGATCCGCGACGAGCCGCGCTTCGCGTGGCGCGGCCTGATGTTGGATGTGGCCCGTCACTTCTTCACCGTGGAGGAGGTCAAGCGCTACATTGACCTGATGGCTCGCTACAAGATGAACCGTCTCCACCTGCACCTCACGGACGACCAGGGGTGGCGCATCATGATCAGGAGCTGGCCGCGCCTGGCCGAGCACGGTGGCAGCACGGCCGTGGGCGGCGGCGAGGGCGGTTTTTACACCCAGGAAGCCTACGCGGCGCTGGTCGACTACGCGCAACAGCGCCACATCACCCTCGTCCCGGAGATCGACCTGCCCGGGCACACTAACGCCGCCCTGGCCTCCTATCCCGAACTCAACTGCGACGGACAGGCGCCCGATCTCTACACCGGCACCGAAGTAGGCTTCAGCTCCCTCTGCATCGACAAGGAGCTCACCTTCACCTTCGTAGACGACGTGATCGGCGAGCTGGCAGCACTGACGCCTGGCCCCTACATCCACATCGGCGGCGACGAGGCCCACGCCACAGAGAGCGCCGACTACGTGACCTTCATTGAACGCGTGCAGAACATCGTCCAGGCCCACGGCAAGACCATGATCGGCTGGGAGGAGATCGCCCAGAGCGCTCTGGCGCCGAGGACGGTAGTGCAACACTGGCACAGCGAGGAGGTGCTGGCGGCGGCGCAGGACAACGCCGTGATCCTCTCCCCGGCCACGCACGTCTACCTCGACATGAAGTACCATCCCGAGACACCCTTAGGGTTGGATTGGGCCGGGCACGTGGACGTGCAGCAGGCCTATGCCTGGGATCCGGCGACGGAGGTGCCGGCCGTCACGGCCCGGCAGATCCTGGGAATTGAGGCTGCCGTCTGGACCGAAACCCTCGCCACCCCCGCCGACCTGGACTTCATGGTCCTCCCACGGCTGCTGGGACACGCGGAGATCGGCTGGTCGCCCCAGGAGAAACGAGATTGGGCCGCGTATCGAGAGCGCCTGAGCGCCCACGGCCCCCGCCTCGACACACTGGGCGTCAACTTCTACCGCTCGCCGCAGGTCGGCTGGCAGCCGTAGCAGAGACGAGCAGCCAGAGGCAGCAGAACGCGATCCCTTGCCCAGGCGCTACGCCTCAATCGTCGCCCGTGTCGAGCGTGTTGTCTACGTCCAGGGTGAAGGTCTCGCGCAGCTCATCGACCACGACGGTGTATGTGCCGGCGAGCAACCCCTCGACCGGCAAGCTCACGGTCTCCTCAAAGGGCACCAGCGCCTGAGTGCAGACCTCGCCTTCCCGATGGGTCTCGGGGGTCAGCGTGAAGACTTCCCCCTCAGGGGTCACCTTGATCTCGTCCAGAACGACGCAGCCGTCCGCCAGGTTGCCGCGCACCACAGCGTTCACCTGGACCGGGAACGACTCCAGGACGTGCAAGGTCAGCTCATCGACGAAGACGGAGGCGGCCTGTCCGGCGGATCCGCCCTTGGGGGGCAGCGGCCCCAGGCCGGATTCACACTCGCCCCGGTAAAAGGCCCACTCCTCGCACTCGCTGCCGTCGTCGAAGATGCAGACCCCGTATTGCCCCCCGTCCTCGTCTTCGCGGATCTCCAGCGTGCCACCCTGCTCCTCACAGTAGGCGGAAGCGGGGTTGGGCATATCAACCTCGTCCGAACCACGCATCTGACCACATCCTGCCAACATCGCCGCCAACACCAGTACCAGCACCGTTATCCCTACGCCTTTGACGTTCATCCCTTCCCCCTTATCGTTTTGTGGTTGGCTCCGACCTTACGCCGAGTCGGAATTGATATGACACCTCATCAACGTAGCGCCGCGCGATTTTGTTCCCGGTTTCTCACGGAGAGGAAAGAGAGACCATGCCAGGGAGAGGGTGAAAAGTTGCGCCCTACGACGTCCAGAGGATCGAACTGGATCCAGCCCACGCAGCGGACGAAGGCGAGAATGGCTTCCCGGCCCCGGCTCTGATGCGGTGGATACAGTGCCTGGGAGGCGAGGATGAAGCGGCAGGCTTGCCTCCGGGTCAGGGTCAACGTCTCCATCATGGTTTCGTTATACTCTAAATCCAGGCACCGGGGAGAGCGGCAAAAGGCAACAGACTACAGGGGAGACGTCGGTGCTTGAGCACACCTTCCAAGCACGAAAATGGTTAGTAGTCACGCGCTTTAGCGCGGTAGGGCACGGTCGGGAGACCAGCTAGGGAATTAGGATTTTAATTCGTCAGTTTCTCAATTCGTCGTCTATTTTCGAAGGAGCAAAGAGGACTTTACTAAAAAAGGTTTTTCAGTTTTTCTACCGTACATCGAGTGTAAAAAAGTCAGTCATGGTGTAAACTCATGTTC